>JBAYUD010000018.1:0-48567 GCA_041675265.1 Desulfurivibrionaceae bacterium | reverse complement strand
TCAGGAGAAAAAGGAGTGGACGGTAAAGGAGTGGCTCCGCGACCAGCAGCTCGCTTATTACAACGCCATGGACGATCTCTGGGCCGAGATGGACACCCTCTGGACCTCAAACCCCTGGCAGGGCGAGGGCGCGGCCGGGCCTCGGCAGCAGCTGGCCTTCATGGTCTGCTACAATATCGACCGTTTCCGGCAATACGTGGCCGAGCACAATCTGCTCAACCTCTACCGGCTGGACAAATCCCGCAAACGCCTCATCGAGACCGATGACGAGGCCCTGCTTACCTTCGGCTACGACTGGCTGAAGCTGGTGCTCGGCAACCGGCCCACCCTCCAGCTGAAGCGATAGGGCCTTATTTCCCTTTTGCCCTCCGGCGGGACATCTCCGTGAAAATCACATTCGCACATCTTCGCGCCTATCTTCCGGTCATCGCCTTTTTTGGCGGTTTTTTGTGGGATACGCTGACCATCGGCCGCTCGGTGGCGCCCGCGGATCTGTTGATTCTGGCCGGTTATCTGGTTGGCGCCGCCGGCATTCTGTGGTGGCTGGGGCATCGGCGCCACGCCCTTGCTGCGATTGCCTCCGAGGATGGCACAGAGGCCACGGCCCAACCCGCCTCCTTTCTGTCATCCTGGTGGGAACGCGCTCCCTATCTGCTGCTCCAATTCCTGTTCGGCGGGCTTTTCAGCGCGCTGTTCATTCTCTATTTCAAAAGCTCCAGTCACCTGACCGCCGTGTTGTGGTCTCTTGGGCTTGGCGGGTTGCTGGTCGCCAACGAGTTCATCGGCGGCAAATACCATCGTTTTACCCTCACCTGGGCTCTCTTCGGGCTCTGTGCCATGCTGCTGTTCAACTTCCTTCTGCCATTCATGATCGGCAGCATCGGCATGGTTTGGTTTTATCTCAGCACCCTGGCCGGGGCCGGGCTCACCCACTGGCTGCGCAAGAAAACCCCGGGATGCCCCGGGAGGGCGGCGCCGGTTTGGATCATCGCCGGTCTGCTGGCGGTGGCGTATTTTCTGGATCTTATTCCGCCGGTTCCCTTGGTGAAGCGGGACATTCAGGTGGGGCGAAATTTTGCGCATGTGGCGGATGAGTATCGCCTCACCCTGGAGAAGGCCCCCTGGTGGGTGTTTTGGCGGGAGGTGTCCGGGGAGGTGCATCTTGCTCCGGGCGAGCGGCTGTACTGTGTTTCCTCCGTCTTCGCTCCGGGCGGCTTAAGTGTCCGCCTGTATCATCGTTGGGAGCATTACGAACCCCTGCGCGGTTGGGTTACCGTTTCCCGCATGGGCTTTGGTCTCTTCGGCGGCCGCGATGGCGGTTTTCGGGGCTACACCTACAAGCAGGAGGTAGCGCCGGGGGAATGGAAGGTGAAGGTGGAAACCGAAAGCGGCCGCACCGTTGCCGTCCATGCTTTCAGCGTGGTGACCGATGCGCCGGTTGAGCCGGACAGGGAAACGGTGCGGGGCTTATGAGGAAAGGGATGCGCCGTGCGGCTGAGATAAGGCTGTGCGCGCCGCCTCATCTGTACCGGATTCTCGCCGGGTGTTTTTTGTCTGCCCCTGGGAACGGCTCTCTTTTTTCGCGACTTCTGAATCCTGCTATTTTATATATGATATAATTGTATTCCGCGTAGTTGCTGGGCAACTCCCTTTTCAGGGGGCATCCCCGGTCGTAAGCCGGCAGTCGGACCAGAAGGAGTCTCCTTGATGAAAGGCAGTAAAGGCAACCTGATCCCGATTGTGATGGCGGTTTGGATTTGCATCACCAGCGCTTTCCTTTTCTGGATGGAGATGGACACCCGGCGGGAGGAAAAGTTGCTGGCGCAAGGCACTGCCAACGCCTTTTTTCAGCAAATTCTGCTCACTCGTCTGTGGAATGCCTCCCACGGCGGAGTTTATGTTCCGATCACTCCCGAAACACAGCCCAATCAATATCTGCCCGCCAAAAATCGTGATCTGACGGCCGATAACGGCCTCAGGCTGACCAAGGTCAATCCCGCCTATATGACTCGCCAGATAGGGGAGTTGGCTCAAAAAAACGAGAGCGGCATCCAGTTCCATATCACCAGTCTTAAGCCGATCAGGCCCGGGAACAAGGCGGAGGAGTGGGAGGAAAAATGGCTCAAGTCCTTTGACCAGGGGGTCAAGGAGCAGGGGGAATTCTTCGAGGATGAAAATACCACCTGGTTCCGTTACATGGCCCCTCTTGTTGCCGGGACAGAATGTCTGAAATGTCACGCCCAGCAAGGATACAAGGAAGGGGATATCCGCGGCGGTCTCAGTGTCTCCCTGCCCTATCCCCCTCACTCCCACCTCTATCTCTATGTCGGTTTTGGTTCGGTGGCGGTCATCGGCCTTATTTTCATCTTTATCGGCGGCACCCTCTATGAGCGGAAGCAGCGGCTGTTTGATGCCACCTTCAATAGCCCGGTTCCGACCAGCGTTACCGATAAAAATTATACCATTTTGATGGCGAACGAATCGTACTGGGCCGAGTTCGGCGCCCTCCCGGATAACCGTAAAACGATCAAGTGCCATGAGCACCGGCCAGGGAAATCGTGCCACACCGAAAGTTGCCCGCTCACCAGGATTATGGGCGGGGCGAGCCAATACGCCTATGAATCCGTCAAGGAAAAGGATGGGGTGTCCCGGCTTTTCATTGTCAACGCCAAACCGCTGCTCGACGCCAGGGGTAATGTGGTCGGGAGTGTCGAAAGTTTTCACGATATAAGCGAGCGCAAGCGGGCGGAAGAGGCATTGGAAAAATCCAACCGCAAGCTTGAAGCCCTGAGCAATACCGATGGCTTGACGGGCATTGCCAACCGAAGGCGGTTTGACGAGATAATGGCACAGGAATACGCCCGGCATGCCCGTTCAGGGGCAAAACTGTCGCTGATTCTGCTGGATATCGACCACTTCAAGTCGTTCAATGACTGTTACGGACATCTTCATGGCGACGAGTGCCTGCAACAGGTTGCCCAGGTGATGGCGGAGTGCGCCAGCCGTCCCGCTGATCTGGTGGCCCGTTATGGCGGGGAAGAGTTCGCCTGCATCCTGCCGGAGACGGACAGCAGCGGCGCGGTTGCCATCGCCGAGAAGATTCGCCGGGATATAATCGACCGGGCCATTCCCCATAAGGGGTCGGAGGTGGCGGACTGCGTAACCGCCAGTCTGGGTGTTGTCACAGTGCGTTGTGCCATTGGTGGATCGGCCGTGGACGTCGTCGCCCAGGTGGATGAACTGCTCTACCGGGCCAAATCCTCCGGCCGCAACCGGGTTGAATTTGTCGCCAGCCATGATCTTCGGGAAGAAAGAAAAAGCAATCTTGTGCAGCTGGCCTGGAATGATTCCTTCTGTTGCGGCAACGAACAGATCGACTCACAGCATCAGGCCCTTATCCACATCTCCAACGAACTGCTCGAAGCGGTTCTTTCGGCTCGTCCAGCCACGGAGATATCCGCAATCATTGCCGGACTGCTTGACGAGGCCGGACGGCATTTCCGGGACGAAGAAGCAATCCTTGAGGAAATGGGCTTTCCCGGCATGGGGCAACACGTTGCGGAGCACGCCAAACTGCTGGCCAGGGGCCTCGAACTATCGGAGGAGTTCAAGGCCTCCAGGCTCACGATCGGCGATGTTTTTCAGTTTTTGGCCTGCGAGGTGGTTATGCGACATATGCTTGAGGCGGACAAGGAGTATTTCCCGTTCTTTACCAAGGCTGGTGCGGCTGATTCCGGGCCGGGCAGCATTAATCCTTAAGGGGCAGGGCTCGGTAAGCTGTTCCGTCATGTCTTGATATTGATGATAATCCCGGCTTCATGTTCAAGATTATCCAGAATGGTCAACAGGTGCGTTAAATCAAGGGGTACCTCCTGCGTCACCGCGCACACCGCATCGCCTGAACTGTCATAGATGTCCAGGGCAAAGCCCTCCTCGTTTTGGACAAGGACGAGGTGCAGGGGCACCCCGTTGGCGGCCAGATCTTCATTGGCCTGTCTTACCAGATCTCGAATGGCTTTTTCCCCCATTGGCGAACGGGGCTCGATTTCTTCCGCACGCCCGGCTTCCTTCCGCTTGGCTTTTTTCCTTTTTTCCCATTCCTGCCTGAGCACCAGAGGATCAACGGGCCGTACCCTGCCGATGGGCAGCGGCGGATGGAGGTCTTTTCTGGTCGGCATTGGATCCGGGGGGGGAGGGGTTGGATTTCTGACCTCATAGACCGCGAACGCATTTCGATACGAAATCGGCTGGGTCGCTGCCTGTTGGGTGGGGGGCGCTCCTTGGCGGGCAATGGTCGTTTCCGTGGCCGGAGTGGTAGTCACCGTCGGCGTGGCCGTTGTGGTGGTGGAGGTCACGCCTGTGGTTGCACCCCCTGTTGTTGTCCCAATGGTGAAGGGTGTTTCTGTTGGGCCGGCCGCTGGAGTTTGCCCGGCGGCCCCGGCCGGGGTGATGGTGGTTTCCGGCGTCGTCAAGGGGACGGTCAGGGTTTGAGTCGCTTGATTAACCGTCAAGGCGGCCTGTTGGGCGGGAGTCAGATTGTGAGGCTCAATGGCGGTTTGGACCGTTTCGTTCACCGCCAGGGCCGCTTGCTGGGCAGGGCTCAACCCTTGAGACTCTGTAACCGTTGTCAGACCGGGAGTCACCCCCGTGGCCAACAGCGGCTCGGCCGGGGAGGTCGGCCCCAGGTTCAAGGTTTGCACCGCCTCGCTGCCCAGCAAGGCCGCTTGTTGGGCAGGGGTTAAACCCTGAGTCGCGGCGGTCGCTACGGCAACAGGATTTTTAACGGTGGCAAGCGGGGAGGCGGCAAGGGGAACAGAGGTCTGAACTCGACTTTGCAAAGCCGTTGGTAAAACCGGGTTGGTGCTGTTGATCTCGTCAACCGCCATGTCTTTTCTCCATCCGCTGGAGGGAGTCTTCCCTTTGCGCGGAGCAGACGCACGTGCTTGATGCTTTTTTAAGTCTATATCATATGAATAAACAGAAACGGAGGTGCAGTCAATAGCCGCCAGGGATATTGTCTTTCGGCCAATGCATCCCTAGTTCGCTTTCTTGACAAACTGGGTCAGGATTACAATCCGTTGGCCATTCACCCTGGCTTCGATCTGCTCGGGGTTATCCGCCACCAGCGAGATCCCTCGCACCACGGTGCCGCGCTTGGCCGTAAAGTTGGCTCCTTTTACATCCAGATCCTTGATCAGGGTTACCGTGTCGCCTGTCGCAAGCACTGCGCCGTTGCTGTCGAGATGCCTGACCGCCGCTTCCGGGCTTTCCCCTTCCCCCGTTGCCCGCGCCCAGGCCAGGGTTTCTTCATCCAGATAGAGCATATCAAGCAAGTCCTGCGCCCAGCCTTCAGCGCTCAAGCGCTTGAGCATCCGCCAGGCCATCACCTGCACCGGTGGCACCTGGCTCCACATGCTTTCGTTCAGGCCGCAACGCCAGTGATGCACATCAATTTTTTCCGGATTTCCGATCTGTTCGCGACAGGTTGCACAGGCAAGCACGCACTGGTCCACACTACCGTTTGAGCTGGGGGGAACTTCATACACGCCCAGATTCTCCGTGGCGCCGCACAATTCACATTTGGATTCGCCGCGAGCATGTAATGCTTTTTCTGTACTCATTGATTGCTGTCCCTCGAAGTTGGGTGTGTAGGTTAGGTCTATCAAACCGGAAAGGGCGGAACCCCTTATTTGCGAAGAAGATATCATATCTTTCGCTGCCGGGGACGATGCCATGCCGCCGGATGTGCCGCGTGTCGAGACGAATGGAGCGCCGCTAGGGGGAGAGGGTAATGGGGGTGGGCCGGGAAGTCAATGTTTTAAGTGTGTCATGCCGAGGTGCAGGGGGTCGGAAAACAGAGTTTTGCAACAGCAGGCTAAGCAGCCCCACCGCCATGCACCACGCTGGTCAACTCACTGACCACCGCTTCCAGTTCGTTGGCTTGGGTGGACAGCTTATCCGCGGCTGTGGTTGATTCCTCGGAAGAGGCGGCGACCCGTTGGGTGGCGCTGCTCAAGGAGTTTGTTGCCTCCTGCATCTGCCGGATCTGTTCGGCCAGATTATGGGTGGCCTTGGTGATGGCGGTGTTTTTGTCACCGATGCCCGTGGCGGACTCGATAATTCCCTCAAAATCGCTGTTCACGCTTTTCAGGGCATTGGTGCTTTGGACGATGCGCTGCATGGTGCCTTCCAGCAGATGCTGGGTATCCTGGGCCGCGGCGGCCGCGCGCATGGCCAGGTTCTTGACCTCATCGGCCACCACCGCGAAACCGGCGCCGGCCTCGCCGGCCCTGGCGGCTTCCACCGCCGCGTTCAGGGCGAGAAGGTTGGTCTGAAAGGCAATGCTGCCGATGGTGGTGATGATTTGGCCGATCTTGTCGCTGTCCTGCTCGATCAGCCCCATGTTGTGGGTGAGATCCACCAGGGAGCGGAGGGACTGGCCGGATTTGGCGATGTTTTCGTTCATCAGCTTTTCGCTGCCCGCGGTCAACTCCGCTGTCTGTTGGCTTCCTTCGCTCATGGAGGCCAGGGCTGCGGCGGTCTCTTCCGCCACGGCGGCCTGTTCCGAGGCATCCTCGGCCAGGGCGTTGCTGGTGAGGGAAATTCCGGCTGCGGCTGTGGCCACCTGATGGGAGTTGTCGCGGATGGTGTCGGTGATGCGGGAAAGAAGCCGGCTCAGGCCGGTAGCGGTGAGGTAGGAGAGAAGCATGCCCACAAACACCGAAGCGATGGTGAGACCGGCAACGCTGTACTTGGTGGCGGTGGCGGCGGAGAGCATGGCCGCATCGGTAAGCACGTTTTCCCTGGTTGTGGTCCGGATTTCCTTCAGCAGGCGCTGCACCTCGCCGAGGGCGGGCAGGGTTTGGTTGAGAAAGATATCCTTGGCTGCGCTGCGGTCCTCGGGCCGAAACTGTTCCTTGATGGCCACGGCGGTCTGGTGCAGGTCGCGGTGCGGTTTTTCGATGCTCAGCAGAAGTGGCGCCAGGGCCGGAAACTGCTGCTCCGCCTGTTTGCGGCCATCGCCGTAGAGCCAGGTGCCGAAGCCGCATTTGTGGTCATCGGTTTCCGCTTTCAGGGTGGTGACGCGCTCATCAACGATCAGGGCGTTGACCTGGTTGACCCAGTTCAGATGGTCCACTTCGCGCTGGGCCAGTGTTCCGTCCAGCTGGTTGCTGGTGATAACCTCTCCCGCGCCGTTGATGATGCGGTTGACGCCCAGATAGGTGATCACCCCGGTAATTATGAACAACGCCAGAACGCAGGCGAAGCCGATGGTTATTTTCTGGTTGACGCTCAGATTGTTCCAGCCCATGCTTTTCTCCTTGAGGCAGGATGCTGTTCCGTGTCCAGCTTGCTCAGCGGCCGGTGGTCATGGAAAAGAGGGTGTCCAGCCGCAGCTCCGTGAAAAGGTCATGGATGGGCTGGGGCACCCTGGTCAGGCGGATTGTTCCTTGATGGGCCGCCATGTTCTTGTAGAAAAGGAGGAGCTTGCCGATGCCGGAGCTGCCGATGTGGCTGATATCGGCCAGATCGATGACCAGTTCCTTGATCCGGGAGTGCGGGAGGGTGTTGAACTGCTGCTTGAGGGCTGCGGCGCCCTCCTCGTCGATGGTTCCGGACAGGGTGAGAACAACGGTCTCTCCTTGTGTTGTGGTTTCGCATGTCATGGGCATGGTCATTTCCTCCGTTCCGGCATGTCTGCCGTGGGACAAAAGGGCAGGCGCAATATGGCAAAAAAGAGCCGCGAAAAAATCAGGTGGGGAACTGTCGCGCAACAGTATTAATGAAACACAAACGTTGCAATTTGTGAAGAGTTATCTTTTCCGTTTTTGGAGTCCGTGTGGGAGTGTTTGCAACTCCCCGCGAATTCGTGGAAAAAGAGAAAAAATTAAACTGATTGCAAGCAGGTTAAACCGGTATTGTTAGGAATCGATTAGGATTGTGTTAATGTTTTTCCCCATGGACCGGAGTCCTGCCGAAGGAGGCAGTCAGATGGCGGCCCTGGTCCTGCCAGGATACATGGTCTGCCAGATAGGTGATGATGGCGATGCCCCGGCCGCAGGGTTTGCATACATTTTCGTCGGATCGCGGATCGCTGGTTGCCTGGAAATCGAACCCTCTGCCTTCGTCCATTACCTCAAGGACAAGATATTCATTGACGCGCCAGCGGACAGTGACGGCCTTGTTGCGGTTTTTTTTGTTGCCGTGTCGCCAGGCGTTGGCCACAGCCTCATGCAGCGCCAGGGTGATGCGGAATTGCGGGTTGACGAAGTGTCGCGTTCTGAGGGCGGGTTCCATCATGGCATAGACCTCGGCCACGAAACGGTCGATCTCGCCACTGTCCGCCGTGCGGATTGAATGCTCCCGACAGAGGAGGGGCGGGACGGAGGGAGGTTCCTGTGTCGGAGTCATGGCTTTGTCCGGAGGAGAGTATTGCGGGGAGAAGAGGGTTACGGTTCAACGAGAAACCGGACGGCCAGCATGGTCAGATCGTCCGGGAGACGGATATCGTTTGAAAAGAGCAGCATTTTTTCAACAAGAGACAGCATCGCTTGATCGGTGTCCGGAAAGCCGTGCGCATTTATCAGGCTTGCCAGGCCCTCGCTGCCGAGCATCTTGCCGAGGGAGTCGGCGATCTCGATGGCGCCGTCGGTGAAGAAAAGCAGGCCGTCGCCGGTGGAAAGGGAGATGAGGCTCGTTTCGTATTCGGCTTCCGGCATCATGCCCAGTGGCAATCCGGCCATCTTGATGGGCAGTGTTTCTTTTTCCCGGGCCAGCAGGAGAGGAGGGCTGCCTGCGCCGCAGAGGGCCGCAGTCTGTGTCTCCAGATCGATCAGGCCGAAAAGGCAGGTGGCAAAGGATTCTCCGTCCCGGACCAGTTGACAGAGGTTGCGGTTCAACGCGGCCATGAACAGAGATGGCTGCGCCAGCAGGGAGCGGTTGCTTTCCCATAGGGAATGCAGGTGCATGGCGTACAGGGATGCCGCCACTCCGTGGCCCATGACATCGGCGATCAGGAAGGCATGGCGGTTTTGATCCAGCCGTTCCACCGTGGCGTAATCGCCGCCTACGATGTCGTGGGGGGCGTAATGGAAAGCCCAGCGCAGGCGCGGGTCGTCGTTGGCCGGCATGGTCATGGACAGCGCTTGGATCTGCCGGGCTCTTTCCAGGTCGCGCATCTGGCGGGAAAGATCCTGGAAGACCTCCACTCCGCCGATGACCGTTCCCAACTCGTTGCGGATGGGTGAGACGCTGACCTGCACCGGCAAACGGCCGCCCTCTTTTTTTTGAGCGAATACCACGGAGGGGGAGGCCGAGCCGCTGCCGGTGACCATGGCCCGGTACAGGGGGCAGGATTCCTTGCCGCACAACTCCCTGCCCTCCTTGTCGGTATGGCGGAGGATGTTGTCCTTGCATGATCTGCCCAGCACGTCCGAAGCCCGCCAGCCGGTGATCTCTGCCGCGGCTTCGTTCCAGTAGACGATCCTCCGCTCTAGATCCGTTACATAGATGCCGTGGCTGACGCCCGCCAGGATCTGGTCCGCGGTGTAGGGGATGTTTTGCAGGGGGTGCGGTTTCATGCGTCGGTCATCCATGATTCTTTTTGTGAGATCAACAGGACAACTGGTGGGGCGAAAAGAGGGGAAGTAGTTGAATTGTTGACTTAGAGCTTGTCCGTAAATAATCTTTGGTGCTCGTATCCAGCTTTTGGTCGTCTTTGACCGCTCCTCAATCGCAAAATCCTCGCCGTAGCGCTGCTACGCCTGTGGTTTTGCTCAATCGTCCCGGCCAAATCCGTCTCAAAATCAGGCGCGATCCCTGAAGAGCTTGTTTACCGACAAGCTCTTGGCAGGCATCATGGCGTCGGGTTGGAGGCCGGAACGAAACGATGAATGCGGGCTAATACATCCGCCAGGGCGACCTTTTCCCTGGCGGTGTCATAATCGGTTTGCAGGCCGGTCCAGAAGCCGTCGTTCATCCCGAAAAAGCGTGACAGGCGGAGCCCCGTGTCAACTGTAATCGCTCGTTTGCCAACGACAATCTCGCCGATGCGCCTTTGCGGGACGCCGATCTCCTTGGCAAGGCGGTATTGGGTGATACCCATTGGCTTGAGAAACTCTTCCAGTAAAATTTCTCCAGGCGTCACCGGATGGAGCTTGTCACCTCGGGCTACGTCGGAAAAATCCATCCGACCCAAATCTTCAACGCGAATGGTCATGAGACACCTCCGTCAGTGGTAATCAACAATCTCTACCTCCCAGGCATGACCGTCAAGCCACATAAAACATATCCGCCATTGGTCGTTGACTCGAATGCTCCACTGTCCTTCGCGGCCACCTGAAAGTTTTTGCAACCGGTTGCCAGGCGGGATGCGCAGTTCCTCCACCGTTTCCACTCGGTTGAGTTGCGCCAGTTTGCGCCGTGCCACCTGCAACCACTCCTCGCCGAAGCGACGCACGCGTTCGTTGGCAAACACGGCGGCGGTTTCCTTGTTGGCGAAGGTTTTAATCATAAATAATGATAATGCGTCGCGATAGTGTTGTCAAGCGTTACTGTTGCCTGGGGTGGGGCCAGGCGGGAACATCGATTCTCAGCCCTGTCCGTTCTGCCGCCAACGGCCACCCTTGCCGCCGTTCCGGGGTTGGATCTCCGCCTTGGTTTTCAGGTACATCACTGCGGCATAGCCCAGCAGCCCTTCCACGGCCGCGTCGAATTCCTTGCAGGGCCTCACGGTGAAATCCGAGGGCGGCTCGATATCCACCTCGCCCCGTCCGGCAAAATGCAGGGTCAGGGAAACCGGGCAGGTGCCGTGGAACTCGCGCACCTTGGTTTTCAGGCTTTCCAGCTTCTGTCTGTTCATCTGCTCGGACTTGAGCAGGATGCGGGCGCCGTTGGTGTATTTGCTCCGCGCCGCGCTTAAGCTGTCCACCGATTCGGCGATGATCTTGGCGCCCTGTTCCTCCTGCTTGACCGTGCCCAAAACGATGAGCGGCTCGTCGGAGGTGAGGAGATGGCCGGATTTGGCAAAGGCCTCGGGGAAGACAACCACCTCGGCGGCTCCGGCCCGGTCTTCGAGCACGATGAAGGCCATGCGGTCGCCTTTTTTGCTGCGGTGATCCTTGTACTCGCGGACCAACCCGCCCACCCGTACCGGCTGGTTGTCGCCCCAGTCGCCAAGGCCGGTGAGGTCGGTGTCGGCCACGGCCATGATCTCCTGGTGGAAGTTGTCCAGGGGATGGCCGGTGAGGTAGAAGCCCACGGTCTCTTTTTCAAAACCGAGCCGTTCTTTCTCGGTCCATTCCGGGATGTCGGGTAGGTCGATGGTGTTGGCCTTGCTGCCTTGTGTCTGGGGCATGGCCGAGAACAGCGAGATTTGGCCGCTCAAACGATCCCGTTGCGCGGATTGCGCCTGCTCCATGGCCATATCCAGGATGGCGAAGAGTTGCGAGCGTTTGGCCCCCAAGGAGTCGAAGGCCCCGGCCTTGATCAGGCTTTCGATGACCCGCCGGTTCACCTTGCGGGAGTCGACCCGGTCGCAGAAATCCTCCAGCCCTGCGTAAGGGCCGTCGGCTGCCCGCACCTCCATGATGGAGTCCAGGGCCGCGCCGCCCACGTTCTTGACCGCGGCCAGCCCGAAGCGGATGCGGTCGTTGACCACGGCAAAGTCCTTGTCCGACTCGTTGATGTCCGGGGGCAGCACCTCGATCTCGTGGTCGCGGCACTCGGTGATGTAGCGTACCACCTTGTCGGTGTTGCCCACGTCGCAGGAGAGCAGGGCGGCCATGAACTGGGCCGGGTAATGGGCCTTGAGCCAGGCGGTCTGGTAGGCGATCAGGGCGTAGGCCGCGCTGTGGCTCTTGTTGAAGCCGTAGCCCGCGAACTTGGCCATCAGATCGAAGACGTACTCGGCCTTGTCTGCGGGGATGGAGTTCTTCTTGGCCCCGGCCAGGAATTTTTCCTTTTCCGCCTCCATGACCTCGGCCTTTTTTTTGCCCATGGCCCGGCGCAGGTTGTCGGCATCGCCCAGGGAGTACCCGGCCAGGACGTTGGCGATCTTCATGACCTGTTCCTGGTAGACGATAACCCCGTAAGTTTCTTTCAGGATGGGTTCCAACTGCGGGAGTGGATAGATCGCCTGCATCCTGCCGTGCTTGGTGTCCACGAACTGATCCACCATGCCGGACTCCAGCGGGCCGGGACGGTAGAGGGCCACCAGGGCGATGAGGTCGGAAAAGACCTCGGGCTTCATCTTCATCAGCAACCCGCGCATGCCCGAGCTTTCCAGCTGGAACACCCCCAGGGCGTCGCCCTTGGCCAGCAGGTCGTAGGTCTTGGTGTCGTCCAGGGGGATGCGGTTGATGTCCGGCTTATGCCCGATGTCCGCCGCGATCAGCTTGAGGGCGCGGTCGATGACGGTGAGGGTCTTGAGGCCCAAAAAGTCGAATTTGATCAACCCGGTCATCTCGGTGTGGACCATGTCGTACTGGGTGAGAACCTCGCCCTTGGGGCCCTTGCAGACCGGCAGGTACTCCACCATGGGCCTGGGCGAGATCACCACGCCCGCGGCATGGATGGAGGTGTGCCGGTTGAGACCCTCCAGGGTCTGGGCGATGCGCAGGAGTTCCTCCACCTGGGGGTCGCGCTTCATCAGCTCCTGGAGGCGGGCCTCGGCCTCGATGGCTTTCTTGATCGTGATCTTCAGCTCTTCCGGGATGAGCTTTGCGATGCGGTCCACGTCGCCATAGGCCATGCCCAGGGCCCGGCCCACGTCGCGGATTACGGCTCGGGCCTTCATGGAGCCGTAGGTGACGATCTGGGCCACATGCGCCTCGCCGCCGTAGCGCTGCTGCACGTACTCGATGACCTCGCCCCGCCGCTCCTGGCAGAAATCCACGTCGAAGTCGGGCATGGACTTGCGTTCGATGTTCAGGAAGCGCTCGAAGATCAAGCCGTAGGGGATGGGGTCGATATCGGTGATCCGCATGGAATAGGCGGCAAGGCTGCCCGCGCCGGAGCCGCGGCCCGGCCCGACGGGGATCTCGTGATCCTTGGCCCAGTTGATGAAATCGGCTACGATGAGGAAATAGCCGGGAAAGCCCATCTTCTGGATGACGTCGATCTCATGGGTCAGCCGGTCGCGGTAGGTTTTTTCAATTTCCGGGGTGAGTTCTCCGATCTCCCGCATGTCGCCCAGCCGCTCTTCAAGCCCGGACAGGGCGGCCTTTTCGAACAGGGAGTCAAGGCTGTCGCCCTCGGGCACCGGGAAGATGGGGAAATGGGACTCGCCAAAGGTGAGCTCGACATTGCACCGCTCCGCCAAGCGGACGGTCTCGGCGATGGCCTCGGGTGAATGGGCAAAGGCCCTTTTCATCTCCTCCGGCGGCTTGAAGAAGAGCTCATCCGTGGAAAAACGGAAGCGGCTCGCATCGTGCATGGTTTTGCCGGTCTGGATGCAGAGCAGCACCTCGTGGGCCTGGGCCTCTTCCCGGTTGAGATAATGGCAGTCGTTGGTGGCGACCAGCGGGATGCCCATCTCCTGGGAGAGCTGCTTGAGCCCCTGGTTGACCACGGTTTGTTCCGGGATATTGTTTTCCTGCATTTCGAGATACAGGCGGTCTCCGAACAGGGCCAGGAGCTGGCGGGCTTCTTCCCTGGCGCCTTCCATGTCTCCGGCGGTGATGCGCATGGGGATGCCGCCGTGCAGGCAAGCGGTGAGGGCGATGAGCCCTTCGGCATGGCTGGCCAGTACCTCCATGTCGATGCGCGGTTTGTAGTGGAACCCTTCCAGCTGGGCCAGACTGGCCAGCTTGAGCAGGTTCTGGTAGCCGGTGTTGTTCATGGCCAGGAGCACGAGGTGGAAGGCGGCCTTGCCCGCGCTTTTCGCGGATTTGTCGAAGCGGTGGCTGGGGGAAACATAAAACTCGCAGCCGATGATGGGCTTGATCCCGGCTTTTTTTGCCTGGACATAGAATTCCAAGGCGCCAAACATGGAGCCGTGATCGGTGATGGCCACGGCGTCCATCCCGTATTCCTTGCACTTGGCCAGGAGGTCGCCGACCCGGATGGCCCCGTCGAGCAGGCTGTACTGGGTGTGGACATGGAGGTGGACGAAATTGGCTGGCGGGGTTTCCGGCATGGGGAGTTCCAAATAATTTTATAAAGATTAAGCCAACACCGCACGGAGGCACAGGCAACTACGAGGACAATGGCGTAACGCCGCAGCCAGTAAGCGGTTCCGTGGTTATTCCGGGCTGAAAAACCGCATCCTATCCAGGGCCGCCAGGCTTGCCCACAGGTCGTCCTCGGTGTGGGGCTCCAAGGTGACAAGGGGGTGCAAGCGCTGCTCCTGAAGATAGCTGAACAGGCCGGAAAAATCAAAGCTCCCCCTCCCTGGGGCAAGGTGCGCATCCCGGTCGCCGTGGTTGTCGTGCAGATGGATATGGCCGAGCCATGGATTCAGGGCGGGCAGCCAATCCTGCCAGGTGTTTTTGGCAAAGGAGGCGACATGGCCCACGTCGAGGCAGAACCTGGCCATGGGCGAGTCGAGGGCTGCGAGCATTTTTGCATGCTGCTCCGGCCCGGTTTCGTAAGTGTTTTCCAGCATCAACGGAACCTGATGGGGGACGGCTTTTGCCAGCAGTCCCCGCCAGGTTGCCAGGGACGCGTTGAACCAGGCCGATTCCTTGTAGCCGTGCTTGTTTGCTTCGTAGTTCAGGTGGCAGACCACCGCAGCCGGCCGGAATACCTCGATGAGGTCGAAGGCCTTGCCCAGCTTGGCACGGGTGGCCGCCAGAATATGCTCATCCAATCCGCCCGGAGCGAGGTCGAAAAAAGGGGCGTGCAGGGTGCAGCCAAGCCCGGCACCGGTCAGCGCTTCGGCCACTTCCCGGTATTCGGCACTGGTGGCGGTGTACAGTGTGTCGCCTTCCAGGCTGATTTCCGGCTGAAAGCGGTGGGCGAGAACACGGTCCAGCTCCTGCTGGAGACGGCGGAAGGGAAAATTGATAAAACAGCGCGAGGTGATGTGTTGGTACGTCATTTTTTCACCGTTCGGCGCAACTCAATCATCCAGCTTTTTTGCCTCGTCGATGAGCATGATGGGAATGTCTTCACGGATCTCGTAGAGAAGCTTGCAGCTCTCGCAAACCAGGCCGTCTTTTTTTTCGGTGAGCTTTACCTCCCCTTTGCATTTGGGGCAGGCAAGGATATCAAGCAGTTCCTGGCTGATCATGGCACGGCTCCGGCTGATGGTAATCGTAAGCAGATGGGGTTGTTTTTGCGGTAAACAACACGGGCGTCGGCACTGTCTTAAACACTTTCTATTTCTTGCAAAATGCGCTAGGATATCGGACCTTTTCAGGGAGCCGGATCATGTCGGCAAATCCTGTGTGAAGATAAAATGACCTGCCAAGAAAAGCAAGCCTTTCCGTGGATGCGGCGAGTGACTGCCTGGCCGGCGCCGTTTGTTTGGGAGAAGAGCGAAAATGAAAGGAATAATACTGGCAGGTGGCTCCGGTACGCGGCTCTATCCGCTGACCCGTTCGGTGAGCAAGCAGCTCATGCCGATTTATGATAAGCCCATGATCTATTACCCGCTTTCTACCCTGATGTTGGCTGGAATACGGGAAATTCTCGTTATTACAACCCCGCAGGATCAGGGTCAGTTTATGGAACTGCTGGGGGATGGCAGCCAGTGGGGGATTTCTTTGCAATATGCCGTACAGCCTCAACCGAAAGGCATTGCGCAGTCGTTTCTTATCGGCGAAAAGTTTATCAATGGCGAGGCTGTTTGCCTGGTGTTGGGGGACAATATCTTTTACGGTCACGGTTTGGCGCATAGTCTGCAGGAGATTGCCAAGCGCGAGAAAGGGGCTACGGTTTTTGGCTATTATGTGCGCGATCCGCAACGCTATGGCGTTGTGACTTTTAATGGAGAGCGTAAGGTCATTGACATCGAAGAAAAGCCGGAAAAGCCCAAGTCGCATTATGCAGTGACGGGGTTGTATTTTTATGACAGCCGAGTTGTCGAAATCGCTCAGCAGCTCAGGCCGTCCGGGCGTGGAGAGCTTGAGATTACCGATGTCAACAGGGCGTATCTCGCTTTGAACGAGCTGTTTGTCGAGACACTTGGGCGTGGCACTGCCTGGCTGGATACGGGCACTCATAATTCCCTGCTTGATGCCGCCAACTTTATTCGGGTGCTGGAAGAGCGACAAGGGCTGAAGGTCGCATGTGTGGAAGAGATAGCATATCGTATGGAGTATATTGACACGAAACAACTTGCCCGGCTTGCTGAGTTCCATGGGAAAAATGACTACGGAAAATATCTTGCCGATTTAGTGCTGGAAGGCGGGCTTGGCTTCTGACAATTCGGCACCATCGAAAGACACCGTAAGGTTGGCCATGCATAAGAAAAATATTTCAGTTTTCGGCGGCACCGGATTCGTCGGCTCCCGGTTTTGTGAAAAAACGGGGTTTGCCCCAGTGTTGATCGACCGTGAGAGTCGGCAGCCACAATCCGATGACGTAGTGTATTTCATCAGCACCACCCATAATTATCATGTCTTTGAGGATCTGCACAAGGATATCGATACCAATCTTTCCATCTTGGTCGATGTCCTTCGGAATCTGACCCCTGGAAAAAGTGTTTTTAATTTTATTTCTTCCTGGTTTGTCTACGGCGAGACCGCGCTTCCGGCCACCGAGGAATCGGTCTGTTTTCCCAAGGGGTTTTATTCGATTACCAAGCGGGCTGCGGAGGAGTTGCTGATTTCCTATTGTCAAACCTTTGGTATTCATTATCGCATCTTGCGGTTGGGAAATGTGTACGGAAAAGGGGACCGCGGGGTTTCCAAGCAGAAGAACGCCCTGCAATTTCTGATCGAACGCTTGAAAAATGGAGAAAACGTCGATCTGTATCATGGCGGGAATTTCTATCGGGACTACATCCACGTTGACGATGTGGCCGAGGCCATGGATCTTGTCTGCTCCAAGGGAGCGGTTGACACAATTTTTAATATCGGGTCCGGCGAAAAAATATTGTTTAAGGATGTTATCGAGTTGGTCAGGGGGTATACCAACTCAACCTCTACGATCAGTGAAATTGACCCTCCGGTGTTTCACCGGGTGGTGCAGATCAAGGATTTTTATATGAATGTCGACAGATTGAAATCTCTTGGCTTTTGCCAGAAGATTTCACTTGAGCAAGGAGTGAGGGAATTATGCCGGTAAAGGCCATGGTAACCGAGTTAGTCGAAAAAATGATTCAGCAGGATGCACTGCCGCAGTATCTGTATATTGCCAGCAAGACCTCCTTTGATCCGGACAAGGATTGGGTTTTTTATTCGGGGCCGACCTGGGACGGGGAGGAGCTCGTCGCCGGGGTGGAAGCTTTTTTGACCGGGAAATGGCTGGTTTCCGGCGAAGGTGTCGCGCAGTTTGAAAAGGCGTTTTCGCAGAAGTATGAGCTTGCCTCTTCCGTGATGGTCAATTCCGGAAGTTCCGCCAATCTGGTAATGGTGGCCGCCCTCAAGAAACATTTCGGGTGGGCGGATGCGGACGAAATTATTGTTTCGCCGGTCGGTTTTCCCACAACCATCGCGCCCATTGTGCAAAACAACCTGAAGCCTGTTTTCGTGGACATCACCTTTGACGACCTCAATTTCGATCTGGATTTGGTTGAAAAGGCCGTAACGGAAAGGACCAAGGCAATTTTTATCTCCCCGGTTCTTGGCAATCCTCCCAATATGGACCGGCTTCAGGAGATCGCTGAAGAAAAGAAGGTGCTTCTGGTGCTGGACGGCTGTGATTCCCTGGGGAGCCGCTGGCAGGGCAAGGATCTTTCCCATTACGCCTACGTTACCTCCTGTTCGTTTTATCCGGCGCATCACATCACCACCGGTGAGGGGGGGATGGTTTCCTCCAATGACAAAAAACTGGTGCATCTGGCACGGAGTTTCGCCTGGTGGGGCAGGGATTGTTTTTGTGTGGGACCGGCCAACCTGTCCAGCGAAGGAGCCTGCAAACATCGTTTTGGCCGTTGGCTCGAAGGATATGACGGCAAGATCGATCATAAGTATTTTTTTACCAATCAGGGGTACAATCTCAAGCCCTTGGATATGCAGGGCGCCATTGGGCTGAAGCAGTTGGAAAAGGTTGACGGTATTCATGAAAAGCGTCGGCGCAACAAGCACCGGATTGAGAAAATCTTTAAGAAACATCTGGGAGAGCTTGTCGAGGTTCCCCAGGAGCATGAGAAGAGCGAGACCTCTTGGTTCGGGGTGCCCATAATCTGTAAAGAGAAAAAGATGAAGGAAACGCTGGTTGAGTACCTGGAAGCGAATCGCATCCAGACCAGAAATTATTTTGCCGGAAATATTCTGTTGCACCCCGCCTACAAGGAATTGGGGGAAGCACGCAACTTTCCGTATGCAAACAAGGTTCTTGAACAAGTATTTTTTGTGGGATGTCATTCGGGGTACCTGGAAGAGACGTTTGTTTATATTGATCGGGTATTGGAAGCGTTTGCTTCGGCACATTGCTGAGCGAGGCATCGTATGATCGTTTCGTGCAACAAAAATTTTGAGTTGGAACGGCGGGCGTTGCTCGTGACCGGCGGAGCCGGTTTTATCGGGGCCAATTTTGTTCAGTACTGGCTGGCGCAGTATCCCCAGGACCGGGTGGTGGTTCTCGATGCCCTGACCTATGCCGGGAATATGGCCAGCCTTGCCGGATGTCTGGAACAGGCTAATTTTCGCTTTGTCCACGGCGACATCGGGGACCAGGATCTGGTCGAAGCCCTGTTGGCCGATGAGTCCCTCGATACCGTGGTCAACTTTGCCGCCGAATCCCATGTGGACCGCTCCATCCACGGCCCGGACCCTTTTGTGACCACCAACGTGGTCGGCACCCACAGCCTGCTCAAGGCGGCGAAAAAGGTCTGGCTGGACGGAGGCGGGCGGCAGCACCGGTTCCACCATGTTTCCACCGATGAGGTCTATGGCTCGCTCACTGCGGAGGAGCCGCCCTTTACGGAAACCACAGCCTATGCCCCCAATTCACCCTATTCGGCGAGCAAGGCGGCTTCCGACCATCTGGTGCGGGCGTATCACCACACTTACGGGCTGGAGGTCAGCACCAGCAACTGCTCCAACAACTATGGCCCCTACCAGTTTCCAGAAAAACTCATCCCGCTGATTGTCCTCAATATCCTCGAAGCAAAACCGCTGCCTATTTACGGCGATGGCCTCAATGTCCGTGACTGGCTCTATGTGGAGGATCATTGCCGGGGCATCGATCTGGTTCTGCGCAAGGGTGTGGTCGGGGAGGTGTACAACATCGGGGGCAACAACGAGTGGCGCAATATCGAGATCGTCCGGCTGGTCTGCAGTCTGGTGGACGAACGGCTCGCCGCCTCGGAAGCCTTGCGGCAGCGTTTCCCGCTCTCTCCGGCCTGCTTGGGGCACAAGGCGGAATCCCTCATTATCTTTGTCAAGGACAGGCCAGGCCATGACCGGCGCTATGCCATCGATGCCGCGAAAAGCCGGCGCGAGCTGGGTTACGAGCCGCTGGAATCCTTTGAAACCGGGATCCGGAAGACCATTGACTGGTACCTGGCCAACGAGACATGGTGGCGGGGGGTGATGAGCGGCAGCTACCGGGATTGGCTGGAAAAGCAGTATGAGTAGTGATAGGCTGCCACTCTCCGTTGCCATCATCACCAAGAACGAGGAGGATCGTTTGCCCGAGTGTCTGGCCAGCGTCTCCTTTGCCGCGGAGGTTGTGGTGGTGGACTCGGGCAGCACGGACAGGACCGTGGAGATTGCCCGTGCATTTGGCGCCGTGGTGCATGTCGAGCCCTGGCAGGGGTTTGGCTGTCAGAAGCAGCTGGCCATTGACCGTTGCCGCCACGATTGGGTGTTGGTGCTGGATGCCGACGAGCGGGTTTCTCCGGAGGCGCGGGTGGAGATCAGGGAGGTATTGGCCACGGGTTCAAGTGTTGCCTACAGTTTTCCCCGCAAAAATTATTTCTGTGGCCGCTGGCTGAAGCATGCCGGTTGGTGGCCGGACCGGGTTGTCCGTCTGTTTCGCAAGGATTGCGCCCGGATGTCCGAGCGCTCGGTGCATGAGTCCTTGGAGGTGCAGGGCTCGGTTGGGGATCTGCGTCAGCCCCTGATTCATTATGTCAATACAGGGTTGGAGCAGACCCTGTATAAGGTGAATCACTATTCTTCCGCCGGTGCGGAGGAGCTTTTTACCCAAGGGAAAACAGCTTCTGTCGTTAAGGCGCTGCTCCGGGCCTCCTGGTCTTTTCTGCACGGCTATGTCCTTCGGGGCGGGTTTCTCGACCGGGGAGAAGGCTTTGTCATGGCTGTTTCCGATTTTATGAACGTATTTTTCAAGTATGCCAAGCTGCGCGAGCTGCAAAAGCAGAAAGAAAAAGACACGCCGTCCTGATCCGGGTTTCGTGAATATCCTCATCGTCAAAACCAGCGCCATCGGCGACGTCATTCATACCCTGCCCGCCCTGAATGCCTTGCGCCGCAAATATCCAGAGGCCCGGATCGATTGGCTGGTGGAAGAGGCGGCGGCTGATCTGGTTATCGGTCATAAGGCCCTTGACAGGGTGTTGGTCTCGCGCCGTAAGGCATGGGTTCGGGACTTGAGGCAGGGCCGGGTGCTGACCGCCTGGAGAGGATTTGTCGCCTTTGTGCGAGAATTGCGGGGCACGGAGTACGACCTGCTCCTCGATTTTCAAGGGCTGTTGAAAAGCGGGATCTTCGTCGGGTTGGCTCGGGCCAAAAGAAAGGTGGGGTTCGGGAAGGGCATGGAGCATGCCGAGGGGAGCTATGTTTTTCTCAGCGAACCTGTCCCGCCGGTGAACATGGATCAGCATGCCGCCATCCGGGAATTGTTGCTGCTCAAGGCGATTGGAGTTGAGAGCGGGGAGGTTGTCTTTGATCTCCCGGTCGGCGAGGCACAACGGGAAAGGATCGGCCAGTTGCTTGCAACGGAAGGTATTGATCCGGCCAAGCCCCTGGTGGCGATCAATCCCATGACCACCTGGGAAACCAAGCATTGGCGCAATGAGCGTTTTGCCCGGGTTGCGGACCAGTTGCTCGACAGGGGAGTGGCTGTTGTTTTTAGCGGCGGACCGCAGGACGTGCAGGGTATAGAGGAGATTTGCGGCGCCATGACCGGCAAGGCCGTGAGCCTGGCAGGCAGGACGACCCTGAAAGAGCTGGCCGCGCTCTATGAACGGGTTGCCGTGCTCATCACCACCGACACCGGGCCCATGCATCTCGCGGCGGCAGCGGGCACCCCGGTGGTCGCCCTGTTCGGGCCGACGGCGCCCTGGCGGACCGGGCCTTTTGGCCCGGGACACAAAATACTTCGGGCAGACATCGCCTGTAGTCCGTGCCTGAAGAAACAGTGCGATCGTGAGCACGCATGCATGGCGCAGATCACCGTGGATCAGGTTGTGCAGGCAGCGTTGGCCGTGCTCAAGGGCAGGAGCTGAACGCATGGACATCTCCATCGTCATCGTGAACTGGAACACCAAGGCGTTGCTGCTGGATTGCCTGGCTTCCCTCTATGCTACCGTCAAGGAGATGCGCTTCGAGGTTTTTCTTGTTGATAATGCTTCAAACGATGGCAGCGTTGAGGCAGTGCGGGCGCGGTATCCGCAAGTTCAAATTATTCAAAACAAAAAAAATCTTGGTTTTGGTGCAGCCAACAATCAGGCCTTGCGGGTTATGCAGGGAAAATATGCCCTGCTCTTGAGTACCGATACGATTCTTACCGCAGGGGCTGTGGCAAAACTTTACCGTTTGATGGAAGAACGGCAGGATACGGCCATGTCTTGCGGGCAACTGTTGAACAGGGATGGCAGTAAGCAAAACTCCATTGCCAATTTTCCTAGCCCGCTCTCGCTGCTCTGCAACGAAACCATTCTGCGCTTGGTGTTCCCGAAAAAATTCCCGAGCAAACGTCAGGAGTATGCAGAACCGATTGTTGTCGATTCCTGTATCGGCGCCTGCCTCATGGTGCGAAAAAAGGCTATGGATGAAGTCGGGCTTTTTGATGAACGGTATTTTGTTTTCATGGAAGAGACTGATTGGGCTCTGAGCATGCACAGCGCGGGCTGGAAATCCTGTTTTGTTCCCGATGCGAAGATATATCATCTGCAGGGGCAGACTGCGGGGCATAATGTGAAGGCGCGCATCATGTTTTACCGTTCGCGCTATGCCTATTTTAGAAAGTGGTTCCCGTGGGGCTGGCCGTTTCTGTCTTTCATTGTTGTCATGCGTCTTGTCGTCAACATTGCGTTGAATGCACTAGGGGTGGTGGCCACCTGTGGTTTGCACGGCGGAATTCGGGGGAGACTGGGGCTCTATCTGCAGCTTCTGTTTTGGCACCTTCAGGGTTGCCCCTGACACTGTGAAGATATGACATCAATTAGCGGCAAGCAAACAATACAGGGTTCCCCTCGCAGCATTCTGCTCATTCAGCTTGGCGATATCGGCGATGTCGTGCTTTCCACCCCCTGTATCCGGGCGCTACGGGATAGATACCCGCAGGCAAGGATTGTTGTCGTCGTCTGGGACAAGGCTGCCGAGCTGCTGGAGGATTGTCCGTGGCTTGATCATGTTGTGGCTGTCACTAAGCAACCACGGTCTTTGTGGGGAGAAGTTTGCTTTCAGGTGGATTTTTTTCGGAAGCTGCGGAATTTCCATTTTGATCTTGCCATTGATCTGCGAACCGGGACCCGTGGGGCCATTTTGGCGTTTTTTTCCGGCGCGCGTCAGCGTATCGGTTTTTATGCCGTGGATGGCAAGCTGTGGCGGAACCGGATTTTTACCAGTCTGCTGTACCGGGAATATGTGCCGGATCAGCATGTTGTTGATTATCTGCTCTCTTTGCTGGAGGCCTTTGGCGTTACAACGGAAGAACATAGTCCCGCGCTTGTTGTTTCCGGGGATAAGCTTGAAAAGATAGAAGATTTTCTTAAGGCAGAAAAAATCGAACCTGGCTCGATGCTTGTTGCGGTGCAGCCCTTTTCCTTGTGGCGATACAAAGAGTGGGGGCAAGAAAAATATATTTCCCTTATCAGTTGGTTGATGGAAAAACAGAGCGCAACTGTTCTTGTCACCGGCTCAGCGCCAGAGCGGCAGAGGGCTGAAGAAATTGTTCGAAATTGCGACAAAAGATGCTACAACCTCGCCGGTAAAACAAGCATCGCGATGTATGCGGCTTTATTGAAAAAATGCCATCTTTTTATCGGGGTTGACAGCGCCGGTCTTCATATCGCTGCGGCAGTAGGTACGCCGACGGTGAGTATTTTTGGGCCGTCTTCGCCCATGTCATGGGCTCCGAGAGGGGCGCGCCACCTTGTTGTTCAAAAGGAGTTTGACTGTCTTCCTTGTCGGCAGAAGGGATGTAGGGGCAGTGAGAAAAGCAGGTGCCTCGACGAGTTGGCCGTGGACGAGGTTGTGCAAAAAATTGAGAAGGTGGTCAGCAAAAACTGAGTTTTTGTCGTTTGGCCTAGAGGGGTATCTTGCCGTTATGGAAGAGTTATTGGTTGAGGATCAAAAAAGGATTCCCCAAGATTTCAAGATAAAGAACTATGCAGCGAATTTGATAATATTTTTTCTCTCCGTCTATGTAGTTATCAATCCTTTGCCACACACCACTACTATCCAAGGGATATGTCTTTACGGGGCTGTTCTTCTGTTTGTTGCCATGAATAGTGTGGGGAAAATAAATATTTTTCAGTTCCAGACTCCGTTACTGGTCCCGACAATTTTGTTTGTTGTCTGGGTGTTAGCCGGTTTATTCTTTGCTGTTGATAAGCAAAACAGTGCGCATGACCTGTATTCGCATCTTTTTAAATATCTTATTCTTTGCATACTCTTTGTTAATATTTTTAATACGCGGAAGAAAATAGAGGTATTGTCTTGGGTGATAATATTTTCGGTGGTTTCTTTTGTCATGTACTCATTTTTCACATTTTATGTTGTGGGTGGGAATGATATAAGTGTGAAATTTTTCGGGAATTCCCAGGGGATGACCTATAATCTTCTGAGCATACCTGTAATCTTTGCTGTGTTTTTAATTTTATGTAATAGCGTTACAGTAACTAAGGTATATTCAAAAATATTGATTCTCTTGTTGCTTGTTCCGCTTGTGTCTGCATCGGTTTTGACTCAAGCGCGAAGCGCATTTCTTGCTCTCGCTATTTCTAGTTTTGTATTTATGTTTTTTTACAAAAAAATACTTATCCCGGTAGTTTTAATAATATGCGCCGGTATTCTGATGTTTGCTCCGCTCAAGAATCGTTTTAGTCAGGATGTATCCTCAAACCTTCGCTTGAATCATGCTCTGCTTGTGTTGGAAGTCCTAAAGGATTACCCTGTGTCCGGAATTGGTTTCGGCATGGAAACATTCGGTTATTCCTTGGATTTGAATTCTTACAAAAATAAGTTCGAGAGAACCTACAATACCCAATATGGTCATGAGGTGGTTCTTATTGATCCGCACAATATGTATACTGATATCCTAGTACGAACAGGGATCCCCGGCTTTGCCCTGTATATGTTTTTTGTTTTTTCACTTTGCAGGATGTTGTGGGAGGTGAGGTTGTCGCAAGATGTTTTTCCGCGAGTGTGGTCTTTGGGGGTGGCGTCTGCCCTTGTCGCTTATTTTATTATCGGTTTCTTTGAGCCTGTTTTTAGCCATGTTCATGAGTTTTATTTTGCATTGATGGTTTCCTTGGTTGTCGCTTTGTGGAAACAGCATAAAGATGAAACCCTTAATCTCCAGAGAGGTTAGTAAGTTATGCCTCGCTCTATTGCCCTCGCTTTAGAAAAATTCAAAAAGCACTCCGGTGGGGCGGAGTCTTATGCGCTTTCTCTTGCGGAGACTTTGATCCAAAGGGGATGGGAGGTCCATCTTTATGCGCAAGAGTGGGATGGTTTTCCAAAAGAAGCGGTTTTTCATCGGATTACCGTGCCTCAATATCTGCCGGCTTGGGCTCAGATGTTATTTTTTGCCCTCAAGCATAAAAAGATGGTGCGAAAAGGGAATTTTGATGTGGTGGTCGGTTTTGGCAATACCATTTTCATGAATGTGTATCAAAGCCACGGTGGCGTTCATAGATACTCAACAAGACGAAAATGTTTCTCAATCCGGAATCCCTTGCTCCGATCGCTCAAAAGAGTTCTTGTTTTCTTGTCGCTAAAAGACAAGGTGCGTAATTGGATTGAGTCTGCACCTTTCAGGCAACATCCCACCCCTAAAATTATCGCCATTTCCCAGATGGTCGTTGATGATTTTGTCTCATTTTACAAAATCAAGCCTGCCGATGTTTCTTTGATTTACAATGGAATTGACTTGGGTAAATTCCATCCTGGTATCCGTGCTGATTTCAGGGGGGGCTTGCGCAAGGAACTCAATGTTGCGGATGATCAGGTGGTGTTTTTGTTTTTGTCTTACACCTTGCGGAAGAAAGGAATTTATCCGCTCATTGAAGCTGCTGCAATTTTAGATAAAAGGTATCGGGGAAGATTCAAGATTGTTGTTGTGGGTAAGGAGCCGGAGCGGAGTATTCAGGAAAAAGTATATGAACACGGTCTGGCAGAAACCGTATTTTTTCATGGGCCGACGAAGAATCCCCTGCTGTATTTCGCTAACTCGGATGTTTTTGTCCTGCCGACTTATTACGACACCTGTTCTCTTGTGACCATCGAGGCGATGGCTTGCGGGGTGCCAGTGATTACCTCAGAGTATAATGGCGCGGCAGGGATTATTGATTCCGGTGTTGACGGGCACGTCATCAAACATCCGCCTGATCCAGAAAGTCTGGCGCGTGTTATGGAGGTATATTTTTCCCGTGCGAAATTGTTGAAAATGTCGGAAAGGGCGGCAGAGAAGGCTCAGGCATATTCATTGGCTGCGAACCACGAGGCGGTCATTAAGGTTTGTGAAGAAGCGGCGTAGGTAACATGCTGTTAATACAGCGCATCTGGCTGTGAGGTTTGGGATGTTCTGAAATTCCCAGATTTTGGGCGGATAGTTTTCCCGGAGTTTTTGCATATGAGACTAGAACTTTCGAATTGGATAAGATTTTTCCGCAATTATTGGCAGTTTAAAAACCAAAAGGAAAACTCCTCCGACGAATTTCTTGTTGGGGAGTTTTATCCATGTTTGAGGGATTGGTATGATTCAAGTGGGACTGCTTCTGGACATTATTTCCACCAAGATTTGTTGGTAGCGCAGAAAATATATTCGAAAAATCCGATAAAGCATGTTGATGTTGGTTCACGCATTGATGGTTTTGTTGCCCACATTGCTTCTTTTAGGCAGATTGAGGTTTTTGATGTGCGACCTTTGCAGAGTCCCCATCCCAATATTGTTTTCGTCCAGGCAGATTTCATGGGTGATTGCGAAAGGCTTGTTCACTACTGTGACTCACTTTCTTGTCTTCATGCCTTGGAGCATTTTGGTCTTGGGCGTTATGGAGATGTCGTTGATTATGAAGGGCATCTGAAAGGATTCAGGAATTTGGCTGGCCTTTTAAAGGTTGGTGGAACGTTTTATTTCTCCGTGCCAATCGGACCGCAACGAGTCGAGTTTAATGCGCACAGGGTCTTTGATTTGCGATATCTCATTCGGCTTTTTGAGAAGCAGTTTCGTGTGGAGGCCTTTTCCTATGTTGATGATGCCGGGGATCTGCATCATCATGCCGTAACCTGCGGCAAGGCATTCGACAGCAATTTTGCATGCTCATATGGGTGTGGTATTTTTGAATTGACCAAAATTGCTGACTAGAGACTAGAGGAATTTGTTATATTGTCACAATAGAGGATTTTTATGGACTTAGTCAAAAAGTATTTCAACCATCGGAAAAGCCATTTCAGTGAGCTGCCAAATTCCATCTTGATTGAAACGGTCATGGGTTGCAACCTGCGTTGTGAAATGTGCCCTGTCCCCCAGTCAAAACTACTAATGAATGGAAGGACAGCTGCCATGATGTCATTGAGTACATTCCAGAAAATACTAGATCAAATAGATGATAAGCCAAGGAGGCTTCATCTAAACCAAATGGGGGAGCCACTTCTCAATAAATCCATATGTGAGTTTGTTGCGCTTTCCAAGAAAGCTGGGCATAACGTCTCTTTTACAACCAATGGCACTCTGATGAATGAAGATGTTTCTAGACAACTTCTCATGGCAGGCCTTGACCAGGTTACATTTTCTGTAGATGGTTATAAGGAAACAACTTATGAGAGTATTCGTATAGGTGCGAATTATGAGAGAGTACGTTCAAATGTCGAAGGATTTTGTCGCATGAAAAGTGAATTAAATAAGCATACGGCGATACATATTGATTGCATTTTGTCAGATTTGACAAAATACGAAATAGCTTCTATGCAAAATTACTGGAAAGGGAAGGTTGATAGTGTTAATATTATTCCCCTTGATGATTGGGCAGGAAAATATGAACTGCCAAGTAAGTTTGGATTGCGTAATTGGCGGGCAAGAACATCAGGAGATGCAAGGTATCCATGTGACTTGCTTTGGACAACAGCTGCAATTTCTGCTGAAGGTTATGTCATGTACTGTTGTCATGATTATAAATTGCTATCAGCCCTCCCCAATGTTAATGAGATACCTTTGGGGAAAATTTGGGAAGACAACGTGTCTGAAGAAAGGAAAAAGCATATTGATGGAATGATAAATAAGGATCCTTGTTTGCATTGTGACGCATGGAAAACAAGACAGCCATATTTTCGCCAACCTTCATTGATCAAAAACTGCTCTAACGCTGTATTCCAAAAATGCCAAATGGTATTGAGATGGATTTGTTAATGTTTAACAAAACATTGCGTATGGCGACGAGGATTGCACTGATTCAATTTGCGACCATTGAGTTCATTTATCGGAGCAAGATAGCGTGTGTTTTTCAACTTATGAATTGACTAACTATTCCACTTTTGGTGCGATTTTAATGCTGTCATATTCAACTGTGATTTCAAGATTATCTCTTCTTGAGTTTACTAGTGTATTCAATTCATTGATGGTTGGGTAGGACAAATCTGTCCCAAAAAGGCGTGCATCATCTATAACGATGACGTGTTGGTGGTCTTTGGATTCAAGTATGCAGATCAACTCCTCAAAAATAGGAGTTTCTTTTTCGGCTAACGCTGTTTCCCCTCCTGAATAATGTCCGTCAAGCCAAAATAAAGCAGGGCGGTCAATGCGTTTCATAATTGATTTTAGCTTTTTTCCACTATCACCCTGAATCAGTGTGATATTTTTTTGGAATTTAAAGCGTTTTTCAGCTTTTTCAAAAAGGGGTTGGCATAACTCTATGGAGTATAGTTCATCAAAATGATCTTTCATCGCCTCGATCATATCACCATTAAAGGTACCTGTTTCGACAAAAAAATTTAAATTATATTTTGTTGCATAATCGAGTAAATTTTTTTGTTTTATTATATGCGGCGGAGGGTTTTGTTTTCCAGTTTTTATCCATCGCTCTAATTCCTTTATGTCCTTTTTTTTTCGACGAACTGTTTTAAAGTAACTAATTGGAGAAAAATTAAGGAGAAATTCTTTGGCGATCTGTATCATTATCTTCACTTTTGTTATTTTTTGCTTGTATGGGTGAGGAAAACTTATTGATATTTTTGGGCTAGTATGTGGTAGCCATAACAAAGAAGGTCCGATGACTTTGTATCTTTCTTGTTGAATCTGTGCAGCATATTTTTGAGAATCAACACCGCTAATTTTTCATATAAACGTGCTTTCTTGCCGGAATAACGTTTCGCGACGGATTCTGTCCTGCCAAGTTCTTGTGCGACGAATTCAAAAAAATTACCATTGGGTATAAGTTGCTTGATATTAAGACCATATTCAGGGAGGTGTTTTTGATACCAGTATGCATTGAATCCAGAGGTGAAGTGATAGGGGGAAAAGTGGGTCAGTGAACAAAATGGCGCTGTAAGGACGAGGGAGCCGTTCGTTTTTAGGAGTCTTGAAAATTCCTTAATGGCCTGGACAGGATCCGGGATATGTTCCAGAACTTCGGTACATAAAATCGCATCAAAGGATGCATCTGGCTCTGGAATTGAAGCGATATCCGAGATGATGTCAAGTTTTCCATAATCAAAACCATTTATCTGTAGGCCGACAGAATCTCCGGTTCCATCATATTGGGCAAAATCTTGGGAAACGTACTGTAGGTGTTGGCAGAATTTTCTATATTGTTGCGTACCTGCCCCGGCATCAAGGATTCTGCTCCCGGCGGATATGGATTGAAGAGTTTTTTCTATCCAGAGGTCACGGGTTTGTTGATTACGTTTTCCTACGTCAGGACTGAGAAATTTCAGATGGGTTTTTATGTGCATAGCTCGGTTTCTTTTTTATTTTCAATCAAGATATCGTTTGTGAGGCAGTTAAGGTAAAAGTTCCGTGAAATGTTTCTTTGATTTCTTGAATTTTTCCCGCCAATTTTTTTCCCGAGTCTTATCCCACTTCCTGCCGTCAAAATCCTTGCCCTGATGCGTGCTGCACCAGTTGTGGTGGGCAACGCTTCTCCCGCAGAAACCGCTTTTCCATTTGCTGTCGTCCGGGTAGATCTCGTCTGTAAGGCCGGGCGGACGGATGATTTTTCCCATTCTTAGGAAATATTCCAGATCCTCGGAAACGCCAATGGGCCAGCCATCTTCGTCAAAAAAACCGAGTTGTTCTATCATTGCAGGGCGAACCATAAAGCAAACCGCGGAGCGGTCTGTTTTTTGAAACGGCATGAAGAGAGGCAGGGCCAGGTTCCCAAGCATACGGCAAAATGCGTCGTGGCCTCCCCATTTGCTGTAGATGGCGTCGATGCTTTCTTTGATCGCCGCTGTTGTGAATGGTTTGCTGGGATCGACACGGTAGCTTTTCGAAAGTGCGTGCGCCTCAATGAGTTCTTCCCGGATTGATGAGCCGTTTTCAAGGGTTGCTACCCAGCCGATTTGTTTGTCGCTTTCCATCGCCTCCACCATGGGTTGCAGCCAATCGGGGCCAAGAAATGCATCGTTGCTTTCGATTACGTAATAATCGTATTGCAGTTTGGCGGATGGGATATTTTCCGGAGAGAATTTCAGGATTTGGTTCCAGGCAATAGCTACTCCGAGATTGCGCGGATTTTTCCGGTAATAAATCGGGAAGGGCGTTTGGCTGAATTCGTTCCGCAACATTCCGGCAATGTCATCGGTTGATCCGTTATCCAGGATGAAAATGGTAACATCGAGGCCAAGCCGTTCCGTTGCAGTATTGCGCATGATGAAATGCAAACAAGCACGGGTCATTTCTAAATTATTCAAGACAGGGATGCCGATAAGCACTGAGGGCATTTTGAAAATCCTTTTGTGGTCAAAAAGCAAAAAAGGTTAAGTGAAATTGTTTCGTCTGATGAACCTGATGTCGATTTCTTCGTGCGGACTGGCGTTAGTGTAACCATATATATTCTTTAGATCGATGGCAAACCCATCTTTCCACTTTTTTAACAGCAAATCTTGATGGATATTGCCGGAAATGTTTTTATTTTCTTCTTGGACTTTGTTGCAGGGGATATTCATGATTTTTGATTTGGCATAGGCGATGCCAAGCCTGTTTGTGAAGAGCGGGTTAAAGCTTTGGAGTGCATCCTCCAGAGTGTTCGGAGCTGAAAAGTGGATGAGCTTGATCATGGCCAAGAGTTCTTGCCGGGAAAAAATATGCCCGTCAACGGAAAGAGGATACCCCCAATCGAGGATTCCGCTACTCCATGGCCACATAATCTTGCCGGGCTCACTGGTTTGTCCATTTTGGAAATCCGGCAAAGGCTGTGGGGTGTTGATGGTGTAATTTCTTTTTATGTTCAGGCCCATGCGAAGGCTCGGTACGAATTTATCCGAATGATGCCGGAGCAAGTCGTTGAGGTCGATGCTTTCCGTGACAACGATGTCATCGACAAAAAATACTATTTTACTTTCATGGAAATCAGTTAACAACGAAATAAGATCATTGCGAAAGGAGGTGTTGTTTGTTTGCCGATGGAATAAAACGGGCAAGCCTCTGTGTAATTGCTGGAGATCATCGTAAGATTGCCGATGGTCTTTGTTGGAAGTGTGATATAAAACATGCGCTGTAATTGATGGAGTGACTTTTTCCTGAAAAGACGTCAGGAATGCGTGAAGTTGCATCGCCCTGTCTTTTGAGAAAACGACACAAGCGATTGTGTCGTTATGGTTTCTATCCCATTCGCAGCGTTCATTGTAAAGCGCAATGAGTTTTTCCTGAAAATGGATAAGTTCGGAAAGATCTTTTGCTTTCAGCGCAGTGAGTTTCAGGGGGCGCAAAATGATGTTTGCGAGATTGCAGAGTTGTCGTCTCATGTTGCTTGTTTTTTGGGTAAAAGTCCGAAAAATTTTTTAACCTTATATCCTATTTCCCCGAAAGGATGCGGCCCAGTACGGAAATAGTCGATCTTATCCTCAAAAAGTTTTTTTATGGAAACGTTTTCCGGGGAGTTGAGGGGGCTTGGGATGTTGCTTCCCTCTAAAACTGCCTGGAGTAGATTGATCCGCCAGGCATTAAGGTCGTGGCCTTTTAAGGTGTCATAATACTTTGGGGGAAGATCGCGGTAAAAGACGAGAGGCTCTTCCATAAACCACAATTCGCCCGTAGAGGCAAGGCGATACCATAGCTCAATGTCTTCACCGATCGGAGGATTCAGCGTTTCGTTAAAAAGTCCGCATTTTTCAAGAGCGTTTCGCCGGATGAGCACGGACGAGGCAATAAAACAATTTTCCTTTAGTAAAAAATTGATATCGATTTTTCCGTAGCCGATCTTTTCGTGATACAAGGGCAAGTCCTGTTTGTTTGTATCTTCACCTTGCCAGCGATACCCGTTTGTCCCCAACAGGACACAGGCGGGATGGCCTTCCAGAAATTGCACCTGTTTTTCAAGTTTTTCTTCAAGCCAGCGGTCGTCGTCATCAAGGATGGCAACATATTTGGCCTGCCCAAGTAAGATAGCCCGATTGCGAGGTCTTGCCGGGAAGCCTGCATGCTCGCCTGTGATATGGATAAATCTTTTGTCCTTCAAGAACGGCTGGATGCACACTTTTGTTTCGAGGTCACTCCCGTCTTCGGATATCCAGCAGCGCCAATCCTTGTATGTCTGGTTTCGCACGCTCTCCAGAGTATTGGGGAGCAGGCTGGGGCGTTTGTAGGTTGGCAGGATGATGTCAACGGCCATAATTTTTTGCGCCTTTCAGGTTGTCGCAGTGAGGGGTTGCTTCTGTTCCCATTTGAAAGCGGTTTCGCAAATCACGTTGATATCTTGGAGTCTGGGTTGCCATTTGAACAAATTCCGAATGCGTCCGGCATCCGCGACAAGGGCTGGCGGATCACCCAGACGGCGTTCCGCTTCTATTACCTTGAAGTTCGTCCCGCTTGCCTGCTGCACCGCCCGTACGATTTCTTTGACGCTGAAGCCCGTGCCATAGCCACAATTTAAAATTTCGGAAGATCCGCCCTTGAAAAGATGGGAGAGGGCCAGGAGATGGGCATGCGCCAGATCTTCCACATGAATATAGTCGCGGATGCAGGTGCCGTCAGGGGTGGGGTAATCCGTGCCGAAGATCTCAATATGGTCGCGTTTGCCGCAGGCCGCCTCGCAGGCAACCTTAATAAGATGGGTGGCCTCGGGCGTCGCCTGTCCCAACGTGCCATCCAGGCTGGCGCCTGCGACGTTAAAATACCGGAGGGCGACATAGCGGAAGTGTCCCCGGGGCATGCTGGCAGGCGTGGATGCCGTGAAGCTGTTGGCTGTATCCTCAAGCATCCATTCGGTCATGAGCTTGGATCTGCCATAGGGATTTATGGGCGCGGTCGGAGCTGTTTCATCCACCGGAATCTGTCCGGGGATTCCATAAACAGCGGCGGAGGAGGAAAATATGAAATTCTGCACGTCGTGCCGCACGCAGGCTTCGATAAGATTGCGTGAGCAGCATGTGTTGTTCCGGTGATATTTTAACGGATCCGCCACTGATTCCGGCACCACAATATGTCCTGCAAAATGAATGACAGCGTCAATCTTGTGCGCCGACAAGGTGCGAGACATGAGGGCCAGATCTCCTGCATCGCCTTCGAGCAGCAGAGCTTGGCTGGGAACAGCCCATTTGTGTCCCGAGTAAAAATTGTCAACTACAACCACATCGCAACCGGCGGCTACAAGTTGCCTGCTTGTGTGGGATCCTATGTATCCTGCACCACCTGTAACAAGGATGGTTTTATTTTGTAAGGAGACTGTCTGGTTATTGGATGCGGACATGCAGTTATCCTGTTTGTCTGGGGGGTTACTCCCCTTGCATCAAGTGCAAGGTGGTGTAGGCGCCTTCTGCCGCGAGGAGTTCCTCATGCGTCCCCTGTTCTGCAATTGTCCCGTCCTGTATGACAACAATGCGATCCGCGTTGCGGATTGTTGACAGGCGATGGGCAATCACCATGGTGGTTCTTCCTTGCATGAGATTTTCCAATGCTTTTTGTACCTCGCGTTCTGATTCCGTGTCCAGAGCGGAGGTCGCTTCGTCCAGGATCAGGATCGGGGCATTTTTGAGGAGCGCGCGGGCAATGGAAATGCGTTGGCATTGGCCGCCGGAAAGTCTTGAGCCTGATTCGCCGATGACGGTGTCGAATCCTTCGGGCAGTTGTTCAATAAAGTCCAAGGCGTATGCTGCCCGGGCGGCTTCCCTGATTGCCTCCTCGGAGATTTCGAGGTCTCCATAGGCAATGTTGTTTTTGACCGTATCATTAAACAGGATGGTTTGTTGGGTGACAATGGCAATCTGGCGCCTCAGGGAGTCCATGGTGACATTGCGGATGTCTACGCCATCAATCTTGATGGCGCCTTTGGTGACATCAAAGAACCGGGGCAACAGATTGGCCAGGGTCGTTTTGCCCCCGCCGCTTGTCCCCACAAGAGCCACAAGCTCGCCGGCCTTAATGGTGAGGTTGATTCCCTTTAAGATTTCTTTCTCTTTCGGATTGTAACCGAAGTGAACGTCCTCAAGTTCGATGTGGCCTTTAAAGGGGGGAAGCGTGATGGCTTCCGGTTTATCCGTGATTTCGGATTTGGTGTCAAGGAGGGTGAAAATACGCACCGAGGCGGCGAGGCCATGCTGTATGGCGTTGTTGACCTTGCTGAGACCTTTTATCGGCTCGTAAATCATGATCAACGCTGTAAGGAAAGAAAAGAAGGTGCCGGGCGTGGAATGGCCGCTTAAGACCTGTTTTCCGCCGTACCAGAGAACAAGGCCGATACCGACCCCCCCCAGGAGTTCCATGATCGGGTGGGACAGACTCTTCATCTGGGCATCCCGGATCCAAGTATCATAGAGGCGGCGGACCATCGAAGAAAAACGGCCGACCTCATATTTTTCCATGCAGAACGCCTTGACAATCCGCGCTCCGGTAAAAGTTTCGTGGAGAATGCTGGTTGCCAAGGCGCCAATCTCTTGGGATGTTGTGCTGATTGTGCGAAATTTTTTGCCGAATTTATAAATAGGTATGCTGGCAAGCGGCAGAAAAACGAGCGAGATAAGGGCTAACTTCCAGTCCTGATAGAAGATGACCCCCAGAAGACCGAAAACCGTGAAAAGATCCTTCAAGATACCGACAAGCACGGACGACACTGCTGCTTGCATCAGGCCGACATCGCCGAAAATTCTGGAAATCAATTCGCCGGTCGGGGTTTTCCCGAAAAAAGAAAGGGGCAACGAGTGGATGTGGGAATATACCTTGGTCCGCAAGTCCATTATGACGCGGTGGCCCGTGCGTTCAATCAAATAGGAGTAACTATAATAAAATATACCCTTAACCAGAAAGACGAGGATCAATGCCAAGGGAAGGATGTTGAGCATTGCATAATCTTTTTTGAAAAAGATCTCATCCAAGAGGGGTTTTACCAGGTAGGCTTGCGCCGAGGAAAGCGCGGAAACGCAGACCATGCTGAGCATGGCGAATAGAAAGCGGCTGCGGTGTGGCCTGATAAGCCAATATATTCTTTTTATGACTTCTTTGTTCGTCATGGAGGCAATTGAAAGGGCGGTCCGTCTGAAGGGGAAACGCTTATCTAAAACAGGACAAGCTGACAGGAGGGGAATCTTTACCACAAGAAAGCCATCATGTGATTATTTAAATAAAGTTTCCGTAAACTTCTATCTGATCGCCTGGGCTTTGTCAAATAAAAGAGATGGGAGTCCCATGAGGGCCTTGGCGCAAAAGGGGAGTTCGTCCGCAAGGGGGGGGCATGCTGCCGGCGGAGACTGTGCGTTGGCGAATCAAGTAAACTTTGTCAGCTCTGTGCTCAGGTACCTCTCTCCTGTGTCGCAAAGCGGAAAAACGATCTGCTTGCCCCGGTTTTCCGGGCGGCTGGCGATCTGTAAGGCGGCCCAGGCGTTGGCGCCCGAGGAAATCCCACAGAGAATGCCTTCTTCCTTGGCTATTCTGCGAGCGGTTTCCATGGCCTGGTCGTTGCTCACCGTGATGATTTCATCGATGATTTCCCGGTTGAGTATCTGGGGAACAAATCCTGCGCCGATGCCCTGAATCTTGTGGGGGCCAGGTTTTCCTCCGGATAGCACCGGAGAGTCGGCCGGTTCCACCGCCACCACATGCAGGGATGGCTTTTGCGCCTTGATCACCTCGCCGACCCCCGTGATGGTGCCGCCGGTGCCTACCCCGGCTACAAAAAAATCGATGGCGCCGTCCGTGTCTTCCCATATCTCCTTGGCCGTGGTTTGACGATGGATCTCCGGATTTGCCGGATTGCTGAACTGGTTGGGCATGAAGCTGTCCGGGGTTTTGGCGAGGAGCTCTTCCGCCCTGGTTATTGCTCCCCTCATCCCTTCGCTGCCCGGGGTAAGAACCAGTTCGGCGCCCAGGTGTTTGAGGAGGGTGCGCCGTTCCAGGCTCATGGTTTCCGGCATGGTCAGGACAAGCCGGTATTTTCTGGCAGCGCAGACAAAGGCCAGGGCGATGCCGGTATTGCCGCTGGTTGGCTCGATGATGGTGGTTGTGGGGGTAAGCAGTCCCTGCTCCTCGGCGGCGCGGATCATGGCCAGGCCGATACGGTCCTTGATGCTTCCCAGAGGGTTTTGGGATTCCAGTTTGGCTAACAGCGGAGCATGGAGTCCCGCCCCGAGCCGAGACAGGCGGAGCATGGGAGTCTTGCCTATGATTGCGGTAATGTCAGGGGAAATTCGTGGCATGGCGCGTCCTCCTGCGAAGGGTGGGAATTTCTTCGTTTGGTTGTTACGGAATCGGAAGGTGGATTTGTCTTCAGCCGGGAAAGAAAAAAAATTAGAGAAAAGGGGAAAGTACTTCACAATCCCGGCAGATATTCATTTTGCCCTTCCAGTTTTTCTGCGCCTTGCATTCGCAAATAGTGCCGTTGATGAACCAGCATAATTCTCCGGCCTGAAATTCCCAGGCTGGGCATTGCTCCCGTCTCTCCTTTGGGCATTTTTTTATTTCCCAGCAGGGCGAGGGGCTGCAGGTGTCTTTTTGGCGCTGGCGGGAGAGCAGGAAGAATATCTGCCGTTCGACGTGGGCGGGAATGGAGCGCCAGCCCTGTTCGTAGCCTTGGATGGCCTTTGTAGACGAGCCCAAGAGTTCGGCCAGTTGTTTTTGAGTCTTGCCAACTTTCTTGCGTGCCAACAAAAAGTTTTCTTTGTCCATCGATTGCCCCTGGCGGAAGAAACAAGAAGGGTGAGTAGATTATTTTGTATTAGTACCACGGAGTGGTAGCGAATTGTCAAGGGAAGATTGCCCGGATCCTTGCGGAGACAGGGAATGTCGTCGTGTATCTGGTTTGGCCGTCCGGCGATTGGAAGGCTTTGTTGGAGAAGGGAAACCCCCTTAACTCAGGCGAACCCAGTGCCCGGAAGGGTCTTTGGCTACGGTGATCTGATTTGTGCGCCCTTTCTGGATCTTGTTCAAGCCGTCGCGCATGGCTTTTGAGTAATTTTCGCAGACACCGAGGCTCCTGTCCACCAGGGTAAGGGCCTCTTCCTGGCCGATTTCAAGGATGCCGCCAAATTTGTAAATGAGGTCGGTAAGCTCAAGCTTGGTTCCATTGAAAAAAGCAGAGGTCAGCTTGTTGCTGAAGACAACAAGATTCTGGAGGAAAAGGAAGGCGTCCCGGCTTTTCTCTGGTTTTGGCGGGTCTGTATCCATGCAATCGACAATTCTTTTGGAGAAATTCCAGAAGGTCGAAATTTCACGGCCAATTTGGCTGTAGGTCAGATCCTTGAGCACGATGCGGGTCGAGTGATCCTCTGAGTATCCCTTTTGCATGTGCTGCTCGATCGCTTGATACTGGACCGGCAGATAGACCAGGATAACAAGTTTTCCCAGTTTGTGCAGCAGGGTGCAGATGTATGCCTCTTCCGAAGAGATGCGGGAGTTCTTTTTCAGTTCACAGTAGATTCTGCTCTGGGTGGCGCTGACGAGGGACATGGTAAAGGTTCCGGCAATTTCATCTTTTTCGGTGCCGGTCCGCATGAATTCCTCAAAAAGCGCCATGGTGGCGGCGAGTTGGCGCAGGGTGTCAAAGCCGACCACGGTAATGGCCCGCGATATGGTGCTGACCGGGGTTCCGCGCGAATAATAGGCGGAGTTTACCACCTGTAGAATCCTGGTGGTGAGGGAGTAATCCTTGAGGATGGTGTTGGCTACTTCCTGGGCGGTGGCCCGGCTACTGCCCAGCAGCGAGATGAGTTCGGTTACATGTTCGGACATGGCCGGCAGGGAGTCCATGTTGACCATGGCAAAGATTTCCAGCAGCCGTTGCCGGGTATGATTTCCCTTTGCCTCTGTCATGTGAACTCATCGCTTGATTGAAGAAGGTGGATTATATTATTCCGAATGTGCCTCCTGCCCACCCTAAAATGTTTTCTTGGCTTTCGCAAGTCTATTGAGGCGAATCTCTGATCATACCCAGGGGCTGCCTGTGTGTGGAGCTGGATTATTGGTTTGGCAGGCGCCGGTATTGGATGGCCTCGGCAAGGTGGCTGGAGAGGATGTTCGGGCTTTCTTCCAGGTCGGCAATGGTTCTGGCGATCTTCAGGATGCGGTGATACGCCCTGGCCGAAAGGCCAAGCCGGGTTGTGGCCTGCACCAGCAATGTTTGTCCCTGGCTGTCAAGGGAGCAATGGCGTTTGAGATCTTTTGGCCCCATCTGGCTGTTGAAGTACACTGCCGGTCTCTCGGCAAAGCGTGCCTGCTGAATGCCATGTGCCTTGCTTACCCTGGCCTTGATCGCCGCCGAACTCTCACCTGCCTGCATGGCTGTGAGTTCCTGGACCTTTACGGCAGGCACTTCAAGATGGATATCAATCCGATCCAACAGGGGGCCGGAGAGTTTGCTGCGGTAGCGTTGGATTTGCGGGGGGGTGCAGAGGCAGTCCTTGTCCGAGCCTAGGAAGCTGCATGGGCAGGGGTTCATTGCCGAAACCAGCATGAAGTCCGCGGGAAAATGGAGTGATTGCGAGGCCCTGGCAATGGTGACTTGGCCGTCTTCCAGGGGCTGGCGCAGAACCTCCAGGACATTGCGTTTGAATTCGGGCAGTTCGTCAAGAAAAAGCACGCCATTGTGGGCAAGAGAGACCTCGCCGGGCCTCGGGATTTGCCCGCCTCCAATCAGTCCGGCATCGGAAATGGTATGGTGTGGAGCACGAAAAGGCCTGGTGGTGATCAGGCTTTTTTCCTTGGGGATGAGCCCCATGGTGGAATAGATCTTCGTGGTTTCCAGGGCCTCGGCAAAGGAAAGATCGGGCAGGATCGAGGGGAGCCTGCGGGCCAGCATGGTTTTTCCCGAGCCAGGCGGGCCGGAGAGCAAGATGTTGTGTCTTCCCGCTGCGGCAACCTCCAGCGCCCGTTTTACATGGGCGTGTCCCTTGACCTCGGAAAAATCGTTTTCCGGGGTGTCTGTTTGGCGGAACAGGTCGGCGTGGCCTATGGATATCGGGGAAAGTTCTTTCTTCCCGGCAAGGAGTTCCACCGCTTCATGCAGGGTGGTTACACTCACCGTGTTGATTCCATCCACCACGGCGCCTTCCGCGCCATTGGCCTCGGGCACGAGGTAGTTGGCATAGCCTGCGTCTCGTGCGGCCAGGGCAATGGGGAGAATGCCGGGAGTTGGTCGCAGGCCGCCATCCAGGGAAAGCTCTCCGGTAACACAGGTTCGGGAGAGGATTTCCGTGTTGATTATTCCTGTGGAGGCCAGGATGCCGAGGGCGATGGGCAGGTCGAAGCCGGTGCCTGATTTTTTGAGATCGGCAGGAGCGAGGTTGACGGTGATGCGCCGATTGGGGAAATCATAGCCGCAGTTCTTGATGGCCGCCTTGACCCGGTCCTTGCTTTCCCGCACCGCGCCTTCGGGAAGGCCGACGATGGTGAAGACGGGCAAGCCCATGGTGATGTCAACCTCCACGTCAACGAGATGTCCGTCAACGCCCAACACCGTTCCGCTGATAACCTTGGCAAGCATGGTTGGCTCCGGGCAGACTGCTCTGTGGCTGGGCATGGACGCCCGGTCCTTCATGAGTATCGGGTGATACAAGTCAAAAAAACATGCAAACAAGAATACACAATTAGTCAGGATTTTCCAAGGTCATCCTTCGTAAAAGATGTAGTGGGTTGTGCTGGAATTCTTTGCCTGATACATGGCCTTGTCCGCTTTCTGGAGCAGCACGTCGATCTGTTTGTCATCGTCGGGGTAGATGCTGATGCCGATGCTGGCCGTGACCGTGAATCGCGTATCCTTAAAAAGGATGGGCGCGCTCAGGGTATCGATAATTTTTTTTGCTACGGTTTTCACGGCGGCTTTGCAGAAGATATCATGGAGGATCACCACGAATTCATCCCCGCCCATGCGGGCAACCGTGTCCGAGTCGCGCAGCAGACCGCGCAGTCTGGAGGCAACCTCTATGAGGACCGCGTCTCCCGCCAGGTGTCCGTGCGCGTCATTGATCTGTTTGAATTTGTCCAGATCGACATAGAGGAGGGCGATTTTATTCCGGTGCCGCTGGCTCATGATCATGGCCTGGGCCAGCCGGTCCGGGAAAAGATGTCTGTTGATCAGGCCGGTGAGGGGGTCATGATGGGCCAGGTGGGCAATGTGATCCTGAGCCTGTTTTTTTTGCGCCGCCAGGGCGAACAGCGAGGCAAATTGGTCAACGGTGTCGAGATCCCGTTTTTCATAGTTGCGGGGGCTGTCGGCCACGGAGATGATGCCGAGAAGCTCGTTGTTGAACATGGCCGGAACGGCCAGAAGACGGGTGAGGGAAGCCGCCCCGGCAGGAATGCCTTTTGCCCTGGAGTCGGCGGGCGGCGAGTTTGACAGGATGGAGGTTTTACTTGCGAGAACCCAGCTGACAAGGCCTTGGGGGGCGTGAACAAGGGTGTCGCCTTCTTCATGCATGGTGCATATGGACCGCATCTCCGGGGAAAAGGCCAGAGCCATCAGGTTGTCCGTCTTCGGATCCACCAGATCGATAATCCCGTGCTTGCTGCCGGTCAAATTCAGGATCTCTTCAAGCAGGGCCGAGGAAATCTCCTTTAGGGAATCGGAGGAGATGATTTTTCTGGAGATCCTGGCCACGGCCCCGTTCATGGCCGATTCGATGGAGAGCTTGTTTTCCGCTTGTTTTCTGGCGGTGACGTCCTCGAAGATGGCGACAACCTCGCCGGATGGCAGCTTGTACAGGTAATTTTCCCGCCAGCCGGTCAGGCGGTTGTCTTTATACAGCGAAATCGGGTGATGTTGCGGTCGGCCGGTCTGCCAGACCCGTTGCAGCACGGGAAGAAAACCGCACTCCCTTGCTCCGGGAAAGACCTCGAGCAGTGATCTGCCGATCACCTGCTCCTTGCGGATTTTTTCGATGCGTTCCGCTGCCCGGTTAAAGTCCACAAAAACAAAATCGTCGGCCCCGATATTTTTTGCCTCGTAGACCGCAACCCCGGAACTCATGTTGTTGAACAGCTCGCGGAAGCGTGTTTCGTTGGCCAGCAAGGCATGTTCCGCTTCGTAGCGGTCGCTGATGTCCTTGGCCATGAGGATTATGGTGGGCTGGTCGTCCTGGCGGAGTTCCAGGAAATGCAGGGCGACATGTTTGCCGTTTGCAAGAGTGGGCGGATCGTCTTCGATGAGCTGGGGCAAGCATTCCGGGTGTGAAAGCAGGGTTGAAATTTTTTCGTGGCTATCCTCGGTAAAAAGCGTTGCAAGGTTTACCGCCAGCAGCTTTTCCTCGGCAAGGTTGCACAGATTCAGGGCGGCCAGATTGACAAAGATTATGGTGCCCTCCGGGGTCAGTTCGAAAACTGCCTCGGACATGTTGTTGATAATGGCTTCAAAATGATTTTTTGAGGAAAGCAGCTCTCTGGTAATGCTCCGGTGCTGGATCTCTTCAAGATTTGCCACAGGCTCGAGGGTGGCCTGGGATTTGTCCGCAAGATGGTGGATCATCGAAAGAACGTGTTTCTGGATGGATTTGATCGACCCTTTGGCGATGCAGGCATTGGCTCCGAACTTTTTGTAATCGACGTCATCCTCCGCGGCAATGGCGGAAAGGATGACGATGAAAAGTTCGGTGAATCTGGGGATGTTGCGGATAATCCGGCAGAGCTTGTCGCCGCCGATGTTGGGCATGACCAGGTCGACAAAGACGATGTCCGGCGTGTAGACCTCCAGCACGCTGAGGGCCGCCAGGCCATCGCTGGCCGTCATCACCTCGTGGCCTTCCTTTTCCAGGAAATTGGCCAGGAGTTTCAGGATCATCGGGTGGTTGTCCACCACGAGAATTTTTAAGGTCATGGCCCCCCCCCTGCCTGAGCAGTTTCAACGGCAACTCTCTATTTTGTATGTGGAAGCGGCCTGCCTGTCAACTGGTATCGTCCGTTGGTCAGCCGATGATCCAGATCGCCACCTTTTCGGCCATGAGCAATACCCGGTCGGACACCCCCCGGAAGATGCCCTTGCTGACCTCCTCTCCACGGCGGCCCATGACAATGGTGCCGAAATCATCGATCAGGGCCTGGCGAAGAATCTGTCGGCTTGGGTCGATGCCCATGAAGGTTTCCAGCCAAAATATCCGCTCCGCCGGGAAGCCGCTGTCGATAAGGATTTGCTTGGGGGCATGGAACAGGCTGTCCTCCCTGCGCAAATGCTCTTCGCACCACTCCTCGCCCCAAACGGCATAGAAATCCTTGGGCTCGATTCTGGGATGGCTGCCCAGCAGGGCTTTGGAGTAAAAAAGGGTCACCTCGGCGCAGGGGTTGTCGGCAATGATAAAGGCCAGATGGTCGATGGCCTTCAGGGAATGGCTGGTGCCATCCACCGGCACCAGGAATTTGCAGGAGTTGACCTGGCCGTCGATGATCCACAGGGGGACATCATGGCATTTCTCCAGAATGGTTGCCGAAACACTGCCCATGATCATCTCTTCCAGCTTGCCGATGCCGCGACGGCCGATGAGCAGGGCGTCGTATTTCCCTTGCCGGGCCTCATGGATGATGTCCTGGGCCACGCTTCGCTGGGAGAGGTGGACGGAGGTCTGGATCTGTTCGTCGGCAATGCCGAGCCGCTTCAGGGTGTCCGTGGCCTGGAGCATGTAGTTTTTCTGGGAAGCCAGCAGCTTACGGGTGGCCGGGCTTACGGTGTTGAGCAGTTCCGCTTCTGTCAGCCAGTCTTTGGCGGCTGAGCCGGCGCTGCTTGCCGGAACAATGGAGAGAAGATGGAAATGGACCTCCGGGAGGTGGTGGAAAAGCTGGCCGAGGTAGCGGAGGGAGTTGGTGCTGTATGGCGAGCCGTCAACGGCAATGAGGATCTTTTTCAGCATGCTTGGCCTCCTTGTGCCATGGTCCTGATTAAATGGTATCAAACATGGCTGACAGAGGCAATCTTATCATTGTTAAGAAAAGGGGAGTTAGCTTTAGAGCTTATTTACGGACAAGCCTTAGTCAAGATCGTTGTGGTAGCTGCACGGAGCGCCGAGATAATTTTTCAAGGTGACGGTTTTGCCCAGGGAGGTGAGGTAGCTGGGGGTAAGCGGGATCTTGCCCCCCCCGCCCGGCGCGTCAATGGCGAAGGTCGGCACGGCCAGGCCGGAGGTATGGCCGATCAGGGACTGCATGATCCCGAGACCCGTCTCCACCCTGGTTCTGAAGTGGTTGGTGCCCCGGGTCATGTCGGCCTGGAAAAGATAGTACGGTTTTACCCGGATCATGAGCAGCTTGTGCATGAGCTCGGTGATGGTTGCGGCGTTGTCGTTGACGCCCCGGAGCAAAACGGTCTGGTTGCCCAGGGGGATTCCGGCCCCGGCCAGACGGGCGCAGGCCTTGGTTGCCTCGGGGGTTATCTCGTCGGGGTGGTTGAAATGGGTATTGATGTAGAGCGGGTGATACCGTTTGAGAATTGCAGTCAGCCGGGTGGTGATCCGCATGGGCAGGGTGCAGGGAACCCGGCTGCCGATACGGATGATCTGGACCGAGGGGATGGCCCGCAGGTTGTCCAGCAGCCAGGCCAGGGTTTCGTCGCTCAAAAGCAGCGGATCCCCGCCGGAAATGAGAACGTCGCGGATCTGTTTGTTTTTGCGCAGATAGGCAAAGGCGTCTTCCATGGTTTCCCGGCTGACCAGCATGCGGCTGGTGCCCACCTTCCTTTTTCTGGTGCAGAAACGGCAGTACATGGCGCATTGGCCGGCCACCAGAAAGAGAACCCGGTCCGGATAGGTGTGGACCAGGTTTTCCACCGGCGAGCGGTTTTCCTCGTCCAGGGGATCGGTAAGGCAGATGCTGTCCTCAAGCTCCAGCGGGTCGGGCACGGCCTGCCGCCAGAGGGGATCACCCGGGAATTTGATCAGGCCCAGATAGTAGGGGTTGATCCGCATGGGAAACTGTTCGCTCACGGTGTTCAAGGCCGAAAAATCGGAGCCGAAATGGTGGCCCAGCTGTTCCGGGGTGGTTATGCTGCGGGCAAGCAGGTTTTTCCAGTGTGTCATCATTAAAAACCCGGTAAATAAGGAAGAAGAAAGGGTGAACCAGAGCTTACCCAAGATCGGGTGGGGCCGCAATGGGCCTTTACCGCAAAGATGGGGCCGGTTCAAGATATTTTGCGCACGCGTTTCGAGTCTGCCCCCTTCCAAGGAATGAACCGGATAAAAGTACTGGTCAGGATGGAGGAGGAAATGGTAAGAAATGGAGCTGGTCTTGCCGCCGGAGACGGCGGCCATGGTTTTAGACCGTAACGCATTCAAAGTTCAGCCCAGAGAGTGCATCCATGCCGCAACAAAGCTTTCGTTTTCAGTACGATCCCTATGGCAACACCAAGGTGATCGAGGTCTTCACCCGCTGGCTCGGGGTCTATGACAACCAGTTCACCAACAAGGGAACCGCCTTTACCAGGGAGGAGCGGGAACAGCTCCAGCTGGAAGGAACCCTGCCGCCCAGCGTCCGCACCCTGGAGCAACAGGTGGACAACTGCCTGGAGTCGCTTGAGCGGACAACCAGCGATCTGGAAAAATTTGTTTATCTTCGCTCCCTCTACGACCGGAACGTGACCCTGGCCCATGCCGTTATCGCCAGCGACATCGAGCGCTTCATGCGGATCATCTATACGCCCACGGTGGGCGAGGCATGCCGTCAGTATTCCTCCATGTTCCGCAGGGCAAACGGGTTGCATTTTTTCCCCGGCAATATCGACCGGGCCGAGGAGATTCTGGGCCGCTTCAAAACCAGGCAGATCCGGGTGGCGGTGGTCACCGACAATCAGGGTATTCTGGGTATCGGCGATCAGGGGGTGGGCGGGATCTCCATCTGTCTCGGCAAGCTCATGCTTTACACCCAGGGAGCCGGAATCGCGCCCTGGCATTGTCTGCCCATCTCCCTTGATGTGGGAACGGACAACGCCGCGCTCTTGAACGACCCCAACTATCTTGGCTGGTGGCATCCCCGCTTGGTCGGCGAGGAGTATCTTGCCTTTGTCCGGCGTTTTGCCAAGGCGTTCAAGGCGGTGTTCCCCCATGCCCTCTGCCAGTGGGAGGATTTTTCCAAGCAGAAGGCCTTTGCCATCCGCGACACGTATCTGCATGACCTTGTCTCGTTCAATGACGATATTCAGGGCACCGGGGCCGTGACCCTGGCGGCTCTGCTCAGCGCCATGAAGATCAAGAAGGAACCGCTTGGCAAGCAGGTGTATCTGATCTATGGCGCGGGCGCGGGCGGGGTCGGGGTTGCCGAACAGCTCGAGACCGCGCTTGTTGAGGCCGGGCTTGGTCTGCAAGAGGCGAGAGCGAGGATTTTCACCGTGGACAGCAAGGGGCTGGTGACCACCGAGCGCGAGCTTGAACCATACAAACAGAAGTTTGCCAAGGATCCGGCCGCGTTGGACTGGTACAGCGCGAAAACGGACGGCAGCCTGTTGAACGTGATCCAAAAGGCTCGGGTAACCGTGTTGATCGGCACCTCGGGCCAATCCGGCGCTTTCAGCAGGTATATCGTTCAGGCCATGCAGGGCAACACCCGGCGGCCTGTCATTCTGCCGCTCAGCAATCCCACCGCGCTGGCCGAGGCGATTCCCGCCGACATCCATAAATGGACCTCCGGCAGCGCCCTGGTTGCCACGGGCAGCCCCTTTGAGCCGGTGATTGCCGGCGGGCTGCCGGTCAGGGTGGGGCAGTGCAACAATGTTTTTATCTTTCCTGGGGTGGGGCTGGGCGTCATGGCCTCGGGAGCCCAGGAGGTGCTGCCCCAGTTTTTCAGCGCCGCGGCCCAGGCGGTGGCCGGGCAGGTGTCGGCCGCGGATCTCAAAAAGGGCATCCTTCTTCCCCCGGTGGCCAAGCTGCGCGAGGTGAGTCTGGCCGTGGCTTCAGCCGTGGGCGAATCGGCCATCAGTCGAGGGGTGGCCAAACCCTGCGTGTACAGCACCTATCAGCATGATTACAAGCGGGAGCGGTTGCAGCGCCTGGTGGAGATGATGGGCTGGCAGCCCCGCTATCTGCCGATTGTGCCCCGGTGATTGCGGCAAGAGATCAGAGGAGCCCTTTTTCTTTCCAGAACCGGATGGCGCCCGGGTGCATGGGGATGATCACGTCCCTGGCGCCGGAGCGCCGGGTCATGCCTTTCAGGGCGGGATTCTGTTTTTTCAGGTAGCGCAGTCCTTTTTTGTCGTAGAGGGTGGCAAGCAGCCGGTAGACCACCTCGTTCGGAACCTCGGCGCCAGCCACCAGGAGGGTGGAATCCTGGAAGGACCGGGTGCTGTGGTTTATTCCCCGGTAGGTTCCCGCAGGCAGAGTGCGGGCGGTGAAGTAGGGATATTTTTTGTAGAAGCCGCTGGCCCTGGCTTCGGCATCGAGATTGAGCAGGTCGATCTTGCCGGTTCGAGCGGCCATGGTGATGGCGCTGTTCGGAAAACCGGTAAATAGCCAGAAGGCGTCGAGCCGTTTGTTGGCAAAGGCCAGGGCCACCTCGTTGTAGCCGATATGACTGGGGATGATGGTGTCCCAGACCCCCAGATGTTTGAAGAAAAGCTCGCAGTTGGCAAAGGCGCCTGAGCCCGGGCTGCCGACTCCCACCCTCTTCCCCTTGAGATCCTTAACGCGGCATATGCCGGAACCTCTGCGGACAACGAGCTGGGCTGGGGCGCCGTAGAGGGAGGCCACGGCCAGGACCTTGTCGTAGGTATTGCTGTCGTCGTGCAGCAGGCCGTTGCGGCCAAGGTAGGCATGACCGGAGTAGACCAGGCCGAAGTCGGCTTGGCCGGCATGGATTTCGCGCAGGTTTTCCAGGGAGCCCGCGGATGGCTGGGGTGTGAGGCTCAAGGGCGAGAGGGCCTTGACTCCCGGGTATGCCGCCACGGCGTCGGCCACCTCCTGGAAGGTGCCTCCGGCCGGTCCGCCCCGGAATATCAGGTTTTTTTCAAGGGCCAGGGCATTGGGGACAGGGGCAAAAGCCAGGATCAGGCTCGTACAGATGATCAGCGCGAGGCGAGAAAATTTTTCTGCCATGGTAAGTTCTCTGTTGAGAGGGGAAACGGCTCGGGAAAGCCGGTCTGGGCGTGCGTTGGAGCGAGTTGCGCCGCTGCGCGCCGGTTCTGTTATCCTGTGAAAAATAGTACAGCTCTTTTCCGGTCGATGCAATATTGTTGACCGGCATCTTCGCCTTGGTTTGACTGCTGCCGGTAGCGGTTGATTTATTCCGTTGGAGAACGATTGGGAGAGATATGAGTATTTTTGAGATTGCGATGTTGGTCTGCTTTGGTGCGGCCTGGCCTTTTTCCCTCATCCGTTCCTACCGCTCCCGGACCAATGCCGGCAAGAGCCTTTTTTTCCTAGGGGTGGTTCTTCTCGGGTATGTTTCCGGCATTCTGCACAAGATATTTTTCAGCCCCGATCCGGTGATCGGTCTGTATATCCTGAACGGAACCATGGTGGCCGGAGATATTTGCCTCTACCTTCGCAATCGAAAATTCGACCGTCTCGGGGGCTGATCGATCGGAGAGGAGGCAGGAGACACGGCGGTCAAGTTTTTCTATTTTTGCTTCCGGGGTTACAGCTCCAGCTGAACGCCAACCTCGATGACCTGATCCGAGGGGATGTCGAAAAACGCCGCCGCATCCATGGCGTTGCGCGCCAGAAAGAGAAAAAGATGCGAGCGCCAGCGCCACATTTGGGGTTGTTCCCCGATGGAGAGTTTTTCCCTTCCCAGGAAAAAGCTTGCCTCGGTCATGTCCAGGTTTATCCCTTTGCTGCGGGCCAGGGCGAAGATGGTGTCGATCTTCGGTTCTTCCATGAAGCCGTAGTGGGCAATGATGCGGTAAAGGCCCGCGCCCAGTTTTTCAGCCTCGATTTTTTCGAAATTCGGCACCCTGGGGATTTCCTCGGTGCGGATATTCAGGAAAACCACCTCGGAATGCAGGATCTTGTTGTGCTTCATGTTGTGCATCAGCGCGGCGGGCACGATATCGTGGCCCCGGGTCAGGAACACGGCCTGGCCGTTGATCCGTTGCGGGGGATTGTCCGCCAGCATCTTCTTGAATTCCTCCAGCCTCGGAGTCAGGCTCCGCATCTTGTTGCCAAGGATTTCACGGCCCTGTTCCCAGGTCAGCATAATGAGGTAGAAGAAACCGCCAATGGCCAGGGCGAACCAGGCTCCATGGAAGATTTTGCTCATGTTCGCCCCGAAAAAGGGAAGATCAACCACAAAGAAAAGGGCGGTGAGCAGGCCGGCGGCCAGCCGGTTCCAACCCCAGCGCTTGCTGGCCACCACAAAAAAGAGGGTGGTGGTGATCAACATGGTGGCGCTCACTGCCACGCCATAGGCGGCGGCCAGTTTGCTTGACGATTGAAAGCCCAGGACCAGGCCGATGGTGCAGAGCATCAGGGCCCAGTTCACCGGCCCTACGTAAATCTGGCCGATGTGGGAGGACGAGGTATGGGTGATGCGCAGCCGGGGGAGGTATCCCAGTTGGATCGC
>JBAYUD010000017.1:0-48819 GCA_041675265.1 Desulfurivibrionaceae bacterium | reverse complement strand
GCTTGATTCCCATTTCCAGCTGTGTTTGGATCATCGTTCGCTCTTCAATACTCAACTGCTCGTAGATTTTCCCCATGCAACATTATCTCCTAAAAATGTTGCACTTGGTATTTGAGCGCGCCCAGCCTTTCCGGTTGTTGTTCTAAAACAATAGCGATTCTTCCCCAATTACCGCCTCTTTTGCCAATAATCTGGTGCACGGTGCAGGTGCATAACCGCTATCACTTCGATTTGTTCGGGACGGTCTCGAAACAGAACCCCGAAAGGGAATATTTTCGTAAGACATCGTTGGACATCGAATACCACAACAGGATACAAACTTGGGTTCAATACGATACGATTGATGGCGTCTTGCACCGCAGCCAGAAACCGCCTGCCGAGATCGCTTTGCTGAGCTTCGTAATAGGCTGCCGCTTCAAGCATCTCGGTTTCAGCATCTTCCTGAAAGACGACCGCTTTCATGTCAGCGAGGCATAGGCATTCTTGAATACGGAATCTGCATCGCGTAGCTGGCTTGCGGAATTGTCAACTTCAGCACAGCGTCGCCGAATTTCTTCTTGCCATTCCGCCGACAGGGGATTGTCAGGCATGTCAAGGCTCTCTATCAGTTTTTCGGCCACAAACGCCCGGAGTGCAGGGGGAAGGCCCATGGCCTCATGCATAATTTTTTCTACTGTAGCAGCCATAGTTTCACGACTCCTTTCCCCCCGTGAATTCGAGGGGAATGCCGAATTCGGATGAACACCATCAGGTTTTTTGTGACTGATTTCCACCTGTACGATATTCTTTAACAGAATATGGAACACTAAAGAAAAAGTAAAGCGAAGTTCCGTTTTAGCGCATCCTGCTCATTGCCATCGGTCGCCCATTCAAGGGGGAAGCTACCCCGTTTTAATCCCCTTGCTCCGCAGAAATAAGGGACACTCCCCAATTAAATTTTGCTATAATTTCAGGACTAACCTCAACCCCTCATCAACTTGGGCCATAATTGCATTTGAAAGGGTGTGAACTTTTTCGGTTAAAAATGATTTATCAATGGTGATTACTTGAGAAACGTTGATTACGCTTTCTTTCGGTAACTTTGAATTTTGGGCGGAGAGGGTGACGTTTCCCGGTGCAGCTTCCAGACGGGTATTTGAGGTGATTACCGCAGCAATTAATGTATTGATGTTGCTTTTATTAAATTCGTTTGATTGGATAATGAGTATTGGCCTTTTGTAACCGGGTGTGGAACCAACCGGCTCAGGAAGTGCGGCCCACCAGATTTCCCCTCGATTCACTCCCATTCTTCTTTTTCTATCGAACTGAATTGCATTTTGGAAAGAGATTCATCCAATTTTGCAGGGTTGGATGTATAAACTTCATTGAGTTGTTTGGTGATATGGTCAGAAGGGTGCCGCTCAAGATATTGCGCAACAGCCTCAGCAAATAATTGACTACGTGAGAAGCCATGGTTTTTGGCGAATTGATCCGCAACGCGAAATAATTTGTCAGGGATAGAGATTGCTGTTTTCATGTTTTGAGTATAACCAGAGTAATACCTCTGCGTCAAATTGTATTTTTTCGCCAAGAAAGTTCCGAGGGGACGGAGTTAGTTTGTTAGCTCGGAGGTAGTCCGGGGGGGCACCCCCCCCCCGTCCTTATCACTATCGCGTCTCAATCCCCTTATTCCGCAGATGCGCCTTCACCGCGCTGATGGGCACCTCCTGCCGGTGGAAGATCCCTGCCGCCAGGGCTGCCTCGGCTCCGGTCGCCTCGAACACCTCGGAGAAATGCTCCACCTTGCCCGCGCCGCTTGAGGCGATGACCGGGATGGAGACCGCTTGCCGGACCTGATTGATCAGCTCCAAGTCAAAGCCAGAATTGGTGCCGTCCTTGTCGATGCAGTTCAACAGTATCTCCCCGGCGCCCAAGGCCTCGCAGGAGGTGGCCAGCTCCAGGGCGTCCACCTCGCGGCCTTCCCGGCCTCCCTTGATGGTGCACTGGTACCAGCAATACTCCTCGCCGTTTGGTCCGGGGAATTTGGTTTGGATGGTGTGGCGCGGGGTGTCAGTCGGCGATTTCACATAGACCCTCCGCGGGTCAACGGAGATCACCACCGCCTGATTGCCGTACACTGCCGAGATCTGCTCGATGGAGCTGGCCCCGGTTTTCTTGCCGGTCTTCAGGTATTCCTCGGCAATGAGTACAGCATCGCTGCCGATGGAGATCTTGTCGGCCCCGGAGCGGAAATATTCCGAGGCCACATCCAGGGCCGAGTAGTGCTTGCCCTCCGAGTCGGTGAATTCGCGGATGCCGCCGCCGATGGTGAGCGGTACGAAGACCTGTTCCGAGGTGCGCTGCAAAACCTCCAGCATGGGCTGGTCCTTCATGGGGAAGTCCCGGAAGCCGGTGATGTTTAAAAAGGTGATCTCGTCTGCACCTTCCTCGTAGTAGCGGCGGGCCAGCTCCACCGGCTTGCCGAGGTTTCGCACCTCGCCTTGGGCTTCGCGGACATCGTACTGGTCGCCCTTGGTCACCACCAGGTCGCCGTTGTCGTTGCTGCGCACATCGAGGCAGGCGATGATCCGCTTGGCGAGCCGGGTTTCCGTAAGCGAGGTGGAGATTTCCATGGGGCCAGCAGCGGAAAGGTCCGTGGCTTCCAAAAAGTTTTTGAGAATCGCCAGTCCGGCAGCGCCGCTTTTTTCCGGATGGAACTGGCAAGCCGCCACGTTGCCCTTCTGCACCGAGCTGATGAACTCCTCGCCGTAGTCGGTGGTGGTCAGCACCCACTCCTCGTTGCCGGGTTCCATGGCGGCCCGGTAGGAGTGGACAAAGTAGAGTTTTTCCTCCGCGAAACCGGCCAGCAGCCGGGAGGGCTTTTTGATGCGGATGCCGTTCCAGCCGATCTGCGGCACCGAAAGGGTTGTCTCGGCGAACCGTTTGACCTGGCCCTTGATGATCCCCAGCCCGGCCACGCCCAGGGCCTCCTCGCTTCCCTCGAACAGGGTTTGCAGCCCAAGGCAGATGCCCAGGAATGGGCGGTCGGCCCGGAGGTATGCGAGCAGAGGCTCGACATAGCCGAACTGGTGCAAGCGCTGCATGGCGCTGCCAAAGCTGCCCACACCGGGGAAGATCAGTTTTTCCGCAGCCAGGATATCCGCCGGAGTTTTGGCGTCGGTAACGGTGAAGCCGAGTTTTTTGATGGCGTTGCGGACGCTGCGGACATTGCCTGCGCCGTAGTCCAGAAGTGTTATATTCATAGCTGTTCCCAAGAAAAAGAGGGGATGCGTCCCCGAGAGTGAAAAGGAAAGACGTTATATTAGACGATTAGCGCCCAGGCAACAATGGAGAATTTTCCCCTTGCCTCGTGTGCGTAATGCTTGCCATAATGAGCGGAAAAAGGCATGATGAATCCATGAGCAGCACCGCCTCCAGGGCCTTGCGGTTCGCCGGTCGCGGTGTGTGCCTAACCTCAACCATCAGGAGCATCAATCATGAGTAAAGCCAAGGACACCCAGAAATCAGTCAAGAAGGAACCGGCCAAGACCATGAAGGAAAAGAAGGCAGCCAAACAGGCCAAGAAAAGTGAAAAAACCAAGTTCACCCCGCAATGATAGGTGGGGATTGAATCTCGGCAGCCGCTGAGCAGTCCTTTTTGCCTCTGTTGAAATCCCTTGGGAGCGGTTGTACAGGCGGTTGTGGCGCAAAGCCCAACCGCCTTTTTTTGGTGTTGCGTTTGGCTACTCTTGCGTGCGTGACGATTCGGGGCGGATCTCCTGCTTGAGCAGGCAGCAGGAAATGCGGTGGCGCGGGCTGCCGTTCGCCCGGTATTCGATGTTGCCGGGTTGCAGGAGTTTGTTCATCACGCACCCCTCGGGGATGTTCAGCGAAAAAAGCCTTTTTTCGGTGATCCCGCTGTTTTCAACCAGGCAGTTGTTCTCAATGCGGAAGGTGTGCAGGGGGAAATCCTCGCACAGGGGGCAGAGGTAGACCCGGCCATTGGGGAAGATGAAGTAGTTCTCCGCCACATTGCCCGCGCACTGAAATTCCTCCCCCGGCTCCAGAAAAACCTTGGGATAGATGACATGGATCCCCCGTTGGGCCGCATCCTTGGCCACCCCTGGGATCACGGCCAGCCATTCTTCCGGGGAAACCTGGAGCCTCGCCTCCTGTTCGCTTGCCGATTTGCCGCGCAACCCGATGACCTGGATGAAAAACCGCTTGCAGCCCAAGCGCGCCAGAAGTGCGGGCATGGCCGCCAGATGCGCGATATTCAATTGGCTCACCGTGTAGATCACACTCACCTCAAAGCCCAGGTCAATGGCCTTTTGCAGGTTGGCGGTGCAGGTGGCGAAAACTCCATCGCCGCGAAGCGCGTCGTTGACCTCCGGGTTCGGCCCGTCCAGGCTGAAGCTGAGCACGGCCTCGTCGGGCTTGAGCTGGTTGAGCAGGTCGTGGTGCAGAAAGCCGTTTGAATCCACGGTGATGGTTTTGTAGCCCAGGGTCCGGGCATAGCGGATGCCGTGGACCAGATCCGGGTGCAGGGTCGGCTCGCCGCCCAGGAAGATGACGTTGCTCTCTTTGCTTGGATCATAAAAAAGAGTGAGCCATTGCTCCATGGTTTCGCGGGAAACGGTTCCGGTGCCGTGCTGGGCCGGGTTGATGTAGCAATGTTTGCAGGAGAGATTGCACGCGGTCAGGAGGTGGAAGAAGATATTGCGTTCGTGCGGCTTGAAGTGCAGGGTTTTGGCGACAGGCTGGTTCATGGCGCGCGGGCTATCTAGGGTTGGGCCAGGGTGTAATCTGCCAGCAGGCTGCCCTGCCAGTAGTTGTTTTCCGGGCTGGTGAAGAAGGTCTTGAAAAGGTCCAGGCTTTCCTGGCGCAGGATATGGGGCAGGATGCGCACCTCCGGCTCCATGGCCTGGTACAGGGGGGTGAGATGGGCAAGCCGCACGTTCGTGCCGCCGCCCATGGCATCCTCATACCCATAGACAAAGGTGCGGATGCCGTTGAGCAGCATGGTGGAGTAGCACATGAGGCAAGGCTCCATGGTGGAATAGACCGTGAGGGTCTGCCGGTCGATATCCGGCCTGCGGCCAAGCAGATCCCGCAGGGCGACAATCTCGGCATGGTCCAGCTCGTTGGCGGTCTCGCTCCGGCTGTTCTCGCGCTTGCCGAAAGCCACCGGTTCGTTTCCGGCAACAATGACGGCGCCCACGGGAAATTCGTTGTCGGCCAGGGCCTGTTGTGCCTGTTGCAGGGCAAGGCGCATGAATGTTTCGTGCTGCATGGGAAGCCTTTAAGTGAGAAGTGAGCCTCTTGCAAAATTCTGCCAAATTGAATCCCCCCTCTCCCTAACCCTTCTCCGCCAGGTAAGCGCAGACTCCGAGGGGGAGGGAACTTTTTGGATTTTTGCAAGAGGCTCAAGTGGTTTTGTATTACCAGTCCGCCCGGAAGCCGTCAAGCCGGAAAGCGGTCGGAAATCCACGATGGTCAGCCCCATGGAGTGCTTGAAAAACGCGGAGAAATAAGGTACTGAGTACGGCTGCACACCAAAAAAGAGCGAGGAGATAACGATGAGCGCGGAAGATACGCAATGCATTCCCTATGAAGTGGCCAAGAAGCTGGTCGGCGCGGTGATGGAAGAGGAACACCTCCATGAAACCAACCGGCGGGTGTTGACCGTATATGGCACAAACGACCAGGAGATCTGCTGGTTCGACGCCGAGGATATCTTTGCCGAGATGGCGGAGAGCGAGGGCGGGATTCCCAAAAATGAAGATGACATGAAGGCCAAGGCCGTGGAGCTGATCCTGCATCAGATTCCGAAATGGGCGGTTGAGGATTTGTTGATAAGGATGGGGCTCGACAAGAAGTAAGAGACGAAAGGTAATGGATCCGCAGAAAAATGGTGCTTCGACAGGCTCAGCACGAACGGATATTGTCTTAATGTATTGATGTTCCGTCGCCGTTGACACTGCTCGTGCTGAGCCTGTCGAAGCACTGTCTTGGACAAATTCTGACTTTTCACGATTCCATCGCAATTGCAAGGCAAGGAGAAAAGCTCCGCTCTCTTGCCCGCCTGTTACTCCACCCCCACCGGCATGGGCGGGATTTTCTCGCCCCCCAGCACATAGCCGCCGTCCATCCGCAGCACCGCCCCGGTCATGTAAGTGGCGTCTTGTAGCAGAAAGAAAACCGCCGCGATGATTTCTTCGATTTTCCCGGTCCGTTTGAGCAGGATATGCTCGCGGATCGCGGTCTGTTGTTCTCCGCTGAGCAACCCCCAGCCCCGGGTCTGTTCGGCGTGCCTGGTTTCAAAAAATCCCAGCATCAATTCATTGACCCGCACTGTGGGCGCGCCTTCCCTGGCCCAGGTTTCCGTAAAGGAGGAGATGGCGCGGTTGGCCGCGGAGTAACCATCGTTGAAGATGAGCCCCGCCGGACCGGAGCGGCCGACAATCCCGGCAATGGAGGAAAGGGTAATGACCGCACCCTCGGCAGCTTCCCGCAAAAGAGGCAGGGCTGAACGCATGACCCACCATTTGGCCCGCAGGGTGGTGGCCATCTCCAGCTCCCATTGCTCCGGGGTGTAGTGGCCGTGGACAATGGGCATGCCGCCGCGCTCGATATTGTTGACCAGGATATGGAGGGCGGTGTAGCGGGTCTGGATGGTGGAGAAAAGTTCCTGGATGGCCGCAGGATCCCGCAGGTCTACCTTAACCGCCAGATGGTTGCCGCCAAGGGCGGCAAGCTCTTCCTGCATGACGGCTGCTTCCTCGGGCCAGTCATGGTGCGTGAGCACAACCGTGGCCCCGGCCTTTGCCAAGGCGAGGCCGATGGCCTTGCCGATCCCCTTTGCCCCTCCGAGAACAAGGGCTGTTTTGCCTTGAAGTTTCATCAGCGATCCAAGCCTCGGGCTGCTGCCAGGCAGCGGTTTATCTCTTTTTGCCGGAGCCTGGTTTTTTAGGAGATGGCTCTGGGGATTTCTTGCTCTTTTCTTTCTTGGTCGGAGGCGCGGATTTTTTTTCCTTGCCCGGCGAGGAAAGAACCCGTTTTTTGGATTTTTCCGCCTGCTTCTCTTTTTTACCGGAGCGAGATTTCTTTTTCTTGCCGGCTTTGCCGTCGTCGTCCGTTTCCATGCGGATGGAAAGCAAGGGGATGTTGGACGCCCCGGCCCGATCGAAATGCAGCGGTTCATCGCTGATTTTGTAAGCCGTGGTCTGGTAGGGGATCCGCAACCGTTGCCCCAGGGAGAGCCGTTCCTGTTCGAGGTGGTTCGCCTTCAACAGCGTGGTTTTGCTCAGTTTGTATTTTCTGCAGATGGTGGTGAGGGTTTCCCCGCGCCTCACTTCGTGGTCGTTAAACTCGGTAACTGTTACCTGGCGGACCTTGGGGAGGTTTTTGTTCACCAACTCCTTCTTGCCCGGCGGCACCCGTAGCGGGTAATCCGCTTCGGTGGGAGGGGTGATGGCCTTGGACAGGTGCCGGTTGAGGGCGAGGATATCCTCGTCGGGAAGACTGCAGGCCAGGGCCACGGCCTTGATCGGGGTTCCGCGCGGGACATGGACGGTTTCGTACTCCAGTGGCTCGTCGTAATCAATGTTGTCAAACCCGTATTTTCCCGGATCCTTGGCAATCATGATGGCGGCAATGAGCTGCGGGACATAAAGCTTGGTTTCCGAATGGATGTATTGGCTCTGGGCAATCTCCCAGAAATCGTCGGTGTCGGATTGCTTCATGGCCTTCTTGATTCGTCCTTCTCCGGCATTGTAGGCGGCAACCGCCAGATGCCATGAATCGAAATCCTTGTACAGCTTTGAAAGATAGGCCGCCGCCGCCTTGGTCGATTTTACCGGATCGCGCCGTTCGTCGACATATTTGTTGACCTCCAGGCCGTAGTTCTGGCCGGTGGCCCGCATGAACTGCCAGGTTCCCACCGCGCTGGCCCGGGAAGAGACCGTGGTGTTGAAGCCGCTTTCGATCATGGGCAGATAGGCGAGATCCAGAGGAAGTCCGGCCTTGGCGAATTCTTCCTTGATCATGGGCAGATACCGGGAGGAGCGGGCAAGCCAGCGGGCAAAGGTCTTGCGATGGCGGGTCTGGAAGAAATCCAGGTAGTATTCAACCTGGTCGTTCATCGCGAGTGGGAAATCGTAGGATTCGGCTTCTTCACCCGTGCCGAGCAAGGGAAGCACATCCCAGGCGCTGAGTTGCGCCAGTTCGCTTATTTCCGGGCTGACCACCAGTTTAAGCGCTTGGGGGTCAGCCTCTTTTGGCTCTGGATCCGGTGTTTCCTCCCGGGGGGGAGGGGTTTCCTGTTTTAAGGCGAGGGGGGCGATTTTCAGTTCCGGAGCCTTGGGTCTGGTTCCCATGCTGACTCTGGTAATGCCGGGATTTTCCAGCGGGGCGCAGGCTGTGAAGCCGCCCATGGCCAGGGAGGCAACCGCTAGGATCAGAAAAAGCCTGGACAGGGGAAGAAATCGAAATCTGAGAATTTCTGGATGAGTATACAAACCGTGTTCCCCTGCACTGGGAGTATTCCGGTGACGTTCAGCCCGTGGGCTGGGCGGTCATCGCATGGCGCTACAGGCAGTTCAAAGGGATGCCGGATTTTTCCAGCGGAGAAATAACGCGATACGCCAAAACTAATGTTCAGCCACTTTTACCGGAGAACCAGGGTTACCGCAATGGAAAAACACGGGGGCGCGGGATGGGTTGTGCTATTTGATGTGTAATTTCAGTATGTTGAATCATTATCTCCCGGTGCTCTTCTTGGCGGAACGGGGGGTGTCGGAAAAAAGGCGGGTGCAACACAAAAAGTCTCTGGTAAAAATTCCTATAAACTGCTCTCATGTTTTATGATGATCGTGGGGATCGGCATATTCGTTTTCTCCTGGTGGGGCAGGAGGGATTTTATCTCTCCGGCGTGAAGGCGCGCGGGGCGGGAAAGAATCTTGGTCAAGAAGGAGGTGTCGCTATGAAGGCGGGATGGACCATTGGCAAGAAAATGTCGGTTTTGGGGGGCGGAATCGTCTTGATTCTGCTTGTGTTCGGGGCAACGACCCTTACCACGAACTTCAGGGTGCAGCGGGATTTTGACCAGTTGAAATTGCGGTACGAGCAGATAACCGTGGTCAACGGGATGGCCCGCGCCCAGCTGCATCTCGTGCTGGCGGCCATGGATTCCATTATTGACCGGGAGGAAGGGAAGATTGCTCCCGAACGTTTTGAGAAGATCAATACGAGTACGGCCTATATCCGGAAGCATTTGGAAGACCTTGCCCAGCTTGCCGACACGGCGGAAGAAAAACAGCTTGCCCAGGATATTGCTGCTCAGTTTGACGAGCTGGCTACGGCTGTCCAGAAAGATCTCCCCCGGCTCATAGAAACGCGGGCCGAAGAGGCGGAATATGCAAGGATCGACGACGTCATCGATAACAACGCCGCCGCCATCGAGGTGAGTCTCGACAGGCTTGACGCCTCGGTGAGCGGAGAGATCAAGGAGGCCATGGAAAAGGCATCCTCCATCGTATCACGCGCCACGGTGATTACCGTGGCGGTTTTTGTTTTCGCCCTGGCCTTGATCATAACCTCACTCATTCTGATCAGCCGTTCGGTGATTCGAGTTGTAACCGGCATCAGCCGGGAACTCGATGAGTCCTCCAATCAGGTGGCCGCGGCGGCAGGGGAGGTTTCCTCTTCCAGCCAGGCCCTGGCGGAGGGCGCGTCCGAACAGGCCGCGGCAGTGGAAGAAACCTCCGCCTCTCTGGAAGAGGTGGGGGCCATGATCAAGCAGGACGCGGATAACGCCCGTCAGGCGGACGAGCTGATGAGGGAAGCGAATCAGGTTATCCAGGGTGCCGACGAATCCATGAAAAAACTCACCGCCTCCATGCACGAAATTTCGGCGGCCAGCGCCGAAACCCAGAAGATCGTGAAGACCATCGACGAGATCGCCTTTCAGACCAACCTCCTGGCCCTGAATGCCGCGGTGGAGGCCGCCAGGGCAGGCGAGGCCGGGGCCGGATTCGCAGTGGTTGCCGATGAGGTTCGCAACCTGGCCATGCGGGCCGCGGAAGCGGCGAAAAACACCTCAAACCTCATCGAAGGCACGGTGCGGAAGATTACCACCGGCAACGCTCTGGTCAGCGAAACCAGTGAGTCGTTCTACGTTGCCTCGCAGTCCACCGTCCGAATCGGCACGATCATTACGGAGATTGCCGGGGCGGCAAGCCAGCAGGCCAACGCCATCAATCAGGTTTCCAAGGCCATTCACGAGATCGACACCGTAACCCAAAGCAATGCGGCGGCGGCGGAAGAATCGGCCTCCGCCTCCGAGGAGCTGAACGCCCAGGCGGAGATGCTGAAAGGCTCGGTGGCACATCTGCTGGAAATAGCGGGCGGCGCCGGGGCGGAATCGGCAAGCGGCCGAAGCGCAACCTCGGGGGTGAGCCGGCTCAAGCGCCCGGCGGTTAAGCTCTCGGCCCCGAACAAGACGGTGCCCGCACGAAAGGCTCTGCCGCCCGCGGCCGGGAAACCGGCAGCCCCGTCCAAGCCGGAGGATATTATCCCCATGGGTGATGATTTCGAGGATTTTTGACGAGAATCCGGGGTATCGCAGCATCTCTCGGCTATCGGTGTGCAAGGCGGGCATGGCATGCGGCGCGCCCGGACAGCAGCGGCGCGGCAAGAAATAACTTGCAATATTCATTGATGTTTGCACAGTATGGAAGCATAATATGGTACTGAATTTCGGTTTTCCGTGCGCGGTTTTCCGTGGGTATTCGCTTTTCTCGTTTTGCAAGGAGCGTATGTATGGCAGCAGGGCATAAACCATTGTCCGATCTTTTGGACGAAATGGCTTTGAAGATATTGATGATCGAGCCGGGGGATCTTTCCATTGTCGGAGAGCTGCTTGATCTGATCGAGCAATTGCTGCCCGGGAGCGCCGCCGCGGATACACCGATGGTTGTTCAGCAAATGGCCGTAGCTTTTAAGGGCGCCCTCGAGAAATTTATCATGGGCGAGTTGGCCGATTCCGCGGAAAATTATGACCTCCTCGGCCAGTGTATAACCGAGATGCAGGAATCGGTCCGGAAGGAGGGGCAGCCCGGCGAAAAGATCCTCGGGCAGTTTTGCGATAACATGAAAAAAATCGGCTTTTTCCTGGAGCCGTCAACGCTTCTTGGGGCGCAAGGCGCAACGGCGGCCGGGATGGGCGGGGCTGAACATGATGCCCCGGTTGAGAAGGAATGCGCCGCTGTCTCGCCGCGGGTCGACGCAGGCCAGCCCCAGGCTCCCGTGTCCGGGTTGCCGAGCCAGGAAGCGATTCCCGATTTCTTGCAGGACACGGACCTGCTGGCCGGCTTTATCGAGGAGGCCTTTGAGCATCTTGAATCCATCGAGGTCAACGTGCTTGAGCTGGAGCAAAGCCCGGATGACATGGAGATCATCAATAATATCTTCCGGCCGTTCCACACGATCAAGGGTGTTTCCGGCTTTCTCAACCTGAAAACCATCAACAGGCTTGCCCATGCCACGGAGAATCTGCTGGACGACGTGCGCAATGGCAAGCGAGCCATGGATTCCGCGGTCATTGACATTGTTCTGACTGTCGGCGATGCGTTGAAATCCATGGTTGAAGACATCAAGAATGTTTTGCAGCATGGCCCAGCCAATTACAAGGATACCGATATCAGCGGCTTTCTGGCGAGCATCACCCAGTTGCAGGAAGGGGATAACGGGGCGCCGCCGGTCGAATCCGTTTCCGCTCCGGTGCTGGAGTCCCTGCCGGAAGTTGTGGAAAGTGAAGAGGCGGAACCCCAGGCCGGCGAGGAAGCCGAGCCCGTTGTCCAGGCCAGGCCGGTCGTCGCCAAGGCCGCGCGGCCTGTCGCCTCTCCGAAAGCCGAGGCCCCGGCAAGTCCTTCGGGACGCCCGGCTGCCGATTCTGGGCAAAAGAAGATCGGGGCCTCCATCAAGGTTGATGTGGAAAAACTCGATGCCCTGGTGAATGCGGTGGGCGAACTGGTGATCATGCAATCGCTGGTCCGCCAAAACCGGCTTGTTTCCCGCATCGCCGACCCAAAGCTTACCAAGGATTTTTCCCAGCTGACCCGGATCACCTCCGAGTTGCAGCGCACGGCCATGTCCATGCGCATGGTTCCCATCAAGCAAACCTTTGACAAAATGATCCGGCTGGTCCGGGATCTTTCCAAAAAATCAGGGAAAAAGGTCGACCTGATCATGGAGGGCGCCGATACCGAGATCGACCGCAATATGGTGGACTCGATCTATGACCCGCTCGTCCACATGATGCGCAATTCCGTGGATCATGGCATCTCGCCCCCGGCTGATCGGGAGAAGGTCGGCAAGCCGGAAACCGGCACCGTTTTTCTCCGCGCCTATCAGAAGGGCGGCAGCATGATGATCGAGATCGAGGACGATGGCGAGGGGCTCAATACCCAGAAAATCAGGAAAAAAGCCATTGAGCGTGGCCTGATCAGCGAATCCGAGAACCTGTCTGATTTTGAATTGAACAACCTTATTTTTCTTCCCGGGTTTTCCACGGCGGACAAGATTACCGACGTTTCCGGCCGTGGCGTGGGCATGGATGTTGTGAAAAAGGCGGTGGAAAAGCTGCGGGGCAAGGTGGAGGTGCAAAGCCAGTCGGGCAAGGGTTCCTTGTTCATGATCCGTCTGCCCTTGACCCTGGCGATTATTGATGGAATCATCGTCCGGGTCGGCAGTGAACGGTATATCATTCCGACCATCGCCATTCAGGAATCCATGCACCCCGAGCGGCAAAACTACAGCACGGTGCACGGTCGTGGGGAGAACCTGATGGTGCGCGGCGAGCTGGTGCCCATTATCAGGCTGTATGAAAAATTCGGGGTGGAATCCACCTACACGGATCCCTGTGACGCCATTGTCGTTGTGGTGGAGAACGAGGGCAGACGGCGCGCCTTGATGGTTGATGAACTCCTGGGCAAGGAGGAGGTCGTTATCAAGAATCTCGGCGGCCTTGACGTGCCCGGCGTTGCCGGCGGGACCATTCTCGGCGATGGCAGGGTCGGCCTTATCCTTGATCTGGCCGGGGTTATGGCCAATACGGCGGATTGATTTTTTCGCAACCAAGCGGAAATTTGGAAATGTTTTCATCCCCAGGGGCTGAAGGATCGCTCTGTGGGCCTTTCATGAAAAAGGAGGATGTTGATGGAAGCGGCAAGCGTAGCGCAGAATCTAGGCCAAGGGGCTGAACTGGCAGGAAAATATCTCACGTTTTCCTTGGGAAACGAGGACTATGGCGTCGGGATTCTCAGCGTCAGGGAGATTATAGGGGTCATGGAGATTACGGCCGTGCCCCACACCCCGTCCTATATCAAGGGGGTGATCAATCTGCGGGGCAAGGTTATTCCGGTGCTGGATCTGCGGCTTAAATTCAACATGCATCACAAGGAATATGACGAAAGAACCTGCATCATCGTGGTCGAAGTGCAGGGGCAAACAGCTCCGGTGCAAGTCGGCATGGTCGTTGATTCGGTTGCGGAGGTGCTGAATATCGCCGCCGGCGAGATTGAGCCCCCGCCTTCCCTGGGTTCCTCGTCTGAAACCGAGAATATTCTGGGTATGGCGAAAGTCAAGGGCGAGGTCAAGATCCTCCTTGACGTGGACAGGGTCGTTGGCGAAGGGCTTTTGCAGCAGTTCGCCGCTCAGTAAGCAAGGATACAGCGAGCAAGCTTTCCGAAGAGGTGTTTGCGTTGCCTGTGGGGGGCGGGCAGAACCAGTGGGACTTGGCTGCGGGGTTTGTTTTGTTGCAAACCCTGAATCAGGCCGGAAAAGAGTAGTATCTCTTTGCAGATGGTCGTGGATTTTCTGCCAGGATAACAAGGGAGCGGCTTTGTGGCATTGAACAATGACGGAACGGGCGGTATCCGCTATCAGCAGCTCAACGATGTGTTGTTTCAGAAATTCAGCGATCTGGTCTATGAAAAAACCGGAATTTTTCTGAAGCCGGAAAAAAAAGAGTTGTTGAACGCCCGCCTGGGCAAGAGATTGCGTGCCACCGGCATTGATTCGTTCAAGGAATACTATGAGTATGTCACCCACGATAAATCCGGGGACGAACTCGTTCATCTCATTGATAACGTTTCCACCAATTTCACCTCATTCTTCAGGGAAAACTCCCATTTCGAGATACTGAAATCCACTGTTTTGCCCACCTTTGTCAAGGAAGGGCGGGGGAGAAACAAGGAGATCCTTTTCTGGTCCTCCGCCAGTTCCTCCGGGGAGGAACCATACACCATGGCCATGGTGGTGGATGATTTCGTCAGCCAACATCCGGGGATACGCTATCGCATCATGGCCACGGACATCTCCACCCGGGTTTTGGCGCAAGCGAAACGAGGGGTGTACGCCGACGAGAGGGTGGCGAAGGTGCCCAAGCCTTTATTGAAAAGATATTTTCAGAAAGGGGTGGGTAATTCCGATGGCTATGTGAAGGTGAAGGAAGACCTCCGGCGGATGGTGCACTTTGACCGGTTCAATCTCATGGGGGACTTTCCCTGGCGCGAGGCAATCGATGTCATCTTCTGCCGAAACGTCATGATTTATTTCAACCGGGAAACGCAACAGGAGCTGGTGAACAAATTTCATCAGGCCCTTACCCCGGGGGGATATCTTTTTATCGGCCATTCCGAGAGCATCAGCGGCTTGAAGCATAAATTCACCCAGATTGATGCGACCGCATATCTGAAACGATGAAGTCCGTCGCCCGGGCTACAGGGCCTGGGCAATGACGGTGACGGGACAGGGAACGCATGAAGATAATCGTTGGCATTTCAGACATGAAGGTCAGCAACAAGCCTGACGATGTTCTGATCACCTATTCTCTCGGCTCCTGCATCGGAGTGGTTATCTGGGATCCGGTGGCGAAGGTCGGGGGGCTGCTGCACTATATGCTTCCGGATTCCTCCCTTGATAAGGAAAAGGCCGAGGCCAAGCCTTTCATGTTTGCGGACACCGGCATCCCCAGGTTGTTCAAGGAAACCTACAAGTTCGGCGCAATCAAGAATCGTCTGATCGTCAAGGTGGTGGGCGGCTCGCAAATCATGGACAACGCGGGGATCTTCAACATCGGCAAGCGAAACCAGGCGGTTCTCCGGAAGATGTTCTGGAAGAACCAGATCATGCTTGCCAAGGAAGATGTGGGTGGTACAGGGAACCGCACGGTGAGCTTGGAAGTCGGGACAGGGATTACCCACTTGAAGGTTTCAGGAAGAGGAGAGTTTGAGTTATGAGCCGTCTGGATGAGATACTTTCCCTGGTAAAGCATGTCCCGCCCTTTCCCAAGGTGGCCCAGCGGGTTTCGGAGATGCTGAACGACCCGGAGGTGAGCGCCTCGGCGCTGGCCGAGGTCATTCAATACGATCAGGTGATTACGGCCAATGTGCTGAAGATCTGCAACGCCGCGTATTTCGGTTTGCCCCGCAAGGTGTCCTCCCTGGACGAGGCCCTGGTGATAGTGGGGAATGATACCCTCAAGGACATCATTATAACCAGCAGCAGCGCGCGGTTCTATAAAGGCGCGGCCGGGGAAGGCTACAAGCTGGATCAGGGCGAGCTGTGGATGCATTCCATTGCCGTCGGCATAATGGCCAAGGAGCTGGTCAAGTATGTCAAGGATGTGGAGCCGGGAAGCGCCTACACCGCAGGGTTGCTGCATGATATCGGTAAACGGTTTTTGAGCAGTTTTGTTGCCGATGATTTCAAAAAGATCATGATGAAGGTGGTCCAGGACAGCTGTTCTTTTGTCGAGGCGGAAAAGGAGATCGTGGGGGCATCCCATGCCGAACTTGGCGGCATGATCATGAGTCAGTGGGATTTTCCCAAGGAGATAGAGCTGGCAGTGTTGCAACACCATGACCCTGATGCCTTGGAAAAGGATTCCCTTACCGCTATTGTGGCCTTGGCCAATGCCTTGGTCATCAGCATGGGGATCGGGGTCGGCGCTGACGGCTTGTCGGTGAAAATGCAGGGGGGAGGCTTGAAAAGGTTCGGCATTACCCCAATGCATCTCGAACTGTGCATGGCCAATCTTCTCATGGAGATCGACCGCGCCCAGGAGCTTTTTCATATTTAGGAGCCGTTGCGCATAAAGGTTTCTTTGCGCAATGGCTTGGCGGGATTAGATTCATCCCCGGTTTATTCAGCGCCTGTTGAACTTGTTGGAACAGCTGGGGAGCAGGGCAACGCGGAAAACGGCGAATGTCCAAGAGGGAATAATTCAAGGAAGCGGGAGAGAGGGCGATGGCTTTCAATATTTTGGTGGCAGATGACTCTGAAACCATGCGGGCCGTGATCAAAAAGACCGTGAGCATGTCCGGCGTGCCGGTTGGGGAGTTTCATGAGGCGGCCAACGGAAAAGAGGCTCTGGCGGTTTTGGCGGAAACGTGGATCGATGTCATTCTTTCGGACATCAACATGCCGGAAATGGGCGGGATGGAGCTCTTGAAGAAGATCAGCGAGGATGAGGAGCTGAGAAAAATTCCCCTGATCTTCATTACCACCGAGGCCAGCGATGCCCGCAAGGAAGAGGCGCAGAAGCTCGGGGTTGCCGGCTATGTGAAAAAGCCGTTCCAGCCCGAGACCATCAAGGCGATCCTTTACGAGGTGCTGGAAAAGGCCTATGCGCACAGGCTCGAAGAGAATGCGGGCGAAGAGGCTGGAGAGGAAAGTGATTTCTAGAGGAGGACGGCTGAATGGATGAGGATTTGCGGCGGGTCATATTTGAAACTTTTTCCGAGGTCTTTGAGACCATGTTTTTCACCTTTCTGGAGCCCCTCGAAGAGACGCCGGGAAGGGAAGAGCTCGCCTGCGGCAGATTCGTCGAGGCCACGATCAGTTATTCCGGCGGTTGCACTGGGAGCTTCCTTTTTTATTTTCCCTGGGAGCTTGGCAAGAACATCACCGTGAATTTCCTCGGGGTTGACGAGGATGAGGTGCAGGACGGGCAGGTCAAGGATACGGCGGCGGAAACGGCCAACATGGCCATCGGCGGTTTGCTGGGCAAGCTGGATCCGGCGGGTAAGGCCTCGCTGGCTATTCCGCAAGCCCGTGTGCTTGCCGAGTTTTCCCCGGAGACCCTGCTCGGAAAGTCAGGCCTGTGCATGTTCAACACTGAATTCGGGATTCTCTGGGTTGTCGGAACGCATGCATAGCATGGACAACTCCCGGGAAAAGAGAGTTGTTTTTTTGAGATACCAGATAGACAAGAAGAGATCATGAAAAAAATACGCGTACTTGTGGTGGATGATTCCGCGGTGGTCCGCAAGGTCTTCAGCGAGGAATTGTCGCACGAAAAGGACATCGAGGTTGTGGCCACGGCGCCGGACCCCTATGTGGCCAGGGATAAGATCGTCGCCCTTAAGCCCGATGTGGTGACCCTCGATGTGGAAATGCCGCGGATGGACGGCATCACCTTTCTTAAAAAATTGATGCGCTATTTCCCCCTGCCGGTCATCATCGTCAGTTCCCTGACCAAGGCGGGCGGCGCCCTGGCCATGGAGGCCATGGACAGCGGGGCGGTCGATGTTATCTGTAAACCCGGCGAGGCCTATTCCGTCGGCGACATGAGTGCCCAGCTTGCCGAAAAGATCCGGGCCGCCGCCCATGTGAACATGGCGCAAAGGGCTCTGCATCTTGCCACGGTGCGTCCTGCCGATGCGCCCAAGCTTTCCCTGACAAAAACGACGAATAAATTGATCGCCATCGGCGCCTCCACCGGCGGCACCGAAGCCCTGAAGGATGTCCTTACCCAGTTTCCCGCCAATACGCCAGGGATCATGATTGTTCAGCACATGCCTGCCAACTTTACCACCAGTTTTGCCGAGAGGCTCAACAGCCTCTGTCAGATTCGGGTGAAAGAGGCGCAGGATGGGGATTCCGTGGTGCCGGGCACCGCTTTGCTTGCCCCGGGCAATTATCACATGGTTCTGCGGCGGAGTGGCGCGCGTTACTATGTCAACATCAAAAGCGGGCCGCTGGTCTGTTATCAAAGGCCCGCGGTGGATGTTTTGTTTAATTCGGTCGCCGCCTACGGCGGGGCCAATGCGGTTGGTGTTATCCTGACGGGCATGGGCAAGGATGGCGCCCAAGGCATGTTGAAGATGAAGGAGGCCGGCGCGCAGACCATCGCCCAGGATGAAAAAACCTGCGTTGTTTTCGGGATGCCCAAGGAGGCCATCGCTGCCGGGGGGGTGGACAAGGTCGTGCCCCTGCTCGATATCCCCGCCGAAGTTATGAAGATGCTGTAGCCCTTCTTGCTACAGCAGTTTTCTGTTTTCCCGCATCATGTTTTGCTGTTCCAGAAGGTGCAATGCCTTCTTCACGGCGCATCCGCCGGCAAATCCTCCCAGTCCGGAAACTCCCACCACTCGATGGCATGGCACGATCAGGGGCAACGGATTGGCGTTGCAGGCCTGTCCCACCGCCCGGGCAGCGCCGGGGTTGCCTAGGGATCGAGCCAAATCTCCATAGGTTTTTGTTTCCCCGTAAGGAATTTCAGCAATTCGTTCCCAGACGCATCTTTGGAACCCGGTACCCTTTTCCACAAACGGCGATTTGGCCGGCGGCGGAAATTTTCGACACCGCCCCTCGAAAAATTCCTTAAGCAGATCGGCAAAGGAATGGCGATCGGTGTGTTCCATGCAGGCAGGGGTGTGGTATTTCCTGAGCCACTGTTTTGCCATTTCGTGTCTTTCAAGGGAGAAGGAGAGGTGGATTGGGAGGTTGCCGATGCAGATGGCCTGGACGCGGATTTCCTGGAAGGTGAACGTGAAGCTGAGGTATTTCCCTGCAGGATCTTGCATTGTTGTTCTCCTGGGGGTGTTTGGTGCTTTTATTAATCGAGAAGGCTGGCAGGCACGATAAGTAAGGTAAAAGAACCTCGCCGTCGTCCGTGTCGGCAGTTTTTGGGGTAAGGTGCTGTGCCCACATGATATGGTACGGGATGCCGGCTGGGCCTGGTTGTATTTTTTTTGTGGTCGGAAAAACAATAAATCAACAAGATGGAGCAATAACCTCAAAAAAAACTTGATTTTGTAAGCAGGTATAAATTATAGCTAACTATAGATCTATTGATTTGAAATTATAAGTCTTTTTTGAATAAATTTTTAGCCGGAATGTGGACAAATTATGGGTTTTTTTTCTTACCGACAGCTCCTCTCTATTGCATTGCTTGTTTTTTTGTTTGCTTCTCCTGCAGTTGCGCAAAAACATGTGAAAAATACAAAGATTGTGTCCTTGCGTTCGATGCACAAGTTTGCGCCCGAGCAAGGCAATGCCAAGGAAAAGCCGGAAAGACGCGCGGAAGTAGTCAAACTTATTCCTGTAGAAGACCTGAAACGAAAAGTGGAGGAACAGCACAATGTCGCGGCTGAGGCTCCTGCCGAGCTGCAAGGGAAACTTACCTGCCGCAGCGCCTATATCATGGATGCCAAAACAGGCAAGGTTCTGTACGACCGTAGCGCTGACCGCCCCGGCCAGCCGGCAAGCACGATTAAAGTCATCACCGGACTCATCGCGGTTGAGAGTCTTAACGGCAATGAGATGGTGCGCGCCAGCGCCTATGCCGCGAACATGCCGGCTTCGAAAATCTATCTGAAACAAGGCGAGTCCTATCAGGCCAACGACTTGATCAACGCCGTGTTGCTGGCTTCGGCAAATGATGCCAGCGTGGCGCTGGCGGAAAAGGTTGCCGGTTCCGAAGATGCCTTTGCCCGCTTGATGACCAAAAAAGCCGAATCCCTTGGTGCGCAAAATACCATCTGCAAGAGCGCCAATGGCTTGACCCGGCCCGGTCAGCAGACCACGGCCCGCGATCTGGCCACGGTTTTTAACCGGGCCATGCGGAATCCCGAGTTTGCCGAACGCATGTCCACCACCCAGGTACGCACCAGCGATGGCAAGCTGCTGCGGAGCCACAATAAGGCCTTGTGGACCCTGGACGGCGCGGTCGGCGGAAAAACCGGGTACACGGTGGCTGCGGGGAAAACCTATGTCGGTAAATTCCAGCGTGACGGCCAGGCTATCATTGTTGCCTTGCTCGGCAGCGCCTCCATGTGGAATGATATCGCCACCCTGGTCGAGCACGGTTTCGCCAAGCAGGAAATGGCCGCACGGCACCATGAGGATTCCGTCGGTGGCGTTCGGGTTTCGCTGGTCAACGGAAAGGATATGGCGCAAAGGCATGCGGACTATGTCCTGCTGACCGAGCAAAAGAAGAAAGACGCGTTGTAGGAATGATCGCAATAACAGGATCAAAGCCGACAGGAATCAGCCTGCCGGCTTTTTTTGTTGAAATCGTCGTGTGGATTCATGGTTAACAAGGAAGAGGTGAGGGCTGGGTTCCTGGGTGCGCCGGAGGGGAAAGCTTCCGGTAAATCGGCGGAACTGGTTCGGCGTCTTGAGCGGTATCGGGACGCCAAGAGGATATTCGTAGGGCCTACCGCGAGATTGCAGCAGGTCAGGATCAACGCCCTGACCGACGGCAAGGAGCTGTTGGTGCCCGCGCCCGGCCTGAAGGAGGGATTTTATCTCCTGACGCCCTATGAGATACCTTTTAAGCATCTGGCCTATGCCGTGGGCTACAAGGGGCTGGCGCAATACGGCCGCCGTGTCGCGGTGGAGGAGCTTTGCCGGGGGCCTGTCGGCCTGTTGGTCACTGATTGTCTGGCTGTGGATCCGGCTGGATATTTTGTCGGCGAGGGTAAGGGTTTTTTCGACCTCGCGGTTGCTATCCTTGCCGAGCTGCATGGGCTTTCCTCCGAAGCGGAGGCCTACGGGCTGGGAGAGCAGGAGCAGATTCTTGGCCAGGAAATCGAGCATGGTGCCTGGGATGTCCGTTTCAATGGGTTTATAACCCCGGAGGGCATTGCCTTGAAGAATTCAGGCCCCCAAGCCGACCGACGTGTTTTGTGGGATCTGCTGCCGCCTAAAAGAATCCGGAAGATAACCCCGTTGTGGAAATTGAACATGCGCAACAAGGATGCATTGGCCGCGACAGAGGAGACCGGCCCGGTGAAGGGTGGGGAACCTTTCGCTTAGGCCGTATTTTGCCGATGCTCTTTCTTGACCGGTTTGGGGGGAAGGGGTATTGTGGCGTGGTTTGTATCTTGGGAAACGAAACGTTTTGGGTGTCGGGTATGGATGATTTTCAAAAACAGGCTCTTACGGAACATCTCACCGAGTTGCGCAAATGCCTGATCTATTCGGTGCTTGCCACGGTGGCAGGATTTGGCGTGGCCTATTCCTACAGTAAAGAGCTTGGGCAACTGTTGTTTAAACCCCTGTATGCGGCAATGCCGGAAAACTCCAGCCTGATCTTTACCTCGTACCAGGAAGGGTTTTTTTTTATCTGAAGCTTTCCCTGGTTGCGGGGCTTCTTTTGGCCAGCCCGGTGATTTTTTACCAGCTCTGGCGGTTTGTCGCCCCGGGACTGTATCGGCATGAAAAACGGGTGATCCTGCCCTTCAGTCTGCTCTCCTCGCTCTTCTTTTTCGGCGGGGCGGCCTTTGGCTATTTCGTTGTTTTCCCCCCGGCCTTCAAGTTCCTGCTTGGCTATTCCAACGATTTTTTAAGCCCCATGCCCACGGTAAAGGAATATTTTTCCCTCTGCCTGCGTCTGCTCATTGCCTTCGGCGTTATCTTCGAGCTGCCTATCTTCATGGTGCTGCTGGCAAAAATGGGCGTGGTGAACGCCGCCTTCCTGAACCGGCACCGCAAGTATGCCATCCTGCTTTCCTTTGTCATCGCCGCCATCCTTACCCCCACCCCGGACGTGATCAACCAGTGCCTTATGGCGCTGCCCCTGATCGTGCTCTATGAGGTGAGTATCGTCGCGGTCTGGTTGTTGGGGAGAAAGCGGTTGGCTGGGTTTCAGGCTGAGGAAAAGTAAGGGGTGTGCAATAACATGTTCCGTTGTGCATCTTGTGTAGCTTGTTAGGTAATAGGAAAGAGGTCAATCACTGGCGCTGTCGGTGGCCTTCCCGTTCATGACAGGAGAATTCTCGATGATTTGCCGAGTATTTTCTTGCTCTCTTCTTGTCTTGTCAAAATCTTGACGATTATTCTTTTTGTGAAAAGTCTGCTTTGTAGGACGGGCCTGCGACGATCTGAAGAGTAGTGCGGGTTGTCTGTCTCAGTATGTGGGAAATATTTTCTTCTTTTATGTCGGCATGGTTTTTGCTTCAGGTTAAACGTGAAGTTTGCTGAAATTTTTAGTTCAGCTTTTTTGCCAGCAGGCCGATATACTATGCAAAGGGAAAATAATCGCCAGTTCATGATGAAGGCGTTTCCCAGAAAACAGATGAGGTGCGATATGAAATATCGAATTAAAGAGATTGGCTTGGAGTTAGGGGTTCCCGTTTCCACTATCAGATATTGGCAAAAGGAATTTGCGGATTTTGTGAATCCGGAAAGAACAAATGGCGGCCAACGTCGCTACTCAAAGCAGGATGTTGAGAAATTCTTGCAGATCAAGGAATATGTTTACCGGCAGAAGCGAAGCATTGACTCTGTCCGGGAGATGTTGAAAGGGAAAGCCTCTGGCCGTCCAGGCATTGATTGGACACAGCAGACCATTCTCGTGACCGGTGGAACCGGCTCATTTGGCAAGCATTTTTGCCGGATGATGCTTGATAAATATAAAGTTAAAGGAATTCGGGTGTATAGCCGTGACGAACTCAAACAACATGAAATGCGGCAAAGTTTTGGTGAGGAAAGAATAACCTACCTTATTGGTGATGTCCGGGATGCTGATAGATTACGGCGCGCGATGGAAGGGGTTGACATGGTTGTGCATGCTGCGGCGCTCAAACAGGTGCCAGCTTGCGAATACAACCCCTTTGAGGCGGTGAAGACCAATGTGCATGGGGCACAGAATGTAATTGATGCCGCAATCGACACCGGCGTCAAAAAGGTTATTGCCCTGAGCACCGACAAGGCCGTGAATCCGGTGAATCTCTACGGTGCGACCAAATTGTGCTCCGATAAACTTTTTACTCAGGGGAATGCCTATGCCGGCGGGCGTGGGACAAAATTTGCCTGTGTTCGTTATGGAAACGTTATAGGCAGCCGAGGCAGTGTGATTCCGCTTTTTCTGGAACAAAGAAAAAGCGGAAAATTGACAGTGACTGATGATCGCATGACACGTTTTTGGATTACTCTGGATCAGGCGGTTGATCTTGTTGTCACTGGTTTCAAGCACATGCAGGGTGGGGAGATTTTTATTCCTAAAATTCCCAGTATGAGGATTACGGATCTGGCGAAAGCCATAGGCCCTGAATGCGAGATAGAAATTCTTGGTATCCGCCCCGGAGAAAAGCTCCATGAGGCGCTAACCGGAGAAGATGAAGCGCGAAATACCATATCTTATAAGGGAATGTATGTCGTATTGCCGAATCACACCTGGTGGAAGCGGGAAAATTATGTCGATGGGGTTAAATTGCCGGAAAATTTTATGTATACGAGCGACAACAATGAGGAATTGATGTCTGTGGAAGAGTTACGAGAAATTATTTTCGGGGGCGATCAACAGGAAGAAAAAGTCGCGGACCTTCGCCTCGTCTCCGCGGCAGGCTGAGATTTTTTTCTTGAAAAATATGGGCACTGAACAGGCAGATTCGACTCTCCCCTTGGTTTTGGGGACGGTGCAGCTGGGTCTGGAATATGGCGTGGCTAACAAGACAGGGAGGCCGGCGATCTCGCAGGCCATTGCCATCGTCGCGGCTGCGTGGGAAGAAGGTGTCCGGTGTTTCGACACCGCACAGGCTTATGGCGAAAGTGAGAAGATCCTAGGCACAGCTTTTAAGGAGTTGAAGATTGGTCAGGACGCCAAGGTAGTCTCAAAGCTTTCTCCTGATCTCCACAGCCAAGAAGATGAAATAATTTCGAAATCAGTGCGGTCTTCCCTGAAGAATTTGGGTGTGCCAAGATTTGAGGGATTGCTGGTGCATAACCCGGCAGGAGCTGAATCGTGGCACGGTGGGTTGGGTGCCAGTTTGGCGGAAATCCAACGCGCCGGCTTGACGACGCGAATTGGGGCTTCGGTGTATTCCGTGGAGGAGGGGAAGCAATGTCTGGCCATGTCCGGGATTTCCCTCTTGCAGCTGCCATTCAACGTATTTGATCAAGACGCTTATCAGAAAGATTTTTTCTTTGCGGCCCAAAAAGGTGGATGTCTTCTTCATGTTCGGAGCGTCTTTTTGCAGGGGTTGTTGCTGATGGAACCGGAGGAGTTTCCTTCTTTTTTAAGAAATGCTGTTCCCTGGGCAAGGCGATTTGCTGATCTGTGCCGCAAGGTGGGCCTGTCCAAAAGAAAGGTGGCTCTGGCCTACGCTTATTGGCGCGCCAAACCGTTTCCGTTGGTGATTGGAGCCGAAACTCCGGCGCAGATTTTGGAAAATTGCAGGGACATGAAGGCAGTCGTGGCATTCAGTGAGGAAGATTTGGAGCAACTTGCTTGTCTGGTCGACAATGTTTTGTGGGTGCAGGACAAGGGTATTGTCAACCCGTCCCTTTGGGGGGCACAACAGTGATTGCGGCAATTATTCAGGCCCGGATGGGGTCCAGTCGCTTGGCTGGAAAGGTCTTGGCTGATATCGGTGGCCATCCCATGTTATGGCATGTAGTGCACAGGGTGCTCCGGTGCCGGAATATTGAACGGGTTGTTGTAGCCACAACAACAAACGGACAGGATGATCCGATAGCCTCTTTTTGCAAAGCAGAAGGGATTCTCTGTGTGCGTGGTTCGGAACATGATGTGTTGGAAAGATACTTCCAGGCAGCGGAGATTGCGCAGGCCGATGTTGTTGTGCGTATCACCTCGGATTGTCCGTTTATTGACCCGGAGATTGTCGATGTGGTTGTTGAGGCGTTTGTCGCAACTCCCGGATGTGATTATGCCTCAAACACCTTGCACTATACGTATCCTGATGGGCTTGATGTGGAAGTATTTTCCGCTGCAGCCCTAACTCTGGCCAGAGAACAGGCGAAAAGTCCTTTGGAGAGAGAGCACGTCACCCCGTACATCAGAACAGCAACAAAAGCGGGAAGGCCAATTTTTTCCATCATCAATGTCGAGAATAAGAAAGAGGCCGTTCCGGCAAGATTGCGTTTGACTGTTGATGAGCAGGCAGATCTCGATTTTGCCAGGCTTATTTACGCACGATTGGGGAAGCAACATCCTTTCTTTGGTTTGCGGGAAGTACTGCATTTACTGCAACAGGAGCCTGATCTGATGGAGATTAATCAGAATATCATGAAAAACGAAGGGTTATACAAGAGCCTTCTTGCCGAAAAACCTATCGAGGCTAGAAAGTTGTCACTTCGTAATTCTCTGGCATTAAAAGCGAAGGCAGAAAGGCTCATCCCGTCATGTAGTCAAACATTCAGTAAAGGTCCGAGCCAGTTCGTTCAGGGAGTTGCCCCTGTTTATCTGGAGCGTGGGGAAAAGGCCCATGTCTGGGATGTTGACGGTAACGAGTATGTCGATACCGTTTTGGCTCTGGCTCCAATAGTATTGGGCTATTGTGATCCTTGCGTTGATGGGGCGGTACAGGAGCAATTGAAAAATGGGGTTAGTTTTTCGTTGCCGCATCGTCTGGAGATTGAGGTCGCCGAAAAACTGGTTGCGATGATCCCCTGTGCGGAGATGGTTCGGTTTGGGAAGAATGGTTCTGATGCGACCTCCGGTGCCATACGCGCGGCGCGGGCTTTTACCGGCAGAGAAATGGTTGCTTGCTGTGGCTATCACGGCTGGCAGGATTGGTATATCGGCACAACAACGCGTAACGGTGGGGTGCCAAAGGGTACCTGCGAACTGACCAAGGCTTTTTCCTATAACGAAATATCCTCACTGGAGGAAATATTTTCTCGATATCCTGGGCAGGTTGCCGCTGTTATCATGGAGCCGATCTCTGTCGATCTTCCCCGCGATAATTTCCTGGAAAAGGTGCGGGATATTGCCCATGCCAATGGCGCGGTGCTGATTTTTGATGAAATGATCACCGGCTTCCGTTTGGCCAAGGGGGGAGCGCAGGAGTATTTTGGTGTCACTCCGGATATGGCCTGTTTTGGCAAGGCCATGGCGAATGGGTTTCCGCTGGCTGCCATTGCCGGGCAGAGGGATCTGATGAAGGTGTTTGATGAAATATTCTATTCGTTCACCTTCGGCGGAGAAACGGTTTCTTTAGCTGCGGCAAATGCAACCATGCAGACTTTAATGGATAAGGATGTCATTGGGGTTTTGTGGGAACAGGGGGAGCGGCTTCAGGAGGGTTTTAACGTCCTGGCGACCGGCCTTGGGTTATCACAGTATTTTACCTGCAAGGGCTTGTCCCCCCGGACCATCATAGACATTAACGTCCCGGACGGAATCGCCCCTCTGCTCATCAAAGGGATTTTGCAACAGGAAATGGTCCGCAGAGGGGTACTTTGGGCGGGATACCATAATGTCTGTTTTAGCATGACCGAGGCTGATGTCATGCATGTTCTCAAGGCGTATCGGGCTGCCTTGCCCGTGGTTTCTTCTGCCCTGAAAAGCGGCGTCCCGGAGAAATTTCTTGAGGGAAAAGGTTTGCAGCCTGTTTTTCGTAAGATATGAAGTTGCACCAAGTAAAAAAACACAGATATCTGGAGCGGTTATGAAAATATGCTCGCGTTGTATGATTCCGGAAACCCATGAAACCATCATGTTTGATGGAGAGGGGGTTTGTAATGTCTGCCGTCAGCAGGAGGTAAAGCAGGAGAAGATAGATTGGACGACGCGCGGCAGGGATCTTGTTGAACTCATCGAGCAGTATCGTGGGAAGAATGAGTATGACTGTCTGATTCCTTTCAGCGGCGGCAAGGATTCAACCTATACGGTGTATAAACTGGTCACTGAGTATAAGGTGAAACCGCTGGTTGTTTCCTTTGATCATGGTTTTTTGCGCCCTCGAATAAGCGAGAATAATGTTAGAACCATGAGAAAGTTGGGAGTTGATTTTCTCAAATTTACCCCCAACTGGCAGGTGGTAAGAAAAATAATGCTGGAAAGCCTCAGGCGCAAAGGGGATTTTTGTTGGCATTGCCATACGGGGATATTCGCCTATCCCATGCAGATTGCCGTCAAGCACAATATCCCTCTTATTTTCTGGGGGGAGCCAAGCGCCGAATATACTTCATATTATTCGTATGATAATCCGGAAGAGGTGGATGAGAAAAGATTCAACCGGTTCGTCAATCTCGGCATTGCCGCGGAGGACATGCTGGGCATGCTGGATGGGTCTATTACCATGCGTGACCTTGAGCCTTTCAAGTATCCGAAGCTGAAGGAGTTGCGCGGCATAGGCTACCGTTCCGTTTGTTTGGGCAGCTATATCCCCTGGGATGTGAAGCAGAATGTTGCAATCATCAAGAGAGAGTTGGGCTGGCAGGAGGATGATGTGGAAGGTGTGCCTCCGGACTACCGTTATGAAAAAGTGGAGTGCATGCTGCAGGGGGTCCGCGACTATTGCAAGTATTTGAAACGGGGATACGCCAGGGTGTCCCATTTGACGAGTATTGATATCCGAAACGGCAGGCTTTCCAGGGAGGCGGCGGTTGAGGCGGTCAAAAGGTATGAAGGCAACAGGCCGGCAAGCCTCAATTATTTTCTCAATCTTCTGGACATAACCGAGGAAGAGTTTAACGGGATACTGCGGAAGCATGTGGTCAGCCCGCACCAATGGCCCGATCCCTCATCCCTTCCCCGGGGCGAGAAACTGCATGATCAGGATCTCTGGCCCAAGCCATGAAAAGGTTGCCCGGATGATTGCCATAATCGACTATGGCATGGGCAATCTGCTGTCCGTGCTCAAGGCCTTTGAGCATCTTGGCGAAGAAGCCAGGGTGATCGCAACTCCTGCGAGGCTTGCAGATGCGACTCATGTCGTTTTGCCAGGTGTTGGCGCTTTCCCCGACGCCATGGCTGCTCTTACCAAAAATGGCTGGGTTGACGCCTTGCAACGGGAGGTTGTCGAGGGCGGGAAGCCATTTCTGGGAGTCTGCCTTGGCATGCAGCTGTTGGCTGAGTTCGGAGAGGAGAATGTGCATTGTTCAGGTCTTGCCTGGATTCGGGGCGGGGTGAGGCGTTTTGTGCTGAACCCGAAACAGTATAAGGTTCCACATGTCGGCTGGAACGAAATTACCCCGGTGGATGACTCGTTATTGTTTCGAGGTCTGGGGCCAGGGGCGACTTTTTATTTTGTCCACAGCTACCACATGATTTGCGAGGACAAGACAGACATCGCGGCGTATTGCGATTATGGCTATCCTTTTCCTGCGGCGATCAGGAGGGGCAATATCTTTGCCACCCAGTTTCATCCGGAAAAAAGTCAGGACAATGGCCTCAAGGTATTGGAAAATTTTCTTGCTTACCGAGGGGCATGACTGCGGGGAAAAGATGCTGAAAAAAAGATTGATCCCCAAGCTGCTGCTAAAAGAAGGGCGCACGGTCAAGGGTGTTGCCTTCCAAGATTTGCGTGACGTGGGAAATCCCGTTACCAATGCCCGTATTTATAACGCCCAAGGAGCGGACGAGCTGATTTTTTTGGATATTACCGCCAGCCAGGAAAAGCGAAATATCCTCTACGATATTATTGCCCGGACAGCGGAAGAGTGTTTCATGCCTTTCACTGCGGGCGGCGGAGTGCGGTCGCTGGAAGACGTCCGGCAATTGCTCCTTGCCGGGGCGGATAAGGTGTCGGTCAATACGGCGGCGGTGGAACATCCTGAGTTCATGCGCGAGGCTGCGCAACGGTTTGGGCGGCAGTGCATGGTTGGGGCTGTTGATTTTAAAAAAGAGAGCAACGGCGTGTATCGAATTTACACCCACGGCGGCACCGTGCAAGTCGAAAAAGATCCTCTAACCTGGTGCGATGAGTTACAGGAACTTGGGGTGGGGGAGATTCTGCTCACCTCCATTGACCGGGACGGAACCAACACGGGGATTGATCTTGAACTCACCCGGAAAGTGGCGGATGCCGTTGATGTTCCGGTGATCGCTTCCGGCGGCGTGGGCTCTTTGGCGCATCTGGCGGAAGGTTTCCAGGACGGACACGCTTCCGCCCTGGCCGTGGGCAGTCTGTTCCATTTTACCGATCAGAGTCCCATCAAATGTCAGTTTTACCTAAAGGGCGAGGGGATCGATGTCCGTGTCGGTCAATAACATATGAACGAAAGATTCTTGCCTTACAGCAGACAGGAAATTACCGAAGAGGACATTGCCGAAGTGGCTCGTGTCCTGCGCGGCGATTGGCTGACCACCGGCCCGGAAGTCGGACGTTTTGAGGAGGCTTTGGCCTCTTACTGCGGGGCGCGATATGCAGTGGTCTGCGCCAATGGCACCGCAGCTTTGCATCTGGCCATGATGGCGCTTGATGTGCAGCCGGGGGATGGTGTCGTCACCAGCCCCATCACCTTTCTGGCCACCGCAAATGCAGCCCGTTTTGTCGGCGCGGATGTTCATTTTGCCGATGTTAATCCCCTTACGATCAATCTTGACCCACATGAAGTCGAGCGGGTGCTTGCGCGGGACAATGGCCGTATAAAGGTTGTACTGCCGGTCCACTTCGGCGGCCACCCGGCCAGGATGGAGGAGTTCGCCGCTCTGGCTGCCAAACATGGAGTCAGCATAGTCGAAGATGCGTGTCACGCCCTTGGCGCCGAATATCGGGACAATTCCGGGGAAATGGTCAGGGTTGGCAGCTGCCGCCATTCCGCGATGACCGTTTTTTCCTTTCATCCCGTAAAGGGCATCACAACCGGGGAAGGCGGGGCGGTAACGACCAATGATCGTGCTCTGTATGAGCGGATGTTACTCTTTCGCGGTCACGGTATGGTTCGCAACGAGGCCTCGGGTTTTTCTTTCCAAAATGCCGACATGGCACATGATGATTCCGGGAACGTTGTCCCCTGGTATTATGAAATGCAGGCCTTGGGCTATAATTATCGGATCACGGATTTTCAATGCGCCTTGGGGCGAAGTCAACTTGCAAAGGTTGATCATTTCCTTGCAGCAAAAGCACGCCTGGCCGAGTGCTACCGGGCGGGCCTGGCCGAATCCCCCCGGTTGTCTGCGCTGGTGAAACCCCTGGGGGGGGCTGATTCTGTCCGGCACGCCTGGCATCTTTTTGTGGTGCAGGTGGATTTTGACGGGGCAGGTGTTTCCCGGCCTGAACTGGTGCGGCGTTTGCATGCCAAAGGTGTCGGAACCCAGGTCCACTATATCCCCTTGCATCTCCAACCCTATTACCGGCAACATGCTGGATTGAAACGCGGGGACCTCCCAGTGGCAGAGGCGTATTATGAAAGGTGCCTGTCCCTGCCGCTTTTTCCGTCCATGACCGAGCCTGAAGTGGACAGGGTTGTTGCAGCTTTGCAAGAATCGTTGGCTTGAGGATGAAGATGCTGGAGAAGGAAATACATTTGCTCGGAGAAAAGATTTTTCTGCGGCCTGTGACCCAGGCAGATGTTACAGACACATATTGCGATTGGCTGAATGATCCAGAGGTCAACCGTTATCTCGAAACACGTTTTGTTGTGCAGACCTTGGCCTCGGTGAGAAATTATGTCACAAGCGTAACCGCAGCCCCGGACAACATTTTTTTGGCGATCATCGAGAAAAACACGGATCTCCATATCGGCAATATCAAGCTGGGGCCAGTATTGCAACATCACCAACGCGGGGAGATCTCCTTCTTTATAGGGGAAAAAAGTTGCTGGGGTAAGGGATATGCCACGGAAGCGGTGGGATTGTTGACGGAGTATGCCCTCGGTCAGTTATCCCTGGTCAAGGTGACGGCCGGATGCTACAGCACCAATCTTGGTTCAAAGCGGGTATTTGAAAAGCTGGGCTATGAACGGGAGGCTGTTTTCAAGAAGCAATATTTTTCGGAAGATGCCTGGGTAAACAGCTATTCCTATGCGAAATTTTCCGAATCCTTGCCCATTGCTTGCAAATGACCAAGGATCTGCCCTGATGGCGCCTCTGCTTGTGATTCGTGCGGATGCCGATGTTGCAATCGGCTCCGGCCATGTGATGCGTTGTCTGGCATTGGCTCGGGAATGGCAAGAGCGTGGAGGGAAAGCGGTTTTTTGGGGGAGGATCAGCGCCGGACCGCTGCGTGCGCGTATTGTGGCCGAAGGCTGCCAATTGCATCTTTTGTCGGCTTCACATCCCGACCCAGCGGATTGTGCCGCCGTTCTTGTCTGGCAGCGAGAAGCGCACGAACAATCAGGCTGGGTGGTGTTGGACGGTTATCATTTTTCCGCCGATTACCATGACGCTATCCGAGCCAGCGGCTGGCCGTTGCTGGTTATTGATGATTATGGACATCTGCCGGAGTATCATGCCGATATCCTGCTCAACCCCAATGCCTATGCGGGGGAGTTGACATACAACACCGGTGTCGAGACGCTTCGTCTTTTGGGAGCACGTTATGCTCTGTTGCGACGGGAATTTCGCGTGGCCCGTGAAGAGAATCGGATTGCAGCCCCCCGAGGCCATCGTATTCTCGTCACCATGGGAGGGGCTGATCAGAATAACGTCTGTGGCCGGGTGGTGGATGCGCTTTTGGCCATGGACAGAAGTGACCTTGAAGTGAAAATTGTGAGCGGCTCTCTCAATCCTCATCATCAGGATTTGGTCAAGCGTCTGGAAAAGGCGCCATTTGACGCAGAGTTGATGGTGACGGTGACGGAGATGGCTCCGCTCATGCAATGGGCCGATCTTGCCATTAGTGCGGCCGGATCCACCTGTTGGGAATTGGCAGCTATGGGGGTTCCTATGCTGGTGACCGTACTAGCCGATAACCAGGAACGAGTGGCGGCGTATTTGGAAGCGCATGGTGCAGCGATCAATCTTGGCTGGTTTGATGGATGGCAGGCGAACCAGGTGGCGGATGTGCTCGAAGTCCTTCTGGCGGATCAGGAACAACGTGGGCGGATGGCGGGAAACGGCCAAGGTGTGGTGGATGGCATGGGGTGTGGCCGAGTCGTTGAGATGATGCTCTCCACCAGATAGGGATAGGGGGATAATGATGCAAGTGAAACAGGAACGTTCCATCGCCGAGATACAGCAATATTGGGAAGAACGTGCGGTTCTTGGTCAAGAGGCTGGCTCCAGAGATGTGATCGCCAAGGTGCTCGAAATTGAGGCGATTGCCAAGTATGTCAAAGAGGGCATGCGCATTTTGGAGGTTGGCTGTGGTAACGGAATTACAGCGATCGAGTTGGCCAAACGGTTTCAGGTAGATATTATCGGGCTTGATTATGCCCAGAAAATGGTGCAGGCTGCAAGGTCGCTGGTAGCAAAGGAAAAACTTTTGGGCAAGATTGATTTCATGGTTGGGGATGTCGGCATGCTCCCCGAATTGGAAAACCGTTATGACCTGATTTATACGGAAAGGGTATTGATCAATCTCGAGAGCTGGGAGGCTCAGAAAAAAGCCATCGCCGACATCACCTGCCTGTTGCGGCCGGGGGGCGTGTATGCGATGTGTGAAAACAGTGTGGACGGGTTGGGTAAAATCAATGAGTTGCGCGAGTTGATCGGGCTTCCGGCTATCACGCCGCCGTGGCATAATATTTATTTTCGGGACGAAGATCTGCGGGAACTAAAGATCCCAGGGATAGACCTGGAAAACGTCGATTGCTACAGTGCTACATATTATTTATTGAGTCGCGTGGTGAACGCTTGGCAGGCCAAGGAAGAGGGGCGGGAGCCGTCCTACGATGCTGCGGTAAACAGGTTGGCGCTTAAATTGCCAGCGCTTGGGGATACGGCGCAGGGACGGATCTGGCTGTGGCGAAAAACAGCAGAGTGATAACTGGCCGGAGCAGAGAGACGAGATGGGCACTATGCAGTCGCGAAAGATAAAGATCAATGGCCGCGAAATTGGCGCGGGATATCCGACCTACATCATTGCCGAGATGTCGGCCAACCACGGGCAGGACTTCGATCAGGCTCTGCGGATCATTGAGGCGGCAAAAGAGGCGGGCGCGGACGCGGTCAAGCTCCAAACTTATACCGCCGACACCCTGACCGTCGATAGCGACAAGGAATGGTTCCGGATCAAAGGGACTGCCTGGCAGGGCAGGAACCTCTATGAGCTTTACCAGGAAGCCGCCACGCCTTGGGAATGGCAACCGCGTTTGCTGGAAGCTGCTGCCGGCATGGGGCTTGCCTGTTTTTCCACTCCTTTTGATGCCACGGCGGTGGATTTTCTCGAAGGAATCGGAGTGCCAGCCCACAAAGTCGCTTCATTTGAACTCGTTGACCTGCCGTTGCTTAAAAAAATCGGAGGTGCCGGCAAGCCGGTGATCATGTCCACAGGTATGGCCGCCCTTGCCGAAATTGATGAAGCGGTGGCCACGTTGCGCCAGGCTGGAAGCCGGGAAGTTGCCCTGCTCAAGTGTACCAGTGCCTACCCCGCTTCTGCCGCAGCCATGAACCTCCGCACCATCCCGCATCTGGCGGAAGCTTTCGGCGTGGTTGCAGGCCTTTCCGATCATACCCTGGGGCTTGCTGTGCCGGTGGCTGCCGTGGCATTGGGGGCCTGCATCATCGAGAAACATCTTACCCTGTCCCGTGCCGCCGGTGGGCCGGACAGCGGTTTTTCCTTGGAGCCCGCGGAGTTTAAGGCGATGGTGAAGGCAGTCCGCGAGGCGGAACAGGCTCTGGGGGAGGTGCGTTATACCCTTACGGAAGAAGAGCAGGCCAGCCGGGTATTCCGGCGCTCGCTCTTTGTGGTCCGAGACGTCCGGGCCGGTGAACCATTCACCAGCGACAATGTTCGTTCCATTCGGCCCGGTCATGGTCTGGCGCCCCGTTATTTCGAAATGGTGCTCGGACGCCGGGCCGTGCGGAATATCGAAAAAGGCACGCCTCTGGCCTGGGAGCTTTTGGGGGAATAAGACGAAAGTGTTGTAATAAGGGGCACGCCTTGTGAGAAGCGATGAAAAAATGACGGGATTATTCCCGGTTACAAGTCAGTCTTGAAATTTTCAGCCAGAATTCCCATTCGGGTTACGTCGTGATATTGCCCGTCCAGTAGAACCTCATCCTTCAATGTCCCTTCAATCACGAAGCCTGCTTTTTCATAAGAGCGAATCGCGGCTTTGTGTCCGGAAAGAACACCGAGACCTATTTTGTGGAGATTTAATCTTCCGAAAGCGTGTCCAAGCAACAGTTTGATTGCTTCAGTCCCCAGTCCCCTGCCCAGAAATTTCTTTTCGCCGATGATGATGGAGATGTCGGCCTTGCGGTTTAAAAAATCGATGTTATCCAAGCTGGTTACGCCAACAATCTGTTTTTCGCCTTTCGGCAGGATGCCCAACTGGATCTTGTTGGGTGTGCCCAGAATAGTATCCTGGAAATGTTTCAGCTGTTTGTGCATGGTGTTGGGGAAATAGCGCTGCTGCATGAACCGGGTGGTCTCGGCATCGTTAAACCAGCCGTGCCAACCGGAGTTGGTCACGTCATCCTCGGACAAAGCTTTCAGGATAACGTTCTTTCCCTGGATAAAAACATCTCTTGGGTCAGGCATGGGGCCTCCTTGCGCGATGCGCGATATCGGGCGGTCATGGGTTCGGTTGTCGTCTAACGGTCGCAAGCGCCGTTGTTGTGCAATGGCGCACTCTTGCCTATCATAACAACAGGATCGGTTGCGGCCAATTTTTTTATGCGCAGGGGGTGGGTATTCCCCGGCCTTCATTTTTTGCTGACCCAGAATTGATACATGTTCAGGAAAAGATCAGGGTGTTTCTGCTCGTAGTGATGCCAGTTGCGGAGATCGGTGGCATGGGGATCCTCGGGAAATCGTGCCCGATAATCCGTGAATAGAGAGGGCGTAATTGCCTCGAATCCCAGAAAACGCAGGTTAAGGACGCTGAGTATTTCCTCGATTTGCGGCAGGGTGAATTGATGCTCCTGGGCATGAAAATACAGATCGCGGCATTCGGGTAAGGAGAAAAAGTCTTTTACACGACAAAATCGGTCTCTGCTTGTTTGGTCCGTGGCATGGAGTAATTCCCAGCGAAATCGCCGGATATCATCGACAGAGGCGGTGTAGCCGGCGGCGGCGATGCGTTGTCGGGATTCCGTGACAAAGGTGCGGGCCAGCTGGCTGTAAAGACCGATTTTCATGACGCCGTCGGGGTTCAGCAAAGCGATAAGATTTTGCCAGGCCCTAAGCGGATCCTCGATATGGTGTAGCACCCCGACGCTCTCAATGCAATCGAACCGCGGGGCAAGATCGGTAAGCTCCAGAATGTCGGCTTGCATGAAGCGGATATTGGTGATTCCAAGCTCTCTGGCTTTACGGGTGCCGTAGGCAAGGCTGGCTCGGCTTAAATCAATACCCAGGAAGCGGGCGGAGGGCAGCTCCGCCGCCCGTTCCAAAGGGTGGCGTCCGGTGCCGCATCCGGCGATGAGAATGTCTGGAGCATCGGGGAGGTTGACCAGTCCGGTCGAGAACCAAGGAAAAAGGTTCTGCAGTTTTTGGCGGAGGTTCGCTCCGCCCTGCGCGATGCGGAGACCTTGCCAGCGGGGGTAGGGGTGTTCTTCGTACTGTACTCGAACAGCACAAGATACCTCATTTCGGATCGGGGTGAGCTGCGGGAGTTGTTCTTGGATTTCCCGTTCAACGAGGGAGTGCCCCAGATGGAGTTGTAACAGGTGGAACAGGAGCGATTCTTGTTTTTCTGTAAGCAGCTTTTCTATGACATGCTGTGCGGGAAAAAGAGTTAACGGTTTGTAGGATGCGTAAAGCGGGAGAAGAAACGTCATTTCGCCCTCGTCGTCCCCAGGTCCTTCCCCCATTTTTTGTTCGAGTTGTTCAATTAGTGGCTGTTCATCCTCGCAGACGTACAACACAAAATCCGTATGGAAATTTTGAATTGCCAAGGCGTAGAGAAAGCGGCTGGCGAATTTTTTTTGCTCGGGAGTCATGACGCCAGCAAGGATATGTTGCAGGCAAGAGCGGCGGAGCGCGGTAAGGAATTTCTCAAAATCAGCGGACGTGATAACGGTTTGCTCGAGAACGGCCAACAAAAGAGGGGTGGTAAGAGTTTGATATGTGGCCCCATGATGAAGCAGGTCGTCGAGTGTTGTCGCAGGGGGATGTTCTGTCAGATGGAGAAGCCGCCCGATGTCCGGGTTGTTGCGCAGGAGGTGCAGGGCAGCGTTGCATAGCCCTTGTTTGTCAAGGTATGGAATGGTGAAGCAGTGGAAGATTCCGTCGACGATGGCTTGAGGAAACGGGAATGGTGGTTCCCGATCCAAGGCATCAACAAAAGCTTGGGCATAGCTGCGGTTGTCCCGCTGAAGTTGCATGGCGGCAAGGTAGCTTGTTAATGCCTCGGAGTGTGCGCCGGTTGATGCGAGGGCATTTCCGAGGTTGAAGTGGATCTGCGCATTTTGTGGTTCCAGCGTTGTCGCCCGCCGGAAAAGGTGGATTGCCTCGTTTTGTCGGCCTTCTTCCTTCAGCTGAATGGCAAAGTTGTTTAAGAGCGCCACCTCATCCGGGCACGCCGCAAGCCCTTGTCTGCAAACCGCATGCGCCCTGTCTCTTTTGCCGTTTTGTTTGAGGGCAAGGCTCAGGTTGTTGTAGGCCGTACCAAAATCGGGGAGCAGTTGAATGGCGTTGGTATAGGCGGTAATTGCGTTTTCGTGCTGCCCGGTAACATTGATCAAGGCATTGCCGAGATTGAAGTAGACATTTGCCAGCAATATGCGGTCGGACACCCTCCCTTCATTACGGATAATTTCTTGGTAGCAGGCAATTTCCTCCTGCGGCTGGTGCTGTTGGTGAAATTTTACCGCTTGGCAAAACAGGTCGTTCCATTTTTCCTCACGGTGTTTCTGGGAGTGAGTGCGTTGTTGCTTGGGGATTTTTTTTGCGGGCATGGCTTTCCGGGGGAAGTTTATTGCAACAAGGTGGAGACGCGTTGTGCAATGACCTCAATGGGGTTGAGGGGATGCCTGACGCGGTGGCATTGTTGTTGGGCGTGGCCGCCCTGAAGAAGCAAGGCAAGATCTTCCTCGTGCTGCAATCGGGTGATGCCATACTCTTCGTAGGGAAGAAAAAGGTAGCCGTCATCTGGCACGGCAAGTTGGTAGCTGAATGTTGGGATATCACAGACCGCGGTTTCGATCAAGGCCATGGAGGTTAGGCCGATGGCGATAAAGGATTGGGAGAGAAGAGTATTGAAGTCGAGGGTGTCGAGGCGGAGATCGATGACGTTGTCCGGTTGCTGTTCGTTGATAAAAGCCTGCCAAGGCGCTGGGGATTCCATGGGATGGGGCCGGATGATAAAGGTGGCCTCAATTGCCGCCTTTATCAGAAAACGGAGGATATCCGCAACGATGACAAATTCGTTTAACGGTTTGTCGGGAAAATAATGGGCGATGTTCTCCGAAAAAAAACGGAAGACTTGTTTTGCAGGAGTCGTTGCTGCAACGGGGCGAGTATGGGTTGCTGCCAATAGGCTGAGATGAGGGTTGCCGCAGAGGACTATCTCCGTATCAATTCCTTCCAGGAGCAACCCTGCAGCCATCTTCTGGTCGGCGACGAAGATGAAATCTGGAAAATGCGTGTTATGACCGACAGTAAAGCGAAGCCGATAATTACCCCAGAAATCGAGGATCGCCGCGGTTGGAATGGAGAGCTGCCTGCCCAGGGCAATAAGATGTTTTTCCAGTGTGCTATTGTAGCTGGTGGCCGTGAAGATGCAGTCGGGCACATGAGCTTGCAGCAGCCTTGTGATGTCTTTTAAGTCCACCCCCTGTTCGTTGGGAAAATCCGGCAGTGGCGCACTGGGGATGTCGAGGAGTCGGGCGCGTCCGACAGGGATACGGTACTTGGCCCTGGCTGGCCCGAGCAGGACCAGCAGTACCTCATATTCTCCCTGCTCCGTGAAGAAGTCGATCACCGGAGCAAGAACATTTATCCCCCCCGGATCATGGGCGGCGAAGAGTATTTTTTTCATGGCTCCAGCAGGGTATGGCGGTGTTCATAAACCTTTTCAAAGGCGTGCACCACATCATTAAGATCCGCCTTGCTCATGGGAGGGCGCATGTATTCATGGGTAAAAAGTTCTTCTTCGTGCATGCGCTCCGTCACGGGGCAGAGACCCTTGGCGTATGATGTCTTGCCTTGGTAACTGGGGCAGTTGAACGCGCAGCGGGTGACGGTTTTTTCTTGGTAAATCCGTTGCAGGTAGAGAGGCTTAACATAGCCTGCTCCGATGAGCTTGCCGGTGGTTTCCCGCAGGTAAGCGGAGGGCAGCTCGGCGGCCACTGCCTGGATAAAGCGATTGCGCGGCACGCCGACCAATTTTTTTTGAAACTTATACGGCTGTACATAGTAAACGTGGCGGCAGTCTACGTATTCCACCGGCGGAAGTATTCCGGGGAGTGTGGCGAGTTTTTGGGCAAGATAGCGGCAGTTGTCGATGCGTTGCGTCAGATAGCCATCGAGACGTTGCAGTTGTTCAATGCCGATGGCGCATTGCAGTTCGGTAAGCCGGTAGTTTTGTCCCCAGAGATTGGTCAGGTCGTGGAGGTGGGGCAGGGAGTCGATCGCCACTTCGCCGTGGTTGCGGATCAGGCGGAGGCGTTCCGCCAGGGCGTCGTCGTTGGTGGTGATCATGCCGCCTTCGCCGGTGTGGATGTGTTTGTGGTAATTCAGGCTGAAAATACCCATGTCGCCCAGGGTGCCCACCGGTTTTCCCTTGTAGGTGGCCAGCGGTGCCTGGGCGCAATCCTCGATGACCGTCAGCTGGTGCCGACGGGCAAGGGCCAGGATGGGGTCCATGTCTGCCGGATGGCCGAAAATGTGCACCACCACAATGGCCTTGGTCCGGGGGGTGATTTTTTGCTCAATGCTGGCCGGGTCCAGGGTGAAGATGTCTTCCTGGATATCGGCAAAAACCGGCACCGCACCGTAGGCGAAGGCGCAGGAAGCGGAGGCGCTCATGGTGTAAGGGGAGACGATGACTTCGTCGCCTGGGCCGATGCCTGCCGCCCCGATGGCGGCAATGAGTCCGCTGGTCGCCGAATTGACGCTGACGGTATGGCGGGCCTGAAATTTTTGCGACCAGGCGGCTTCAAACTCCCGCACCTTGGGGCCGCCGAAGAAATCATCGCACCAATCACCGATGAACTGGGAAAGATTGCCGCTGCGTAATACCGCCAGCGCGGCCTCCTCCTCTTTTTGGGTGATGGTATTGTAGGCGGGAAAAAGTTTGGTCCGGACTGGTTTGCCGCCCATGATTGCCAGTTGTGTCATGGCAAGACTCCTTATGAACGCAGATGATTGAGTGAATATATTTGCTGGCAGAGCCGCAGGGTTGCCAGGGCGGTCTCGCCAGTAGATGTCAAAGGTGTCCCACCGGTGAGATGCGCAGCCAGATTTTGCATGGCATTGTTCATGGCCTGTTCGGTTGGTATTGCCTTGGTGTGGCTTGTCGAAAATTCGAAGAAATCGGGATACAAGGCGTTGGCGCACAGGGAAGATTCCGTGAGCCGTGTACCATTGAGTTCTTCCAACAGGAACCGTTTGCGTTCAAAGACCAGTTCCAACTCCAGCGGCGACATTTTGCGACAGTCGTATCCTTCAATCATCAAGGTGAAATCGCCAACCGGCGAGGTAAGAGCGCAGGCGGCGGTGATGGTTTGGTCGGCGGCTTGGCAATCATCAAGCGCGGCAACAATGGCGCCGTATTTGAGCTGCGGCTTGGCAAAGGCCGTGAGCAGGTCGATGAGATGCGAGCCGTTATGGAAGAAGCCCTTGTAGTATTTGATCCGCGCCGAGAGCAGCCGGCCGAGCTGTTGCGGTGATTCGGGGCAAAGGGCCATGATTTGCGGCAGCCAACGCCGGGAATAGTTGACGGCCAGGCTTTTTCCCGCTTTGGCATAGGCCGCCACCAGCCGGGCGGCCTCGGTCGCGTCTTGGCATAGGGGCTTTTCGCAGAACACCAATCTGGCAGGGCTTTCCAGACATTTCCACAATAAAGGTTGATGGGTGTGGTCCGGGGTGCAGATGCTGATGACTTCAGGCCCTTGGGCGAAGAGTTCCTCTGCGTCCCGGCAGGCAAGCGGGATGTTCCAGCGTCGGGCCGCTTGCTGCGCCTTGTCTGCATCGCTGTCTTGGACAGCGACCAGTTCAAAGGCAGGATTTTTTTGATACCCCTTGACATGGGTGAGAACGATTTCATCCTGCGGGTTGTCAAACCCCTGGGCAATGTTTCCTGCCCCTATGACTGCGGCGCGTAACGTCATAATGGTCAGGCGCGGCAGGTGATGGCCGCATCCCGGAGTTGCGGGTGGGCGTCCAGCCAGCGGATTACATCGATGGCGGTGAAGTCCGGGTTTTGGGGGGCAAGATCTTCGTACGCCGCCCGAATCAGCTCGTAATCCGCGCGGTAATCCAGGGTGACTCGAAGATCCGGGCGGTTGAGTTCGCCCGTGTACTGGATAAAGAAGGGGTTGTATTTCTCCTTGTTTTCCGGCCGGTAAAAGCTGAAGGAAACGTGTTCTCGATCCTGTTCATCTGGGTTGCCGGCATTGATGGCAAGAAGGTCGGCGGCTGCGAAGATTTGCACATCAAATCCCCAGGGCATGGAAATCTCCGGACCACTATTGCTGACATAGTGTGTTGCCGGGAGTCTGGCCAGAAAGGTTCCGATTGCTTCATCTATCAATCGGTGGTCGAGCAGGGGGCAGTCCCCTGTGATCTCGACCACAATGTCGGCATTCATGGATGCTGCGGCACCGCAGACCCGCTCCAATACGTTCATCTCGCTGCCGCGAAAACAGGGGAAGCCGAGTTCCCGACAGAGAGAAACGATCGGCTCGTCCGCCTGGTTTACGGTGGTGGCGACGATGATAGTGTTGAGATGAGTGGCGCGGGAAAGGCGTTCCAGAAGGATTTGCAGTAACGGCTTTCCGCCAGCCGTCATAAGGACTTTGCCCGGCAGTCTGGTGCTGGTCATGCGGGCTTCGACAATGGCCGTTGTTTTCATGGAGGACACCAATTCCTTCATATGTGCCGGTTAACTGGCATTCGGGGTATGTGCGGCCTTGAATTGCTCATAGGCTGTTTTTGCCGCGTCCAATTGGCCCATGTGCAAATAACAATCGCCGATTTTCTTTAATACCCCGGAGCGGTCCGGTAAGGCAAGGAAGCATTGCTCGTATGCCGCCAGGGCATCCACATGCTGTCCAGCCGCCAGCAAGGAGTCGCCGATTTCTTCCCAGTGGGAAGCATAGCTTGGCTCAAGTGCGACCGCTGCCTTGAGGTGCAGGACACCGTTTGCGAAATCGCCAAGATCGAAGAGTACCGAGGTCAAGGATGCCTGATATTCTGGGTTGTCTGCCTGAAGCCTGACGGCCTGCTCCAGCCAGGGCAGGGCTTCTTGATATTGGCCTTGTTCGGCGAGGATGCAGCCGTATCCGTGCCCGAAGGACGCTTGCTGGGCTGCAGGCAGCGTTGCGAGCAAAGAAGGGTAAAGCTGGAACTGCTCATGCCAGTATAGTGTAGCTGTTCTGGCTTCCTCCGCATTGGGTCCTGGTTTTTGGATCTCTTCCCAAAAAGATGTTTGCAACTCCTGTAGTATCTGGGGGTGATCCGGGCAAAAAATCAACCCCTTGAAAAGGAGGGCGCGAAATGTTCCCTTGTCAAATTTCCTGTATTCTTCGGCATAGCGGAGGAAGTTGTCGCCTTGCCAGATGCGGAAGTTTTTAATTCGAGCCTCTGTTTCCGGCGCGAGATCCAGTGCCTCTTGAAATAAGGCTTGGCATTGATCTTCATTGCGTTGCTCCGAGGCGATGCAGCCGAGAAAGAAGAGGACTTCCGGTCGCGCACCGCTTGTCGTGTTTTTCAATTTTTCAAGAACAGGAGCGGCAAGGGTCAGGTAGCCTTTATCCATGTAAAGCCGGGCCAGTCTCAACAGCGTGTCGTCAGCCGCATCCGTCGTTTTCGCTAGTTTGTTCAGTTGCTGTTCGCTTTCCTGAAAAACCAGAAAGGCCGAAAGCTGGTCTGAGAAGAAATCCAAAGCATCCATCTGGGTATTGTTGACAACCTGTAAGCGATGGAGATGTCCTTGCAACCATTCGAGGTATCGTCCCGGGTTGTTATCCAAGGCAGAAAGCGCATGTCGTAACCGCTCGTTTTCCTTGAGCCCGGGCAGGGTGATTTCGCAGAGCAACGGCCAGATTATCCCGGCGCTGTCGGTTTTTTTGTTTGAATCGTCCAAGGCTTGCAACGTTTTGCGGAGCTGCGGGGGGAGTGTAGCGAATTGTTGGTATTTCTTGGAAGATCGGGCCAGTTTGCTTACCTGTTTTATAGCCTGTTCAGTCCGCGTTTTGTTTTCTTTGAGAGCGTTGTGGAGGTCGGTGACATCCTTGAAGATGGCCGAAGCGTGCCGATGAAATTTTTCCATGGGCGGTGGACAAGATTTTTCAAGGGCCAGGCGGAGAGTGTCGCTGATGCCAAGTTGATTGGCACAGTGATTAGCTAGTGCTTTTGAAAGCGGGATGTGTTCGGCGCCTTCCAGCCTGGCGCCTCCCTCGGTGGCATTGATAAAATGCCGGTCAGGATGCTGGCTCAGCATCTCTTCGAACAAACATTTTACCCCGTAAAACCCCCGGTGGGTAGGAACCTTGCCTCCATCCCAGCCGTCAACCCAGACCAGATCGTCATTCCGTTCCTTCAGGATTTTGGCCATGTGATTGCTTTCGGTCAGGACTGTGTGGGCGGCATGGTCACGGTTGTGGCTGTAAGCCAGATCCTGTCCGATAAAGATGATTGGTGAAGCCCCCATGAGTATTGCGGCGGCCAGATTAAAGTGGGCCACGGACCAGGCGCCCATCTCTAGAGTCTGCTTGCGGTCGAACAGTGACTCGTAGATCCATTGTTCAAGCTCGTTGCCTGAAAAAGCCCAAAAGATTGTATCCGCGGGAAAGGTTTTTACAATTTTTGGAGTGACATGGCCTTGGCACAGAAGAGAGGTGCCATGGGCGTGGGAGGCGCAGGCAGCGATTTTCTCGTAGATTACCTCGTCGCCATCAATGGCCGCCACGAAATGCGGCTGGATGCCATGGGCCAGCAAGGCGGGAAGGGCGGTGTCCACAGCCATGATGAGGGCATTCTGCTGGATATCCCGTAGCAGGCGGATGTTTTTATCAAGGGATGGACCGGCGGCCACCAGAATTGCCGGAACCCCGTGGAATGTTTCGGCCAGATTGTCAATCAACCGGTGGTGGGTAAGAGCTGTTATATTCTGAAAGCGGTTTGCAAAGAAATTTTTACCCTGCTTCATGGACGTAGAGCCGCCCACATTGAGATTGTTGGCGTAATCGAAAATCTTTTTGTTTAAGGCAGTATAGATCTCGTCAAATTGAAAAGAGGGAAGGTGCCGCAGAATATGGGCGGTTTCCAATTGAAGCGTCCTGGCTGCGGGCTGGATCGCCTGTTCAATGTTTTCCACTGCTGTCGGACCGATATTCAAGGTGACTCTGGGATCTGACAGTAAGGGGGCGAGATCAAGCGCTCGCAATGCCTGTATGAAGATACCAATGTGGGGCTCGCACAGAATAAAATTGCGAATGCCGTTTCGGTTAGCGACAAGAGCTTGGGGAGAGTATCCGAGTCCCATGCCGATCATGATTACGACGCCGGTGAAGGCTGGCGTTACCTTTTCGAGGTAGGTACGGATTTCTGTTTCCGGGTCCGGTTGATCATGGAAGATTACATCCTGGCCTTGGGTGGTTCTCGCTCGGAAATTGGGCTTGCCTGATAGGGAGATGAAAATCTCTCCGATGGATTCGGACCCCTGATTGAGTAATTCATGGATGGCGGGGTGGTGTCGGTGTAACAGGTCGAGATTGCGGGTGAACAGGCTTTCGTCAGTATGACTCACGGTTCATTCCTTCATGGGGGGGGCGGTTGGCCTAGGGGGAAATTGCACAACATGTTGACTCTATCGGTGTCGTTTCCGCAAATCTTTAAAGTGATATTCAACTTTTTTCAATCAAGTTTGCTTTTGAGCTAAACAGATACGGATAATCCTCTCAACGAAAAAAGAGAAAGCAAAAAAAAGAATCAAGTCTTGGCAGTCTGTGTCGATACGACTTACGAAACCCATCCAAAAACTAAACGCACAGGCAACTGGCGAAGGAGGTGCTGCCGACAGAGATAATCTTCTTGGAAATGGCGAAGAATTTTATGGATGTACGATGAAAGGAAAGGGAACGGATTCCCGATCAGTTAAAAATCATGGAGGAAGAAAATGGCTCTTCGAATTAATACCAACATAGCAGCATTGTCGGCCCATACCAATATGATCAAGAATGACAACGGCTTGAGCGCGTCGCTTGAGAAATTGTCGTCTGGTCTGCGTATTAACCGTGCGGCGGATGACTCCGCGGGCATGGCTATTGCCGACTCCCTGAAGTCCCAGTTCCTGGGTCTTGGTCAGGCCGTTAGAAACGCCAACGATGGTATTTCGATGGTACAGACCGCAGACGGCGCCCTTGACGAATCCATCAAGATCGTCAATACCGTTAAGACCAAGGCGATCCAAGCTGCCCAGGACGGGCAGACCACTGAATCCCGTAAGGCGATTCAGGCTGATATCGACAAGCTCCTGGAAGAGCTTGACACCATCGCCAAAACAACGGCGTTCAACAACCAGAAACTGCTTTCCGGAAACTTTGTTAATAAAAAATTCCAGGTTGGTGCGTATTCTGGTGAGACAGTCAATATCTCCATCGGTACCTCCGAGTCCACCAAGGTCGGCCATGTAACCACCGGTAAGCTTGAGTTGACCAACCAGGCTGGCGGCACGGTGCAGCTTTCCATCTACAGCAATCTGCAGAGTAAGTCTTTTACTCTGCAAGCGGTGGATATCCAGGCGAACAACGATGCCGGTAACGGCATGGGCGCTCTGGCCGATGCCATCAACAAGCTTTCCGATGTACTCGGCGTTTCTGCTTCGGCAGTGGTGACTTCCACATCCGAGGCAGCCGTGGCAGATGGTATCACCGGGTCTGATTTTTCCATCAACGGTGTGACCATCGGTGCGGTAAACGTTGTTGCCAACGACAGCGACGGCGCTTTGGCCAAGGCGATCAACAACAAAACCGCAGATCATGGTGTTCTGGCCAGTGTCGGCGCCGACGGCAAGTTGACCCTGACCTCCATCGATGGCCGGGCTATCAAGGTAAGCGGTTCTACCGGTACTGCCTTGGGCGCTTCCCAGCTGTCGACATTTGGCTATGTGAAACTCAACCAGGCCGGTTCCAACGAGCTGCTGGTCACGGATCTTGCTTCTGGTTCGGCAACCAGCTTTACCGCAAGTTTGGCCGCGTCTGCTGCTTTTACCACCTCCATTGATTCCACCCTGACTGCCGGTTCGGCCATTGCGTCTGCGTCGACTTTCAAGGCCGGGTCAACCGCAGGTGTCGACATTACCGGTCTCATCACCAACGGTAATATCACCACCACCATGGATTCAACGATCAAGGCCGGCTCTTCAATCAGCTCAGCCTCGACCCTCAAATCCGGCACCCTTCTGGGCGGCATAGTGCTGAATAATGCCGATGTTACCGTTACCCAGGCCAGCAAGCTGGCTACCGGTTCGGTACTTGCCAGCGGCAGCACCTTAAAGGCTGGTACTCTGGTTACGACTGCGATCCGTGATTCCAGCGGCACCACCATTGCTGCCGGTTCGATGCTCTCCGCTGATATCGTGACCAGCGGTGACTTCACCTTGGCCGAAGACATGATTATTGCCAAGGATTCTGTTTTTGCCGGCGGTGCAGCAGGCGGTTCACTCGCGGCTGGTTCGTATCTCTACGGCGATATCGTAGCATCCAGTGCCATTACGGTGACCGAAGACATGACGCTCAAGACCGGTAGTATCTTGATCGACGATGCAGGCACCACTCTGACACTCAAGGCTGGTTCGACCCTGGGTGGCGATGTGACAACCTCTTCGGCTCTCACCACCACGGTCTCCATGACCTTGAAAGCTGGATCAACTATCGCTTCCGCTTCGACTCTGGCCAACGGTTCGACCCTGGGTGGCGCGGTGAAGACAACGAATGCCTTGACCCTGCAGAGTGCGGTAACCTTGACTGAGGGTTCCATTCTCTTCTCCGGTTCAAGTCTGGAGCATGGCACGATTCTCGCCAACGATATCTATGCATCTGGCGGGTTCTTGCTCAAAGCTGGCACCACCCTGGAGACAGACTATGTGTCTTCCGGGACCAATACCCTGGCCTTTGTTCAGACCTTGGCCAAGGATTCGACCATCGCGGCGGGTTCTACCCTGGCTGCCAATGCAGGCGGCGTAGCCGGCACCAAGGTGGGAGAAACCACGACCAGCCGTCTGTCTGATGTCAGCGTTCTCACCCAGGAAGGCGCCCAGGTAGCCATCGCGGTTGCCGACTCGGCTCTGAAGGATTTGGACAAGGTTCGGTCCGATCTCGGTTCTGTTCAGAATCAGTTGGTTTCCACCATCGCCAACCTCTCTGCCACCAAGGTTAACATCGCGTCTGCTGAATCGTCCATCCGCGACGTTGACTTTGCCGAGGAAGCTGCGAACTTCTCCAAGATGCAGATCCTGAACCAGGCAAGCTCCTTTGCCATGGCCCAGGCCAATGCCAGCTCGAAGACCGTTTTGAGCCTGCTGCAGGGGTAAGGAGAAGGTGAAAGGGTAAAGGTCAAAGGCACAAGGCTGAAAAAAGCCAAGGGCTGGAGACAGAATCCTGCATAGGTAATATAAACCTCAACAGGGGCGGGGGCTGGAGACAGCCGCCGCCCCTTTTTTGTGAAAATATTCAAGAACGGGCTGGGAATGCCGATACGATTATCAGGGGAAGATATGGTTGCGTCTGCTTGAGAGAATTTCTCCTGTTTTTTCAGGCGCAGGTCTAACCGTTGAACGAGGAAGGATCCCATGGCAACAGGCACAATTTCATCGCTCGGAGTTGGTTCCGGACTTGAGCTGCAAAGCATGCTCGAGCAGTTGCGCGCTGTGGACGAGCAGGCCATTACCCGCAAGAAAAGCGAGGTGACGGCGATTGAGTCCCAGCTCAACGAGTTCACCGTGGTCAACAACAAGCTGCTGACCATGAAGAGCGCGGCGCTCGACCTGTCCCTTTCCTCCACTTTTATCTCCAGAACCGTTTCCAGCTCCAGCACGAGCGTGCTCACCGCCACGGTGGCCGACGGCACCGCCGTTCAGTCCACTGCGGTAACCGTTGGCCGGATCGCCACCAAGAGTACTTGGATGTCCGGGGGGGCAGCCTCCGAGTCCGCCATTGTCTATGTTCCCACCAGCCAGGAGTCCACCACCGGTGTGACGGATCCGGCGGTGGATAATATTGCCCCCGCGGATGGCAATCTGGTCATATCCTATGGCGGTTCCAGTACCATCACGGTTCCGGTGGGCCCCACTTCCACGGTCGATACCATGGACGAGCTGGTTACGGCCATCAACAGCGACCCGGAAAATGTCGGTACCGGCGCGAATGGCCGGATGGTGACCGCTTCGACGTATGTGTTGAACGGCCAGACCTATCTGCGCGTCGCCTCCGACACGGCCGGGGCAACCGGAGAAACCCATCGGGTCGCGATGACCACCAATAATACGACCCTGGCGTTTACGCCTCCGCAAAAAACCTTTGCCATCAATGTCGGCGCCGAGACCATGACGTTGAACATCGCGGCCGACACCACCATGAGCCAGTTCCGCGACCAGATCAATGCCAGCGCGAGTAATCCGGGAGTGACGGCCTCCATCATCAACGACGGCTCCGCCAGTCCGTACAAGCTGGTCCTCAAAGCCGATGATACCGGTCAGGATAACGAAATCACCATGCTCGCCCAGGTGCCGGACCTGACCATGGCTGTGGCCGGCGAGACGGGAAGCAACCTGAACGCCCAGGTCACCATCGATGGGGTTTCCTATCAGCGGCAGAACAACACCATCAGCGACGTGCTTTCCGGGATCACCATGAATCTGCAAGCCGCCGGAACCTCGACGGTTTCGGTGGCCAGCAACGACGCCGCCCTAAAAGAGATGGTCGTGGATTTTGTGACCGCTTACAACGATGCGGTGCAGGAGATCGCCAGAAACACCGGCTATGACGAGGCAACCGAGGATTTCGGCATCCTGGCGCGCACCACCTTGCGGGATATGCCCTATGCCCTGCAGAATATCATGACAACTTCCAACAAGGCGGACAGCGCGGGGCTGGTAACGACCATGTTTGATCTGGGCCTTGAGTTCAACCGGGACGGCACCATCACCATCGATCAAACCACGCTCTCCGCCGCCATTGCCGGGGCGCCGGACAGTGTTTCCGCTTTTTTTCTCGGAGACGAGGATGCCGGGATAACTGGTCTCGCGGATACGGTCAATGACTATCTCCGGGAGGTGACCGGCGGCGCCGGTCAGGTTGCGGCGGAAAAAACCGCTGCCCAGACCCGTATTGACGATCTTCAGCTGAAAATAGAGTCCGAGACAGAACGACTTGATAAACGATATGACATTCTGAGCAAGCAATTTGTCGCATTGGATCAATATATGAGCCAGATGAAGTCAATGGGCAGTTACCTGACGGGGCAGTTTAGCAGCCTGAGCAATTTGCTGTCCGACAGTTCCCAATAATGAGACCGAAGCGAGCAGTCGCGTAACAATTACAACCCTGATGAGGAGGAAGTGCACATGGTCGGGCAAAAAGTG
>JBAYUD010000016.1:0-48980 GCA_041675265.1 Desulfurivibrionaceae bacterium | reverse complement strand
GCTGAACAGATCCCCCAACTGCAGGTGAATCTGCTGGGCAGCCTTGGTGTCCTTGGGCATATCGCCGTTGACTCCGGCCAGATACGCGGCGATTGCCGCCCGGGAATCCTCCCCGGCCAGCCCATTGCCGAATTCCCTGTACCAGTCCTGCAAGGCTTCCGGCCCCAACCACTGGTTTTTCTGGGCGCGGGAAAGAACCTCGATTCCCTCGCCATACAGGCCGAGGGTGGCCAGCATCCGCAACCGCGCCTCCACATAAACCTTTATTTTTGCCGGCACCGGCGAAACCGTGGTTGCCTTGGCATACCAGGCAAGGGCCTCCTTCTTTTTTCCCTGGGCCTCATTGAGCTTGCCGGTCAGGTAATGGAACTCCCCGAGATATTCCGTCTCCCGGTAGATCTCCTGCACATAGCGGAGCAGCCTGTCGGCCGCGGCCAGATTTTTCTGGAGAAGATAGACCTCCGCCCTCCGGCTGTAGAGATCGGCCTTGTCTTCATCGGACAGAGGCAGCCCCTGGGCCCGGAAATAGACGGCGGAGGCCTGGTCGAGCAAGGACAACGACTCGAGCGCCTGCCCGACCACATAGAGAAAGCGCCCGTTGTCCAGGTCTTTGACATGGCGGTATTCGGCAAGATACAACTGATAGAGCTTGTCGTATTCCTTTCGGGCCAGGAATCCTTCCCCGAGATAGAGCAAGATCTTGCCGGAAAAACCTTCCTTTTTCCCGGAGGCTGCCCCTGCCTTGTCATGGTGCAGATAGCTCCAGCCGATATCCGCGGCAGCCCCAGCATCATTGCGGGCCTGATACCGGAGAAACAGCGCCCGCCGCGCATCCTGGACAATGGGATCATCGGGATATGCGTCAATTGCCGCGAGAAACGGCTTGTCGCCCTCGGGATCGGTCAGGTCCGCAGCGTGCATCCCCTTCACCGCGTTCCGTTCCAGGTTATCCATGAACTCGGCCCGCCGGAACCGCGCCAAAACCGCGATCCGGTCCTCACGGGTGTCATCTTCGAGAATCCGCTCGTAGAGCTTCAGGGCCGTCATCCCATTTCCGCCCCGCAGGTAACTCTCGCCCAGCTCAAAAAGAATCTCCCCCCGGTCGGAAGCATTCTCGGCCAGGTTCAGATAATGAAACAGCGATCTCCTGGCATCCTCCTCCTTGCCCACCCGCAGATAGACAAAGCCAAGCTTGCGCAGCAGTTCAGGGTTGCGGTGGTGGTAGTCCGGATATTTTTCAAAAAGCGTGGCAAAGGTTTTCAGTGCCCCGACAGGATCTTTGCTGGCGGCCATGAGTTCGCCCAGCCCCATCAGGGCCTTGGCCTTGATCTCCTCCTCGCCGGACTCGGAAACCTTTGTATAGATATCCAGGGCTTCGGCCACCCTGCCCACGGCAAAGAGCGTGTCCGCCTGCGCCAGCCTGGCCCGGTCCGCCAGGGGGGAATCGGGATAGCGCTCAAGGAAGAGCTTGAAATAGATGAGCGCCTCGCGATAAAACCGCATGCGGTAATGGGCGTAGCCGACCTCGAAATACGCCTCGGCCGATCGTTTTGACTTTGGAAAATCAGCGCCGTACCTCCGGAAAATATCGCGAACCTTGTCCCACTGGGGCGTTGGGCTCTGGAGGGCCAGCTGCTTCAAGTTTTGGGCTGCCTGCCAAAGAGCCTCCTCGGCCTGCCCCGCATCACGAAATTTTTCATAGTACCGCTGATACGCGGAGGCGGCCTTTGCCAAATCCCCGCCCTTTACCGCATCCACCGCCTCCTGCCAGACCTCGGCCGGGGTTTCCACTGGAACCGCAACTTGCGCTGGAGGTGGGGGCTTCGCCTCGGCCGCCTCCTTGGCCCAGACATGTCCCGGCTGCGCCCACCCCGCAAGAAGTCCGACGCCGAAAAGAATGCAGAACGGCAGGGCACGCGGAAAGTGGGATAACGGGCTGTTTTTCATGAGTCCTTTCACGGGGGTCGGAGTCAGGCGCTGTTGCCGCATACCAGGGGACGCCACCGGAGAGAAAAGGCGCACCTTTTTTCTACGCCTCGGCAGAAGATGACACCAACTTGAATCGTTTCATCTTCTCGATAAGGGTGGTCCGGTTCACATTCAAAAGGCGGGCGGCCCTGTTCTTGACCCAGTCCGTCTGCTCAAGGGCTTGCAGAATCAAACGTTTTTCGAACTCAGCCAGCACGTCATTGAGAAAAAAGCCCTCCCCGGGAAGTTCCTCAACCTGCTCAACCGGTCCGGTTCCCGCCTCCAGCAAACGCTCCGGCAGATCAGCCACGGAAAGCACATCGCTACCGGCGAGGATCACCATGCGCTCCAGCATGTTCTCAAGCTCCCGGACATTGCCGGGCCAAGGATAGCGTGCGAGCCGGGCCATGACCTCATCGGCCACCCCCTTGATTTTTTTCTTCCTGAGCCGGTTAAACCGGGCCACGAAATGCTCGACCAGCAAAGGGATATCCTGAAGCCGCTCCCGCAGGGGAGGCGCTTCGATGGGAATAACATTGAGGCGGTAATAGAGATCCTCGCGGAAACGCCCGGCCTGAACCTCCTGCTCAAGATCCCTGTTGGTCGCGGCAACCACCCGGAAATCCGAGCTGATGGTCTTGGTGCCGCCGATCCGCTCAAACTCTTTTTCCTGGAGAACCCGCAACAGCTTCACCTGGAGCATGGGGCTCATCTCGGAGATCTCGTCAAGAAAGACCGTGCCCCCGTGGGCCAGCTCAAAGCGGCCGAGCCGGGTCCGGATCGCGTGGGTAAAGGCCCCTTTTTCGTGGCCGAACAGCTCGCTTTCCAGCAGCTCGCCGGGGATTGCCCCGCAATTCACCGGCACAAAGGGACCGGCGCCGCGCACCCCTTCATAATGGAGGGCCTGGGCGATAAGCTCCTTGCCGGTGCCGGATTCGCCCCGGACCAACACGGTGGTTTCGGCATCGCAGACTTTTTTGATCAGGGAGAAAACCTGGCGCATGGCGCTGCTGTTGCCGATGATGGCCGCGCACCCCTTCTCGGTCTTTGTCTGGGCCGGAGCGGCAGGAGAAACCCGCAGGCTGACGCCGGCCTTTTCCAGGGCGCCATCAAGACGGCTTGCACTCACCGGCGCCTCAAGATAATCGACAGCCCCGGCCTGCAAGGCGAGAACCGCGTCAGTGACCGAAGGTTCGCCGGCCGCCACGATAACCGCCAACGGAGAGGCGCCATCCTGAAGCTCTCCGAGAAAGGAGGCATGGGGTTGCAGCGAGGACACCGCCAAGAGGATCGCCTGACACTGGTTTGCCTCAAGCCAGCGCCGGGCTTCGGCCTCGGAACGGACAATAACCAGGGCCAGGTCTTTTTTCTGAAGAGCCTTAACCAGCTCGGCGGAACGGCCGGAAGAATCGAGAAGCAGAAGGAGCAGGGGATTGTGCGTCATACCACCTTCATGAATTTATCGTTTTCTGGTAACTGTTCAGCAGCACCACATCTGCTTTGTCATAGGCCTGCTCACATAGGCGGACTATAGTTCGCAGACCTATTTCGCGCATCTGCGGCACTGCTGAACAGTTACAATTGTGGGGTGTTATGCCAATTTTCCATCTAAACTGAATACTGTATCGTTTTATTTTAATAAATTTCAGAGCTTATGTTCTTTTGTATACATTATTCAGAAAAAAAGTGTCAATTTTTTTTCACATGCTATATTTTATCAATAATTATTGAAATGTTATCCATTCTTACAGCCTGGCCGCCATCCGGAGGGTATTGCCTCCTTCCGGCCGACAAAGGTTTTCACATGCCGAGAGACGCAAGCACGGACAAGCCCCTGGTTGAGCTGGTAAACGTCACCAAGATCTATCCGCCCGACATTATCGCCCTGGAAGACGTTTCCCTGCGGATTTACAAGGGAGAAATCCTTTTTCTCACCGGCATGAGCGGCGCGGGAAAAACGACGCTGATCAAACTGATCTGCTGCCTTGAAAACCCCACCCGCGGCGTCATCGAGGTGGCCGGCCGCGACCTTTCCCGGATCAGTCCGGCCGGAGTCCAGCGCATGCGTCAAAAAATCGGCGTTGCCTATCAGGAATTCCGGCTCCTGGAAAAACAAACCGTCCTGCAAAACATTGCCATGGCCATGGAAGTGACTTACGCAAGCACCAAGGCCATCCATGCCAGAGTCGACGAACTGCTGGCCCTGCTCAATCTCTCCGACAAGCGGGACAAGCTGGCCGGCGAACTCTCCCGGGGAGAACAACAGCGGGTCGCCCTGGCGCGGGCCGCCGCCAACGGACCGAGCCTGCTGCTGGCCGACGAGCCCACCGGCAACCTTGATCCGGTGGCAACGGAGCTGGTCATCAATCTCTTCCGGCACCTGAACGAGAAAAACGGCTCGACCATCGTCGTCGCCACCCATGATCCCTCCATTTACGCGGAAACGGAGCACCGGGTGATGATGTTGAGCAACGGGCAACTTTCCGCCCACCCCAACCGCGCACCGCGGCAGATCGATCTTTTTGAAGCGTAGCCGCCGCCAGCCCCAGCGCTTTACGGACGAAACCGCTTTCCTTTCAAGGAGTACCGGACGATGCAGTTTCTGGCTTACATCCTGCGCCAAACAGGAAAAAATCTCAGGCAAACATGGGGAACGCAGGTCATGACCCTGCTGACCGTGACCCTCTCGGTGCTTATCTTTGCCTTTTTCTTTCTCATCTACACCAACATGATCCGGGCCAGCCAACGGCTGGGAGACGATGTCCGCCTCATCGTCTATCTGGATCAAGAGGTCACGGCGCAGATGCGGCCGGGCATCGAAAAAAAGATTCGCGAGTTCGGACCGGTGGAAAAAATTGTTTTTGTCTCCCGGGCCGAGGCTTTTTCCCGGCTCAGCGCCCAGCTGGACAAGGAAAAGGACGTGCTGGCCGATCTGGGCCCCGACTTTCTTCCCCCCTCCATTGAAGTGTACCCCCTGAAAAACCTGCATGATCTCACCAAGATCAGCCAGTTTTCCGACTTCCTCCTGACCCTGCCCCACGCGGCCAAGGTCCAGTCCGGCAGCGACTGGCTCCGGCGCTTCGGCTACTTCACCAATCTTCTCCGGGTCGTGGTCCTGCTGAGCGGCGGCTTGCTCATCATCACCATGACCTTTATCATCTCATACACCCTCCGGCTCACCGTGCTTTCCAGACAGGGCGAGCTTGAGATCCTCAGGCTGCTCGGCGCCACCAGCGCCTATATCCGCCTGCCCCTTCTGCTCGAAGGCATGATGCAGGGCTTCCTGGGCTCAAGCCTGGGACTCACCGCGCTCTACTTCCTCTATCAATATATTGCCAGCCGGTTCAGCGGTCCGGGCTTCCTCAGGCTCTTTGACTTCGCCTTCTTCCCCGTGGAACTCACGGGCGCCATCCTGCTGGCCGGCGTTGTCCTCTGCACGGCCGGCAGCCTTTTCTCAATCCGCAGATTCATCCGTATCTGACGCATGATTCCCATTTTTCGCCGCCCATACTGTTTTGCCTGCGCCGTGACGCTGACTCTGGCCATCTGCCTTGGCCAAAGCCTCTGCCTGGCAGCGGAAACGCCCCATGTGGACGCCAAGATTGCCGAGGAGCAGAAAAAAATCCAGCGAATCAAGCAAGGCATCGAAGAACAGAAAACCAGGGTCCAAACCACCAAAAAGCAGGAAAGTTCCCTGCTCACGGAGTTGGACCGGTTGAACGGACATATCCAGAAGGAAGGCGACAAGCTCAGCACCCTCAAGAAGGAATTGAGCAAGCACGAACAGCTCATGGCTGCCAAACAGGATGAGGCTGCCCAGGCAAGGACCGCCAAGGAACAAGCAAAAATCCACATCAAAAAACGGCTCAACTCATTCTACCGCATGGGGGAGATCGGCATGATGAATGTCATCTTCTCCACCAGCGAACTGCCCGACCTTCTCGCCTTTCGCGAGTATTTCGACGCCCTGCTCAAACGGGACCAGGACGTTATCCGGGAATACCGGGATAAGGTGGAGGCGCTGGAGAAGGCGCAGGTCGATCTCCACCAGGAAAAACAGACCCTGGTCGAAACGAGCTCCAAGGTCAGGGGCCAGGAGGAGCAGCTCGCCTCCACCCGCGAGGAAAGAATGCGCTTGCTGCAAAAGGTGAAAACCGAGAAAAAGCTGTATCAGATGGCGCTTACGGAACTCGAAGGGGCGGCGGACAGGCTTACCGACACCTTGGAGCAGCTCAAGACCGAAGCAGCCAAAGCCCGCAAAAAGGAAATTCACCCCAAGGAGGCCAAGTCGGCCACCTCCAAAAAATCCCCCCAGGGGAACCTCGGCTTTGCCGCCCAGAAAGGCCGCCTCGCCCCACCGGCGCCGGGCACGGTTACAACCCTGTTCGGCAAGAGCGTCCAGGCAAAATTCGGCATTACCACCTTTGCCAACGGCATTGACATCAGGACCGCGCCGGGCACGGAAATCACCGCCATCTACGACGGCAAGGTCATCTATGCCAAGTTCCTGCGGGGCTACGGCAACCTGCTCATCATCGACCATGGCCAGCAATATCTCAGCCTTGTCTCCCGGGCGGCGAAATTCTACAAAGAGGAGGGCGACACGGTCACCAGGGGCGAGGTGGTCGGAGTCATGAGCGACCAGGAAGGCTTGCTGGGCGAGGGACTCCATTTCGAGATCCGTCACGGAACGACACCGGAAAACCCCCTGCTTTGGGTAAACAACGCCAAGCTCACCATCAAGGCGACCCCAAAACCCCCCAAGTGAGCCCCTTGCCGGCGCAGATAAATCATTGTTTCCCACCACGGAACGTGCTAAAATAAAGGCTATTTTCACCATTACAGACAACATCCCAATCCTGATTTGGGAATTTTCGGTTAAGGACCAGGCATGAAAAGCTCGACAAAACGGTTGGTTATAAGAAATATCGCTGTCTCCCTCTGTGTAGCCACCGGCTCGTTGCTGGCCTGGAATTATTCAACCGTCACCGCGACAACCCAGGACGTTTACGAAAACCTTGAGGCGTTTTCCAGGGTGCTCAATCTGGTCCAGGAAAATTATGTCGAGGAAGTGGACAGCGAAAAGGCCATCGAAGGGGCGATCAAGGGCATGCTCAACTCCCTGGACCCCCATTCTTCCTACATGAAACCCGACGACTTCAAGGAGTTGCAGGTAGAGACCCAGGGGAGCTTCACCGGCATCGGCATAGAAATAACCATGAAGGACAACATCCTCACGGTTGTTTCTCCCATCGAGGGAACTCCTGCCTTTGCCAAAGGGCTCAAGGCGGGGGATAAAATCGTCAAGATCGGCGACGAGCAGACCCAGGACATGAGCCTCATGGAGGCGGTAAAACGGCTCCGCGGCCCCAAGGGCTCGGAAGTGACCATCTCCATCCATCGCAAGGGCTGGCCCGATATCAAGGAGATCACCCTGATCCGCGATATCATCCCCATCCACAGCGTTAAATCCAGGATGCTGGAACCGGGATACCCCTATATCCGCATCATCAACCTCCAGGCCCAGACCACGGTCGATTTCAAAAAGGCGCTCACCGACCTGGAAAAGGAAGGAAAGATAAAAGGGCTTATCGTGGATCTTCGCAATAATCCGGGCGGGCTTCTCGACCAGTCCGTGAAGATTGCCGACATCTTCATCGACGAGGGCGTGGTTGTCTCCACCAAGGGGAGGATCAAGGAGCAAAACTCCATATTCTACGCCCGCGACAACAGCCCCAAGTACAAATTCCCCTTGGTGGTGCTGGTCAACGAAGGCAGCGCCAGCGCTTCGGAGATCGTGGCCGGCGCGTTGCAGGATCACAAGAAAGCGGTGATCATCGGCGCCCAGACCTTTGGCAAAGGCTCGGTGCAGACCATTATCCCCATGGACAACGGCGCGGGCCTCAGATTGACCACGGCCAGATATTACACCCCCAGCGGCCGCTCGATCCAGGCCACGGGCATTACTCCGGATATCGTTGTCCCCTCCCCCACCTCCATGTCAGTGGAAAACGACGAGAAAGAGGATGATCAGGACAAGAAACCGAAATACCTGCGGGAAAAGGATCTGAAGCATCATATCGGCAACGGCCTCAAAGACGACATGACGCAGAAAGAAGAGAAACCCAAAACCGAGGAAAAACCGAAATCCAAGGCAAAGACCCAAACGACCAAGGAAAAGTCGGAGCCCGAGGATATGAGCAAGGATCAGCAGTTGAGCACCGCGCTCACGCTGCTCAAGGGGTTGAACGTTTTCGGCAAGAAATAAAGACGACAGACACATCCGACTCAGCCTTGACGGCTGACCGTTGACGCAAAAAAAGGAGAGGCTCAGCCCTCTCCTTTTTTCTTTGCTTCGGCAACCAACGCGTAGTAGTCACGCCCCTCCAGGTCATTGATCACCACGGCCGGGAATTTTTCCACCTCGAACCGGAACAGGGCTTCTGGCCCGGCATCATCAAAAGCAACCAGCTCGGCCTTTTTCACGCATTTGGACAAGAGCGCCCCGGCCCCGCCGATGGCGGCGAGATACACAGCGCCGTGGGCGAGCATGGCCTGGCGCACCTCGGCGGAACGAGCCCCCTTGCCCATGGTCGCCGCAAGCCCCAACGCAAGCAAGCGCGGGGTATAGCTGTCCATCCGGTAGCTGGTGGTGGGGCCTGCCGCGCCGATTACCCGGCCGGGCCGGGCCGGACTCGGCCCGACATAGTAAAGCAGCTGGCCGGCAAGATCCACCGGCAGTTCCTTTCCCTCATCCAGCAGGGCGCAGAGTCGGCGATGGGTCTGATCCCGGCCGGTGTACAGCGTGCCGCTCAGACCTACCAACTGGCCGGCCTTGAGCGAGGCCAAGTCCTCCTGCGTAAAAGGCAGAGAGATCTCGATCAGATTATCAAAAAAAGCAGGTTCACCGCGCAGTAACGACATAATCGGGACAGTCCTCAGCTTTCAGTCTTCAGCTACCAGCCTTCAGATTTTACAAAACGATTTCCTTGTGCCGGTGAGCGTGGCACTGGATGTTGATACCCACCGGCAGGCTGGCGATATGGCAGGGAAAGACCTCCATATGCACGGCCAGGGCCGTGGTGATCCCGCCAAAACCATGAACCCCCTGGCCTTGGGCATTGATCTCCCGCAGCATCCTCTCTTCCAGGGCAGCCACGTCCTCTCGCTCGCTTCTCTCGCCGACCGGCCGCAGCAGGGCTTTTTTCGCCAGCAAGGCCGCCTTTTCAAAAGAACCGCCAAGGCCAACCCCGACAACCATCGGCGGGCAAGGGTTAGAACCCGCGGCCAACACCCGGTCGATCACATGGCGCACCACACCTTCCGTGCCTGCGGCAGGAGGGAGCATGACCAGACTGCTCATGTTCTCGCTGCCGCACCCTTTGGGGAGAAAACGAATGGTGATCCGGTCGCCAGGGACCATCTCCAGATGTACGACCGCCGGGGTATTGGTTCCGGTATTCTTGCGGGTCAGGGGATCACACACCGATTTGCGCAGGTAGCCCTCTTCATAGCCGAGCCGCACCCCTTCCTGCAACGCCTCGTTCAGATCGCCCCGGATGTGGACCTCCTGGCCGAGTTCAAGAAAGAGAATGCCGGTGCCGGTATCCTGGCACACCGGAATCCGATCCCGGCTGGCGATATTGGCATTGGTGAGGAGAAGCTCCAGGATGTTGCCGGCCAGCTCCCCGGTTTCCCGGTCGCGCGCGGCAAGCAGGGCATCCAGGATGTCCGGTTCTAGGTCGTGGGCCGCGGCAATGGCCAGATCGCGCACGGCCTGGCGGATCTCGTTGCTGTCAATCTCTCGCATGGTTCGGATACGGCCTACGGATTGAGCCTGCGGTTGCGCAGCGCCAGGCTCTGTTGCTTGAAGGTATGCTGGATGATTTTTTCCCGGTCTTCATCAAGCAGAAACACAAACTCCAGGGCAACCCGGAATTTGCAGCCGGACTCTTCCTCTTCGGAAGCCGGATCGCAGGCAATCACCTTGCCGAAGGAATAGACATAGGTATAGGAGGGGAGCAGGACAACATGGATCTCCACAATCTCGTCCAGCCTGGCGGGAGCATCGCTGCAAAAGGCGATGCCATTGGCGCTGATGTTGGCCTTGCGCATGACCAGGGCGTCCAGGGGGCTTTCTCCCCCCCTGGCCTGCTTCAACATGATGTTCATTTTGTTATCCAGATGCTGCAAGAAATCAGCCAGATCCGCGTCCCGCTCCCGCAACTTGGCCAAGGCGCTCTGGGCGCCGATGAACATCTGGATATCGGTAAGGCCTTCCTGGTTATAAGGAGAGATCCCCTGCTGAAAATCCTCGGCAACCGCCTGCATCTTTTCCACGGAAACCGGATGAATTGCCAGCATTATCCTGTCCGTGACCCGAACCGACTGTCTGCGATTTAAACCGTCCGTCATATCTGCCCCCTACCCAGTCAAATGGTATCCTAGGAAACAGCGGAAAAATCCGCCGTCTCCTGCAAATCGGAAGAATGGCCTCAGCCCTTGCCCTGCTTGAGCAGATCCTCCATCTCACCCTGCATGACAAAGCTGTGCTCCGCATCCGGATACACGCCGCCCTTCACCTCATCCCGAAACGCGGTGATCCCGCCAACGATCTGGGGGGCCAAGTCAGCATACCGCTTCACGAAGCTGGGCACAAACTTTTCAAACATGCCCAGCAGATCGTTGATTACCAGCACCTGGCCGTCGCACTGCGGTCCAGCGCCGATGCCGATGGTGGGGATGGGGATGCTTGCGGTGATGGCCCCGGACAGCTTATCGGGGATGCACTCCAGCACAATGGCGAAGGCCCCGGCCTCGGCCAATCCCTTGGCTTCGGCCAGCAGCCGCCGGGCCGATTCTCCATCCTTCCCCTGCACCTTGTAGCCGCCCAACGCTCCGGCGGTCTGCGGGGTCAGGCCGATATGGCCCATCACCGGAATCCCGGCCCGGACCATGGCCGCCACGGTCTCGCAGATCTCAAGGCCGCCCTCGACCTTCACCGCGTCGCACCCCGCCTCCTTAAGAAAACGGCCCGCGTTGGCAATGGCCTCCCGCCTATCGACCTGATAGGAGAGAAAAGGCATGTCGCCGACCAGCAACGCCCTTTCCACCCCGTGCTTCACCGCCCGGCAATGGTGCAGCATCTCCTCCATGGTCACCGGCACCGTGGACTCATAGCCAAGGAGCACCATACCCAGGGAATCGCCGACCAGGACGATTTCGACCCCGCTGCGGTCCAGAAGCCGACCGAAGCCGGCGTCATAGGCGGTCAGCGTGACGATTTTCTCCCCGGCCTCCTTCAGATTGATGATGTCGCGGACTGTCAGTTTTTTCCCGATCATAGATCCTTATCCTTATTTCCCTTCCCGGCCCTTAAAAAGGCAGCATGGCAGCTTCGCCGCTGCATGGATCCGCATCCTGCCTTCTGGTAAAGGGCCTGCCGAAATGGGCATACGCCGCCTGGGTCGCCATCCTGCCCCGGGGGGTGCGCATCAAGAGCCCCATCTGGATGAGGAAGGGCTCGTAGACATCCTCCAGAGTGGTCTTCTCCTCGCAGGCCATGGTGGCCAGGGTTTCCAACCCGATGGGCCCGCCCTGGAACTTGTCGATGATGGTGAGCAGAATCCGCCGGTCCATCTCGTCCAGCCCTTCCTGGTCCACACCCAGCATGGTCAACGCCTCGTCCGCCACCTTGGCCGTGATGCTGCCCTGGGCCTTGACCTCGGCAAAATCCCGCAGCCGCTTGAGCAGCCGGTTGGCTATCCTTGGGGTGCCCCGGGAACGGCGGCCGATCTCCAGGGCCCCGCCCTCGTCCATGGGCACGCCCAGAAGGGAGGCCGAGCGTTTGACAATGGTCACCAGCTCGTCCGGGGTATAAAAATCAAGACGCAGCACCATGCCGAAACGATCCCGCAGGGGCGGGGTCAACAGGCCGGTGCGGGTTGTCGCCCCAACCAGGGTGAAACGCGGCAGGTCCATCTTGACGCTGCGCGCGCCGGGCCCCTGGCCGATGACCAGATCGAGCTGGTAGTCCTCCATGGCCGGGTAGAGAATCTCCTCGACCACATGGTTGAGGCGGTGGATTTCGTCGATGAAGAGCACATCGCCTTCCTGAAGGCTGGTGAGGATGGCGGCCAAATCGCCGGGCCGCTCGATCACCGGGCCGGAGGTAACCCGGATGTTGGCGCCCATCTCGTTGGCAATGACGTAGGCGAGGGTGGTTTTGCCCAGGCCGGGAAAGCCATGGAACAACACATGGTCCAGGGCCTCACCCCTGGCCTGCGCGGCCTTGATCGCAATGGAGAGATTGCTTTTGAGCTGCTCCTGGCCGATGTACTGGTCAAGCAGCTTGGTGCGCAGCGCATGATCCGCGGGCTCGATCTGCTCGGCCACCGGGGAAACCAATCGTTCTTCGTGATTCACACCAGGGCCCTCAAGGTTTGCCGGAGCAGTTCTTCAAGCCGCATGGCGGCAAAACCCTCGGCCCCGGCCTGCTGCCGTACCAAAGCCAACGCTTCCCTGGCCCGGGCTGCGGGATAGCCGAGATTGAGCAGGGCGGAAATCGCATCGTGCACCCGCTCGTCTTCGCCCGGCAGGGTAAGGGCGGGGGAAGAGGCGGACAACGCCTCGGGCACGAACCGCACCTTGTCTTTCAACTCCAGGCAGAGCCGCTCCGCGGTTTTCTTGCCCACCCCTGGCAGCCTGGTAAGCCGGGCCAAATCGTCGTGTAGGATGGCGCTGGCCATCTCCGCCGGAGAGATTCCGGCCAGGATATGCATGGCCACCTTGGGCCCTATGCCGGAGACGGTGTTCAGCAGCTGGAACATCTCTTTTTCCGTGGGCTCGAGAAAACCATAGAGATTAAAGGCGTCCTCGCGCACTATCGTCTGGATGTGGAGAAAAACCTCCTCCCCCTCCCCCGGCAACCGGGCCTGCCCGCTCTGGGGGAAGAAAACCTCGTACCCCACCCCGCCCACATCGACGATGAGGGATTCGGGTAATTTCTTAAACAGCATTCCGCGCAGGCAGGCAATCATGATAGACTCGTAAAAAGGGAAAGATCCCACATGTCAGTGACACTAAATCAAATGGCTACAAATTTACAACCGTTGCAATCGCGGCAGTATGCGATTTCAACAATCATTACGGGATCTATTATGGAAGAATTTTGGCAAGAAGAGAAGCAAAAAGCCTGTAAGCGCGTAATCTATCAGTAAAACGGGTCCATCGCCCAAGCAATCCTTTCCGGTAAGCGTTCACCAGTGCCACAGATGCGCGAAAGAGGTCTGCGAAGTGTGCTATTGCACATGAGCAGGCCGATGACAAAGCAGATGTGGTGCTGGTGGACGCTTACCTGTGGTTTGCCCGGCAGATGGCCACTGCCAAGGCATCTGCCGCGTCCTGGCTGGGCGAGGCGACAAGCTTCAGGAGAACCCGGACCATCTGCTGCACCTGCTCCTTCGGCGCCTGACCATATCCGGCCACCGCCTGTTTCACCACGGTTGGGCTGTACTCCTCCAGGAGCAGCCCATGCTGCCTGGCGGCCAGGATCAACACCCCGCGGGCATGGCCGAGCTTCAAGGCCGAGCGGGGATTGATGGCGGTGAAGATATCCTCCACCCCGGCCAGCTGCGGCTTATAGGCAGCAATGACCTCGCGGATGCCGTCGTAAATCTCTTCAAGCCGCTCGGGAAACGGCTTTTTTTCCGAGGCCCGGATCACCCCGCAGGTGACAAATGTCAGGGCGTGGCCCTGGCAATCGATCACCCCGTAACCGGTGGCGCGCGAGCCGGGATCGATCCCGAGGATGCGGACGGGTTGGGCCCCGGCCTTTCCCTTGCCCGGAGTCATATCCTAGGAAATCTTTTCCATCAACGCATCGGGGATATCGAAGTTGGCATGCACCTTCTGCACGTCATCGAAATCCTCCAGGTTGTCGATGAGCTTCATCAGTGAAATAGCCGTCTTCTCCTCAGCCACCTCAACGGTGTTCTTGGGGATCATGGAGATGGAGGCCTCGACAAAGCTCACCCCGGCCTTTTCCAGCGCTTCCCGCACCGTGTTGAAATCCTCGGGCGCGGTCAACACCTCAAAGATATCGCCGTCATCGACCACATCCTCGGCCCCGGCCTCCAGGGCCAGCTCCAGAAGCTTTTCCTCGTCCATCACTCCTTTTTCCACCACCATGGAGCCTTTCTTGTCAAACATGTAGGAAACGCAGCCGGTCTCGCCCATGTTGCCGCCGGACTTGCCGAAGAAGAAGCGCACCTCGCCCACGGTCCGGTTCCGATTGTCGGTGAGGCAATCAACGAGCACCGCCACCCCGCCCGGCCCGTAGCCTTCGTAGGTGATCTCTTCGTAATTCGCCCCTTCCAGCCCGCCGACACCCTTCTTGATGGCCCGGTCGATATTATCCTTGGGCATGTTCACGGCTCTGGCCGAGATGATGCCTGCGCGCAAACGGGGGTTGGCCTCGGGGTCGCCGCCGCCCATGCGGGCAGCCACGGCGATTTCCTTGGCAAGCTTGGTGAACATCTTGCCGCGCTTGGCGTCCTGAGCGCCTTTACGATGTTTGGTATTAGCCCATTTTGAATGTCCAGACATGATTTTTCTCTCCTGAAAATTAAAAATTAAAAGTAAAGAATAATGGGCTCGCAACAGCTTAGAGTGTGCTGCAAAAAGGTGCTTCGACGGGCTCAGCATGAACGGAAATCAATGCATTAGGAGAATATCCGTTTGTCCTGAACCTGTCGAAGGGCCGATGTTACGATCCATCATTTTTCATTCTGCATTTTTTTAAACCCCATCCCCAGCACAAAAACCTCGCGGCTTTCCGGGCGGGAGCTTTTCGGCTTCACAATCTTGGTCAGGTTGAAATGGGGGCGAACCTCATCGACAAAGGCCTTGAAATCCTCGCCCTCAAACACCTTGCAATAAAAATTACCGCCCAGCCGCAGCATCTCCTGGGCGATTGCCAGAACCCGGCGGGAAAGATCCAGCGAGTGCTGCTGATCCGCCCATTTGTTGCCGGTGGTGCGCGGGGCCATGTCGCTGATGATCACCGCGAACTCCGGGCAGATAGTCCGCACCTTGTCCAGCACCTCGGCGGTCATGATGTCGCCGTGCAGAAAGGTAAACCTGGCGCTGTTGCCCTTGGTGTTGATCTGCCCGAAGTTGAGGTCAACCCCCACCACCAGCCCCTGCGGGCCAACGGCCTGGGCCGCGTACATGGACCAACTCCCGGGCTGACAGCCCAGATCGAGCACCGTGTCGCCCTTTTTCAGCAGCCCGTGCTTCTGTTGGGCCTCCTCCAGCTTGTACACCGAGCGGGCGGGATAGCCTTCCTTCTTGGCCTTTTTGAAGTAATGATCCTGAACTTCTTTCACAGGCCTGCCGCCTCGGTTGGGGTCTGCACCGTTTCCGTGGTGCTCCGCAAAAAAACATCGTTGAAAAGCGGTTATATTTAGCCTGTTTATCGCTTCTTGACAAGCAGAATCCCCAGGCGCCCGAACCCGGCGTTCCCGGAAGCGGCAGGGGACAAAACGATGAAAAAGAGGACTTCCCTCCCCTTTTCCAATGTTGACAATCACCCGGCGGGTATGGGATGCTCCCTGAAGCGGTTTGGCGAAATATTACCCGGATGTCGCCATTACAGGGGACATGTCTTGGGTTCCCGAAGTTCAAGCGCAGGGGTGGGTTCCCCATCCCGACCGGAAAGGAGGGGGTGATGTTCGAGGAAGCACTGCCCTTGTGGGCTCGGCAACTGATTCCATACCTGCCCTTGGGACACGGGTCCTTCAACCTGCTGGTCTTCGGGCTTTTCCTCCGCCAGGGCTGGCTGGGACTCGCCATCCGGCAGGCGCGGCAAAACAACGCCCCGCCGCCCCTGGATGCGATCCGGAACCACCGGCGGACCGGGCCCTTGGCCGCGTTGCTGGGAGGCACGGGCTTTCTGGCCGGAATTGTCCTGGTTCTCATCGATACGGGCAACCTGGCCGAATACCCCCTGCATCTCTTGGTCGGGGGGATAATCGTGCTGACACTCGCCGGCCTCTATGCCCTTTCCCGCCGGATCAACAAGGCCGATTCTCCCTACCGCGCCCCCCATGCAAGCCTCGGCCTGCTGCTCCTCGGGCTCTATCTTCTCCAGGGGTATCTAGGGCTGGGCATCCTGCTGTGAACCTCGCCCGTATCCCAATCAGACAAAAGGATCGCGTTATGAACTTGCCCTCGCTGTTCCGATTCGTTGGTTTGTTTTTCTGCATGTTTGCTTTCCCTTGCGCCGCCGGGGCCAGGGAGATCCACCTCAATAAAGGCGAGGTTTACCGCGACCGCGATCTTGCCGTAATCTGCGAAGGACGGCAAGCCGGGGGGTCCGGCCAAGCCCTGGCGGTGCGGGAGTGCCAGTACTGGGACGATTTCGACAAAAAGTGCCTCTTTGAAAAAATCACCTATACCCACAACAATCTGGAATGTGTCGAAGAATGCCAGCATTGGGACTCGTTCAAAAACACCTGCGACTACCAGAGCAAATGCACCTTTTATCCCCGGCAGGAGGCGTTCGTCCTGAGAACCTGCGATGAGTTCGATGATTACAGCCACAAATGCCTCAAGTTCAGGGAGGAGAAGATCGGCGCGGGCAGATAAATGAGTGGCAACTTTCAATTCGAGCTAGCTCGATAATATTATTGTCTATCTGGACTGATCCATGGACATTTTGCAGAAGTCCTTCGACGATGCGCTACGGGAGCTAGCTAACTTCGCCACCTCCGAGGATGATCTGGACAAACTTGCCGATGCCATTCCGGCACAAATAGAAGCATTGCTGGCCAAACTCCCTGATGAAATTCTATCCACCATCAAAGGCGGAGCTGCGAATGGGCTGGAGGAACGGCGTATCAGGCACGCTGAATTTGTCGATCGCAATATTTCGCGGTGGATGGAAGCGTTTGATATTTTAGAGCTGCATATTGAAATTGCCATTGAAGCTGGAGAATCATTTAATAAACGACTTCGGCCAGAAGCAGCATCAAATGGGAACCTCCTGTTTGACCTCTTGGTGCGGTTACACGCGAAGGGCTGTTTGGTGAGTAAAGAAATTCTTACCCTGCTTAAGAACGGATATGCGGACGGTGCTCATGCGCGGTGGAGAGCCCTCCATGAGATTTCCGTTACCGCAATGTTCTTCGCAAACCATGGAAACAATGCCGCACGACGGTATCTAGATCACGAATTTGTGGAAAACTATAACGGTGCGTCACAGCTCAATAAATATCAGTCCAGAATTAACGAGTCAGGATTCAGCGACGAAGAGCTGGCACAATTCAAAGACCGGTATGACGCTGTAATTGATAAATATGGCAAGGAATTCAAAAGCCAGTATGGATGGGCTAAGCCTTTCTTGCTCAAAGGAAATGCGTCTTTTTTTGCGCTTGAGGAAGCCGTAAACTTGGACCACTGGCGCCCCTACTACAAATGGGCAAGTCAAAACGTCCATGCAAACGTAAAAACAATCAGAAATTCCTTAGGGCTATGCGAAGCGGTGAGCGGCTTGCTGCAAGTAGGTCCTAGCAACTCGGGCATGACCGATCCTGCGCATTCAACCGCCATCTCACTTACTCAGCTGACTTGCACCTTGCTGTCCTCATCTCTCAATCTTGACGGCATCGTGATGATGAAAATACTGCTGGCACTTTCAGATGAAGTCGGTAACCCGTTTGCAACATGCAGTAAAAAAAAGACAATATAACAATGCGTCACTTGAAACTTCTGGCCCAACTGTGTGTGCCCGTCGTACCCGAATACTGAGCCTGATTTCTAATTGTGGACACATAAACGAAATGAAAATTACAGCTAAAAATGATTGTGTTGGAGTCAATTGGCAAGCAGTGTCGGAAACACTGAAGTCGGTCGGAATGGCTTACCATGAACCTGAAAAGCATAGAAAGGCGTTTGAGGCCAGCCACACAAAAGTTTTTTTGTATAACGCCGACAAATTAGTTGGCTTTGGTCGTGCCCTTTCAGATGGCGCCTATCAGGCAGCAGTGTATGACTGTGCCGTGGCTGTGGAGTATCAAGGGAAAGGCCTTGGACGAATGCTAATGGAAAACATTTTATCCAGGCTGCAAGATTGCAATGTCATCCTTTACGCCTCCCCTGGCAAGGAAGGCTTCTACGAAAAACTTGATTTTCGAAAAATGAAGACTGGGATGGCCAAATTTACAAAAAGTGAATCAATGCAACAACGGGGTTTCACAGAGTAACTACCGAAGAACACGTTGATCGTGGCTTGCGGGAACAGCCCCGCAACCAATCAACTCCTCGTTGGGCACACCCTGTTCTTGCATCGGAGCGATACATGACCAAGTCGACCGCCACCTATTGGAACGCCCTGAGTCCGGAAAATCGGGAGCGCTGGACTCCCATCAAGGGAATGGAAGGAATGGCTGAAGAACTGACTTTCAGCATCGATCAGGTAACAGGTGAGTACACACGACTGACCCGCTTTCTTCCGGGAGCTGACACAACGGCATTTGACGGTAAAACCCATCCCTACCCGGAAGAAGTATTCATCGTCAGTGGTCGCCTCTACGACAAGGCGTTTAATGTTTATTTGGAGTCTGGGCATTACGCCAGCCGGCCTCCGGGTGAACTTCACGGACCATTCAAGACCAACATTGGATGTGTGGTATTGGAAATATCGTTTCCCAATCGCATTGCCGACAACAATGTCGCCCAACCCATTACCCCCTAGCCGAAAGGCTATCCTGCAACATCAGCTTCGCAATCCTTGCGATGGAGAAACGCATGCTCCGTTTCCTGCTCCTCTATCTCTCCATCTATCCCCTGGTCCACTACTATGCCTTCCGCAAGATCCGGGCGGCTTTTCTCCCCGGCAGGAAGGCCGAAACAGGCATACTCCTGTTCATGGCGGTCATGATCGCGGCGCCTATCGTGGTCCGGCTGGCCGAACGGGCTGGGATTGCAACCGGAGCCCGGTTCTGGGCCTATGTGAGCTTCAGCTGGATGGGGCTGCTTTTCCTTTTCTTCGCCCTTGCCGCAGCGGTTGACCTCGGTCGCCTTGCCTTTCTGGCCGCGGAAAAAATCCGCAATCGAAGACTTGCCGGGCCACGGATCTCCCTGCGCCGGCTGCTTGCCATGCAGACGATCCTGGTGGTTGGGGTGTACGGCTACGGCATGTTCGAGGCAGCGGATATCCGTTTGGAACACATCGAAATCCCCAGCCCCAAGATTACGAAACAGACCGGCCGAATACGCATTGCCCAGATCTCTGACGTGCATCTGGGGCTCATTATTAGGGAGGGAAGGCTCAACCGGATTCTTGCCCGAGTCCGGGAGGCGCAGCCCGACATCCTGGTCTCCACCGGCGATCTGCTCGACGGCCAGCTCAACCACCTCAACAAGGAGGCCGGGCTGCTGGCCGCACTCAATCCGCCCCTGGGCAAGTTCGCCATCACCGGCAACCATGAGTTCTACGCCGGATTGCAGGATGCCCTGGATTTTACCCGAAGATCCGGCTTCACCCTGCTGCGCCACCAAGGGATCGCGGTCGGCGGCATCACTGTTGTCGGGGTGGACGACCCCACGGTCAGGGCCTTTGGCAAGGAACCGGCCAGGTCGGAGCACGATCTTCTTGCCGCCTTGCCCAAGGGAAATTTCACCCTCCTGCTCAAACACCGGCCGGATATCGATCCGGACAGTGTGGGTTTTTTCGATCTCCAGCTTTCCGGCCACACCCACAAGGGGCAGATCTTTCCCTTCAACCTACTCACCTGGTTTTTTTATCCCCAACGGGCCGGTGAGTTGACCGGGCTCAAGAGCGGCTTTCTCTACCTGAGCCGGGGCACCGGCACCTGGGGGCCGCCCATCCGCTTTCTGGCCCCGCCGGAGGTGACCATCATCGATCTAGTGCCCGCGAAATAAAAAATCCCAACCTCTCCCGACATTGCATTGAACCAAGAGGATCGAATCGAGGTGTTCTCCATGCAACCCAATGACCATCATCCCACGGCGGCCGCCAAACATGTCGTTATCGTCGGCGGCGGCTTTGCCGGGCTCAATGCCGCCAAGGTGCTCGGCAACCAGGCGGGCATCCGGGTCACCCTGGTCGACCGCCTCAACCACCACCTCTTCCAGCCCCTGCTTTACCAGGTGGCCATGGCCGCCTTGAGTCCGGCGGAGATCGCCGCGCCGATCCGCCACATCCTGGCCAAAGCCCGTAATGTCACGGTGTTGCAGGATGAGGTGATTGCCGTCGATCTCGCCGCCCGGCAGGTGGTGGCCAGGGAGTGCACCCTGGGCTACGACTATCTGCTCCTGGCCTGCGGCGCCCGCCACTCCTACTTCGGCCATGAAGAATGGGAGGAGTTTGCGCCGGGACTCAAGACCATCGAACAGGCCACCGAGATCCGGCGGCGGGTGCTCACCGCCTTCGAGGCGGCGGAACGCACCGTTGACCCGGCCGAGCAGCGGCGACACCTCACCTTCGTCATCGTGGGCGGCGGCCCAACCGGGGTGGAACTGGCCGGGGCCATCGGCGAGATGAGCCGCTTCACCCTGGCCCAGGACTTCCGCAACATCAATCCCAAGCTGGCCCGCATCATCCTCATCGAGGCCGGGCCGCGTATCCTGCCCTCCTTCAACGAGGCTCTGGCGGGTGAGGCGACCCGGGATCTCGAACGGCTGGGGGTGCAGGTCTGGACTGCCAGCCCGGTTACCGGCATGGACCGCGACGGGGTGCAGGTCGGCCGGGAGCGGGTGGAGACGGCCACCATTCTCTGGGCCGCCGGGGTGGAAGCCGCGAGCCTCGGCGGCCACCTGGGGGTGGCCGCCGACCGGCTGGGCCGCATTGTGGTGGAACCCGACCTCAGCCTCCCCGGTCACTCCGAGGTCTTTGTCGCCGGGGATCAGGCCTGCTTCAGGCATGGCCGCGCTACGCCGCTGCCCGGACTGGCCCCGGTGGCGTTGCAGCAGGGACGCGCCATCGCCGGAAACATCCTCCGCGAACTTGGCGGCAAAAAACGTCTGCCGTTTCACTATCTCGACAAGGGCCAGCTGGCCACCATCGGCCGCAGCAAGGCTATCGTCGAGATCGGCCGGCTGCGGTTCGGCGGCTTTTTCGCCTGGATCACCTGGCTTATTATCCACATCTACTACCTGATCGGCTTTGAAAATCGGCTCTTTGTAACCATGCGCTGGGCCTGGTCCTTCTTCAACTTCCGGCGCGGAGCGCGGCTCATCGTCAACAAGGAGTGGCGCTTCTACCCGCGGGACAAGGACGGAAACCAGCCATGACCTCGTCCGCCGCCAAAGTCCTCCCCCATCTTTTTTTGCCGGGCAACAAAACCCTGCGGAACCTGTTGACGCCCACCCCCTTTTTTCCCTAGAGTAAGGAGAGCATCCGTTTTTCCTCCTCCCTGCCTGCCGGTTATACGGACCGGAAGGAGGAAACTGCCTGCAAAACCCTTGAGGGAGAACTCTTTTGCCACGCGCCACCCCCCCCAAAAACCAACTCAAGCAGTTTGAAGCCATCCGCAGGGAACTGAAAAAAACCGTTCTCGACCAGGACGACGCCATCGACGAGGTGGTGGACGCCTTCATCCACATGGCCTTCCGCCCGCCCAAGGAGACGCCGCCCAAGGCGATCTTCACCTTCCTCGGGCCCCAGGCCGTGGGCAAAATCTATCTGGCCCGGGTGCTCTGCTCCATGCTCAAGGGGTATGAGGGGTTCAAGCATTTTGACCTGGAACGCTACAGCGAAGCGGAAAGCGCCGACCAGCTCCTCGCCCCCCAGGTGGTGGGCGAGGAAATCAAGGAAGGCGAGCTGATCCGCTTTCTCCGCGCCAACCCGCGCGCCATCATCCTTTTCGAGTCCATCGAAATGGCGAGCAATCAGCTGCAGATGGCGCTGCTCGACCTGATCACCAAGGAGGAACCGGACAGCGGCATCAACTGCCGGGAGGTGATCTTCATCTTCACCTCCACCCTGGGCAGCACCCTGTACCAGAGCAAGGAGTTCCTGGCCACCTTCCGGCGCAGCAAGGCCAGGGCCCAGGGGTTGATCATGGAGACCATCGCCAAGGAAAAAAAGGTGGCGGGCGAGGTGATTCAGGAGGCGATCACCCCCAAGCTCCTGGCCACCCTGGCCCAGAACTACATCATCCTTTTCAACCGGCTGGGCATCAAGGCCATGGTCCGCATCGGCACCGATTCCCTGTTACAGCTGGCGGGACACTTCCGGGAAAAGGGCATTGCCATGGAGTTTCCGGAGATCAAGGATCTGGTTTCCCTCCTGGTCCTCTCCCTGGGCCCGGCGATTACCGCCAAAAAGGTGAAGCAGAAGCTGCCCGACGAGGTGCTTTTCAAGATCACCCGGTGCCTGCGGCGCTTGCCCGGCGCGCCGGCAAAAATCATCTTCAAGCTGACCAAGAAGGCCGAAGATTCGCTGCGCAAACTCTCGGCTGCCGGCGACCAGCTCCTGCCCCAGCTTTACAAGAACAACCAGACCGTGGAACTGAGCTGGACCGAGTACCAGCGGGGCGACAGCCTGATCTTCAGCCTGGCCAAGGCGGAAACCCGGGCTCTGCCCGTGAGCAAGGGGCTGTTGCGCAGCGAGCGGCCGGCCATCGAGTTTTCCGAAATCGGTTTTGAAAACATCGCCGGCAACCGCCAGACCAAGACCACCCTGAAGCAGATCATCAACACCCTGAAAAACCCGGAGTTGGTAAAGAAATTTTCCATCAGCATGCCCAAGGGCATGTTGCTGCACGGCCCGTCCGGGGTCGGCAAAACCCTTATGGGCAAGGCCTTTGCCAAGGAGGCCGGCCGCCCATACATCTATGTCTCCCGCACCGAACTCTTTGATCAGGAGTACCTCAGGCAGGTCTATCTCAAGGCGCGGGAATACGCGCCCAGCATCGTTTTCCTGGACGGCATCGACATCAAGGCGCTGATAGAAGGGGCGCTGACCAGCGTGCCCTCGGATCAGATCGCTCTTGAAATCGACGCCCTTTCCGACGACCCGGAGGAGTCGGTGTTCACCGTGGCCACCGCGATCAGCCGGGATGAGGTGCCGCCGTTGCTCATCGAACCCGAGCGGATCGACACCTTTGTCGAGGCGCCGGAGCTGGACCGGGAGGCGCGGCGTTTCTTCATCGAGCAGATCCTCAAAAAGCCCAACGACGGCAAGATCGACGTGGACAAGGTGGTCCGCTACATCTCGGGCATGAACGGCTACGAGTTGCAGCGCATCGGCAAGGAGGCCTCCCTCCATGCCATCCGCCACGGCTTGGATTGCATCAGCGAGGAGATCCTCATCGAGCAGATCAACATCATCAAGTACGGCTCCAAGCTTGAGAAAAAGCATATCCGCAATCTGGAGGAAGACCTGCGCATGACCGCCTTCCACGAGGCCGGGCATGCGGTGCTCTCCTACCTGCTGCTCCCGAACACCAAGATCGAGCAGGTGACCATTGCCCCGCGCTTGCGGGTTCTGGGGTTCATCTCTTACAGCTTCGAGGATTTCCCCAGCAACCTCTCGAAAGACGAGGTGTTCAACAACGTCTGCGTGCTCATGGCGGGCAGGACGGCGAGCATGAAAAAATTCGGCGCCAAGGGCATGGACACCGGCGCGGCCAGCGACCTTGAGGAGGCGACGCACCAGGCCTACACCGCCATCGCCAACCTGGGGATGGACGAGGAGCTGGGTTTTGTCCACACCGACACCCTGAGCCGCAACATAAACAGAGAGTTTTTCCGGGAGGCGGTGGAGCGCCAGGTCCGCCTCTGGATCGACAAGGCCACACGCAAGGCCGGGGAAATGGTGGAGGCCCATTGGCAGCAGATAGACACCCTGGCCAACATCCTGATCCGGCAGGAGATCGTCGATGGCGGCGAGCTTGAAAAGATCATGCAGAAGAAGCGGGGCGCGAAGTAAGCGAAACGTATAATTTGGCCTGTTTTTCAAGAGGATAGGAAAACCATGCACCGCATTCTTGTCACAGGCGCAACGGGCCAGATCGGTTCGGAACTGGTGCCCGCCCTGCGCGCACGGTATGGCGCGGCCAATGTCGTCGCCGCGGGCCACAAGAAAACCCCGCCGCCGGAACTGCGCGAGGCCGGCCCCTATGCCGCGCTGGACATCCGTGAGCGCGGTGCGCTTGCTGCCCTGGTTGAGCAAGAGCGGATCGACACCATCTACCACCTGGCCGCCCTGCTCTCCGCCACGGCCGAGGCGGATCCCCAGCTCGCCTGGGAGATCAACATGACCGGCCTGGTCAATGTGCTGGAGGTGGCCCGCCTTTTTAACTGCGCGGTCTTCCACCCCAGTTCCATCGGGGCCTTCGGCCCCTCCACCCCGCCCGACCGTACCCCCCAGGTGACCATCCAGCGCCCCAACACCATGTACGGGGTGACCAAGGTGAGCGGCGAGCTGCTCTGCGATTATTACCATTGCCGCTTCGGCCTGGACACCAGGGGCATCCGCTTTCCCGGCCTCATCTCCCACACGACTCCGCCCGGCGGCGGCACCACCGACTATGCGGTGGAGATCTTTTCCGCCGCCATCAGCCAAAAACAATACACCTGCTTCCTGCAACCGGGAACCTGTCTGGACATGATGTACATGCCCGACGCCATCCGGGCGGCCATGGAAATCATGGAGGCGGAGCCGGGCCGCTTTCGCCATCGCAACGCATACAACCTTACGGCCATGAGCTTTGCCCCGGAAGAGCTGGCTGCGGAAATCGCCCGCCACATCCCGGACTTTGCCATGCTTTATCAGCCGGATCCTGTCCGCCAGGCCATTGCCGACTCCTGGCCCAACAGCCTGGACGACAGCGCCGCCCGCGAGGACTGGGACTGGCAACCGCGATATGGCCTTGCCGAAATGACCGGGGAGATGCTTGCCGCCCTCTCCGCCTAATGTACGGCCAACCAGGAGACACCCATGAGCCTTGACAAGATCAGGCCGCAGCTTGCCGATACCCTTGCCATCCTGGATAAACAAGCGGCCCGCAAGGGCAATGAGCGGGTGCTCGCCGCCATCATCCCGGCACAATCAGGCTTCGGCCCCCGCTGCCTCTTGGCAGGCCATGGCGACAGGGAGTTTCTGCGGATGAACTCCAACTCCTACCTAGGCCTCTCCCAGCACCCGGCCGTAATCAAAGCGGCGGAGGAGGCGGCCCGGCGTTTCGGCGCAGGCCCTGGGGCGGTGCGCTTTATCAGCGGCACCTGCCTGGCGCACACGGAACTGGAAGAAAAGCTGGCCCGCTTCCATGGCCGCGAGGCAGGGATGCTCATGAGTTCCGCCTATGCCACGGTCATGGGGGTGCTGCCCCGGCTGGTCACGGAAGAAACCGTGGTTATCAGCGATGCGTTGAACCACAACTGCATCATCAACGGTATCCGCTTGGCGCAGCCCGCGGCCAAGGCGATATACCGCCATCTGGACCTGGAGGATCTTGAGGCAAGGCTGGAGGAATTCCGGGGGAAGGTCAAGCGGGTGGTGGTGGTTACGGACGGTGTTTTCAGCATGCGGGGCGATCACGCGCCGCTGGCCGATTTGAGTGCGCTCTGCTCCCGGTTTGAGGACGACTTTCCCGAGGGCATCATCTCCATGGCCGACGACTCGCACGGAGTCGGCGCCTTTGGCCAAAGCGGCCGGGGCACAGAGGAGCACACCCATGGCCGGGTGGATATCCTGATCGGCACCCTGGGCAAGGGTTTCGGCGTCAACGGCGGCTATGTGGTGGGGGAGGCACTCTTCATCGACTATCTGCGGGAAACCGCGCCCTTCTACATCTACTCAAACCCCATCACCCCGGCGGAAGCCGCGGCGGCGGGCAAGGCGCTGGACATCATCGACAGCGACGAAGGCTTGCTCCTGCTTGAAAAATTGCAAACCTTAAGAACATTCCTTGCCGACGGCCTTCACGCCCTGGGCTGCGAGAGCATTGCCGGAGCCCACCCCATTGTGCCGCTCCTGGTCCGCGACACCGCCAAGACCGCAAGGTTGGTGGCCCACCTCTTCAACCACGGCATCCTTGCCACCGGCCTCAACTACCCCGTGGTTCCCAAGGGCGACGAGGAGATCCGCTTCCAGCTCAATGCCGGCCACACCCAAAAGGATATCGAGTTTCTCCTTGGGGCGCTGCAATCCTTCCGCGCGCACACATAACTCACCCCTTGATCACCGCCAGGGGCCGCAATTCCACCAACACCTCCACCAGATCCAGCTGATTATCGATGACCTCGTCGATGTCCTTGTAGGCGCCGGCCGCCTCTTCCAGATCGCTGACCGAGCGGACGGCATGGATAATCCCCTGCTCGTCCAACCGCTTCTTTTCCTGGTCCAGGTCCAGCTGCCGCTGGGCCTGCTTGCGCCCCATCTTTCTCCCGGCCCCGTGGGCGCACGATTCGAAGCTCTCCTTGTTGCCCCTGCCCCGCACGATATAGCTGGGCGTGCCCTGGGAGCCCGGGACAATGCCGATCTCCCCGGCCTGGGCTCGGGTCGCCCCCTTGCGGTGCACCATGACATGCTTGCCGAAATGCTCCTCCATGGCCGCATAGTTGTGGGCGATATTGATCATGGGCTCAAAGGACACCGGCTGGACCACGGAAAGGATGGCATCCTTGACCCGCTCCATCATCATCTTCCGGTTGGCATAGGCGAACTCGACGCAGAAGCGCATTTCATGCAAATAGATCTGCCCGGCCGGACTGTTGATGGGCAAAAAGGCCAGCTGCCAGTTGGGCGGGATCCTGGAGCCCCACTTCCTGTTCAGCTCCATGGCCAACCGGTTGTAATAGTTGGCAACCTTAAAGCCGAGGTTGCGGCTGCCGGAATGCACCATCAGCCAGACATGGCCGTCATTGCCCTTCTGGATCTCGATGAAATGGTTGCCGCCGCCCAGGGTGCCGAGCTGGGTAAGGGCGCTTTGATACTCCCTGGCGATAACCGTCAGTTCATTCAGGGGGATTTCCGCCTTGGGCATGAGCCCGCGATCCTGCGCCCTGTTATGATGCTTGAAGCCAAGGGGGATGGTCCGCCTGATCTCGGTCAGGACCGCTTTGAGTTTTTCAGCGGATAGACCGGTGAGCGAGGTCCGCACGGCGCACATGCCGCAACCGATATCAACCCCGACCGCATTGGGGATAACCATCTCTTCCGAGGCCATCACCCCGCCGATGGGCATGCCATACCCCTGATGGGCATCGGGCATTACGGCGACATGTTTGAAGATAAAGGGAAGATTGGCGAGGTTCTTGACCTGGGCCAGGGCCCCGGAATCCATGTCGTCAAGCCAGAGCTTGATCGCGGTTTTTTCCGAGGTAATTACCTTTTTCATTGTTCCGCCCCAGTTTGTTGACCACACATCATGGCAGGACCAATTCGCATTGCGTGATGGTTCAGTGACCTAATTCCAATTTAGTCCTCATCGCTTACATCCGCAAAGTGAAATAATCGAGTCCTGCGAACCAGAGACCTATCTTATTAATTTTACAGTATTTTCCAATTTATTGCCGCTTGACTGCGTGGTTGGCCTGGGAATGATCCGGCCCCGCATCCGCATTGAGCGCCCAAACCGGACCGTTCCCAAGCCAATATCAGCAGCAACACGCCGGTTGTGTTTTTAAAAAATTTGCCTTTGGGGATTTCAACGGGTTTATGCTAGCATATGATAGGAAGAGGAAGATAAAGGAAGAAAAAGTGGATGCAAAACACAGAACCTGAACTTCCCAAACCGGCACAACGAGATACCCGCCAGGAGGCCGGCACGACCGGTTCCGAGCGAGTATTGCAGCCGATACCCCTGCTGCTGGGCGCACTGTCCGTCTGCGCCGGCGGCGCTGTCCTCGTTGGCTGGGTTTTTGGCCCCGCTTTCCTGAGAGGACTCCTGCCCGGCTGGGGGGCCATGAAGGCGAACACCGCCCTGGCCTTTATCCTGGCCGGGATGGGGTTGCTGGCCTCTTCCCTGCCCCCCGCCACGCTGCCGGTTCGCCTGGCAAGGCTCTGCGCCCTGTTCTGCGGCCTGATCGGACTGCTGACCCTGGGCGAATACCTCCTCGCCTGGAACCCCGGCTTTGATCAGTGGCTGATTTCCGCGCCTGTCCACGCGGTGGGCACTTCGCATCCAAGCCGCATGGCACCCGACAGCGCGGCCTGTTTCGTGTTGCTGGCGGCGGAACTGATGCTTGCCTGTGGACCGCGCAAGACAACGATGCGATTCTGGCTCACCACGATCCTCGGTTCGCTGATCATGGCCGTGGCCCTGACAGTCCTCCTGACTTACTTCACAAAGACCATCACCACCTTTGGCGTTTGGGGCAGACCTCTCATGGCGACTCCCACCGCCACCCTGTTTCTTCTCCTGAGCACGGGAATGGTCCGGTGCGCCTGGCCGAAAGGCGTTTCGCTCGAATCCCCCAGCGGAAGAGCCGCCATGGGCTTTGGCCTCTGGAGCTTGCTGGTAATCGGCTCCCTCAGCTGGGGGTTGCACCAGCAGGGGCACCACCTTCTGGAATCCGCCACGGTGGCCGCCCGGGCCAACGTCAACAAGGACATCGGTTTCCGGAAGTGGGGCGCCTCCCATGGGGGCGTTTATGTCCCGCCCACCGAGCGCACCCCGCCCAACCCCTACCTCAAAATCCCGCACCGCGATGTGGTCACCGCCAACGGCCAAGCCCTCACCCTGATGAATCCGGCTTACATGCTGCGCGAGATGCAGCAGAATTTCGGCGACGAGTACGGCACCAGGTGCCGTATCACCAGCCTGAAACCGCTCAACCCGGCCAACGCCGCCGATCCCTGGCAAGCCAAGGCTTTGGCCGGCTTCGCGCGAGGCGACCAGGAGTTGCTGGAAGCGCAGTATCTGAACGACCAACCCTATCTCAGGTTGATCCGGCCTTTCATCGTCGAGGCCAATTGCCTCAACTGCCATGCCCATCAGGGCTACAAACTGGGTGATGTCCGCGGCGGCATCGACAGTTCCATCCCCTTGGGCCCGTTTCTGGAACGGGCCATGGAAAACAGCACCACCCTGGCCTTGTCCCATGCCGTGATCTGGCTTCTCGGCATCTCAAGCCTGTTGCTTTTTTCCCGGCGGGAGCATTTTCTGGATGCCGAGAACCAGCGGGCGGTTGCCGCCTTGGGCGAGAGCGAGGAACGCTTTCGCCTTGCCGCCGAAACGGCAAATGATCTGGTGTATGAATGGGACTTGCAGGAGGGCGTCCTGTGGTCCGGCAGGGTTGACGAAATGCTTGGCTATGGCGTGGGCGAGTTCCCGAGAACCATGACCGGATGGGCGGAATCGCTGCATCCGGAGGACCACGACCGCGTGTTGGCCGCGGTTCAGGCGCATCTGGCAGGAAAAGCGCCCTATGCGGCTGAATACCGCATCCGCAAAAAAGACGGCGAATACCAGTGGTGGTCGGCCCGGGGGGCTACGATCAAGACGCCCGAGGGAACTCCCCTGCGATGGATCGGCACGGTCACCGATATTACCGAGCGCAAGGAGGCGGAAGAAGAAAAACTCAAACTTGAATCCCAGCTGCGCCAGGCCCAAAAGATGGAGGCCATCGGTACCTTGGCCGGCGGCATTGCCCATGATTTCAACAACATCCTCTCAATCATCTTCGGCTATAACGAACTGGCCATGGAGGAAAAAGATCCGGAAAATCGCCGGCACCATCTTGAGGAACTCCAAAGAGGGGCGCAAAGGGCCAAGGAGCTTGTTTCCCAGATCCTGGCTTTCAGCCGCAAGGCGGAGCAGCAAAAACAGCCGCTGCAGGTATCACTGATCATCAAGGAAGCCCTCAAGATGCTGCGCGCCTCCATCCCGACCACCATCGAGATCCGGCAGGACATCGCCTCCAATGGCTTGGTCTTGGCCGATCCCACCCAGATCCACCAGGTCATCATGAATCTCTGCACCAATGCCTACCATGCCATGCGCGAGACAGGGGGAATCCTTGCCGTTTCCCTCGACGAGGTAAAAATAGGCGCGGAGGACTACGGCTATGCCAATCTCTCTCCAGGCAACTATCTCAAGCTTGCGATAAGCGATACCGGCTGCGGCATCGAGCCGAAGATCCAGGAGAAGATATTTGAGCCCTACTTCACAACCAAAAAGGCAGGGGAAGGAACCGGAATGGGGCTTGCCGTGGTGCACGGCATAGTGAAAAGCCACCATGGCCATATTACAGTGTACAGCGAGCTGGGGAAAGGCACGAGCTTCCATGTCTATCTGCCGCTGACCGCCGAGGAAGCCGCACCATTAGCCGACGAAAAAGAGCCGGAAGAGCTGCGGGGGAAAGGGGAACGAATCCTGCTGGTTGATGACGAGGAACAAATTGGTGCGGTCATTGACGCCATTTTATCAAAAAACGGCTATCAGGTGACGACCTTTGCCGATGGGGTACAGGCACTGGAGGAATTCCGGAAAAATCCCGAGCAATTTGATCTGGTGATCACCGACATGACCATGCCTTCCATTACCGGAACCGAACTGGCACGGAAAATCATGGCCTTACGCCCCAAGACCCCTGTAATCCTCTGTACGGGCCAGAGCGAACTCATAAACAGAGAAAAAGCGCTGGCCATGGGAATTTGCGACTACCTGACCAAACCCCTCCTCACGGAACCGCTTCTTGTTGCGGTAAAGAAGGCCTTTGAGAAAGGATAGCGGGCTAATGGGGTTTCGATTTCATCCCGCCCCTCGATGAAGTTCTAGCCCGAACTCACTAACTTCGCAATGGCTCAGTTTTTAGGGGGAAGGTCACCCCGGCAGAGCCGGGGGTTTACCTGTTTGTTATTATATGCGTATATCCTTAGCCCACAAAAATTTACCGGCATGATAGTCCAGCTCAAAATAATAATCAGTGGCGATAAAAAAATAGTCATCGGCACTTTCAATACAGGCAGATACGCCAAATTTACCTTTTTGGCCGGTTGTTGGATCATCAAATGGGCCACCCATGCCGACAAAAAACATTTTCGCATTTTGGGAGATGTCGCGTCCGGTCAACTCCCAAGGAACCGTAAGCCGAATGCGTTCTTTGCCGTAAGCGTCAAGAAGAACGCAGTTATCCGGCTTATAGTCTTTCTCGAAGCAGATGAAGCCAGAGGAGTCGGGGAGCTTGGAAATGGATTTTGTTGGTTTTCCTCCCTTGACATTGATATCCAGGCTAAACAATTTATCGTCACAGACCCAAGTTAATTTAACAAGAGGGCTTGGTGCCCGGAATTGTATTAATTTAGATTTTTCTCCAAGAGAGATATCGTCATCGAAACTTAAACCATCCAAAAAATGCCGTCTCAACTTCATGATTATGGCGCTCATTTCAGCTTCCTTTCACCAATCACTTTGAATACACTGGATCTATCTGTGGGAGGAATAATAAATTGCAGTTGATTTCCGCCCCCTGCCGCGCCTCCTTGTGCGCCGACAATACCGACCTTGGCTTGTACAGGTTCGACAAGTTCCAACTCTACAACGTAGCTCACATCTTCTTTCATGCCTTGGGTAATTGCAAGCTGATTGCGGGCATAGGCTTTGCTTGGCACATCGTCAAAAGTTGCCCAGCCACCGAATCGCATACCAACCCTGTCGTTATTCACGTACTCTAAATATGCGGCTTTATCCATTACCATATTTACCTTTGTCCCTGGGGCTATAATCGTATCCGCCACTGTGGTTCCTGTTTTCCAAGAGGGATCTTTGCCATAATTTTTCATCACAGCATTTAGCTCTTCCGCGCTACTGAATCCTTTTATTGTGCTTGCATTCTGTTCCAGAAAATGGACCGCCGCACTGTTCAGGGCTTTATCACTTATGTTACCGGCGGTCTTCGCCAGTGTCGGCCCAACCTTCTCCAAAACCTCTTCGCCAATCGTTTTAACGACTTTAGTCGTACCGACGGCCTCCGCGCCAGCCAAGACGGTACGCACCCCCAGCAGAGCTCGTTGTTCAGTGGAAACATCTACGCCGTAAAGGGAGTTGAGCTTTCGCGTCAGCTCGTTATCGACTGCCACTGCCGCGCCCTGGCCAATGGCTTCGCCGGTTTCCTTGAAACCGTCAACCACAGCGCCGGGCAGGCTCATGACAATGCCGGGCATGCTTTTGGCGACGTCCCACACAGCCTTGTCAAGCGCGTCGGAAACAGCTTGGGGAGATTTGATGTAGGCTTGGAGCCCGGCTTTCGCTCCAGCCACCATTTTCCCGCCCAGACTGTAGCTGTAGTCCTTGAGTACCTGAGTCATTCCATCTCTCAAGCTCCGGTTGATGCCGGGTTGAGCGTACAGCTTGTAGAAGGCTGTGTCGGCTGTGTCGGCAAACAATTCCGGACGGAAAAATTGATGGGTTGAGGCGGTGAAGAGGGATTGCCGTTCTCCCAGTTCGTTGATGAAAGTTTGTTGTTTGGCTGTGCTTAGAAACGCTCGCGCCTCCGCATCGTTGCCAGCAGATAAGGCACGCCAGGCCACATCCACATCCCGCAGGACTTGCTGAGTCAGGCGTGCAAGGGCTTCGTCCTCGGTGATGTTGTTGCCTTGTTGTTTTTGTTGTTTAGCGAATAGCTTGGCCTTGTCCTTGAGCCATTTCTCTTCACTCGGATGCAACTGCCTGTTATTCGTATCCACATTAAAGGCCATTGCCGCGCCTGCGGTGCTGCCGCCGCTGACTGCCGCGCCGAGGCCGGTAGCCGCGCCCTGGGTAATCAGTTGCCCGGCTGCCCTGGCCACGGTTTCGTTTGCCCCGGCATTGCTCAGGGCGGTTTGCACGTTGGTCTGCAACTGCTCCATGAGCGGGGCCGCGCCTGCTGCCGCGCCCGCACCCAACGCGCCTTGTGCTCCGCCGGTCAGCGCGCCGGTGGCCGTGTGCAGGGCCACCCGGTACGCGCCGCCTTCCTTCCACAGGTCGTACTGGGATTGGTTGTCTGCCATGGTCTGGTCGGCCTGGGCAATGGCCTGTTCTATTTGCGCCCGGTTCTGCGGATCGCTGGTGTTGGCAAGAGCCGCCTCCGCCGCCTGCTTTTGCAGCTTGGCGCTGGTGTAGTCCTTGGTCTGGCTGTCAGCGTAGTCAGCAATCGCTTTTGGCGCAACCTGACCGAATGCCTGGGTGATCTGCGTCTGGGCGTCCACTTCCTTCTGAACCTTGTCCGCGTCGAAGATCCTGGCGATGCCGGTTTCCTTGTCTCCGGTGCGCACGTCCTTGTTGCCCGCGATGCCGCTTACGCCGCTTCTGGTCGTGCTGGCCGCGCTGCCCGTGTCATGGCCAAAGCCTGCGCTGCCTGTGGGTTTGCCGCCGCTGACCGGGGCTGTCACGACGTTCGCGCCCTCTGCGCCTGCGCCGCTTGCCGGAGCCGCCGCCGGGGCGCTGCCGCCGCCGAGCGGGATGGTTGAGGAACCAACGCCGCCACTGCCGCCGATACCGAAACTACTGGCCTTGTAATCCGCCCGGTTCTCGACGTCGCTCATCATCAGACTGGCGGTGACCAGGGTGTTCTTCCCGTCTTCAACCGCCTTGTCCGTACTGGCGATCACCGCACCCTTAAGACCGGTATTGCCCGCTACATTTACCTGAAATCCCTCATCCCCGGCCTTGATCCCGCTCTGTTCGGTTACGCTGGCGTAATCGGAGTTGATGTTCGACTTGCTGGCGTTGGCGCTCGCTGAAAAGCCATAGCCTATGGTCACCGAGCCGCCTATGCTCTGCTGCTTGGAGTCGTACTTGCTCGTGTCTTGCAGGCTCTCGATCTTGAGATCACCGCCGATGTCAGCCACCACCTGCTTGCCGCTGGCCACCGCGCCCTTCAGCGTGGTGTCGCCGCCGGATTCCATGGTGAGTTTGTTGTCTGCTTCGACATGAGTGTTGGTCCAGGTCTCGTCCTTGCCGTCCGCCTTGCCCCGCGCTCCGCTGGCGCTCAGGGTCACGCCCGCGGCAAAGCCGTTCGAACCGTAGGTGACACTCACGCCCACCCCGCCGCTGCTCGACTTGTTGGTGCTGTACTGCTCCGCCGTGTTCTTCGCCGCCAGCAGGGTGATGTCGTCATCGGCCTTGAGGGTGATGTCGTTGCCTGCGGTGACGTTGCCGCCTTGGATGGTCAGATCGCTGTCCTTGCCCGCCCCGGTAGCGGTGAGGTTGATGTCGTGGCCTGCCGCCACGGTGGAGCCTGCCGCAACGCTGCTGGATTGGATCTCTTTGCTTTCACTTTTTGAGCCGCCAAACATGATCGAGACGCCGACCCCGCCGCCTGCGCTTGGGTCGGCCGTTACCGCATCATAGGCATTTTTGGCCGACAGCCCGGCAGTGGCACCGGCCAGCGCTTTCATCCGGCCATCCTTGGTCTGGCTCGCCGCCTTGCCCATCTGGCTTGCCGTCTGGATCGCACTTACCACCGGGCTGGTGATGGCTATGGTCACGCCGCTTTTGCTGAACTTTGTCTCGGTTTCGGTCTTGTTGGTGTTCTGCGCCTCGACAATATCGATCTTTTGGGCGCTGATGTCAATATCGCTCTGGGGTGCGAGTACCTCGCTGCCAGTTTGCTTGTAGTTTTTCCCCGCCTCGATTGTCACGTTGCCTGCCGTGCTGCCCACGGTGGAGGCGGAGGCTGTGGTGCTTTCCCCTTTGCTGTCAGTGCTTTGCTTCTGGGTGCCGATGGTAAAGCCGATGCCGCCCCCAAGCAGGCCGCTCTTCTTTTCCTGCACAAAATGGCTTTCGGCCCTGCTGTTGCTGGCAGCCTCTATGTTGATGTTGTTGCCCGCCGCAATATTCACATCGCGGGTGGCCACCACATTGCTGCCCTTGAGACTGATGTCCTGATCAGCCAGCACGGTAGTGGTGTCGCCCGACAGGGTGGTACCCAGGGCCGTGGTCTCGTTTAAAGTGTCGCGGGTGGTGGTGGTCTTTTTGGAAAGAAAGCCTTTGCTGCTGTGCTGATGCGCTTCATCCACACTATTATTTGCCTCGCCCGCCGTTAGGTTGACGCTGCCTCCAGCCATGGCCAGCAACACGCCTTGATCGCTGGTAACGCTGACCGCCCTGGCGTTGAGGTCATGACCTGCCTGCAAGGTCAAGTCGCCCTGGGTTTGGATGGTTGTGCCCACGTCGGTGCGGCTTGCGTCACTACGATAGTTTTTGGCATCCCAAACAATCGTATTACTGGCGCTTTCGCTTACTGTACCGAGGTTGAGGTTGTTGCCCGCCGCAATGGTGGTGCTGCCTGCGGGTTGGCCTGCGACTGCGGGCGCGGTATTGAGGATGCCTGCGGCGATGAGGTTGACGTCATTACCCGCTGATGCCAGCAGGGTGCCGCCTGCGCTGGTCACATAGAGACCGGCAACCCGGCTGACATTGGTGCGGCTGCCCTGGGCGCTACGCTGGTTGCTGGTGGTGGAGATAACATTGAGGTCGCGCCCGGCAATGGCCGCAAGGCTGTTACCCCCTTCGATCACCCCGCCGATGTTGTCAAGATCGTTGCGCGCGGACACCGCCACGTCGTTGGCAGCCAGGCGGCCGCCGAGATTCTTGACGTTCTCCGCAGTGAGCGCCACCACGTCGCGGCCGACAATGGTCCCGCTGTTGCTCAGGTCGCCCGCAAGGTTGAGGTTGATATTGCGGCCTGCAATCAAGGCGCCGGAGGCGGAAAGATCGCCGTCCTGCACCCGGGCGTACACCTGCGGCACCATGGCCCTGGTGGTCTGGCCGCTGGCCAGGGTGATCTCCTTCTCCACCAACCAGACGATGTCGCTGGTCAATTGAACCATCTGCTCGGCGGTAAGGGCAATGCCGGGCCTCAGCTGGTGCGCCTGGGCAAAGGTCGCCCCGTTGCTCATCAGGGCCCGGAACTGCGCCTCGTCATCGGCATAGCCTTCAAGAAGCCTCCGGCCGGTGAGCATGGCCACCTGTTCCCGGATAAGGCGCTGCTCGTAAAAGCCGTCGCCCAGGCGTTTCTGCATGGTGTCCGGGTCGATGGCCATGGCGTTGAGCAGGTAGTCCGAGCTCAGCCATTGCCGGTAGTCGGCGAAACGCTGATCGGTTTCGACCAGGTAGCTGGAATTCGGGGTGGCGCTGACCCCGAACAGGCTGTTGTTGGGCATGCTGATGTTGACCCCGCCGCTGCGCACCACCGTGGCCGGGCCGCTGGCGTTATTGCCGTTAAGCGCCGCCACCTGGGTGATCGGCGTGATGACCTGGCTGTGGCTGATCGTCACCCCGGCCGCATGTGCACCGTCTGCCGACTGGTTAAGGCTGTCGATGGTCAGGGACGAGACCTGGAGGCCGGTGCCGGTTGGCGCGGTATTCTGTTTATACACCGTGGGGTTAATGCTGATCGCTTGAATGATCGGCGCGGGAGAATATCCAGAGGTACTGCTGCCGGTTTCGTCACGTCCTTTCTGGTTATCTCGCCAGTATGAAGTGACGGTGCCGATGTCGGTGAAGGTGCGGTTGCCGGATACTTCGGTGTTGTTAAACGTGCCAAGAGTACCGGTCAGCGTTCCCCCCGCGATAACGCGGCTTTTATCGTTGAGCAGGGTGGCTGCGGTGATGCGCATGGCAGCGCCAGAGAGAATTTGCGCCGGGTCTGAGCTTTGCACCTTGGTTTCGGTGGTCGACCGGCTGTAGTTGTAACTCAACCAGCTTTCATAATTACCTTCCGGTGTGTGGAGTTGAAGGGATTCGTCAACATAGAGGTACACCCCTGGCGTTCCTGCCTTGTAGCGACTCGACGCACCACCGCCCTGATACTCCACAATAGACTCGGTGCCCATAAATTCCACGTAGGCGCTGAAATGATCGTTGGTGTTGTTGACCGTGGCTGCCGAGATCGCCATGTCGCCCAGGACCTCGATGGTGGCGCTGTTGTTGTTGAGGATGGCGGCCTGGCCTGTGGCGTGCTTGTTGGCGTCCAGCCCGCCGCCGATGAACATGTCCCCGGCGGAAAAGAGCAGGGCGTGCTCACGGTTGGTGATGGTGGTTGCGCCAATATCCAGCCGGTCGCGGGCCGCGATTACCGGAGCCGCGCCGTTCTCGGCGCTGTTGGTCACGGTGGTGGCGCCGATCGCCAGATGGTCGCCGTAGATGCGGCCTGTGCCGAGGTTGTTGAGGGAGGGTGTCTCGATGACCGTGTCATGACCGTCGATAAGCCCCCGGTTGGTCAGGGTCTGGCTGCTGGTGGCCTTGAGATTGACCTGGTTGGCCTTGATCTGGCCATTGGCCTGGTTGTCGATGCTGGCGGCCTTGAGGTTCAACGCCGTACCAGCCAGCAGGGTGGACTGGTTGGTCAGGGTGCCGGCGGTTTCAAGGCTGGCTGTGCCCGTGGCCTGCAACTCGCCGGTGTGGGTGTAGTTCTGGGTGAGCTTGACGTTTAAATCGCCTTGGCTCAACACCTTGCCGTCACCGGTCAGGCCGGCGCCGTCGATATCGAGCTGCTGGCCTGCGATCACGGTGCCGCTGGTGTTGGTGACGGTCAGAGTCTTGGCGGCAAGATTGCTGTCTTGCAGAGTGACGGAGTCACCGGAAGAGATCAGGCCCTGGGTATTGTTGATACTGCCGTGACTGGTCATGGTCAGGGCGTTATCAGCCCGCACCGCGCCTTGCTGGTTATTGATCTGCGCTGCTGTCAGGCTAACGGACTGGCCTTCCAGACCTTGATTGTTGCCCTGGGTGTTGGCGTTGACGATGCTGCCAGCAGCAATATCCAAGGCCTGGCCGGAACGCACCAAGCTGGCCGTGTTGTTCAGCGCGCCGCTCAGGCTGAGGTCAATATCACTTACAGCCTGGATTTGCCCGCCTTGGTTGTCAAGGGAGCTGCCGCTTAAACTCATCTGCCCGACGCTGGTCAGAATACCGCCCTGGGTGTTGCTGATGGCCGTGTTGACGCTGCTAAGCTGGCCGTTGCTGCCGATGTAGCCTGCGAGATTGTTCAAGGCGCCAGTGGTCAGGCTGACGCTGCTTTGTCCTATGATGCCGCCGCTGTTGCCGGAATGGGTGTTGGTCAGAACATGGCCGCGGGTGTTGACGCCAAGCGCACCTGCTGCCTGAATCAACCCCTCTTCGTTGGTCAGCGCGCCGCTGTCAATGTCGAGTGCCCCGCTGTCGCTTGCGCCGGTGGTGGCAAGTTTGCCCCGGGTATTGTCAAAGGCCAGGGCGTTGCTGTTGGCGCTTACGCTGCTGCCGCTGATAACGCCGTCGGTATTGTTGACGCCGAAAGCAGAGACCTCAAGCGCCTGCGCGGCTTCGATGTGTCCGGCACTATTGTTAAGCGCCCCTGTGGCGGTGACCTTAGTCTGGCCTTGCACCGAACCGATGGTGCCCTGGCTGTTGTCGATCTGGCTGGCGCTGATGCTCACCTGCTGGTTGGCGGCCAACAGACCTTGGGCGTTGGTCAGGGTCTGGCTGGTGGCCACGCTTAAGCCCTGGCCTGCGGTGATCTGCCCGAGGGTATTGTTCAGGCTGTTAGCGGTGATGGTGTTGCCGCCGCTGGCCGCAATGTTTCCAACCGCGCTGTTGTCGATAGCGCCGGTGGCGTTGATCTGGAGACTGGCGGCTGCGTTGCCTACTGCCTGAATCGTGCCGCCCTGATTGGCAAGATCGCCTACTGTCAGGGTGGTCGGCCCGTTGCTGACAATGTCGCCGCCGGTGTTGTCAAGCTGGGTAGCGGCGCTGATGCTGGCCGCACCTGTACCGGTCTGCACCATTATACCGCCCCGGTTGGAAAGCGTGCTGGTGTTGATCTGCACCTGTTCGACGCTGGTCGTGCCGTTATCGAGCGTGGCGATGGTGGCCGCAAGATTCAACAGGCCGTTACTGCTGATCTGCCCGCCAACGCCGTTAAAAGTCGTGGCCGCGATCGTGAGCGCGCCTGTGCCAGCGTGTTCGAGGCTGCCGCCGGTGTTGGTCAGGGTAACAGCGCCAAGGTTGAGGTTTGCGCTGTTGGTGGCGATCCGCCCTTGGCTGTTGTCCAGATTACCGAGCAGGGCAAGAGTCATGTCGCCTGAGCCAACCTGAACGATCTCGCCCTGCACGTTGGAGAGATCATGCGCTGCGGCGTTGATCTGCCAAGCCGAAAGCGAGGCCTGATCGGCGCGCAGGGTTTGCCCTGCATTGGCGGTCAGGGTCTGGCTGGCGGAAACGATTGCGCCGGTCAGATTAACGTCGGCCTGGCTGGCAGCGAGGTTCAGGTTGCCAGCGCTAGTCTGACTGCCGGAAAGATCAATGGCTTTTGAGGTCATGCTCTGGTCGCCGCCGCTTAGGTTCTGGCCTAGGGCAACGATGCTCTGAGTGGCGTTGACCCCAAGCGCTCCGCTATTGCCAAGACTGCCGTCGCTTTGCACCCCTGCGCCGAGCACCGAGCTGTTCGTGCTGGTTATCTGGCTGATTGCGCCCGTGGCGGCGAGGGTGACATTGCAGAGGGCTGCGATCACGCCGCTGTTGTCGATATTGTCACGGGTGCCAACACTGGCGTTGCCCTGGGCATAGATTGTGCCGCTGTTGTCGATGATGCCGGAGGTATCGATCTGGGTATGGCTGGCGCTCGTGATGCGGCCCGCGTTTTCCAGCCAACCTTCGGCGGTGACGATCACTTCCCCGACGCTGGCGCCGATGTTGCCTGCGTTGCGCACGCCCACCCCTGTTTCGGTGCCGACCAGGGTGATCTTGCCTGCATACATCCCGCCGAGCTGGACAACATCAATGGCAAAAGCAGGCGCGGCGCCGGTTCCGGCAATCGGGGTCGCCGCGGTGTGCTCCGCGTCAACCTGATTGGCGCCCGCCGTAACTTTAAGTTGATTCGCCCAGATACCCGCATTGACTTGCACCGAGCGGGCAATCAGATCGGTGTAGTCGGCGGTGCTGGTGTCGAGCCCTGCACCGGCGATATTGATGACCCCGTCCTGCACGCGATACCCGTCGAGATTGCCTCCATTCAGGATAGGGGTGCCAGTCGTCACAGTGGCGCGGCTGGCATTGATGAAGCCGCAGCCATCGCAAGTGACGCCCGCCGGGTTGGCAATGACCACCTGCGCACGGCTGCCTGCAACTTCGACATACCCTTGCAGCAGGCTCGGGTTGCTGGAGTTAACTTCATTGAGAATGACACGCGCGCTGCCGGTGGCAAGCCAGGGATTGCCTTGCACCCAACCGCCAAGTTGGGTCTGGGCATTGATGCGCGAATTGTTGAGAATCGCCCCCTGTTGCTGGACATCGAACTGACTGTAAGTGTTGCGGGAGACTCCGGCCGCGCTGGGGGTTTGAATATTGACCAGCGGCACCCCATTGGGCGCGGCCAGGATAGTTGGACGTTGGGTGGCCGGGGCGCTGGGGTCGGCTGTGATCTGCGCCTGCCCGATGACTGGCCAGATGACCAGGCCAAGCATGGCCAGGGCCCTGACAGTCGCTGCCTGCACAGCCCAGGGCTTGATGGTTCTGCCAGAGGTTTCGCCGCTCGATCTGCTGTGACTGGTGGCAATTTCAGCCACGGCCATCAGAATGCCGCGAACCTTATTGAAAACCATCCGGTAACAATGCCTGTTCATGTAATCCCCCCCTCCGCATTTCTAAATCAGGTATTATTTCGCTTTTGCAAGCCCCCCCCCCCCAGGGGAGGGCACTTGCAAAAGTTAGAAAATCAAAAACGGTATCCCAGATACACTACGGCTTCATTGATTTCTGGTTTGCCATCCGACAGATTGGCTGACTTGCGGTTGAAGTCGATATGCTGAACTTCAAAACGCGCTTCGATTTGTTTCGCCAGTACAGTGCTGACTCCTAAGCCATAGCCCACCCCGTTATGCGTGGTCTCTCCCCTGCCAAACTGACTATCGTTAAATTCTCCCTTGGCGTGGTGCCAGCCGAGCTTTGCGTAGCCGAGCCAGTTGGGAGACAGCCGATAGCCAGGCGCCACATAGAGGGAAAAATGATTTTTGAGTTGAACATCAACGGAAGTGTTTACGCCGGCAACGTAGGTTACTGTGCCGAAATCAGTTTTGTTCAGGTCATAGGTCGCACCAAGCGCGACAACCCATTGTGGCGCAAGATTAAAGCCATAGGACGCATCAAGTATGCCGACGGCATCAGTCTCTTTGCTGGTTTGCCCAGCCAAAAATCCCCCATAATCGAGTCGATTGCGTGCCGCGCCAAGCCCGAGGGCAAACGACGCCCCGGTAAAACTGGACTCTTCTGCTTGCACAGTTGCGCTGGCGCCCAGCAACAGCATTACGGTGGTACAGGTCAGGAAAGAACGAAATGCAGGTTTCATAAAAATGTCCTCATTGAGAAATAATAGGGTTTTCCGTCACATTTAACGCAAGGGGATGGTGCTGAAACCAGGCTTGCGCTTCTTCGGGCAAGACGGCCATGCCACGAAAGGTTTTGATCTTCAGACCTCGTTCATCTCCACGGTGGTAGAGGGCCCGCATACAGCGATTGGCAAACAATTGCCGTTCGAGCAATCTGTGCATGATTCGGGTATGCCCGAAAGGCGCGACCCAATCGAGAACCCACATGCGCTCACCGCTGTTCCAGTCGGCTTCCGGCATGAATACGGGATGCTGTTGTAAATAGCGCTGCTCTGCTTCCAGGCTCAAGTTGGCCCACGCCAGATAAAACACCGGCTGCCCTACCTCAGAAGCCAGGATAAATTGTTGCTGCTTAATAGCTGGCAACAGCAGGGCCGAGAGCGTGTGCAAAGGTCTTTCACGGTGCGACGAAGAATGCATCCACAGCCAAGCCGCACTGCCGAAGACCTCGGCTTCAGTCCAATTTTCTTCAATCAATCCCGGAGCGATAATATCCAGTGAGTTTGGCGTGTTGAAACGCATGATTTCTCCTTTAAAATGACCAGTTGAGATTGAAGCCTACTATGCTGGAAACCGCATTGAAGCCATCGGGTTTGCCCAACGGCTGCCCGATAAACAGATCATAGGCCATCCCCTTGTATCCTCCACGCAGTCCCAACACCCCGCCGCTCAACCGGGTGCCGATCAAGGTTTCGCTGCTCTGGCCCGCCACCTCTCCGTGATCAACCCCTAGATACAACTCCTGCCCCGTTTGCCACAACGCCAACCCCAGATCATTGCGAACCAGCCAGCCCCGGTCGGCGGAGAGCAGATTTTCCCCGTCAAATCCGCGCACGGTGTAGCGCCCGCCGATGGCAAAACGGTCTTGCGACACCAACGGTGTCTGATTCCACTGCGCACGCCAGGTGCCGGTATAACGCAGATGTTGCTCGACAACGACAAAGGGGACATTCAATTGCGCATCGGCCAGGACGATTTCAGGGCGCGAAGTGCCTTCGTCAAAAGCTTCTTCCGGAGCGGGCAAGGCGTCCATCGCACCCGTGCCCCGGCGGTATTTGATGTTCAAATCGAGGGTGGAGGAATTGATAAATTCCCGATGTCCAAGACCAGCGTCCCAACCGGCCATGCGCCGGCGCTGCACTTCAACCTCGGTGTCATCGATATAGTTCTGCGAGGTTCGCGTCCAGCCGCTCAAAGAGAGCGTGGTTTTACGCACGGCATCGCGATACACAAGACGCGACAGTTTGAGATCGCTGTTCCGGCTCTCGCCGCTATAAACATAGTCTTGACTGGCCCCCGCCACGGTCTGGTGGTAACGACTGCTGCCGGTGGTGAACCCCAGCAGCCAATAGCCGAAGGGCAACGAATAGTGGGCAGTGAACCCGCGCGTACCGAAAGGATCTGAGCCGTCCCCCTCCAGATCGTGGTTGAAACTCACGTAGCCCAGGTCATTCATGGTCAACCAATGGTCAAGGGAGATCGTTGCTCCGCCTTGATATTTTCCCGTTGCCTTGGCACCGGCGTCATCGGCAAAAAGACTCAGGCGAAGGGGAACGTCTTGCTTCCATTGGATGACCAGGTCACTGTCGCCCGGCTGCACATCAACCCCTTCGGCTGGAACAATCTGAATATCCGCTTCCGCGGTCGGCACTCGCTTGAAATTCTCCAACGCCTGTTCGATATCGCGCAGGTTGAGCAAATCGCCCGGGGCAGCAGGCATGGCATTCCATTGCGTAGCGCGTGAATCAGTTCCTGGCGCAAAACGGATACTGCGAATACGCCCTGGAATCAGGGTGAGCTTGAGCGTGCCGGAATCTAATTTTTGAGGTTCAGCCAAAACGCGCGCGGTAACATACCCACGATTCACGATGGCATTCTGCACGCGCCGCATCACCAGATTTATGCCGCGCGTGCCTAAACAGCGACCGATGGCGACGTCCTCCTGACCATCTTCCGCTTGGTCCGCCGTCGCCAACGCCCACTGAAATTTTTCGGAGGTCTCCCCCTCCAACAGAATGCGCTCAATCGTGAAGCAGGGCGATTCATCCAAAGGCAAAAGGTTTGCATCGGCTTCACTCGGAACAGGTTGCAACCGCACATCGGGGTGTTCTTCCTGCTGCCGGCGCAAGACACGTTCGCGTTCTTGCCGACGCAGGAATTCTTGGTTGGCTGCATCCGTGGGCGAAACGGTCTGTGCCTGGGCATAAACCGGCCACCCACTTGCCAAAAGCCCAATAGCACATACCACTCCCCACCGAATCCACGGTTTACCACCTTGCCTGAATGCCATTGTTTTCCACCAAATCAGCTTTGGAGATGAAAGCGAGTGCTTCATCAAAATGTTACAAGTGCACAGTGCGTATCATCTGATTGTCAGGAAGTCAACGCCTAAAATCAGCCCTCGGGCGTTTTTCATCATTCACCGGTTATATTGACCCGCACGGCGGGGAAGAGGATCCCCGGCCCGGGTGCGGAACCACAAGAGCGCCGCCGGCACATTATCCGGCTTGCCGAACGCGCTTCGATACAGAAGGCTGAACCTTCCAAGATCCTGTTGTTACGAGCATCAAAGCATGATACGGTTGTGAGGCAAGCAAGACCACTCCTGCCCAAATGGATACTGTTCCATGCAAGATGCCCCCAAACAACCGGCCCGTTGCCAACCATCACTGGGCCGGTTGTTTTTCTCCTTCCTGCGGTTGGGAATAACCGCCTTCGGCGGACCGGCCATGATTGCCCATATCCGCGAACTGGCGGTTGAGAAGGAACGCTGGCTCGATCAGAAAACCTTTCGGGATGGCATGGCGCTTTGCCAGACAATTCCCGGCGCCACCGCCATGCAGATGGCTGCGTACGTCGGCCTGTGGCTTCGGGGGGTGCGCGGGGCCATCATAGGCTATCTTGGCTTCGGCCTCCCGGCCTTTCTCCTCATGACGGTGCTTTCGGTGCTCTACGCCCGTTCGCATGCACTGCCCGCCGTGGTTGCGGCTTTCAGCGGCTTGCAGGCCATTATTGTCGTCATTGTCGCCAACGCCGCCATCTCCTTTGGCCGCAGTTCCCTTACTACTTGGCAAAATGGCGTTGTGGCCCTCATGGCTGCGGGATTGTTCGGACTTGCGGCGCATCCGGTCCTCATCCTGATCCTTGCCGCGCTGCTCAGCCTGTTGCTAAACAGCGGCCAACCAGTTGCCCAGCAAACCGAATCCCGGACACACCTGCCTGCCGCCATCCTGCCGCTTCTCTTCCTGCTGGTTGCCACTGCCGCGGGCTTTGCCCTGCTCGCCTTCTTCCGCTCCGACCTCGCGCAACTGGCCCTGCTCATGGCCAGAATCGACCTCATTGCCTTTGGCGGCGGCTTTGCCTCGGTGCCCCTCCTGTTCCATGAAATCGTCGAAACCCGGGCCTGGCTGGATGCCACGACCTTCCTGGACGGCATCGCCCTGGGCCAGCTCACCCCCGGCCCCATCGTGATCACGGCGACCTTTGTCGGCTACCTGCTCCATGGCCTTACCGGCGCGTTCATCGCCACAGTGGCCATGTTCCTCCCCTCCCTGCTGCTGCTGATCGGAACCGCTCCCTACTTTGCCCGGCTGTGCGCCGCCCCCCTGTTCAAGCGGGGTGTCGACGGCGTGCTCTGCTCCTTTGTCGGGCTGCTCTGCACGGTTACCATCCGCCTTGGCCTGCATGTCCACTGGGATTGGCCCCACCTGCTTCTCGCCGGGGCAGCCTTCGCAGCCCTGCTCAAAAAAGTTGATCTCCTCTGGGTGGTTCTTGCAGGCGCCGTTGTGGCCATGCTTGTTTTTTAGGGCTATCCATCTGCTTCCCATCTGGACAAAATGAGCCGCCGGGGTGTATAGAGAAAAAATCATCCTCCCCGGATGACCTGCGCCTGTCGGCAAAGCTTACATCATCCCGCTTCGGAGGACTTTCATGCCGCGTCTGATCTGTTACTGCTTTGGATACACCGAAGAGGATCTCCGCCGAGATGTCTTGGAACATGGCCGTTCGCTGATCATGGAGCGCATCATCTCCGAGAAGAAAGGCGGCCGCTGCCGATGCGCGGAGAAAAACCCCGCGGGCCGCTGATGCCTGGCCGAGGTCCGCCAGGTGGTGGACGCGACACTGCAATCCGTTTCTCAAGAAAAGGTGGACTGATGTATTTCCCTGTTGCCAATATCGAGGTCAACCCGCTGGTGCCGCCGCTGGTCGCCTTTGCCATCTCCTTTTTCACCTCCATGGGCGGGGTGAGTGGGGCCTTTTTGCTCTTGCCCTTTCAGGTCAGCGTGCTGGGCTTCACCAGTCCGGCGGTCAGCTCGACCAACCAGCTGTTCAACATCGTGGCCATCCCCAGCGGCGTGTACCGCTATATCAAGGAAGGCCGCATGCTTTGGCCCCTGACCTGGATCGTGATCATCGGCACCCTGCCCGGGGTTTTGGTCGGGGCCATCGTCCGGATCAAATACCTGCCCGACCCAAAAAACTTCAAGCTCTTTGCCGGGCTGGTCCTGCTCTATATGGGGGGAAGGCTGCTCAAGGATCTGGCGTGCAAAACAAAAAGGGACACGCCCACCACCGAGGAGCGGTTCCAGCAACGACACAAAAAACAAGGCCGGACAACGGGGAGCGGAGCCGTCTCGCCCGAACACTCGTCCCGGGTCACGGTTCGCCACTGGAGTCTGATCCGGCTCGTCTACGAATTCTACGGGGAAACCTTCACGGTCAACGCCCTTGGCCTCATGGCCTTGAGCCTCGTTGTCGGCATGGTTGGCGGGGTGTACGGCATCGGGGGCGGGGCGATCATTGCCCCGTTTTTGGTCAGTTTCTTCGGGCTGCCGGTTTACACCGTGGCCGGGGCCGCATTGATGGGAACCTTTGTCACCTCGGTGGCCGGGGTGGTCTTTTACCAGATCCTTGCCCCCTGCTACCCGGGCATGGTCATCGCCCCGGATTGGCTGCTGGGCTTTCTCTTCGGGATCGGCGGTTTCGCGGGCATGTATTGCGGGGCGCGGCTGCAAAAATTCGTGCCCGCCGGATTCATCAAGTGGATTCTGGTGGTGTGCCTGCTGTTCACGGCGGGCAAGTATATCTGGTCCTTCCTCTTTTAGAGGCTACGCACAACCGCTTACACGGAAAAAATCAGGCGGCCCTGTTGGCCTGAAATCTCCGGCACGGCAGCCGCGGGCTGCTCTTCCATCTTCTCAAGCAGACGGAGGCTGGCGATGCCATGCCAGGAGGCGTCAAGAAAGGGCGCAGCCCGCTGGCTCCGTCCAAAACCGCCTCTTCCGGTCTGGCAGCTCACGACAAACGCCTTGGCGCCGTCCAGATCAATGGGCCTTGCCCCCAAAAGGCTTAAGGCCGCAAGCCCGGCATGGCAGTTTTCGATGAAAGAGGTGGTTCCCGGGAAAAAACCGAAACCGCCGTCGCCATTCTGCGTGCGCTGGAGCCAGGCGACCAGTTCCCCCGCGCCAGCGACCGGCCGGCCATCCATCTTTTTCACGAAAAGATATCGGGCCACATCCCCCACCGCGCAAGGAGCCGGCAGCATCAAGGACCTTCCGGAACCACGGAAATCCGGCTCCTCTCCAAGGATCTCCCTGGCTATTCGGCTCGCATAATAGGTGGCGGCAAGGGAATCGTCCCAGTTCAGGCAGGCGGCAAGATGGGAGCGGATCCGTGCACCATCCATGGCAAGCCCGCAGATATGGCAGGTGGTCAGCAGACGGAAGGTGGTGCCAATCCCCAGCCAGGGCACGGCCAGCATCCGGGCAAGATATGCGGCCAAGGCGGGCTCTGATTGAAGGGTGGGCGGTTCTTCCCCAAGAACAAGGCCGATGGCCACGGCCTGAAAGGTATCCTGGATAGTGGCGGGCAGCCGTGGGGTGGCGCCATAGCCGCCCGTGGCCTTGCGCCGTTTGAGCACGAACTCCATGAGCGCGTCATAATCAACCTGACGAGGCATTGTTCCCTCCGTTGCGGCAGAACCTCACATCCTCATTGCTCTTCCTTGCCCCGGTACGAAATCACCCGAACCTTTTCCAGGGTGACCATCCCCTTGCCGATCATCCCGTCCAGGTCCGGGAGAAAGGCGGCGATCCGGTCAGGCTTGTCAACGATCTCGATGACCAGCGGCAGGTCTTCGGACAACCGCAGTATCTTGGCCGTATGGATGCGGCTGTTCTTGCCGAAACCCATGATCCCGCGAGTGACGGTGGCCCCGGCCAGGCCGCGCTTCCGGGCCTCCTCGACAATGAGTTCGTACAGGGGGCGATGGCCGAGTTTGCTGGTTTCGCCGATAAAGATGCGGAGCAGTTCCGCTTCCGAGGGGAGTTCCATATTCATGTCTCCTTCTTAATGCTAGATCAATCTGCCCAAGGCCATGCCCAGAAAAAACAGCGCCAGCCCCACCCCGTTCTGCAGCAGGATGTTGCCAAACCCGTACAAGTATTCGCCGTCGGCCAGAAGATGCCCGCTCTCGGCGACAAAGGTGGAAAAGGTCGTGAAGGCACCCATGAAGCCGGTGAGCAGGATAATCCGCACCTCGCCGGTGCCTGCGAAACGCTCGCTGGTAATGGCCCAGATCGCCCCGAAAAGCAGGCAACCCAACGCATTCACCGACACAGTGCCCCAAGGGAAACTTGCCCCGGCCACCCGCTGCACCAAACCGGCCAGACCGTAGCGGGCCAGGGTGCCGCAGGCTCCGGCCACGGCGAGACAGATCAATTTTTGTAGCATCCCGTTACTCCTTCCACACCGCCAGGGCCTTCTGATACACCTCGGAGCGGGAGAGGTCCAGATCCTTGGCAATGCTCGCCACCGCGTCTTTCAGGCTGACCCCGGACTGCCCCCGATACCAGCGCAGCAGATCCTCAAGATTATCAGGCCGCTGCGGCGCCGCTGCGCGCACCCCTTCGATGAGCACCACGAACTCCCCCTTGATCGCCTCCTTGGCCTTGAGCCCGGCCAAAAGCTGCGCCAAGTCGCCCGAGGCAATCTCCTCATGCACCTTGGTCAATTCCCTGCCGATCACCGCCCGCCGCTCCCCCAGCTCCGCCAGGCAATCACCAAGGCTGGCGGTTATCCTTCGGGGCGATTCATAAAAAACCAGGGGATGAACATCATTCTTGAACCCTCGCAGCAATTTCCGCCGCTCCGTTCCCTTGGCCGGAAGAAAGCCCAGGAAAAGATGGGAGGGCTCTGTCAACCCGGCAACGCTGAGGAGGGTGGCGAGGGCGGAAACCCCGGGCACCGGCACCACCGCAATGTTGTTGGCCTGGGCGCTGTGCACCAGAATCCCGCCAGGGTCCGAGATGCCCGGCGTTCCGGCATCGGAAACCAGGGCCACCTGCGCCCCGGAAAGCAGCCGGGCGACAATCTCCTGGGATCGGCTCGCCTCTTTTTCCTTATAATAGCTGATGAGCGGGGTATGGATATCGAAATGGCTGAGGAGCTTTCTGGTGTGCCGGGTGTCCTCGGCGGCGATCAGATCCACCTCCCGAAGGATGCGCAGGGCCCGAAGGGTGATATCCTCCAGATTGCCGATGGGGGTGGCCACCACAAACAGGGTGCCAGGCCGGCTGCTGCCTCCGGCGGCGGGCTTGTTGTTTTTTTCGCTGGTCTGCCTCATGCCTGCACGGCCTCCGGGGGAATAAACAGATGGAAGCTGGCGCCGCCGGGGCTGCTTTCGCAGGAAATC
>JBAYUD010000015.1:0-50365 GCA_041675265.1 Desulfurivibrionaceae bacterium | reverse complement strand
GTTCCTAGGATGTTGCGTTATGGAATCTATGGTTTTTTGTTGACCCTGTTGTTCGTGCCCTACCAAACTAAGTTGTCAGGATATGCCATACCGTCGCTGTTCTTGGCATTGAGTTTATGCGCCGTATTGATGAGTTTTATGTTGGACAAGCCTTCTGCAGTAGACTTTTTCCATAGCGGCGAAGGTAAGTTGTGGACGGGATTTTTGTTGTTTTTTGTGCTGTCGGTATTTGTGATAAACCACAGCAAGGCGGTTTATGTGCAGGCCTACATTGTCTCCTTTGTTACCTATCTGGTTTTTCGTTTCTCAGGGACCAGCATTAATCCGGATCAGTTGCTGAAGTGGATTCCGCCCTATCTGATCCTGAATGGGATGTTTTCTTACGCCCAGTTGTGGGGTGGTGCTGCCTGGTTTCCGGCCAAGTACATCGCGAATGGCGGTTTGAGTGATTTCAGAATGCCTTATGGGTTACAAGATATTCCGACTACCGCCGGGTTGTTTCCGGCCGTTTTGCTTGTCGGAGTATTGGCAAAATTTTCATTAGAAGCGGCCAAGAAAGTTGGTATTCTTGCATTGTTGGCCATGGTCATGGGGGTTTCCAGTGTGTTGCTGGCGGCATCGAGGGCATCCTTGCTGGCAGTTGCTGTAGGTGTACTTGTGGTGACCGCGTTTGTGATTCTAAAAAAAAGAAGGCCTGTAAATCTTTTTTTGATGGTGGGGACCATTGTGGGAGGGCTGGTTATTTCTTATTTTGCATGCGTCGATTTCGATGCCTATCGTCCCATTCGATATAAGATCGTTGAACCGCTCCTGAAAATGAAGCTATCTGACGGGTCGTTTCAGCAAAGGCTGGTAACGTTAAAGATGGTTGCCGATGAGTTTGGCCAGGCAAGTCAGGCAAGCCAGGCAAGCCAGGCAAGTCAGGCAAGTCAGGCAAGTCAGGCAAGCCAGGCAAGCCAGGCAAGTCAGGCAAGTCAGGCAAGCCAGGCAAGCCAGGCACGTAACGTCCGGAAGTTGCTATTCGGTGTTGGGATCGGGAATGCCGAAAGCCATTATGGGGAATATCTTAGCTCTGGAACACTCAAGTGGGCTGACAAAATAGATCGGAAGACTATCCCTATCCACAATTCTTTCGTCGAATTCTTGTTTGAGGCTGGGGTAATTGTTTTCGTGTTTTTTACCTTGGTCACGGTTTACGTTCTTTATCGTGCTATACGATCTCGGAGAGAAGAACTGCTTCCTTACATTGTGATGTTTGTGTCCCTGTGTTCTTGGATGTTATTGCATGATTATCTGCGAAATCGACCTTATTGGTTATTGCTTGGCATTTTGGCCGCGTTTGCAGTGTGGCAGAAACCACAGCCCGTTTCGGCCCGCTAGGTTTAGGTGATCGGTAATGACTAAGGCCGTTATCCTCGCTGGCGGGTTGGGAACTAGAATTTCGGAGGAAACCCACCTGAAGCCGAAGCCTATGGTCGAGATCGGCGGCAAGCCGATCCTGTGGCATATCATGAAGCTTTATTCGGCGCATGGTATTGATGAATTTATCATCTGCTGTGGTTACAAAGGTTATGTGATCAAGGAATATTTCGCCAACTACTTTTTGCATATGTCGGATGTAACCTTCGACATGCGAGAGAATCGTATGGAAGTACATCAAGCCTATGCTGACCCATGGCGGGTTACCTTGGTCGATACGGGTGAGAACACTATGACCGGTGGGCGGCTCAAGCGGGTGGCTGAATATGTGCGCGATGAAGAGGCCTTTTGTTTTACTTATGGCGACGGCATTGCGGACGTTAATATTACGGCACAGTTAAGTTTTCATCGGGCTCACGGAAAGGCGGCGACCGTGACAGCTGTGCGACCTCCCGGGCGTTATGGAGCACTTCAATTGAATGGGGTTCAGGTGGCAGGCTTTGCGGAGAAGCCGCGTGGGGATGGTGGATTGATAAATGGGGGTTTTTTTGTGCTATCCCCTCGGGTGCTGGAATACATTCGTGGTGACGATACTCCCTGGGAATCTGTTCCGCTAGAGATGTTGGCGGGAGAGGGAGAATTGATGTCTTTTGAACATCGTGGCTTCTGGCAGCCGATGGATACGTTACGGGAGAAAAATTTGCTTGAAGAACTTTGGGCCAGTGGACAGGCGCCATGGAAGGTTTGGTGATGGCGCGACTGCCTGATGCAGCTTTCTGGCGTGGTAAACGTGTTTTTTTGACTGGGCATACCGGTTTCAAAGGAGCATGGTTGGCGTTATGGCTCAAGCACCTTGGCGCTGAGGTGCATGGCTATGCATTGGCACCCCCGTCGTTGCCGAATTTATTCGAAGTGGTTCACGTGGCCGCCGATTTGATAACCGACGTGCGCGGTGATCTGCGAGATGCCGATGGTGTGGCGGATGCTGTTGCTAAGGTGCGTCCCGATGTGGTATTTCATCTTGCCGCGCAATCTTTGGTGAGACCGTCTTACGCAGATCCGTTGGGGACCTTCGCTGTTAATGCAATGGGAACAGCCCACGTGCTGGAGGCTGCTCGGCATTGTCCGGCGGTCCGTGCAGTGGTGGTCGTGACCACTGATAAATGCTATGAGAACCGTGAGTGGGTGTATCCGTATCGTGAAAACGATCGGTTGGGTGGGCATGATCCGTACAGTGCCAGCAAGGCCTGTGCTGAATTGGTGGCGGATTGTTGGCGGCGTAGTTTTTTTAAGTCGGCCGGCGTAAATGCATTGCGTATTGCTACCGTGCGGGCTGGCAACGTTATTGGTGCAGGTGATTGGGCAGTCGATCGCTTGCTGCCAGACTGCTTTCGTGCGTTCGCATGCAGCGAATCGGTAAAGTTGCGTTGTCCGCATGCGGTTCGGCCGTGGCAGCATGTGCTTGAACCGCTTTCAGGCTATCTGCAGTTGGCCGAGAGCCTGGTCGGGGCGGGAGGGGAGGATTTTTCCCGGAGCTGGAACTTTGGCCCTGATCCGGATAGCGATGCATCGGTTGGTCACGTTGCAAGTGAAGCGGCTCGCCTATGGGGGGAAACTGCACGGGTGGAATTCGATGTCGCGCTGATGGCGGGTCATGAGGCTGGCGTGTTACGTCTCGATTCTACGATGGTCCGCGTTCAGTTGGGTTGGCGACCTCGTTGGCCGCTAGCTCGAGCATTATTCGAGACGGTACGTGGTTATAAAGTGTATGTCGAAGGCGGTGATCTGCGAGCATTGGTGCTGGGACAAATTGATACTTACAGTTCGGAGTCTGGTTAATAATGGCGCGATTTGATTTTTTGCCGATGCCGATCGCCGGACTTATGCTCGTGCAGCGTCAAATCATTGAAGATAGCCGAGGGTTTTTCTCCCGATTTTATTGTGCAGCAGAATTTGAAACATTGGGTATTCAAAAACCTGTCAGGCAAATTAATCATACACTGACAAAAAGCAAAGGTGCCGTGCGTGGTATGCATTTTCAATTGCCACCGTATGCGGAAACCAAGCTTGTTAGTTGTTTGCACGGAAAGATCTTCGATGTTGCCGTGGATCTGCGTAAGGACTCGCCGACTTTTTTGAGATGGCATGGCGAAATACTTTCGGCCGCTAATCAGCGCAGTTTTTTAATCCCAGAGGGTTTTGCGCATGGGTTCCAGTCGCTAACGGTAGATTGCGAAGTGATTTATTTGCATACCGCCGCTTATGACCCGGCATCTGAAGGTGCTCTAAATGCGGCCGATCCGCGTTTGGCTATAACATGGCCTCTCGACGTCACAGAGATGTCAGATCGTGACCGATCCCATCCAATGCTGTCCGCATACTTTGAGGGGATTCAATTATGAGGTGCCGCCACTGCGGAGCCGATCTGAGGTTGCCGTTTATTGACTTGGGGAGCGCTCCGCCGTCCAATGCTTATCTGAACCAAGAATCCCTTCATGCGCCGGAGAAATGGTACCCGCTAAGAGTATTGGTGTGCACTGAATGCTGGTTGGTGCAGACGGAGGATTATGCTCACTGCGCGGAGCTTTTTTCGGCGGAATATGCCTATTACAGTTCGTTCTCGGCAACTTGGTTACGGCATGCAGAATGTTACGTTGAAATGATGGTTCAACGTTTTGGGCTTGATGAAACTTCCCAGGTAGTGGAGGTCGCCTCGAATGATGGTTACCTCCTGCAATACGTCAAGGGACATGGCATTCCTTGCTTGGGGGTCGAGCCGACGGCAGGGACGGCGCAGGCGGCACGTAACAAGGGAATTGACGTTATCGAGGAGTTTTTTGGTATTGAATTTGCTCGGAGTCTGGTTGCCTCCGGGAAGAGTGCTGACTTGATGGTGGCGAACAATGTCCTAGCTCACGTGCCGAATATCAATGATTTTGTCGGTGGGTTTTCCTTGCTGCTTAAACCCAACGGTGTGGCTACCTTTGAATTTCCGCATCTCCTGAGGCTCGTGCAGGAAAATCAATTCGACACGATTTATCATGAGCATTTCTCATACCTTTCGTTGACTGCGTTGCTGCATATCTTTGACCGCAATGGCCTCGTCGTGTTTGATGTCGAGGAACTGACGACACACGGCGGTAGCCTCCGTGTCTATGCGCAGCGTAGTGATACTGGCAAGCGAGCACCCAGCGAACGGGTGAAGCAGTTAACTGAGATGGAAATAGAGGCAGGAATTACGACGAGAAATTTTTACGCAAAATTTCAACTCAAAGCGGAGCAAGTCAAGAATGAGTTCCTCTTTTTTTTGATTGAGGCGAAAAAATCCGAGAAAACGGTCGCTGCCTATGGGGCGGCGGCCAAGGGGAACACCCTGATGAACTATGCAGGTATCCGTCCTGATCTGATTCGGTTTGTAGTCGATCTTAATCCCGTCAAGCAGGGGAAATTCATGCCGGGGAGCCGAATTCCCATTGTGGGCGAAACATCCTTGCAGGCGGCGAAGCCAGACTATGTCGTGATTTTTCCGTGGAACCTGCGAAATGAGATCATTGAACAGGTAGCCTATGTTCGCCAGTGGGGAGGTAGATTTGTAACTGCGGTGCCGGAGATGACGTGCGAATGCTGATCATATCGTCCGAGGCACATGTCTCGCCGCTTGCAGATATTGAAGACTCGCAGCGCGGAAGCCGTATCGAGATCGGAGTTGGCTGCCAGATCGACTCCTTTGTCAAAATTAAGCCAGTTGGGGGGAGCGGAGATGTTGTTATCGGGGAACAGAGTTACATTAACTCGGGGACAGTGATTTATTCCGGGAATGGAGTACGAATTGGTGATCATGTCCTGATTGCGGCTAACTGTACTCTGGCGCCAATAAACCATGAATTTCGGGATCGGAGGAAACTGATCGTTGAACAGCGATTCATGCCGAGCCGTGGGGGGATTATCATTGAAGACGATGTCTGGATCGGGGCAAATTGTGTAATTCTCGACGGTGCCATAATACGTCAGGGGTGTGTGGTTGCGGCCGGGAGTGTTGTCCGTGGGGAATTGCCGGCATATGGGGTGTATGCCGGGAGTCCGGCAGTACAGCTAAGGACGCGCACATGAAGTTCACGGTTGTTGGTGCCAGCGGATTTATCGGTTCGGCACTTATGAAACAGTTGTGTGCTACCGAGAATCATCAGGTTTTTGTGCCCGAAAAAAATGCGGCTGAACTTTTCATCCAGCCGCTTGGGCATGTGATATATGCGGCGGGTGTAACGGCCGATTTTCGTCGTCGCCCCTTTGATACTCTCCGTGCGCATGTTAGTTTACTTGCCGAATTGTTGGAAAGAGCGGAATTTGATTCATTGCTGTATCTATCTTCAGCTCGTATATATCGGCATGCCGAACATACGGGCGAAGAGGCGGCCATTTTTTTGCGTAGTCATGATCCAGAAGATTATTACGATCTCACCAAACTAAGCGGAGAGGCCTTGTGTTTCGCAAGCATGCGCAAAAATGTACGAGCTGTCCGACTCTCAAATGTAGTTGGAACGGATTTTAGATCGAGTAATTTTTTGTTTGAATTGATTCGTGCTGCATGTGATCATGGCCATATCGAATTGCGTAGTGCTCTTGACTCGGAAAAAGATTATGTTTTAGTCGAAGATGTTGTCCGGATTCTTCCCGAGATCGCGATGCACGGTCACGAGCAGTGTTACAATCTAGCAACGGGGTGCAATCTTCGGCACGCAGCGATTGTAGATGCCATTAAGGATGCGACGGGGGCAAGCTTTTCCGTTGTTTTGGGCGCGCCTAGACATGTGGTGCCGCAGATCAATATCCAAAGGCTACAAGCTGAATTTGGATTTCACGCAGATGAAGTTCTCCCACGCATACCTGAACTAGTCGGTGAATATAGGAAATATCATGATGCTAAAAGTAGATCTTGAAAATGGGTTGGTTGAAGTTGATTCTGCCGAAGGCAAGGTTCGTTATCAAATAGGCTCTCCAGAGGCGTTTGAGTGGATTTCCCGTGCGTGGCTGCGTAGCGGATGGGATGGGAAATATGTTTACAGTTTTAGTTGGCTCGGTCGCCCTATCATTCAGCTCCCGGATGACGTAATGCGCATCCAGGAGGCGATTTACGAAATCAAACCGGATGTAGTGATTGAAACAGGCGTTGCCCACGGCGGTAGCTTGATACTTTATGCATCATTGTTTCGCTGTATGGGGCGTGGACGGGTTATTGGAGTGGATATCGAAATTCGCCCTCATAACCGGAAAGCTATTGAAGCGCACGAAGTTAATGATTTGATTTCATTGGTGGAAGGTAGTTCGACGTCCCCCCCAGTGTTAGAACAGGTGCGTTCTATGGTCAAACCTGGGGAGCGAGTGATGGTGATTTTGGATTCTAACCATTCGCGCGATCATGTTCGAAGCGAATTGGAGTGTTACGGGCCCCTAGTGTCACAGGGGTCATACATTGTGGCTACGGACGGAATAATGGGTGATTTGGTTGGCGCGCCACGCTCGCATTCGGACTGGTCTTGGAACAACCCTCGGGTCGCTGCCGAAGAATTTACTGCGTCTCATCCCGAGTTTGAATTGGCGCCGCCAGATTTCCCCTTCAATGAAGGAACGCTGGCACATCATGTTACCTATTGGCCTGGGGCGTGGTTGCGGCGGAAGTAATGGGGATGATTGGAACAGATAGTTGGCCTCTAGTGACAATAGGGATGCCTATTCGTAACGGCATGCCAATGCTCGCTGAAGCATTCCGCGCTGTACTCGCTCAGGATTATCCAAATTTTGAAATCATTGTCTCGGACAATGGATCCACAGACGCTACGTCAACACTATTGGCAGATTTTGCAAAGAAGGACGCGCGCATCTGCATTACTCGCCAAGTGAATTCGTTGACGGCTCTAGACAATTTCCAATGGGTTCTTAAACGTGCTCGCGGTGAATTTTTTCTTTGGGGTGCGCATGATGACCTGCGCGATCCGGACTATGTGTCGCGTCTTGTCGCGCATCTGCGCGTTCACCCAACTGCGGTATTGGCCTTTGGCGAGTTGCGCGTATCATCGACCTTCGGGGAAGGATATCACATAAAGTCCTTCGTATACGAAACCAAGGGGCTTAGTCCTCTGGAGCGAGTGCGTAAAACTGCTCATCGTCAATGTTATCACATTTATGGCGTATGGCGGACAGCAGTCTTGCAGCAAATCCCGTTTATATTTAACCCATGGTGGCCAGATTTGCCGCTGATGATTGCTGCGGCGTATTGTGGCGAATATCATTGTGTGCCAGGTGTTCGATTCGATTACCTCGAAATGCCAAAAACGAATCTCGAACGTGCTCAATATCAGGATAACACCGCAAGTTTTAGTCGTGTGGCACGCACGATCAAATTATTCGTTGTCACCTATAGGACAATGCTGCCTGTAGGTGGGATTTGGCCGGCGATTTGTGCAACGGCCTTTGTCATAGAGAAGCAATTTTATGTGGTTTTTGGGCTGATAACTGGTCGGATTCGGCGCGGTTAGAGGCGTACGAGAAAATTTGAATATTCTTCATGTAATCAGCGGACTCGAGCAGGGCGGGGCGGAAGCCATCCTCCTTCGGTTGCTGCAAAATCTGGATCGTAGGGAATTTTCTCAGGCGGTTGTGTCCCTCACAACAGAGGGGACACATGGTCATGCGGTCAAGGAGAGCGGGATTCCCCTTCTATCCCTTGGAATGATGGGGTTTAGCTCCATTCCAGGAGGTCTTTTTAAGCTGATAAGTGCAGTAAGAAAAGAACGTCCCCATATTGTACAAACTTGGCTTTTTCATGCGGATTTGATGGGACTTCTTGCCGGGAGAATGGTTCGTGATGTTCGCGTAGCATGGAATGTCCGTTGTGCGGCATTGGCGCCCGGCGATGTGCCATGGTCAACGATGGCTCTGATTAAAGTTTTGTCGAAATTATCGCGTTATCCAGAGGCGGTGGTTTTCAATTCGGTCGTTGGCAAGGAAGCCCACAAGGCTCTTGGTTATCGCCCACGGTTTAGTCCTGTAATTCCCAATGGCTTTGATCTTGAGGAGTGGCAGCCTAATGCGACTAGGCGTGCAGAATTTCGTGCTGAGATTGGGGTCGTCGAGGATGACTTTCTTGTTGGCATGGCGGCTCGCTATCATCCCATGAAGAGGCATTCTGTGTTTTTAGCCGCAGCTAAAAAGTTGGCGATGAGAGTGCCTAATGTAAGGTTTGTCCTTGTGGGATTCGGAACGACATGGGAAAATTCTGCTCTTGCTGCAGAGATTGATCGGTATGGGCTTCGCGGGCGTTTTACGTTGCTTGGGGCGCGGACGGATATGGTACGTATCATGGCTGGCCTTGACTGCATGGTATCGACATCAAGTAGCGAGGGATTTCCGAACGTTATTGGCGAAGCGATGGCGTGTGGTATCCCGTGTGTTGTGACAGACGCGGGGGATTCGTGTCTTATTGTTGGGGAGACAGGGAAGGTCGTGGCCGTTGATGATGCGGATGGGGTGGTGGATGGTGTGTTTGAGATAATGACCGCTGATTTAGCGGCACGGATGGTCATGGCAAAACGATGCCGCATGCGCATTGCCGAAAACTTTGCTTTGGACCGGATGGTGGCGCGCTACGCAAATTTTTATCGGGAATTAAATGGACATCGAAAATGCTAATAAGGATGATCGAGTCGTTCGAGGGTTTGGTGAGGAATGGTCGAGGTTTTCCCAAGCATGCCTTAGCGACGAGGAGAGAGGGCGAATTTTTGAGGACTACTTCGCTCTTTTTCCTTGGGATAAACTGCCCTTTGATTCGAAGGGAGCGGATATAGGTTGTGGTAGTGGGCGGTGGGCAGCGGTAGTTGCGCCAAGAGTTGGTCATTTGGTGTGCGTAGATGCGAGTGCTGATGCACTGGAGGTTGCACGTCACAATCTGGAGTACCAGCAGAACGTGGAATTTCAGATTGCAGATGTAGGCCGATTGCCATTCGCCGAAGGTGAACTTGATTTTGCCTATTCCCTCGGGGTACTTCATCACGTGCCGGATACTGAAGGCGCTATTGTTCAAATTAGCAAATGTCTGAAACCGGGGGGCTTGTTTTTAGTGTATCTGTATTATGCTTTTGACAATAGACCTTTTTGGTTCAGATTTTTGTGGCGCTTTTCAGACTTGCTCAGGCAGGTTCTCTGCCGGATGCCCTCGCGTTTGCGGTTTTTATTATGCGATGCGATTGCAATCCTGATTTATTGGCCTCTGGCATGCGTGGCTGCAATGCTGGAGCGATTGGGGCTTGCGTTGGAGCATTTCCCGCTTAGCTACTATCGGGATAAGTCTTTCTATGTGATGCGAACCGATGCATTGGATCGATTCGGTACCCGTCTTGAAAAGCGTTATTCGCGGCGGCAGATCTCGGCAATGCTTGAGTCTGCTGGTTTTAGTGATGTTAAGTTTTCTGAGGTGGCACCGTTTTGGTGTGCGATCGGCATACGTAAGACGAAGGCTGAGTAGGCATGTGTGGAATAGCTGGTTTTTTTGATAGTTCCCAGGTTGGCGCTGAGTCAGAGGCGGCATTGTCGCGGATGACCGGTGCCCTTGTTCGCCGTGGGCCAGATGATTTTGGTCTCTGGTTTGATCGGGAGGCCGGGGTCGGATTAGGACACCGACGGCTCTCAATTCTCGACCTTAGCCCTGCCGGCCACCAACCGATGGTTTCCGCCTGCGGGCGCTATGTTGTGATCTTTAACGGGGAGATTTACAATCATCTTAAATTGCGCCAGGAGTTGGGAATTCTAACCGCTTTTCCGACAGGAGATGAACCGTGGCGTGGCTATTCAGATACGGAAACGTTGTTGGCGGCAGTGGTCGCGGTGGGGATTGAAGCCGCGCTAAAGAAATACATCGGCATGTTCGCTTTCGCTCTCTGGGATCGCGAAACGCGGAGCCTGACGTTGGCTCGTGATCGGCTGGGCGAGAAACCACTTTATTATGGCTGGCAGGGGAAGACCTTTCTTTTTGGGTCGGAACTAAAGGCCCTGCGGGAGCATCCGGCCTTTAGTGGTGAAATCAACCGGGATGCTTTAAGCCTGTATATGCGGCACAACTGCATCCCTGCACCGTACTCTATCTATCAAGGGATATACAAACTTCCCCCTGGCACTTGGGTTACCCTGAGGGGGGACGAGAGGAATATCGTGCCGCAGAGCTATTGGTCGGCACGTGAAGCGGCAGAAGTTGGCTCACGTTCCCCTTTTGTCGGCTCGGAGGCTGAGGCGCGAATTGCTCTAGACAATGTGCTGCGCCAGGCAGTGGCCGGACAAATGCTGGCCGATGTGCCATTGGGCGCTTTTCTTTCTGGCGGTGTAGATTCTTCCACTGTGGTAGCGTTGATGCAGGCCTTATCTGAGCATCCCGTAAAAACATTTACTATCGGTTTTCATGAGGCAAACTATAACGAGGCGGAGCATGCTCATGCAGTGGCTCGGCACCTAGGGACAGAACACACCGAGTTGTATGTTACGTCAAAGCAAGCAATGGCTGTTATACCCAAGTTGCCGACGCTATATGATGAACCATTCGCGGACTCTTCTCAGATTCCTACCTTCTTGGTTTCGGAGCTTGCTCGCCGACATGTGACGGTGAGTCTCTCCGGCGATGGCGGGGACGAACTGTTCGGTGGTTACAATCGATATTTCTGGGCGACGAATATTTGGCGCCGTGTTGGTTGGCTACCTCAGCCCATGCGGGTTGCCTTGGCAGGTGCGCTTGAGGTGCTGCCGCCTGCAGCATGGGATGGTGTGTTTAAGGGATTGGGTCATTTTTTGCCAACTGGGTGGCGTTACGCGAACCCCGGCGATAAACTGCACAAACTGGCGGAGATATTAGCAGCGCGGACGCCAGAAGAAATTTATATAGGATTGGTGTCGCACTGGAAGTACCCAGATAAGATCGTATCTGACGCGCACGAGCCAGCAACAGTGTTGACTGATTCGTCTCGATGGGCGGCATTGCCGGACTTTGAAAGTCGGATGATGTACCTCGATCAGATGAGCTACTTGCCTGATGATATTCTTGCAAAGGTGGATCGTGCAGCGATGGGGGTATCGCTGGAGACACGCGTGCCATTTCTGGACCATCGGGTGGTGGAATTCGCGTGGTCGTTGCCACTCTCCTTGAAAATGAGGGATGCTCAGGGTAAGTGGCTGTTGCGTGAGGTGCTCTCTCGCTATGTGCCGAAGGATTTGATCGAGCGCCCCAAGATGGGCTTCGGTATTCCTCTCGACGTGTGGCTGCGTGGCTCACTTAAGGGCTGGGCGGAAGAATTGCTTGATGAAACTCGTTTGAGAAACGAGTGCTTTTTTGATCCATCTGCCATTCGCAAAAAATGGGATGAACATTTGGCTGGGCGGAGGAATTGGTCCTATCATTTATGGGATGTTCTGATGTTCCAGGCTTGGAATGAACAATGGCGCTAAAGGTTTGCCAGCTCTGTGCCGTTGATTTCACGCTGCAACACTTTTTGTTGCCGTTGATCGATGGTATGCAGGCTGCTGGCTGGCAAGTTAAGGCGGTCTGTTCGGATGGGGAGGCCATAGATGGACTGCGGAAGCGGGGGTATGACATAGTCACTATTAGGGTCACCCGCAGTTTTAATGTAGTTGCCCATCTCGTTTCATTTTGGCAATTGTTTTGTTTTTTCCGGCGGGAGCGTTTTGACGTTCTGCATGTACACACTCCTATTGCGGCACTCATAGGGCGTTTGGCTGGGAGGCTTGCCGGGATCCCTCTTATTGTATACACCGCTCACGGATTTTATTTCCACGGGGAAATGTCGCAATTGAAATACCGGTTTTTTGTTGCCTTGGAGCGGTTGGGTGGCAACTTTACCGATTTGTTGTTCACTCAGAGTTCGGAGGACGCAGAATCTGCGGTTTTTGAGGGTATCGCCCCTCGGCAGAATGTGTTGGTTATCGGTAACGGCGTTGACGTACATCGTTTTGACCCTGAAGCTCCTGTTGATGTTGCATTTTTAAAACAAAGTTTTGAGATCCCAGAAAGTGCCCCGGTGGTCGGGATTATCGGGCGAATGGTTTGCGAGAAAGGGTATAGAGAATTTCTCCAGGCAGTCACGACGCTATCATCGGAATTTCCTGAAGCATATTTTCTGCTTGTTGGCGGGCGTCTTGTGAGTGATCATGATGATCCCATCGAGCCCGCAATCGAACGCGCTAAAGCCATGCTCGGCACGCGTTTAGTTTTGGCGGGCTTTCGCTCCGATATCCCAATTATTTTGGCAGTAATGGATGTTTTTTGTCTGCCTTCTTACCGAGAGGGTATGCCACGAACTATAATCGAAGCCATGATGATGGGAAAACCCGTGGTTGCTACAAATATTCGAGGTGCGCGCGAGGAAGTGATTGATGGTGTTACCGGGCTACTCGTGCCAAGTCGTGATCCTTTTGCATTGGCTGTGGCGTTGCATCGTTGCTTGGCTGATCCTGGAGGAGCTGTCAGAATGGGGCAGGCTGGCAGAAAGCGAGCGCTTGAACTATATGATGAAACTCGTGTTGTCGCATTGCAAATTAATACAATATCGGGCCGTTTTTTTGGGCAAGCTTAAGAGGCCGTCTCATTTGTTCGATATCTGCGTGGCCGCGTTTGAAGAAGCGCTGTCCCGTTACGCAAGCCTGAGATCTTCAACACCGATCAGGGCAGCCAGTTTACCCGCGAGGCCTTCACCGACGTGCTCAAAGACGCCGGGATCCGTATCTCGATGGACGGTAAAGGGCGCTGGATGGATAACATCATGATCGAAAGACTCTGGTGCTCCCTGAAATACGAAGCATCTGCCGCCATGCCTTTGAGACCGGAAGCGAGGTTCGGCAAGGTCTCAACCGCTGGATTGATATTTACAATACACGACATCCTCATCCCAGTCTTGACGATAAAACTCCGGATGAGGCATATTGGCAAAAAGCTCGGTTCGGCTACGCTGGATCGATTATCAAACTGGCGGCCTAAACATGAAGGCTTTCCATCTTATTTCCGCCGCCGAACTGTCCGAACGACTGGGGCCACCTCTGTATTCATCAGTGCTCTTCTTACGTTGGTCGGTTAGAGGGGCATGAGCCAACCGCAGCTCGCCTTTCATGCCAATTCAGAAGAGTTGCACTTGGAACTTGAATTTAGGTGCTGTCCTAGCCATGACCAAAAGGAAAAAAATGGACAAAAAAAATGAGGTTATTGCCGTGGTGGGCTTGGGCTATGTGGGGCTGGCGCTGGCCGTAGAATTCGGAAAAAAATTTACAACGATCGGTTTTGATCTTTCGGAAATCAAGATCCAGAATTATCACAAGCATTACGACCCTACAGGGGAAGTTTCTTCGGCGGACTTTAAAGCCGCGACTAAATTTACCGCCACCACTGATTCCTCACGGTTGCAGGATGCCGATCTGATTATTGTTGCTGTGCCTACACCGGTGAATGAATCGCGTCAGCCGGATTTCGCTCCCCTGATAGGTGCTTCCACTACAGTGGGGCGGAACATGAAAAGGGGGGCTGTTGTCGTGTACGAATCAACCGTGTATCCAGGGGCTACCGAGGAAGTTTGCATTCCGGTTCTGGAGAGGGAGTCTGGTCTGACATGGAAGGATGACTTTCATGTGGGTTATTCTCCGGAGCGGGTTAATCCTGGCGACAAGGAGCATTCGCTGACCAAGATTGTTAAGGTCGTCGCCGGGGATGATGCGGAAACACTTGAAAGACTTGCTGTTACTTACGAGAGCATCATTGTTGCCGGGGTGCATCGGGCCAGCTCCATACAGGTGGCAGAAGCAGCAAAGGTTATCGAAAATACCCAGCGTGATCTTAATATCGCTCTCATGAATGAACTCGCTATCATTTTTGACAAGCTAGATCTCGATACTGGGGAAGTGTTGGCGGCGGCCAGAACCAAATGGAATTTTCTTCCCTTCCATCCAGGTCTGGTAGGTGGACATTGTATCGGGGTTGATCCATATTATCTCACCCATAAGGCCGAGATGCTTGGCTATCACCCGGAGGTGATCCTGGCTGGGCGGCGCATTAACGATGGCATGGGCGCATTTGTTGCTCGGAGAACCATCAAACAGATGGCCCATGTTGGAAACGGGATTATCAAAGGGGCCAAGGCGATCGTTCTTGGGCTCACTTTTAAGGAGAACTGCCCTGATCTGCGGAACTCCAAGGTTACGGATATAATTTTTGAACTCAAAAGCTATGGGGTGGAGGTGTATGTTCACGACCCCATTGCCGACCCGGTTGAGGCGGAGCGGGAATATGGCATTACTCTTGTTTCTTGGGAAGAACTGCCGCAAGCAGATGTTATTCTTGCGGCAGTGGCTCATCGACAATATTTTTCTATGCCATTTGATGAGATGTTGATCAAATTAAAACAAGGGGGATGTTTCATGGACGTGAAGTCATGTTATGATGCTTCGGCGCTTCGTTCCGCAGGTTATCATGCGTGGAGACTGTGATTGTTTCTGGCTCTGGGGTGCTTTTTCCATGCAACTTGGCGATGTCCCGGCCATGGTTGCAGACGTTGAAGATTTGAGTCGAGATGTTGGTTTTAGGCCAAATACTTCCATTGAGCAGGGTATTCGTTCCTTTGTGGATTGGTCCCGGGATTTTTATCGTGCTTGAGGCATGTCTCGTCGTTCGTCGAAACACAGGCCAGTAACGACTGATATTCGGCGGGAGGCCGAATATCAAGGAGGCGATTTCCTTCGGGAAGGTCGCCCCATGCGTTACTATAAAATCTGGTATGCACGGAAGAACTGGTTTCCTCATGGTATATTTATGTTGGGTGTCAGCTTTTTTTTGGGATGGGAACGAGAAAACATAAAGGTCATCCAGCATGAAATACCAATTTCGTAAACTGAATTTCTGGATTGTATTCGGGGCTGACCTGCTACTGCTGGTCGCCGCGCATCTGCTCGCCTATGTAATTCGTTTCGATGGCGCTGTGCCTCAAGAACAGAGAGCCAACATTTTTGCCGTCCTCGGTTTTCTCCTTCCCGCCAAGTTGATCCTGTTTCATTTGTTTGGGTTGTATAGAGGGATGTGGAGGTACACTTCCCTTGCGGATTTGCTGAATATCCTCAAGGCCTGCGTGGTTTCCGGGTTTATTACGTTGGGTGGGATCCTGTTGTTGAACCGTTTTGAGGGGTTTTCCAGGTCTGTTTTTGTCCTAGATGCTCTGCTGACTTTCCTTTTTATCGCCGGGTTTCGTATCAGTCTCAGGCTCTCTTGCCAGAGCGCTTTCTGTTTACCTTTCTTGCGGGATGATGTCAGCAAGCGGCAGCGCCGCAAGCGGTTGCTCATCATCGGGGCTGGGGATGCAGCCGAGAAAGTGACGCGGGAAATCAACGATAACAAGGCGCTACCCTACATGGTGGCCGGGTTTCTGGATGATCATTCCGCCAAGATCGGTCAGCAGATTCATGGTATTCCGGTCCTTGGCCCCATTGCGGATCTTTCGGAGTATGTGTTTAAAACCAAGGCTCAGGAGGTGCTCATTGCCATTCCTTCAGCCAGCCGTGATCAGATGCAGCGGATCGTCGAGCTGTGCCGGGGTTGTGACATTCCGTTCAAGACCTTGCCGGGGTTGGGAGAGCTGATTAGTGACCGAGTTTCCATTAAGGCCATCCGCGATGTTTCGTACAAGGATCTCTTGGGGCGGCCGCCGGTACGCCTCGAGTTGGAACAGATCGGCGAGATCCTGGCAGGAAAGACGGTTCTCGTTACTGGGGCCGGAGGATCCATCGGGTCGGAACTCTGTCGCCAGATTTTTCGTTTCCAACCCTCCACTCTCATCCTCATGGATGCCAGCGAACAGAACCTTTATCAGATCGAGATGGAGTTGCTCCACGAATACGGCTTCAAGAACTATGTGGCTGTGCTCGGCAAGGTGCAGGATAAGGATTTGCTTGTGTCGTTGTTCTCGCATTACCGGCCAACGGTGGTCTTCCATGCCGCAGCCTATAAGCATGTTCCCATGGTCGAGGGGAACCCCTGGGAGGGGGTTTACAAAATATCTTTGCCTCCAAGCGGTTGATGGAGGTTTCGGCGCGGCATGGAGTGGAGCGGTTTATCCTGATCTCCACCGACAAGGCGGTGCGGCCTACAAATGTCATGGGCGCCACCAAGCGGATGACCGAGATCCTCATGCAGGGCTTTTGCGAGCAGGGCAAGGGCTCCGCTTCAGGGCCACGGTTTATGGCGGTGCGTTTCGGCAATGTTCTTGGCTCTTCAGGTTCGGTTATCCCCTTGTTCCGCCGACAGATCGAGCTAGGCGGCCCGGTTACCGTCACCCATCCGGATATGACCCGATATTTCATGTCCATTGAGGAGGCGAGTCAGCTTATCCTTCAGGCCGCGACCATGGGCGAGGGTGGTGAGATTTTTATTCTGGAGATGGGAACGCCGGTGCGGATCGGGCAGATGGCCCGCGATTTGATCAAGCTCTGTGGCAAGGAGCCGGATACGGAGATTGAGATCAGGTACACCGGGCTCAGACCCGGCGAGAAGATGTACGAGGAGTTGATCACCGAAGGCGAGGGGATCGTGTCCACCGATCATGAGAAGATCATGGTGTTGCGAGGGAACGGTGCTTCCTTGGAGGATCTTCATGGACCGCTGGAAAACCTTAAGCAGTTCGCTGCAACCCATGATGCCGAGGGGATCAAGGCAGAACTTTGCAAGGTGATACCCGAGTACACGTCCCAAGCCAGTGGATCCGTCCTGCCCAGGAGTTGATGGGTGCTTTTTGTTGTTCATCTGCCTGGAATAATTTGTAAAATATTTTGCCTGTCGGCCATCTCGCCCCTCTTGGTTATTTTGTTCTTTGCAAGAGGGAGCAGGTGTTGTAAAGTGGTGCCCCATTGGCCAGCGTGCCTGCTTGACTTAGAAAACGCTGGAGAGGTGACCGAGTGGCTTAAGGTGCACGCCTGGAACGCGTGTGTGCGGCAACGTACCGTGGGTTCGAATCCCACCTTCTCCACCAGATATTTCCCGGTTTGATAGCCGGGTCCTGCGCAACAGAGACTTGCGAACCCCGCCAGGTCCGGGAGGAAGCAACGGTAGTGAGTAACTTTGTGTGCCGCAGGGGTGCCTGGCTATCATTTTTTTGCAACTGTTCAGCAGCACCGCATCTGCTTTGTCATCGGCCTGCTCATGTGCACTAGCACACTTCGCAGACCTCTTTCGTGCATCTGTGGCAGCAGCAAGGCGGCGCTGCTGAACAGTTACATTTCGTGGTTAATGCGATTTTTTTTTGGCATCAAGCTGGATAGTTTTTTTTACCACTCGGGAGGCGGCCCCTTCGCCATCCCTTCCATGTCCCAAGAAGCACCGGTTCTTACACCTGAGGACTGAAAATGTCCTACCTTGTTCTAGCCAGAAAATGGCGTCCCCAGAATTTTGATGAGGTTGTCGGTCAGCAGGCGGTGGTGCGCACCCTGCGCAACGCGCTCACCCGTAACCGGGTCGCCCATGCCATGCTTTTTTCCGGGGTGCGCGGGGTTGGCAAAACCACCTTGGCGCGGCTCATGGCCAAGGCGCTTAACTGCCGGCAGGGCGAGCTGGATGTGCCCTGCGATCAGTGCGAGTCCTGCCTGGAGATCATGGCCGGCAACGCCATTGATCTGCATGAAATCGACGGCGCCTCCAATCGCGGCATTCAGGAGATTCGCGAACTCAAGGAAAACATTCGCTTTTTCCCCGCTAAGGGCCGCTACAAGATCATCATCATCGATGAAGTGCACATGCTCACCACCGAGGCCTTCAATGCTCTGCTGAAGACCTTGGAAGAGCCGCCGTCCCATGTCTATTTCATGTTCGCCACCACTGAGCTGCACAAGATCCCGATCACCATCCTCTCCCGTTGCCAGCGTTATGAACTCAAGCGGGTGCCTTTTGCCGAGCTGGTCGCGTTTTTCGCCAGGATCGCCGAAGCGGAAAAGGTTGCTATTTCTCCGCGCGCCCTGGAGATGATCGGCCGGGAGGCGGAAGGTAGCGTGCGGGACGGCTTGAGTCTTCTTGATCAGATCTTTTCCTTTGGCGGAGAAGAGATCAGCGATGGGGATGTGGCCCAGGTGCTGGGTCTGGTCGATCGCGGGATCTATGAAAAACTGGCTCGGGCGCTCCTGGCTGCTGATTTGGCCGGGTGTCTTGATATCTTTGAGCAGAGCCAGGCCGGGGGGATGGATCTCAAACGCTTTGCCAACGATCTGCTGGGGTTTTTCCGGGCCTTGCTGATCGCCAAGGTTAAGGCCCAGCCCGAGGAGATGCTGGACCTTTCCGACCAGGAGCTGGCGGCCATCAAGGATATTGCCGCGGGCGCCAGCCAGGAAACGCTCTACCATTATTTTTCCCTGCTGTTGAAGGGGAGCGAGGAGATGCAGTACTCTTCCCGGCCCCGTCTTGCCTTGGAGATGGCCTTTGTCCGGGCCACCCAAGCCGGGCAGATCGTGCCGGCGGCCACCCTGTTGGGGCGTCTTGACGGATTGCTGGCCGGAGCTGGTCCTCTGCCGCAGGGTGTTGCCAGGCCGGGATTTTCAGGCATTGCAACGGCCGAGCCTGAGCCCCCTGCGCCCAAGTCTCTCCCCAGGCCAACGGTATCCGCCCATTCTTCCGAAACGTTTCCGGAGCAAAAAAAAAATGAAATAGCCGGGGCGTCGGCACCCGCGCCGGAGCATGACAGGCAATTGCCTCCTGCCTCGACTGTCCCTTCCTCGGGTCGGGAGGTAAAAAGGGATTGGGAAGCGTTTATTGAGTATGTCAAGGAGCGGAAACGCTGGATGGCGCCTGTGCTGCAACTATGCGCCATGGCCCGGGATGAAGGGAGCGAGCTGGTCCTGAAGTTTGATGACCCATCCGACTGCAAGCTGTTGCAGGAGCATGATAATCTGAAACTTTTGCAGTCCTTTGCCCTGGATTTTTTTCAGCATGATTTTCGGGTCGTTTTCAGGGTGCGTGGCACCCAGGCTATTGCTGATGGCAGTGGTGATGAGGCCGAGAGTCTGCTTGCCGATAGGCGGGTTCTGGCCAATGATCCCATGGTGCGGATGACAGCCGAGATTTTTGGCGGGCAGGTCGGAAGTATCCGGACCGGGTCCAAGTAAAAGTGGAAAGTTGAAAGTGAAGGACAGCGGGGGGAGGTAGTTGCTCCTGTTGTCGGCGTAGTGTGATGGAAAGTCAATATGCCGGAGGTATGCGGATGGATATGAAACAGATGGTGAAGCAGGCGCAGCAGTTCCAGCAACGCCTGACGGAGATGCAGGGAGAGTTGGCGGGCAAGCAGGTCAGCGCCTCGGTGGGCGGCGGCATGGTAAGCGCCACGGTGAACGGCAGGCATGAACTCGTCAGTCTGATCATTGACAAGGAAGTGGTGGACCCCGCGGACACGCAAATGCTCCAGGATCTTGTGGTCTCCGCGGTGAATGAGGCTATGCGCAAGGCCCAGGCGATGATCGAAGCGGAGATGGCCAAGATCACGGGCGGCATCAAAATTCCGGGGATGTTTTAAATGATAGGCGCAAGGTTCAAGGTGCAGGGTAACACAATGAAGCCTGTAGTTTTGCGGTACTCCAGTCCCTTCGCCTTTCACCTTTCACCTTTCACCTTTTTGCCATGAACGTCGTTCCTCCGGCCCTGAGCCGTCTCATTGCAGATCTGAACCGGTTGCCGGGGATCGGGATGAAAACCGCGACCCGGCTGGCGCTCCATATTCTGCGGCGGCCCGCCAGCGAGGCCCAGAGTTTGGCCAGGGATCTGGGGGAGCTGCACCGAAGCATCAGGCTGTGCAGCGGCTGTTTTGCCTTTGCCGAAAGCGATCCCTGCGCCATCTGTCAAGATTCCGAACGGGATGGCGGGTTGGTCTGTGTGGTGGAGGAATCCGCGGATCTCATGGCCATCGAAAAAACCGGGGCCTTCAAGGGCAAGTATCATATTCTCCATGGGGTTCTTTCTCCCATGGACGGGATCGGTCCCGAGGAAATCAAGGCCGATGCCCTGCTGGAGCGAATCCGGAAGCAGCAGGTGCGGGAGGTGCTGATTGCCACCAGCTCAACGGTGCCGGGGGAGGCGACGGCCGCCTATCTCGGCAAGCGATTGCAGGAAGAGGTTGCGGTGAAGGTGACCAGGCTGGCCTGCGGGATTCCCATGGGCATGGACATCAAGTATGCCGATGAGCTTACGCTCAGCAGGGCCATTGAGTCACGGAAGGACACTTTCACCTAGGGTAAATGGTGTGCCTGGACAGGAAGATTTTCCGGCTTTGTCTTCGTGGCTGACGCCTGGCGCACGTAAACTATTTGTCCTTGACACCCGGTTGAATTGTTGGTATTTGGTTGCCGTTTGGAAGATTTGTCTTAAGGAAAGAACGGGCTGTCGCCAAGGGCGGCGTGCTCATTATTTTTTTAGGCGCGTAGCTCAGTTGGTTAGAGCGCTTGCCCGACACGCAAGAGGTCGGCGGTTCGAATCCGCCCGCGCCTACCAGAGAACCTCCACGATATCTTGGCGTCGCGAGGCTTCGCAGAGAGTGTTTTTTTGCTAGGCCTTATTGTGCAGGCAGATTGACCCCGGTCAATGTGCTTGTTTTTGTTTGTGCATTTGCGGAAAGGCTGATCCTACAACCATGACGGAAATATCCCTCACTCTTCCTTCCGGGGAGAAGAAAACAGTCCCTGTGGGGACCACGGTTGCCGAGGCTCTGAAAGATCTGGTCTCCAACAAGGAGCGCAAGCAGACCATTGCCGCCCGGTTGGATGACAGGCTGGTGGATCTTTCCATGCCCATCGAAGCCGACGCGACCTTTGCGCCCATTGGCGTTGACAGCCCGGAGGCCTTGGAAATCCTGCGACACAGCGCGGCCCATGTCATGGCCGAGGCTGTTGTTGCCCTGTTCGGCAAGGACGTGCGCGTTGCCATCGGCCCGGCCACCGCCGATGGGTTTTACTATGATTTCGACCGGGCGGAGCCGTTCACCCCTGACGATCTTGTCCGAATTGAAGAAAAAATGCAGGCGCTTGTTGCCGCAGCCGCTCCTTTTAGCCGGGAGACCATGTCTTCCACCCAGGCGATCGAGTTTTTCGAGAAGAGTGGCCAACCCTACAAGGTTGAGCTGTTGCAGGATCTGGGCGCCGAAAGTGTCTCGCTGTACCGGCAGGGCGATTTTGTTGATCTCTGCCGCGGGCCGCATCTGCCCCATACCGGCTGGCTGAAGGCGGTCAAGGTTATCAAGCTGGCCGGCGCCTATTGGCGCGGTGATGAAAAAAGGCAGATGCTCCAGCGGATCTACGGCACGGCGTTTTTTGACCCCAAGGATCTGAAGGCGTATCTCCTTCAGATCGAAGAGGCGAAAAAGCGCGACCACCGAAAGCTCGGCAAGGAACTGGAATTGTTTGCCGTTTCCGATCAGGTGGGACCGGGTTTGATCCTCTGGCAGCCCAAGGGTGCGCTGCTCCGCAAGATCATTGAGGATCACTGGCGCGAAGAACATTACAAAAACGGCTACGAGCTGCTGTTTACCCCGCATATCGCCCGGCGCGACATGTGGAAGACCAGCGGCCATCTTGATTTTTACGGGGAGAACATGTTTTCCCCCATGGATATCGAGGAGGTGAGCTACCAGCTCAAGCCGATGAATTGCCCGTTTCATATCGGCATCTATAATACGCGCAAGCGCAGCTACCGGGAGTTTCCCTTGCGCTGGTGCGAGCTGGGCACTGTGTACCGTTTCGAAAAAACCGGTGCCCTGCATGGCTTGATGCGGGTTCGCGGCTTTACCCAGGACGATGCCCATATCTTCTGTCGGCCCGACCATCTGGAAGAGGAGATATTCAACATTCTCGATTTGAACCTGCATATCCTCAAGACCTTCGGGTTTGAGAGCTATGAGGTCTATCTCTCCACCAGGCCGGAGAAGTCGGTGGGCAGCGACGAGCATTGGGATCAGGCCACCACTGCCCTGAAGCTTGCCTTGGAGAAAAAAGGTCTGGCCTATGCGCTTGACCCGGGCGAAGGGGTGTTTTACGGGCCCAAGATCGATATCAAAATCAAGGATGTTTTGGGGCGCAGCTGGCAGTGCTCCACCATCCAGGTGGATTTCAATCTGCCCGAACGGTTTGAGATGAGCTATACCGGGGAAGACGGCAAGGAGCATCGGCCGATCATGATCCACCGGGCGCTCATGGGTTCGCTGGAGCGGTTTATCGGGGTGCTCATCGAGCATTATGCCGGCGCCTTTCCGGTGTGGCTTGCTCCGGCGCAGGCCAGGATTATGAACATCACCGACGCGCAGAGCGGTTATGCGGAAGAGGTGTACGCCGAGTTGCGCCGGGCCGGGGTGCGGGTTGAAAAGGATCTCCGCAACGAAAAGCTCAATTATAAGATCCGTGAAGCCCAGATGCAGAAGATCCCGTACATGCTGATCGTCGGCGATAAGGAAGTCGAGGCGCGTCAGGTCACGGTGCGGTTGCGCAACGGCGATAACCTGCCTGCCATGTCGATCCCTGAGTTTGCCGCGCTGATCGCCAGGGAAAATGAGGCGGGACGAACTGGAGCTTGCAATAGCTAGGTGGTTCAGAGTATTATGATATATTTCAGCGTGCGGATGCGGTGCATCGGGTGCGGTGTTTTCAGAATCATGTGTGTGGAGGTATGAGTATCAAAGGGAAAAAAGTTGGCGACCGACCAGAGCGGGAAGTGCGGGCCAGAATCAACCACGAGATTGATTGCAAGGAAGTCCGTCTCATTGATGAGGAAGGGAAACAGGTGGGGGTTGTGTCTGTCCGCGATGCGCTGGTAAGGTCCGAAGCGGCAGGGCTTGATCTTGTTGAACTGTCGGCTGCGGCCGATCCTCCGGTCTGCCGGATCATGGATTTCGGTAAATTTCGTTACGAACAGAGCAAGAAACAGCAGGAAGCCAAGAAGAAACAGACGGTTATCGAGGTCAAGGAGATCAAGCTCCGACCCAAGACCGAGAAGCATGATCTTGAATTCAAGATCAAGAATATCAAGAAATTTTTGCAGCAGAAGAACAAGGTGAAGATCACCCTGCGTTTCCGCGGCCGCGAGATCGTCTATGCCGATACCCTCGGCATGGAGGTGTTGAACAAGGTGGTCGAGGAGTTGAAGGAAGACGCGGTTATCTTGCAGCCCCCCAAGATGGAAGGGCGGCAGATGGCCATGTTTGTCGGACCGAAATAAAATAACAGTTCTGCCGGATTTGGCAGGTAAGCCGTCGCAACAAAAATATAGAGTAATGGCCGGTGTGGCTTTGCCGGCTACGATATGAAAAAGGGAGAACACCATGCCGAAGATGAAAACAAAGAGAGGGGCTGCCAAACGGTTCAAGTGTACCGGCACAGGCAAGATTGTGCGCCGCAAGGCATTTACCAGCCATATCCTCACCAAGAAGAGCACCAAGCGGAAAAGAAATCTGCGCCAGGCCGGGATTGTTGACGACACCAATCTCAAGGGGATCAAGCGTCTGTTGCCCTATATGTAAAAACGGCAGGATTGATAGCCCGCCTCAAGACGATTACCAGTGTAAACACAGCCGACGCCAAGAAAACGTCGGAGAATGTCAATAAGGAGAAGTACGATGCCTCGCGTAACACGTGGATTTAAAGCGCGCCGGAGAAGAAAAAAGGTTTTGAATTTGGCCAGTGGCTTCATCGGTGGCCGCAACCGTCTGTACAGGACGGCAACGGAAGCCGTTGACCGGGCCTTGGTCTATGCCTATCGTGATCGTCGCCAGAAAAAACGCGATTTCCGCAAGTTGTGGATCGTGCGGATCGGCGCGGCCTGCCATGAAAACGGCACCACCTACAGCCGGATGATGGGCAGCTTGAAGAAAGTCAATGTGGAGTTGGACCGTAAGGTTCTCGCCAATCTGGCAGTTCTTGATCCGGGGGCCTTTTCCCAGGTTGCCAAGCTGGCCAACGTCAGCAACTGATTGTTGCCGTGCCCTCCGTCATGCCCAGCATGCACGAAGAACTTCTTCGTCTGAAAGCCGTTGCCGGTGAAGAGCTCGCTGCTATCTCACAGATCGGCGAGCTTGAACCGTTTAGGGTCAAATACTTGGGCCGGAAAGGGGAGTTTACCCTTGTAATGCGGCAACTGGGGCAGGCCCCTCCCGAGGACCGGCCCCGGCTCGGACAACTGGCAAACGATATCAAGCAGGAGCTGGAATCCGCTTATGCCGAACGGGAAGCCACTCTTGCCGAGGCTGGTAGTGGCGCAGCCCAGGCTGCCCTCGATCTGACCCTGCCCGGCCGTGCCTTGCCTTTCGGCAAGCTGCATCCCGTGACCCAGGTCATGGATGCGGTCTGCGCCATCTTCGAGGGCTTGGGCTTTGCGGTGGCCGAGGGCCCGGATGTCGAGGTCGATTTTTATAATTTCGAAGCCTTGAACATCCCGCCGCATCATCCTGCCCGGGCCATGCACGACACCTTCTATATCAGCGACAGCCTGCTGCTCAGAACCCATACCTCGCCCATGCAGGCGAGGATCATGGAGAAGGAGCAGCCGCCCCTGCGGATGATTGCGCCAGGCAAGGTCTATCGCTGCGATTCGGATATCACCCATACCCCCATGTTCCATCAGGTGGAAGGGTTTCTCGTTGACCGTAACATCTCTTTTGCCGACCTCAAGGGCGTGCTTTCGGTGTTCATCACCAAGATGTTCGCTGAAAATACCCCCATCCGTTTTCGTCCCAGCTTTTTCCCTTTTACCGAGCCCAGCGCCGAGGTTGATATCGGCTGCGTTATCTGCGGCGGCAAGGGGTGCCGGGTGTGCAAGCACACCGGCTGGCTTGAGATTTTAGGCGCCGGCATGATCGACCCCGAGGTCTTTAAAAAGGTCGGCTACGATCCGGAAGTATACAGCGGCTTTGCCTTTGGCCTCGGTATCGAGCGGATTGCCATGCTGAAATACGGCATTACCGATATTCGGCTTTTCTACGAAAACGATCTGCGTTTTCTTTCCCAGTTTTAGGAGCCGTTACAGAAATAACCATCGCCGTCGCTGCTAATGTTGCTACGGCTCTTTATGCCGTTTTTTTACGACGGCTTAAGCTCCTGTTGGGGCGACGACCATAAGATACTATCCATGAAGTTTACGCTCAACTGGTTGCGCGAATATATTGATACGGACCTGGAACCGGCGCGGATTGCCGACCACCTGACCATGCTTGGTCTTGAGGTGGATGCCTGTGTGCCGTGTTATCCAGAGCTGAGCGGGGTTGTGGTGGCGAGGATCGAGGCGGTGCAGCCCCATCCCAACGCCGATAAGCTGGTGCTCTGTGACGTTGCCGTGGGCCAGGAGCGCACGCGCGTGGTGTGTGGCGCGCCCAACGCACGGGCCGGATTGGTTACGGCTCTTGCCTTGCCCGGTGCGGTGTTGCCGGGGGGCTTTACCATCAAGCCGGCGAAGATCCGCGGGGAGGAATCCTGCGGCATGCTGTGCTCGGCCAAGGAGCTCGGTATTACCGAGGATCAGACCGGGATCATGGAACTGGCTGCTGATCTGCAGCCCGGCCAGCCGATCAGCCAGGCCTTGGGTCTGGTGGATACCATGATTGAGGTCGACCTCACCCCCAACAGGCCCGATTGCGCCAGTGTCCTGGGGATCGCCCGGGAGGTGGCCGGGGTGATCGGCAAGCGGATCAAGCCGCCGGTTACGGCAACCCCTGCCTTGACCGGAGAGAGCTTGCCCTTCGGCGTGGAGGTGGAGTCCGGTGCTGATTGCCCGCGTTATGCCGCCCGGCTTGTTAAAAACGTCAAAATCGGTCCTTCGCCCTGGTGGCTGCAACAGCGGTTGCTGGCCGTGGGCATGCGGCCGATCAGCAACATCGTCGATATCACCAATTTTGTCATGCTGGAATACGGCCAGCCCCTGCACGCCTTTGATTTTAACAAAATCAAAGGCTCCAAGATCGTGGTCCGGCGGGCGAAGGTTGGCGAGAGTCTTGTCACCCTGGACGGGACCGAGCACCAGCTTGACAGCGAGATGCTGATGATCTGCGATGCCGAGAAACCCGTGGCTGTGGCCGGTATCATGGGCGGAGCCAACTCCGAGGTTGACGCACAGACCACGGATATTTTGCTGGAGAGCGCCTGTTTTGCCGCCATTGGCATCCGCCGCACCGCAGGCAGGCTCAACATGAGCACCGAGGCTTCCTACCGTTTCGAGCGGGGCGTTGATCCGCAAGGCGCGCCCAAAGCCATGGAGCGGGCGGTTCAGCTCATCGCCGCCCTGAGCGGTGGGGAGATTGTCGCAGGCGGTGTGGATTACCGCGAAGGGGTTGTTGCCCCAGCGCCCATTACTCTGCGTGGGAGCCGGACGCGCGCCCTGCTCGGCATGGATCTTTCGTTGGATCAGATTGCCAACGCCCTGACCTCCATTGAGATTGACGCGGCACGGATCGATGACGATACTTTGCGGGTGACTCCGCCGAGTTTCCGGGTTGATCTTGAGCGGGAGATTGACCTTATTGAAGAGGTCGCCCGGATCGTGGGTTACAACCTGTTGCCCACCACCCTGCCCATGGTGCCCATGAGTTTTTCCGAGCAGGATCCCCTCCGGGAGCTGCGGAAAAAAGTGGCGCAGACCATGACCGCCCTTGGGTTTTACGAGGCGATCAACTACAGCTTTGTAACCCCGCAGCATTGCGATCTGCTGGGCTTGGGTGCGGAGGACTTAAGAAGGCAGTCCGTGCATCTGCTGAACCCTCTGGCCGAGGATCAGTCCGTTTTGCGGACCACGCTTTTGCCCGGGCTTCTTGAAAATCTGCGCCGCAATGTGAATCATCAGAACCCTGATGTTCGGCTCTTTGAAATCGGCAAGGTTTTTCACCCCGTGGAAAGCAGTCAGCCCCATGAGCCTTTCCGCTTGGCCGCAATTATTTCCGGACGACGAAATCCAGGGTCGCCTGTGCTCCACACCGGGGAAAGCCCTGCGGATATTTTTGATGTTAAAGGGGTGGTGGCGCAGATTGTAGAGAGTCTGCGCTTGAGTGGAGCAATCACCTGCGAGACTTGCGTTGTCGGGCAGGAACTTCCCTTTGCCGAACCGGGCAGTGTCCTGGCCGTCAAGGGAGGGACGCAAATCCTGGGCTGGTGCGGGGCGTTTAATCAGAAAACCTTGAAGGGTTTTGGCGTTAAGCAACAGGCCTTCTTTCTTGATCTTGATCTTGCCGCGCTCGGCGGTGTTGCGCCACAGGCAAAAAACTTTGCTTCCTTGCCCAAATTTCCCTTTGTGAAATGGGATATGGCCCTCATCGTTCCGGTAGGGGTCGCCGCAGGGGAGATGCTTTCCGCCATCCACGGCTGCGGAGAGAAGTGTATCGAAAAGGCAGAAATTTTTGATGTATTCCAGGGGAAGAATATTGAGGCCGGAAAAAAGAGTGTGGCAATTTCCATCACCTATCGGGCGCTTGACCGGACCCTGGATGACGAAACAGTCGGCAAGATTCACCAAAAAATTATCGAGATGATGATTTTCCGTTTTAACGGACAGTTACGTGAGGCATAATAGATGAAACGATCCAACCTTACCAGAAAAGAACTCGCGCAGACCATCAACGAGAAGATGGGGTTTTCCCAGCGGAGCGCCGGAGAGATGGTTGATGCCGTGTTCGATGTGCTCAAGAAAACCCTGCTCCAGGGCGAGGCTATCAAGATCGTGCAGTTCGGCACCTTCACCGTGCGGAAGAAATCCTCGCGGGTGGGACGCAATCCCCGGACCGGCGAAACCATGGAGATCTCCAAGCGTCACATGGTTTCCTTCAGGCCCAGCAAGGTGGTTCGGGAGAATCTGAACAAAGAATAAAGGAACAGAGTGACCAAGCCATCTTGCGGGACTTTTGATGATGGTCAAGGGGTTGCCCAGGTTCTCCCTGGGATCCCTGACAAGCGGTACTTCAAGATCGGTGAGGTGTGCGCGATAACCGGAGTGAAGCAGCATGTGCTCCGCTACTGGGAATCGGAATTCAGGATTCTCCACCCGCAACGGGCTCAGTCCAAGCAGCGGCTCTATCGCCGGGTGGATGTGGAAACGGTCCTGGCGATTAAGAAGCTGCTTAAGGATGAAGGCTTTACCATCAGCGGCGCTAAGAAGGCTTTGGCGCGGGATGGGGGGGCGCAGGAACTTGATGTTGCAGCGCCCGAAGTACAGTGCGAAATGCCAGTGCAACCGGCGGATATTGTTATGCAGGTCAAGACGGAGTTGTTGGCCTTGCGGAAAATTCTCGAGGAATAAGGTCGTTGGCGAGAGTCCAGCTTGACAGGCGCTCCTGGTCATGCTAAATAGGGGCCACCTGTTGATTGGTGATTATTTTGTCGGGATGTAGCGCAGTCTGGTAGCGCACTTGAATGGGGTTCAAGGGGCCGGAGGTTCGAATCCTCTCATCCCGACCAGCAATAGCAAAGGGGTTAGCCGTTTTCGGCTGACCCCTTTTTTTGGGTTTGAACCGTAGCGACGGCATCAATTACACTTCCTGCTGCTCCTTTGCCCCAGCCTTATAAAAAAACGCGCACCACACGAGCGGCGTGTAGGCGATCAGCAATCCGGCCAGGCCAGGAAGTGAGCCCCTCGACACCAGCAGAGCCAAAGGCAACAGCCAGAGGAGATTGATTAGTCCCACCGCGATGGAGATATGCCGGTGCGCGGCAAAGCGGCGGGCGGCATATTGGTAAGCGTGACTGCGGTGGGCTTCGTGGAAGGCCTCACCGCGCAACACTCGGCGCAACAAAGTCGTGGTCGCGTCAACCACGAAAACCCCAAGCAGGATAAGCCAGACCCAGAACAGTTCCGGGTTAATCCGGCCTGCTTGAATCGAGAGAAGCCCCAGGATCAGGCCCAAAAAGCCGCTGCCCGAGTCTCCCATGAAGATTTTGGCCTTCGGAAAGTTCCAGTACAGAAAGCCGGAAACCGCGGACAGCAGCAGAACTGGCGCCAGCCAATCCTGCCCGTCTGGAACAGAGAGGGCATAGGCAAGAGTCCCGCCCAGGCAGACCGTGATCGCCTCAATGCCGGCAATACCGTCGATGCCGTCCATGAAATTGTACAGGTTGAGCAACCAGACAAGATACACGGCGGCAAGCACATAGCCAGGCCAGCCGAGATACACCATGTGTCCGAATACAGACAGGGGCGGCAGGGTTCCCAGCCAGAAAAGCCCCCAGGCCGCCCCGAGGAAATGGGCGCCCAACCGCCATTTCGGCGCGACATGGTGGCGATCATCTAAAAAACCAACCCAGGCAACCAAGAATCCTGCACCCGACAGGGCCAGCAATATCCGGGTCGGCAGAGAGTCGAGCAGCCACAGGCACAACAGCCCTGCCAGAAAACTCAAGACAATGGCCAGTCCGCCCCCGCGCGGGGTAGGAGCCTGATGCGAGCTCCGGTTGTTTGGGACATCGATAAGGTTGCGCGCCAAGGCGTAACGCCGGATAATCCCGGTAAGCGATAGGGATAACCCTGCGATAAGAATGGCAATTCCCCAAGGATTCATAAGGGTTGGCATGAGGTTGTACTGTGACCGCTTGGTTTCATTGCACGCACTGCGTCTTTGTGCCGATCATGCGGATGGCGGAGGCGGCATCCATTGCCTGGGACATGATGTCCAGGTAATCGTCCCGGGAGGCGTTTTTGGCAATGAGGGTGTCGTTGGTTGTGAAGTTGCAGTCGTGCTCCTGGCAGTATTTTCCCCTGGTCGCGTAGTTGAGGATGATGCGGGGGATGTCGTAATGGTGAATGGTATTCTGCCGCACCGGGCGGCCGTTTTCGATGATGTAGATCCGGTTGCGAAAGGTGGCGTCCACATTCCCGCCGAGGTAGTTGAGATCCTTGTAGGTTTGGCCGCCCGAGAGGCTTGGCAGATGGTCGCTTACCAGGATGATCAGCGATTTCGGATCTGCCGCGATCAGTCCCTTTACATAGGCGGCGATGGCCTCGGTGCGGTAATAGTACTGGTTAGCGGCCTTTTCCAGTCCTTCGTCCTGGAAATTTCCAAGCATCTTAATGACCATTGGCCGTTTTGAGAGGTTGAGATCGTGGGGGGTGTGGCCGTACATGCCGATAACATAGTTGAAGATGGGGAGCGTCGGGTTCTCTTTGATCCGTTTGGTGATGAATTCCAGATTTTGGGAGAACAGCACCCCATCGAACATATAATCTTCGTCCGTCACATCGCCGGCGGAGAAATAGGTGTCGTAGCCTGCGGAAAATTCCCGCGGGTAGTACATCTTGTCAAAGCCGATTCCGGTATAGGCATTGGTGGAGTTGAAGAACTCAGGTTTGTAGGAGTTGGTGGCGGTTGTTTCGTAGCCGGCGAGAGAGAGGATGTTGGGGAGGCAGGGAGCCTTGGCCCCGGTGAACACATCAAACTCGATGCCGGAAAATTCCCGCAGGGCAGGAGCTCCGCAGAGAACCTCGAACTCGGCCTGGGCCGTGCCGCCGGCAAAGACAGGGGAAATGGAGATGCCCCCTTTTTTGCCCAGCAGTTTACGGAAGGCGGGGTGGGCAGGGTTACTGGAAAACCGGGCGTCCAGCAAAAGCCCTGGGTCGAGGAAGCTTTCAAGAACTATCAGGTGGATATTTCGCTTTTTTTGCTGCTCTTTGAGCCCGGCGATCACGTTGTCGAAATCAACCAGGGTCGCAGGGGCCATCCGGTGTCCGGCAATCTTTTCGTGGTAGCTTTTTCGTTTGGCCTCATTGTAGAGCATCATGCCCAGGCGTCCGTTATTGCGGGCGCTTGCGGTGTCGGAATATAAAACGATCTCCTGCTGGGTTTTTTGAAAGGCCGTCAGGAAGAAAGCCGGGGCCAACTCCACCGTCAGGAGCAAAACCAGGAGTGGCAGCGAGGCGATGACAGCTGTCGCCCGTCGCGGGCGAAATTCAAGGGAAGCCAGAAAAGCCAGGAGGGGAAGGGCGATCAGCGCTCCGACCAGGGTAAGGGCCAGGGGGGAGAGCACCTGCAACATCTCCGGCAGTTCGGTTATCTCGGTGATCCGCAACATCCGGCCAAACATCATGTAGTACACATCGAACACAGCGTAAAACAGAAAGAGCGGCGCTGCTGCGAGCAAAGGCTGCAGGCGTGATGTGCGGAGGAGCTGATTGAGCAGGAAATAGAGATAGAGGAGCAGGGGAATTTCAAGGCGCCACGCCGGCAACAATGCAGGCAGGCCGCCGCGCTGCTGGAGAATTTCCGTATAGCCGAGAAGGAAGAGCAGAAATACGGTATAGCGGTTTATCGTTGCTTTCAGCCGGGAGAGATATGGGCGCACGGTTGGGATCATGGTCGTTGGGTGGGGAAAAGAAATCTCGCCGACGGTAAGCCCGGCATGTTCCGGGTAAAAACTGCTTCAGCCCCCTTGGCAACAAGGCAAAAAACTATACCATACTGTCCGTCCGACCCGCACATATTCTTTTCTTGCGGGAAGCCTCCGCACTCTTCCCTTTCTCCGGAAAGTTCTGATTGCCGGTTGGGTGCAAGGCTGCTAATCTTTGTGAAGCGACAGCAAGCGGGATTTTTTCAGGATAAGGCGGCCATGCGCATACTCGTAGTCGAAGACGATTCTAAAATTGCCTCGTTCATCAGCGTGGGGCTTCGGCAGGCTGGTTTTTCGGTTGATGTCGTGGACAATGGCGAGGATGGTCTTGTTCGGGCCCTAGACGGCGCCTATGATCTTGCCATCCTCGATATCATGCTGCCAAGGCTTGACGGCCTTGCCCTGCTCGATCAGCTCCGCCGCCGGCGGGTCAACACCCCGGTGATCATTCTGAGCGCCAAACGTTCGGTTGAGGATAGGGTCAAGGGATTGCAGGCCGGAGGGGATGACTATCTCACCAAGCCCTTTTCCTTTTCCGAGCTGCTGGCCAGGGTGCAGGCCCTGCTCCGCCGGGCAGGCGCCGCGCCGGAAGTCACGATCCTGCGGGTGGGAGATCTCTCCCTTGACAAGCTGAAGCGGGAGGTTCACAGGGGGGATCGCAAGATCGATCTCCAGCCCAGGGAGTTTTCCCTTCTCGAATATCTCATGCGCAATCCAGGGAGGGTCATTTCCAAAACCATGATTCTGGAGCATGTCTGGGATTATAATTTTGATCCCCAGACCAATGTGGTGGATGTGCTCATCTGCCGGTTGCGCAATAAAATCGATCGGGATTTCGGCCGCAAGCTGATTCAGACGATTCGTGGGGTCGGCTATGCCCTTGGCAACAGTTAGGCAACTGGCGAAAACCACGGGGTTCCGACTGGCCCTGTGGTATTCCCTCATCTTTATCTCAAGCTCGCTCCTGCTTTTCGCCCTGCTCTATTTTCCCCTGCGCGCCGCGATTCTGGAAAAGGACAGGAACATCATCCTGGGCAGGCTCAATGAATACACCCTGCAGGAGCAACAGCGCGGGCTGCAGGCCATGCTTGCCGAGATTCGTCTTGAGGATGCCGCGAACAGTCAGGCGGGTTTTTTTGTGCGGGTGGCCGACCCCACCGATCAGTCGCTTATTGTTACCCTGCCGCCGGACTGGCGCCATCTGACCGGCGGTTTTTCTCCGCTATTCCGTAGCGGGGGCGGGGGGGATGGCGATGATTGGGTCGCTCTTCCCGCGAAGGGCAGGGGCGACGTCCTTGAGATTGTCAGCCGGCGGCTTAAGAGCGGATATCTGCTCCAGATCGGCCGAGGGTCCGGGGAGCGGCAAAAAATCCTGGATTATTTCGGGGAGATTTTTGCCGGAATCATGCTGCCGATGATCATCTTTGGTTTTGTCGGCGGTTTTTTTCTGGCCTTCCGTTCCCTGCGACCGGTGCGCGACCTCATTCAGGTCGTGCGCAGCATCGACATCGGCAAGATGGACGCCAGGGTGCCATCGCGGCAGACCGGTGATGAGCTGGACGAGCTGGTTCACCTCTTCAATACCATGCTGGAAAAGATCGAGCAGCTGATTACCGGCATGCGGGCGGCTCTGGACAATGTGGCCCATGATTTGCGGACCCCGGTGACCCGTATGCGGGCCGGGATCGAAACCGCGTTGCAGTTTGGTAATAATACCGAGGTGTTGCGTGAAGCATTGCTGGACTGCGCCGAAGAGTCGGAGCGGATCATCACCATGCTCAACACCCTGATGGATATCTCCGAAGCGGAGACCGGGGTGATGAAGCTGCATCGGCAACCCGTTGAGGTTGTGTCGCTTCTTGCCGAGGTGGCCGATTTGTACCAGTATGTGGCGGAGGAAAAGGGGGTGGAAGTTTCTGTCGCCGGCCCGTCCGATCTTACGGTGATGGCGGATGTCGACCGGATGCGGCAGGTTGTCGGCAATCTGCTGGACAACAGCCTGAAGCATACCCCTCCAGGTGGCCGCATAGAACTGACCTGTAATCGCCAGGCTGGAGATGCGGTGGTCCTGGTGCGTGATACCGGGACAGGCATCCCGCCGCACGATCTGCCTCTGATATTTGACCGGCTGTATCGGGGGGATCACAGTCGTAGTCAACGTGGCCTGGGTCTCGGCCTGAGCCTTGTCAAAGCCGTCATCCATGCCCACGCCGGAACCATCGAGGTGGAAAGCGCGCCCGGTCAGGGTGCGACCTTCATCCTGCGGCTGCCTGCCGACGCTCCCCTGCTGCCCTGATCTCCTGCATCTCCGGTCCTTCTCAAAAAGACCCAACCTTTCACGTTTGTAATCCCCTGGAAATATTCCGGTAATCCTCGGCGTGCTAGATTCAGGCAAGGCAGTGCGCTTCCCCTTGGAAAAATCCGCGGTCATTCCGGCCGAGAACACGGGGCAGGCCTGCGCAACGGATCAGGGCAGCCAATAGTATGTCAAAGATCATACCCCCCGTGTTTCTCCGCCTGTCCGGTCTTCCGTTTCCTGGCCGCTTTCAACTTCTCCGGCTTTTCTTCCTCTGGTACAGTCTGTACGCCTTTGGGGTGCGGCTGGCGTTGTTGATCCACAGCTGGCCGCAGGTCGGGCATGGTCCCATGACCGTGACAGGGATCTTTCTGGTCGGTTTATTGTCTGATCTGGTCAATGCCGTGTATTTTGCCATTCCCTTGGCTCTGTATCTGATGATCATGCCCCACCGGCTTTTTGTCAGTCGCTGGCAGAGGGTTGTTCTGTATCCCCTTGTTTTTGCCTTGTGTTATGGCCTGGTTTTCTCCGCCTTGGCGGAATGGCTGTTCTGGGATGAGTTCGGCGTGCGCTTTAACTTCATCGCCGTGGATTATCTGGTCTATACCCATGAGGTGATCGGCAATATCCGTGAATCCTATCCGGTACCCCGGTTACTCGCCCTTGTCGGCGTCACGGCCACATTGATTTTTGTCGTCATCCGGCCCCGGATTGAGGCCGTCATCGCCTCGTTGCGACAACAGGGCATGCTGGCGCCCGCCTCCGGGCTTGCCGTCCGCCTGGCCACCGGGGCCGTTTTTTTGTTCTTGCCCGTCCTCGTATTTGTGGCCGTGGATGGCTCCCTTCCTGGCGCGGCCTTTGAGAACCGCTATGAAAAAGAGCTGGCGGAGAATGGGATATACCAGCTGTTTTCCGCCTTTCGCAACAACAGCCTGGATTACGGAACCTTTTATAAAAACATGGATGAGGGTCTGGTGTTCACCGGATTGCGGACGCTGCTCAAGACCGGAAACAGCCTCTATGTCGAGGATGATCCCACGGACATAGAACGGGTGCTCACCTCCGTGGCTCCGGAAAAACGTCATAATGTCGTGTTGATCATGGTGGAAAGCCTGAGCGCGGAGTATCTCGGCGCTTTTGGCAACACCGCGCATCTTACCCCCAATCTTGACGCCCTGGCCAAGGACGGTTTGCTGTTCAATCGGCTGTATGCCACGGGGACCAGGACCGTGCGCGGCATGGAGGCGGTCACCCTTTCCGTGCCGCCGACGCCGGGGCAGTCCATTGTCAAGCGGCCCAATAATGGCAACCTGTTTTCCCTGGGCTTTGTGTTCCGGGACAAAGGGTATGACACCCGGTTTTTTTATGGCGGGTACGGGTATTTTGACAACATGAACGCCTTTTTCGGCGGCAACGGCTTTGCGGTTACCGATCGCGGCGATCTCGGCGCGGAAGAGATCAGCTTTGCCAATATCTGGGGCGTGTGCGACGAGGATATCCTGGGCCGGGCCCTGCGCGAATTCGATCAGTCCGCAAGCCGTAAGAAACCATTTTTCGGGTATGTGATGACCACCTCTAACCACCGGCCCTTCACCTATCCCGAGGGGAAGATCGATATCCCTTCCAAAACCGGGCGGACTGGTGGGGTCAAGTACACCGATTACGCCATCGGCAAATTCATCGGCGAGGCCCGACATCATTCCTGGTTTGACAATACCATCTTCATTGTCGTTGCCGATCATTGTGCGGGCAGCGCCGGCCGTCAGGAGCTGCCGGTGCAGAGCTATCACATCCCCTTGATTTTTTATGGGCCGGGGATCATCAAGCCGGGGGTGAACAATACCCTGGCAAGCCAGGTGGACCTGGGCCCCACCCTGTTTGGTCTTCTCAAATGGCAATACCACAGCAAGTTTTTTGGCAAGGATATCCTGGCCGCGGATTTCACGCCCCGCGCCTTTATCGGAAACTACCAGCGCCTTGGCTATCTGGAAAATGGCTATCTAGCCATTCTCAACGAACGGCAGGGGATTTCCCAGTATCGGGTCGCCAGTGAAACCATGCAGGATGCGGTGTTGGTTCCGGTTTCGGAAAATAAGGAGTTGAGCGGCAAGGCCATCTGCTCCTATCAGGGGGCCAGTCTGCTGTACCAGCGAGGGTTGGACCACTGGCCGGGGGAAGATTCCCGGCGTCCCGGAATCAGCCGGGCAGCGGCCACGGTATCCCTGGCCGGGGATGGGAGAGAGGGGATGCGCGTGGAAGTTCGTCAGAGTTTGTGATAAGTAAGGAGATCGGTTTGCAACTATTAGCAGGAGAAGAGGATTTCATGGGTAAGGATAAAATTTTCGCAACACCACAGGGCACGGTGGCTGATTTTAGTTTTGACGCGAAAACAGCGTCCGTCTTTGACGATATGCTGGTTCGGTCGGTTCCCTTTTATCTCGAAGTGCAACGGATGATGTCCGAGTTGACCCGGGATTTCGCCGTGCCGGGGACGAACGTTTACGACCTGGGGTGTTCCACCGGAACGACCTTGATCCAGCTGGACCCGATACTGCCCGAGGGAGTAAGGCTGGTGGGATGCGATTATTCCGAGGAGATGTTGAAGAAAGCCGAGGAGAAACTGACGAGCCACGGCATGCGGCATGAATATCATCTTGAGTGCATGGATTTCAACAAGGAGGTGCGGGTCGAAAACGCCTCGGTGGCGATCATGAACCTCACCCTCCAGTTTGTCCGGCCCCTGAACCGGGAGCGGCTGATCCAGAGTATCGCTCGAGGGGTCAACGAAAACGGCTGCCTGATCCTCATCGAGAAGGTTCTGAGCCGGGATTCGTTGCTCAACCGGTTTTTTATCAAGTACTACTATGATTTCAAGGAGGCAAGCGGCTACAGCAAGCTTGAGATCAGCCAGAAACGCGAGGCCCTGGAGAATGTCCTCATCCCCTACCGGGTGCAGGAAAACGAGGATCTGGTCTTGCAAAACGGCTTCAGCGAATGCGAGATCTTTTTTAAATGGTACAATTTCTGCGGATATATCATCCGGAAGGGGGCCAAATGAGGCTGAGCAACCCCTTCATGGTCGGGGCGGGGAACTTTTTCTTCCGCTACCGGGCCTATATGTTCCCGATCATCTTCATCGTCATGCTCTTTGTCTTCCGGCCACAGGTAGTCATCAACGAAACCGTCTCCATCTGGTTGATTCGGCTGGGGCTGGTGGTGACCATGCTCGGCGAGGGGCTGCGTTTTTTCACCATCGGCTTTGATTACATCGAGCGGGGCGGCAAGGATGGCAAGGTCCACGCCAGCCGTCTGGTTACCGGCGGCATTTACAACCATGTGCGCAATCCCATGTACCTGGGCAACATCCTGATCGCCGTCGGCATCGGCCTGTATGGCGGCGCGCCCTTGGTCTTTGTCACGGTGCTGCCGTTTTTTGTCTTTTTCTACTATGCGATCATGGCCACGGAGGAGAAGTTTCTCTACGGGAAATTCGGGGAGGAGTACGAGGCCTTCTGTCGCAGGACGCGTCGGCTGTGGCCGTCGTTTGCCAATCTCGGCCGGACCCTGTCCGGATCCAGCTTCCATTGGTGGCGCGCCCTGATCAAGGACAGCGGCACCGCCTTCTGGACCTTTGTCGCCCTGGCGCTGATTCCGTTGTGGCGGGAGTATTTTCTCCACGGCGCCACGCTCGACGAATCGGCCTATGCCCCCTATGCCGCAGGCATCGTCGCCGTTCTGCTTCCCGTTTATGTCGGTCTGCGCATCCTCAAGAAGAAAGGCGCCATCGACATCTCGTCGTAAGGCTGTCCGGTCTACTCGTCGTAAAGCTCGGGCGTGTGCCGGATGATCTGGGCATCCACCAGATAGATCACATCCTCGGCGATGTTGGTGGCATGGTCGGCGATGCGCTCCAGATGCCTCCCCACGGAGAGGACATGCATGAGGGTGTTTACCTGCTCTGCATCGGTGATGAGCATCTCCTTGATCTGAGCGTACATCTCCCGATTCATGGCGTCCATGGTGTCGTCCGCGGCCCGGATATGGTGGGCCAACCGCACGTCATGGTTGATCAGGGCGTCGATGCTTTCGGTGACCATCTTTTCGGCCAGACTCACCATGGCCGTGAGGTCGAAGGGGATCTCAAACTGTTCCTGGGCGGCGAGGAACAACCCCCGCTCGGCGATGTTCACCGCCAGATCCCCGATCCGCTCCAGATCGCTGTTGATTTTCAGCACCGCCACGATGAAGCGCAGGTCGATGGCCACCGGTTGATACAGGGCGAGAATCTTCAGGCAATCCTCCTCGATCTCCACCTCCATGTCGTCGATCTCCCGATCCCCCTTGATCACCGCGTTTGCCTTGGCAGGGTCGCGGTTGATCACGGAAAGCGTGGCCTGGTAGACCCGGTCTTCCACGGCCTCGCCCATGGCGATGATCTTTGCCTTCAGTTTGTCGATGTCGTGCTGCATGTGTTTTGGCATAGTTTCTACTCCACGTTCATCCGAAGCGGCCGGTTATGTAATCTTCTGTCTGTTTCTGCCGGGGGTTGGTGAATATTTTCGGGGTTGCATCGCATTCAATCAAGCGGCCTTCATAGAAAAAGGCGGTGTAGTCGGAAACCCGGGCGGCCTGCTGCATGTTGTGGGTGACGATGACGATGGTGTAGTTGGTGCGCAGCTCGCCGATCAGATCCTCGATCCGCATGGTTGATTTGGGGTCCAGGGCCGAGGCCGGTTCGTCCATGAGCAGGATCTTCGGCCCGACGGCCAGGGCGCGGGCGATGCAAAGCCGTTGCTGCTGGCCGCCGGAAAGCCCCATGGCATTGGCGTGCAACCGGTCCTTGACCTCGTCCCAGATGGCTGCCTGTTGCAGACTCTGCTCGACGATCTCCGTGAGGCGTTTGGGGTCTTTCTCGCCGTGGATTCTGGGGCCGTAGGCAACGTTGTCGAAGATGGACTTGGGGAAGGGGTTTGATTTCTGGAAAACCATGCCCACCTCCTTGCGCAGCTCCACGACATCGGTGCCCGGCGCATAGATATCCTTCTGGTTGATGGAGATTTCTCCTTCCACCCGGCTGTGGGGGATGGTGTCGTTCATCCGGTTCAGACATCTGAGAAAAGTGGACTTGCCGCAGCCGGACGGGCCGATCAGGGCGGTTACGTGTTTGGCCGGGATCAGAAGCGAGATGTCAAAAAGCGCCTGGGTTGGCCCGTAGAAAAAGTTGACCTGGCTGGCAGTGACGACCATTTTCAAGTCTTTGGGATAATTGGGGTAAAGAGATTGTTCTACCATCGGAATTTTTTCCTGAAATGGGTTCGAATGAGTATCGCGCCGAGGCTTAAGCCCAAAACCAGCAGGAGGAGAATCAGGGCCGTGCCGTATTGCATATGTCTGATCCGGTCTGCTTCCGGATGCTGGGTGGCAAGGATGTACAGATGATAGGGCAGGGCCATGACCTGATCGAAAATGGATTTTGGCAGCCTGGGGAGAAAAAAGGCGGCTACGGTCAGGAGGATGGGGGCGGTTTCCCCGGCCGCCCGGCCGATGCCCAGGATCGAGCCGGTGATCATGCCGGAAAGGGAATAGGGCAGGATGTTGGTGCGGATCATCTCCCACTTGGTGGCCCCCAAGGCCAGGCTTGCATCGCGGAAGCCCTTGGGCACGGCGCGCAGCGACTCTTCGCTGGCCACGATGATGGTGGGCAGGACCATGCAGGCCAGGGTCAGGCTGCCCGCCAGGATGGAGGGGCCAAAGCCGCAGAAGAGCACAAAGATGCCGAGGCCGAACAGGCCGAAGACGATGGAAGGCACCCCGGCCAGGGTGACGATGGCCAAGCGGATCATGGTGTTGAATCGGTCCTGCTCGGCATATTCGGAGAGATAGATCGCCCCGCCGATCCCAAGCGGCAGGGAAACGGCGATGGTGCCCAATACCAGATAAAAGGTGCCGACAATGGCCGGGAAGATGCCGCCCGCCGCCCCGCTTCTCCGGGGGAAGCTGCTGATAAACTGCCAGTTGAGGGCCGAGGCCCCATTTTTGATGATGTCAAACAGGATATAGCCGATCACCAGAACAATGGCGTAGGTGATGAGCCGCAGGGAGAGAAGAATGAATTTGTCGGCGGTGTTGTTCGTCATCATTTGTCGGCCTCGCAGTGCGCGAACACGATGAAACAACGAAAAGTTGCTCCGCCGACGGTGCGGGCTTGTTTCTTTTTGCTGGCGTTCAATGGACCTGCGCCTTGGCTCTTCTTCTGCGAGATCGTCTTCATTTCATCATGCCGTATTTCTTCAGCACGCGCTGTGCAATGATGTTGAGGAAAAAGGTAATGACCAGCAGGATGATCCCGATCCAGAAAAGCGCTTGATAGTGGACGCTGCCGAAAGGCACCTCGCCCATCTCCGCGGCGATGGTGGCGGTCATGGTTCGCACCGACGCCAGGGGCGAAGCGGTGAGAATGGCTGAATTGCCGGTGACCATCAGCACCGCCATGGTCTCTCCGATAACCCTGCCGATCCCGAGCATCACCGCGGCCACGATCCCCGGCAGGGCCGCGGGCAGGGTGACCCGGAAGATGGTCTGCAAATGGCTGGCCCCCAAGGCCAGGGAGGCGTTTTTCAGGGCATAGGGCACGCTGACCAAGGCATCTTCCGACAGGGAGATGATGGTGGGGATGGCCATGAGCGAGAGGAGCAGGGCGCCGGTCAGGGCGGTGAGGCCGGTGCTCAGGCCGAAGGTTGCCTTGATGATGGGGGCCACCACCAGCAGGCCGAAAAAGCCCAGCACCACCGAGGGAATGCTGGCCAGGATTTCAATGAAGGGCTTGAGGAACTCCCGTTCCCCTGGCCGGGCTATTTCCGCGATGTAGATCGCGACCAGCACGGAGATGGGCACCGTGACCAGCATGGCCAGGGCGGTGACCAGGGCGGAGCCGGACAGCAGGGGGCCGACCCCGAAATGTTCCTCCTGAAAGGAAACCGGGATCCACTGGCTGTCCAAGAGCTTGCCCAGGCCGGGAGAAAGCGCAAAGGGGCCAGCCTCCTTGAACAGGAAGAGAAAGATCAGACAGACGACAAGAACGCTGGTCGATGCGGCGCCGACCAGCAGCAGCCGCATCGCCTTGTCGGTTATGTGTTGCTTACGAGACCGGGACATATCCCGTTTCTCTCACAATCTTCTGGCCCTCTGGGCTCAGGCAGAAATCGATGAACTGTTTTGCCGTCTCCTTGGGAGCCCCGTTGGTGTAGAAGAAAAGCGGCCGGGAAACAGCGTATGCCCCGGAACGGACGGTTTCCTCGCTGGGGATCACCGGAGCGGGCTGATCCTTGCCCTGGATGCCAAGGGTTTTCGCCGTGCCCTTCGCTTCCGCGGCAAAACCAAGGCCAACATAGGCGATGGCCCCACGGTCGGCGGCCACGGCCTGCACCAGGGCGGAGGTGCCGGGGAGCAAGCGGGCGGAGGAACTGAAGTCCTCCTTGTTCAGGACATGTTCCTGGAAGAAAATAAAGGTGCCGGAGCTGGACTCGCGGGAGAGCAGGAGGATTGGGGTGTCGGCGCCGCCGACCTCCTTCCAGTTGGTGATTTTGCCCGTGTAGATCAACCGCAGCTGGTCAAGGGTCAGGCCGTTCACCGGGTTTTCCGGATGCACGATCAAGGCGATGCCGTCGCGGGCCACCGGGATTTCCATGGGGGAAACCTTGTTTCCCTCGGCCTGCTTCCGTTCTTTTTCCTTCATGTCCCTGGAGGCCGCGCAGATATCGGTGGTGCCGTTGATCAAGGCGGCGATGCCGGTGCCGGAGCCGCCGCCGGTCACGGAGATGTCAATCTCGGCATGGGCTTTCATGAATTCTTCCGTCCAGGAGCTGACCAGGTGGACCATGGTGTCGGAGCCCTTGACGGAAAGGGTCTGGACGGGCGCGGATTGTTGCGAGGGGCCGGAGTCACAGCCGGTTAATGCTGTTACGAGCAGCAGGCCAAGGGCCAGGGCAACTTTTTTCATGATCTCCTCCGTGTGCGGTGGGCACAGTGGTTGGTGTGGTCCCGGACAAGGAAATTGCCTGGGGCTGGGGTCTGTAACCCTTTGATTTTACGGGAGCCGGACGAATCAATTCCTGCACAGCCCCGATACCAGAAATCCGAGGGATTTGCCACTAAAATTATACCCAAGATTGCCGTGTGCGCCTGCAAAAAAAATCAGCCGGTGCGATCCACATGGAAGAGGGTGGCGATGATGATCAGGGTTCCGGCCAGCAGCCAGCCCGGGCCGAAAAGCCACAGAGCCAGGGGGACCGAGAGGTAGTAGCCCCGCATCCCCAGGGTATAGTGGGCCGCCCCGTACTGGATTGTTTCGATCACCGAGGCGGGTGTCGAGGACTCCGAATCCGAGGGGGCGTTGATCATGAAGCCCAGATGGTTGTAATAGCGGATGGCCATGGTGAAATTGAAAAAGGTGAAGAAGAAGTCCACCGAAAGGATGAGCAGCTTGACCTGGTGCAGGCTCTCGATTCGTTTGCCCATGAAGCTGAACAGCTGCATGCCGGCCGCGGTCGGATGGCTTGGGGTCAGGACGATATTGAGCAGGGCCAGGGCGATGAGGATTGCCGTGGAGGCGAGAAAGCTTGCGGCCATGGTCCAGTTGCGCAGGGTTTGCACGGCCAGGATGTCCCGCTGGTTTTCCATCATCTCCCGGACCCAGGCCGCCCTGGTTTTGGCGTTGCGGGCATAGATCGTTGCCTCTGGAAAACGGTCCTTTGCGGCCAGCAATCCCAGGTGGTAGACGAGCAGCAGCAGAAAAGACGTTGCCGTGAACGGGTGTATCTCCAAGGGCAGGATGGTCATGGGTTCTCCTCTCCGATCCGGCTTGGCACCTCCGCGTGCGCATGGCGGCGGGTGCGGAGCATGAAGTAGAGGACCGGCACTGCCATGCGGCTAATGAGCAGCGAGGCGATCTCCCCGAACATCAGCGAGATGGCGAGCCCCTGGAAGATCGGGTCGGCCAGGATCACCGAGGCTCCGACCACCACGGCCAGCGCGGTGAGGAGCATGGGCCTGAAGCGGATGGCTCCGGCTTCCACCACCGCTTCCTTGAGCGGCAGGCCGTGGCTGATGCGCAGCTCGATGAAATCCACGAGGATAATGGAGTTGCGCACCACGATTCCGGCCCCGGCCATGAAGCCGATCATGGAGGTGGCGGTGAAGAAGGCGCCGAACCCCCAGTGGGCCGGGAGGATGCCGATCAGCGAAAAGGGGATGGCGGCCATCACCACCAGGGGCACGGTGTAATCCTTGAACCAGCCCACCATGAGCATGTAGATGAGGATCATCACCGCGCAGAAGGCGAACCCCAGATCCCGGAAGACCTCCAGGGTGATATGCCATTCCCCGTCCCACTTGATTGCCGGCTCCAGCCCGCAAAAAGGCTGTTTGAGGTTGTAGACGGCGATTGTTTTTTGCTCGCCCCCGTATTCGCGGCCATCGAGCTGGCCGAGTTTTTTGTTCAGGGCGAAGATGGCGTAGGCCGGGCTTTCCGCTGCTCCGGCCACATCGCCGGTTACATAGATGACCGGTTTCAGGTTCTTGCGGTAGATGGGCTGGTCAATGGGCGCCTCGGTTACCCTGACCAGCTCCCGCAAGGGCACCAAGGGGCCTGCCGGGTTCAGGCCAGAGCGGAGTTGGGTGTTCAGGATGCTCTCGACCCGTGCCCGCTCTGCCCGGGGCAACTCCAGGACGATGTTGATCCCCTCCTTGTCCTCGGGCCGGTGGAACAGGGTGATGGCCAGCCCTGTAACCGCCAGATCAACGGCTTGGGTGATCTCGCCTTCGGAGATGCCGTTGAGCGCGGCTTTTTCCTTGTCCACCGCGATGACGGTTTTGAGCCGCTCCGCCTCGCGGTACCAGTCCACATCGACAACTCCCTCCGTACCGGTGAGGAGCTCCTTGACCTTGGCGGCAAGTTTCGCCCGCTGCCCATCGGTCTGGCCGTAAATCTCGGCGACCAGGGTTTGCAGCACCGGCGGCCCGGGCGGCACCTCGGCCACAGCCGCGGCGGCCCCGTATTTTTTAGCGATGGCCGCAACCTCGGGCCGGATGCGTTTGGCGATCTCGTGGCTCTGGGCCTTGCGTTCACCCTTGGGCAGCAGATTGATCTGGATGTCCGCCAGGTTGGCGCTGTTGCGCAGGTAATAATGGCGGACCAGCCCATTGAAATTGTAGGGCGAGGCAGTCCCGGCGTATATCTGATAGTTGATCACCTCCGGTTCCTGGCCGACGGCAGCGGCCATCTCCCTGGCCGCCTGGGTGGTTGCCTCAAGGGGGGCGCCCTCGGGCATGTCCAGAATGATCTGGAATTCGCTTTTGTTGTCAAAGGGCAGCATCTTGACCTTGACCAGCCCGAAATAGACCATGGCGCAGGAGCCCAGGAGCAGGCCGATGATGGACAGGAAAAAGACCAGCCGCCAGCGGGCGTGGGCAAGGAGCGGGTCCATGATCCGGTGATAGATCCGGGTAAAGAAATCCACCGGAGCGTGGTCTTGCGCTTCTTCCTGCTCCGCTTCCTCTTCGGCGTCGATGGGGCATTCCGTTGGCGAACAGTTCTTTTTCAGCACCCGGATGGCGGCCCAGGGCGTAACCGTGAAGGCAATGAGCAGCGAAAAGATCATCGCCGCGGAGGAGCCGATGGGAATCGGTCGCATGTAGGGGCCCATCAGCCCGCCGACAAAGGCCATGGGCAGAATGGCGGCGATCACCGCCCAGGTGGCAAGGATGGTCGGGTTGCCCACCTCGTTTACCGCCTCGATGGCGATCTTGAGCAGTGGTTTTCTTTTGTTGGCGGGCAGCCGGAGATGGCGGACGATGTTTTCCACCACCACGATGGCGTCGTCCACCAGAATACCGATGGAGAAGATCAGGGCAAAGAGGGTGATGCGGTTCAGGGTGTAGCCGTACAAGTAAAAAAGGAGCAGGGTCAGGGCCAGGGTCGAGGGGATGGCGAGGATGACGATGATCGACTCCCGCCAGCCGAGGAAGAAGAGGATCAGCAGGGTCACGCCGAAAACAGCGATGCCCATGTGCAGCAGGAGTTCGTTGGATTTTTCCGCCGCGGTTTCGCCGTAGTTTCTGGTCACGCTCACCGTGACATCGTTGGGGATAAGGGTGGACTTGAGGGAATCGATCTTGGCCAGCACCGATTCCACCACCTGCACGGCGTTCGCCCCCGGCCGCTTGGCCAGGGAGAGGGTAACGGCCGCCTCTTCCGGCTGCCCCTTGCCTCGGCCGAAAAGCACATAGTTGGTCGGATCTTCCGGGCCATCGACCACGCCGGCAACCTCGTCCAGATATACCGGTCTGTTACCGTAAACGCCAACGACGATGCGGCCGATCTCCTTGGCCGAGTCGAGAAACCGGCCGGTTTGCAGGAGGATTTCCCGGTTCTGGGCTTGCAGGGTGCCGGAATACGATTGCAGGTTGGACTGTTGCAGCCTGGGGATGATTTCGGTCGCGGTCAGCCCACGGGCGGCAAGGCGCGTGGGGTCGAAGAGAACCCGCACCTGACGTCGAGCGCCGCCGATGAGCTTGGTTTCGGCCACCTCGGGGATGTTTTTGACTGCGTCGTCGAGCTGGGCCGCGAGACGGCGGAGGGTATAGTGGTCGTAGCGCGGGCTGTGCAGGGTCAGGGCGAGCACCGGCACGTCGTCGATGGTGTGCGGCTTGACCAGGGGCTGCGCGACGCCGTGGGGGATGCGGTCGAAATTGGTGGCCAGCTTCTGGTTGAGGCGGACAATGGCGTCCTCCATCTTTTCGCCCACGTAGAAGCGGGCGATGAGCAGGGACTGCCCCGGCATGGAGGTGCTGTAGATATATTCGATTCCCGGGATTTCGTAGAGAAGCTTTTCCATGGGGATGGAGACCCGTTCCTCCACCTCCTTGGGGGTGGCGCCGGGCATGGCGACCATGACGTCGATCATCGGCACCTTGATCTGCGGCTCCTCCTCCCGGGGCAGCAGGGCAACGGCCATGATGCCGAGGAGCAGGGAGGCGATGATCAGAATGACGGTCAGCCTGGATTCAACGAAGACCGAGGCGAGCCTGCCGGCAAAGCCGTGTTGTTTGCTGGGGGATTGATTCATCACGGCACGATGGTTACGGGTTGACCATCAACGAGCCGTTCGCCGCCCTGGATCACGACCTGCTCTCCGCCATTGAGCCCGGCAAGGATCTCCACCTGGCCGTCCCGGTGTTCTCCGCTGCGCACCAAGCGCAACTGGGCCGTGTTGTCCCGCACCACAAAGATCCGCTCCATCTGGCCGAAGCGAAACAGCGCCGTCTCCGGCACCTGAAAGGTGTTGACCCCGGCACCGCCGGGAAGGGCCACCCGCGCATACTGCCCGGGCCGCAAGGCGGGATTGGGGTCGATTCGGATTTTTACCAAAGCGGTCCGTGACGCGATATCCGCCGCCGGCCCGATCTCGGTTACGGCGCCGGTCTGGGAAAACTCGGCGGCTGGGACCGTTACGGCAAGGGGATCCCCTTTTTTGATTTTCATTGCCAGTCCCTCCGGGGCCGAGGCAACAATCTGCAAGTGCTCGGTGTTTTCCAGAACCAAGAGGGGCATGCCGGGGGTGGCCAGATCCCCGGCATTGGCCATTTTCTGGGAGATGATTCCGGCAAAGGGGGCGGTGATCCGGGTGTAGTCGCGCATGGCCCTGGCTTCACGCAGACCTGCCTCCGTCACCCGGTAGGCGTCTTCCTGGGATTTGACCGTTTCCCGAGTAGAGGCGTCTTGTTCCAGCAAGCGCTTTTCGCGTTCGAAATTGCGCTGTGCCTGGCTGAATTGGGTCTCGGCCTGCGCCACCCGGGCCGCAATCTCCCCGGCGCTGATCCGTGCCAGAAGCGCGCCTTTTTTCACCGTGGATCCCAGAACCACCGGGATTTCCTCGATGGGGCCGGATATCTTGGCGCCGATGGTCGCCCGCTGGAGTGATTCCACCGCGCCTGCCACTTGGTTTTGCCCTTGGGCCGCTTGGCCGGCCACGGTGATCACCCGAACCTCCGCGGTGGGGAGTGTTTTGCCGGTCGCGCCGTCATGGGCGGGATCCTTGCACCCGGCGGCGGTGAGGAGCAAGCCCAGGAGCAGAGTGGGAAAAAGATATTTATGTGGCATGGTTTTTCTATCCTGTTTCAGGGCTGATCGGTAGCCGTCGTCTTTTCCGGCTGAGGGTTGGCCACGGTTTCCGGGGTGTCGGGAAACTGCGGCAGGCCAAGGGCGCGCCGCAAATCGGCAATGGCAATGCGCTGGGAGGTTTCAGCCACGATGCGCCGCACCCGGGCATCGGTTAGCCTGCTTTCCACCCCGAGAAGATCGGCGGAAAGCAGGGTTCCTTCCTTAAAGCGGAGCCGGTTGATCCGGGCGCTTTCCTGGGCTTGGGCCACGCTTTTTTCCGTAACCTGCAAGCGCTCCTGGGCGTCTTGCGCGGCAAACTCCGCCTGCTTCACCTCAAGGGTGACGGCCAGCTCGGTTTTGCGTTTTCGTTCCTGTGCTTCCGCCAGCAGGGCGGAGGCCCTGGCAATCTCGGCACCGGTCCGGCCGCCCTCGGAAAGGTTGAACTGCAACTTGACCCCGGCCTGCCACGAGTCGCCGGAGCCGTCGGTGACATAGCCCTTGTCCGCATCGTATCCGGCATACCCTTCCAGGGAGGGGTAATAACCGCCCTGGGCCTGCGTGACTCGGGCCTTGGCCGCGAGAATCAGGGCCTCCATGCTTTTCAGCTCATAGCGCTGCTCGTGGTCCGCGGATTGCGGCATTTCCTGGATATAGTCCTGCGCCGGGTCGAGGGTTGCCGGGCCGTCGTCAAGCCCCAGCAGGCCGAGGAAGATCCTGCGGCTCAGGCCGAGGGTATGTTTGGCCTGGCTCAAGCCTTCCCGCGCCTTTGACTGCTGCACTTCCAGATCGAGGAGGTCGGCCTTGAGCAGAACCCCTTCCTGATAGCGGGCCTTCGCTACTCCCAGGGAAGCGGTGATCGCGTCCACCGCCGCTTGCTGCGCCTTGACCAGTTCCTCGGCCTGAATGATGAGTTGGAAGGCCCGGACCACCTCAAAGGCAAGCTGGGCCTGCACCGCGCCGAGCTCCATCCGGGAGGAAACCGCCTGGGCCTCGGCGGCCTTCAGCCCGGCCAGGTCGCGGCCGCCGTTGAAAAAACGGTAGCCAAGCCGGACTCCCATGTTCAGGGAGTCGGTGCGGCCGGGGTTGTTGAAGTCGATGGTGTTGTTGAAGGCGCCCTGGTTCAGGATGTTGCCGAAGGAGTACATGGGATTGTTGGTCTGGTCGTACCGGGAGTTCAGGTCAAGCCTTGGGAAAAAGGAGGACTGCTCCATGGTGATGGCGGCCTGGGCCGCTTCGATCCGGTTCTTGCCCATCCGGCTGTCCGGGTTGTTTCGCAGGGCAAAGCGCACCGCATTGCGGAGGGTCCACACCTCGGGGGGCGTCATGGCAGCCGTGGTGTCGGACCCATGGGCAACTCCGGCCAGCAGCAAAACGGTAAGGCAGATGAGGCTGATCCGGCGCCGGGAGGCGGTGGAGAAAGGGTGTTTTTCCGGATATGGTGTTCGAGGGGTCATGGGTTTGGTCTCTTTTCTTATGTCATCCCGGACGTAATACGGCCTGGGCTATATCCTAGTATTTAATTATATACTTATATGTCAAATTATCCGCCACTAATTTTTCGTGCTTGGGTGCGATTTCGAAGAAAGGTTTTTTGTGGCATGGTGAAGCCGTAAGTCATTATATCATAGAGCAACGGCAGGGGAGCAAGGGGATTTCTCCGGGAAAAAAGACGGAAAATACCGTCGTTCGCATCGGACTCTTCGTCGATTTAGGGTGGGGATTTTCAGGCCTGCCGGTTTTTCAAAACCACTTCTTTTTCTTGAAATAGATCAGCATGGAGCCGGCTGTCCCCGCCATCAGCAGGAGGGCAAAGGGGTAGCCGAAATACCAGTTGAGTTCCGGCATGTTGAAGGGGCTCTTGCCGGTGTTGAAGTTCATGCCGTAGAGCCCGGCGATGAAGGTAAGGGGGATGAAGATCACCGCGAAGATGGTCAACACCTTTATCACCTCGTTCATCCGGTTGCTCACCGAGGAAAGGTAGATGTCGATCATGCCGGAGATGAGATCCCGGAAGGTTTCCACCGTGTCCAGCACCTGGATGGTATGGTCGTAGAGATCCTTGAGATAGACCCGGATCGACTCGCCCATGAATACCGTGTCGTCCCGTTGCAGCCCGCTGATCACCTCCCGGAGCGGCCAAACCGATTTGCGCAGCAGGATCATCTCCCGTTTCAGGGAGTGGATGGTCTGGAGGGTTTCCGGGGAGGGAGATTCAATCAGCTCCTCTTCCAGATCCTCGACCTCCTCGCCGATTTTTTCCAGCACGGAAAAGAAGTTGTCCACCACCCTGTCGAGCAGGGAATACAACAGGTAATCGACCCCCAGTTTCCGGATGCGGCCCTTGTTGGTCTCAAGGCGGGCCAGGACATCGTCAAAAATATCGTCGTCCTTTTCGTGAAAGGAGAGCAGGTAGCAGGGGCCGAGCACGAAGCTGATCTGCTCCATGGTCATCTCCCTGGTGGCGTCGTCGTAGTGGATCAGATTGATGACCAGGAAGAGGTAATCCTCATAGTGATCGATCTTCGGACGCTGGCCGGTATGGAGAATGTCCTCGATGGTCAGGGGATGCAGGCCGAATCCGAGGCAGAATCTGTCCACGGCCTCGGCGTTATGCAGGCCGTGGACCTTGATCCAGGTGTTGCTGGGGGTTTCTTTCAGCAGGCGGAACTCGTCGAGGCGGACCGGGGTGCTGATGGAGATGTCCTCGGCATCGTAATCGACCATGTCCAAGCCGAATTTTTCCGTTACTTTTTCGCCGATGAACACGGGGCTGCCCGGTGGAAGCCCGGCTTTCCGCGAGGAGGTTTTAACAAGCTTGAGCATGTCTGTTCCTGCAAATGGAGGATGATCTTTCGGGGCTTGCTCGCGATGAGGGGAAGCCCATTGTTTCGTTACGACAGGATATCATATCCGCCGCCTTTCCGTGAACCCCATTGTCCAGTGGGGGTGAATATCCGGGGGAATTTCAAGAACAGGGAAGGGCGGTTTCAATGACCAAGTGCAAAAAGCGCAGCATGATGCTGCTTGAAATCGAAAGCGTCCGGGGTGAACAACTCAGCGGGGCACCTGAAGCCCAACGACTTGCGCGGTCGGGTATTCAG
>JBAYUD010000014.1:0-51246 GCA_041675265.1 Desulfurivibrionaceae bacterium | reverse complement strand
TGGAGCGGCAAGAGCCGCGCACCAGTCTTGCTGACGTGAGGAAAGAACTTGGCTTGGCGCGTTGAATTTCTTGAGAGCGCCAAGCGGCAGCTGAAAAAGATCGACAGGGTTTGGCAAGAGAAGATATTGGATTACCTTGAGGACGAGATTGCCATATTGGACGATCCTCGTACGCGGGGGAAAGCCTTGGTTGGCGACAAGCGCGGCTTGTGGCGGTATCGAATAGGGAATTATCGGATAATCTGCGATATTCAAGATGGCAGTTTTGTAATTGCCGCAATTACAATCGGGCACCGGAAAGACATTTATAGCTGACCGCCCACCCACCTGGGCGGCTTTTCCTTTCCCTCCTCTCGCCTGCTCCCCTGCTTTTTCCTAGCGCATAACCCTTGAAAAATAGAACAAAAAAGCGCATTAAAACGTGCGGGACTTTCCTGGGACATATTTGGGACACTTGGTTGCCAAATATGAAGTTTTTTGCTCTGAAACGAAAAAATCCGACCAGCTATTAGCTTGTCGGATTGGTGTTGTTTTTGTGGTGCGCCCGAGAGGATTCGAACCTCTGACCTACGGCTTAGAAGGCCGGTGCTCTATCCGGCTGAGCTACGGGCGCCCATGTGGGACAGATATTAGAACGATCGGGCCAAGAAAGCAATACCGTTTTCGCCCGCGTATCCTTGGGCAAACCCTATTCCTGCTTCTCCACCTCTTTCCAGACCGGGCCTTTGGCGGTATCGACCACTTCGATGCCCTTCTTGGCCAGCTCCTGGCGCACCCCGTCCGCCTTTTGCCAATCCTTTTGCTTCCTCGCCTCTTCCCGGTCCCGGATCAGCCGGTCGATCTCCGGGGCAAGGGGGCATTCCTCAAGCCGCATGATCCGCAGCACGGAATTGATCCGGCGCAGGGCTTCCAGGATATAGTCCTTTTGCTCACGGTCCAGGAGACCCTGGCTGAGGATCGGATTGGTCTTTTTGACAAAATCGAACAGCGCGGCAAAGGCCTTGGAGACGTTGAGATCGTCGTCCAAGGCGGCGAAGAAGCGGTCCTCCATGTCGGAGAGATAGGCGGCGACCTCCGCGTGGGGCAGCCCCGGCGGCAGGCAGAGCAGCTTGCCGACAAAGCCGTCGAGCCGGCGGAGATCCTTGCGGGCCGCGTCCAGACTGCGGAAGGAGAAGTTGATCGGCTTGCGGTAATGGGTGCGGATCAGGAAATAGCGCATCTCCCTGCCGGTGTAGCCCTTGGCCAGAACATCCCGCAGGGTGATGAGGTTCTGGTTGTCCGCAGACATCTTCTTGCCGTCCACCAGCAGCAGTTCGCTGTGCAGCCAGAAGTTGGCCAGGGGTTTGCCGGTGAGCGCCTCGGCGATGGCATTTTCGTTTTCGTGGTGGGGGAACAGCAGGTCGCGGCCGCTGGTGTGGATATCCATGGTTTCCCCGAGCAGATTCAGGGTCATGGCCGCGCATTCGATATGCCAGCCGGGCCGCATGTTCCCCCACTCGGTCTGAAAGAAAATGCCGCTTTTCAGCTCGCTCAAGGTCGAACGCTTGAGCAGGGTGAAATCAACCGGATTTTCCTTTTCGTAATCGTCCAGATCAACGGTTTTCCCGACCTGAATCTTGCTCAGGTCCACGCCGGAAAGCTTGCCGTACTTGGCGAATTTCGAGATGTCAAAATAGATGGAGCCGTGTTTTTCGTAGGCGTAGCCCTTGTCCACCAGCTTTTTGGCCAGGGAGATCATCCCCTCCACATGCTCGGAGGCTCTGGGGTAGCCGGCGGCTTCCTCCATCTCGAGGGCGGCCATATCCTGTTTGAATTCCTCGATATACCGGCCGGTGAAATCGGCGAGGCTCTCTTTGTTTTTGCCTGCTCCCTGGATGGTATTGTCGTCCAGGTCGGTGAAGTTCATATGGAATTTGACTTGATATCCTTTCAGCACAAGCACCCGGTGCACGAGATCGGCAACCATGAAACGGCGGCAGTGGGCGAGATGGGCCAGCTCGTGGGCGGTTGGACCGCAGGCGTAAAAGGTGACGGCATCCGGGACGATGGGCCGGAATACCTCTTTCTTGCGGGAAAGGGTATTGAAAAAGCGCAGCTCCGCCTGTTGGGACTCCTCCGCTTCCTGTTTGCTGAAAAGCTCGGTGGACAGATACTTCTCGCCGCCATCGGGGAAGATGGCCACCAGCACGCCTTCCTTCAACTGGGCGGCGCGGGTCAGGGCCGCGGACATGGCGGCCCCGGAACTCATCCCGGCAAAGATCCCCTCTTTTCGGGCCAGGAGGCGAACCGTGGTAAAGGCCTCTTCATCCGGGATATTGATGATCTGGTATGGCAGTTTTTTGTCAAAGATCCCCGGGGTATAGGACTCCTTCATGTTCTTGAGCCCTTGCAGCTTGTGGCCGAGAAAAGGCTCCACCGCAGTGACGCGCACCTCGGGATGGTGCTCGGCAAAATATTTGCACAACCCCATGACCGTGCCGGAGGTGCCCAGGGTGGCGATGATGTCGGTGACCTTGCCCCCGGTCTGCTCCCAGATTTCCGGGCCGGTGGTCTTGTAATGGGTCAGCCAGTTTGCCGCATTGTTGAACTGGTCGGTGAGGAAATAGCGGTCCGGATACTGGCGGGCCAGGGCATAGGCCTGCTCGATGGCCCCATCGGTGCCGCGTTTGCCGGGGGTGAGCAGGATCTCGGCGCCAAAGGCCTGCATGATCTTGCGCCGTTCGATGGAGGCTGATTCCGGCATGATCAGCTGGCATTTATAGCCCTTGACCGCGCAGACCATGGCCAAGCCGATGCCGGTGTTGCCGCTGGTGGCCTCCAGCACGATCTTGTCCGGGGTCAGCTCGCCCTCGGCCTCGGCGGTTTCGATCATGTTCAGGGCAACGCGGTCCTTGACCGAACCGGCTGGATTGAAGGCCTCAAGCTTGGCGTAGATGGCCACCTTCTTCAGGGGATTCAACCGCTTGATCGGCACCAGCGGCGTGTTGCCGATCTTGTCGAGGATGGAGTGTATTGCCGGATTCTTGGGCGTGTGCGATGGCATATGGCGGACTCAGCTTTGGGTGTCTGCATCCCGGGAAACGGGAAAACAGCAGGATCAATTAGTAACGATATCGGCAGAATACAACAGAACCATCGGGCAAACCACCATATTATTGTCCTTGAATGGCCGGCGAGGCGGGCAGGCATAAAAAAAAAGGCAAGCTCCGAAAGGAGCTTGCCTTGAACCAACTACGCAAAACGGAAAAAAAAGCAGGATTTAGGCTTCCTTCTCAAGCTTGACGCTGATCGCCACCTTGTAGAGGATGGAGAGGATGAAGAAGCCGGTGGCCCAAATGGCTGCGGTGATGCCGAGCTCCTGGGCGCTGGGGTAATACTCGGTGACCTGATCCAGCATGTTCGGAACAAAGCCGCCGAGCACCAGGCCGAGGCCCTTGTCAATCCAGAAGGCGATGAAGATGAGGAGGCAGGAAACCACCAGCAAGCCGTCGGACTGCTTGGCCCGGGAGACGAAGATCAGGGCGATGCCCGCCAGACCCATGACAACCGAGGCGCGCATGAAGGGCACCAGGTTGTTGTATACCTCATCGCCGTGGCCAAGACCCCAGAAGAGATAATCGAGGGTGTGCATGTGGCCGGGGATCTGGCTGTAGTACGCGACAAAGAATTCACAGCCCAGGAAGAAGAAGTTCAGCATGGCCGCATAACCGATGATGGTCACCAGTTTGTCCTGCGCCTCGCGGCCCACGTCGAACTTGGTGGTCTTCTTGAGGATCATGGCGATGACCATCAGCAGGGACGGTCCCGCAGCAAAAGCCGAGGCCAGGAAGCGGGGGGCCAGGATGGCGGTGAGCCAGAAGTGCCGCCCCGGCAGACCGCAGTACAGGAAGGCGGTGACGGTGTGGATGCTGATCGCCCAGGGGATGGAGAGGTAGATGAAGGGCTTGATCCATTTGGGGTACTTGATCCCCTTGTACTCGGACTGCAACACCACCCAGCCACAGAGGACGTTGAGGACCAGATAACCGTTCAGCACGATCATATCCCAGAACAGCATGGAATGCGGAGTGGGATGGAGCAGCACGTTCATGGCCCGCATGGGCTGGCCCAGGTCGGCGATGATGAACATCAGGCACATGGCGATGGCCGCAATGGCCATGAACTCGCCCAGGATGACGATCCGGCCGAACGCCTTGTAGTTATGGATGTAATACGGCAGCACCAGCATCAAGCCGCCGGCTGCCACGCCCACCAGAAAGGTGAACTGGGAGATGTACACCCCCCAGGTCACATCCCGGCTCATGCCGGTGATGCCCAGACCGTAGTTAAACTGCTGTACGTAACAGAGGCCGCCTACACCCATTATGGAGAGCAGGAAGAGCATCCATACCCAGTACCCTGTGCTTCCTTTTAATGCTTTTTCAATCATGGTCTTTACCTCAAATAATATAGAAGAGGGATGGATGTGTCCCTGCAGAGGGTTTCCGCTGGATGGTGAAGGTTGTCTTCAGTACCTGGCTGATCTCGGAGTTGGGATCATTCAGGTCTCCAAAGACAAGGGCCTTGCTTTGGGCCGCCACTTCCACACAAGCCGGGATCTGGCCGATGGCCAACCGCTCGGTGCAGAAATTGCATTTTTCCACAACCCCGCGCATCCGGGTGGGGAATTTGGGGTTTTCCGCCTTGATAAACGGCTGGCCGCTCGCGTCCTTACCGCGCGGGTCGCGCCAGTTGAAGCTCCGTGCGCCGTACGGGCAGGCAGCCATGCAGAAGCGGCAGCCGATGCAGCGGTGGTAGTCCATGCCCACGATGCCGTCCTTGCTCTTGAAGGTCGCCTGGGTGGGGCAGGCGCGGACGCAGGGCGGGTTGTCGCAGTGGTTGCACAGGGTCAGGATGGGCAGGGAATCCAAGGCCTCAGGCTTCTTATACTGGCTGCTGTCATCCGGAAAAACATGCTTGAAGGAGTCCACCCAGATCCACTTGATCTCATCCTTCTTGTTGCCGAAATCCGGCACGTTGTGGACGGTGTGGCAGGTGGAGACGCATTTTTCCGCAAGCCCGGGATTTTCGGTGAACTTCTTGACGTCGATCACCATGCCCCAACGTTTGCCGGTGGGTGCCGCGGCGCCGTGGGCGCCGACCGCAGCCGCCTCGGAGGCAACAGCCTCGCCCTTGAGCAGGGAGTTAAAGGCCGATGGTGCGGCAATGCCGGCAATGGCGGTAAGCCCGGCAATTTTCAAAAAATCTCTTCTTTTGCTATCCATGTTACATCGCCTCCTTCGGCTGGAGATGACAATCCCAACAATACGGTTTCACGGAGGTATAGTTGTGGCAGGTGTCACAGAACTTTTTCTTGTCGCTGTGACATTTCATGCAGCCATTCTGCAGGCTCCGTACATATTCGGTGCCGTTGGGGGTTTTCCCGGTGCGGGCGCCGTCCTCGCGCAGGATGTCGTCGCGCCACTGGTTGAGCAGCACCATGTGCGAGGTACGCATGAACTCAGTCGGCGCAACACACTCCGTGTAGTCCTTTGGTTTTTCAGGTTTAGGCATTTTGCCGGCATCCCCGGATTTAAACCAGATCGGGGATGTCATGAGGCCCAAAAATATAATCAAAGCGGGTATGATTCTTCCTTTACCGTACATGGCTCTCACCCTTCCATTCCAGCAAGCGGTTCAAAACGCAGTCCCTGCTCGCGCTCTTTTTCTCCTTCCATGACCAGGGCGTTGCCAACCAGCTCGGACACGCCGCAGACCTCCACGTCGGGATTCCAGTAGTTCATCAGACTCGTCAAGGTGGCGCGGTCGATGGCGCATACGCAGGAGAGCATATTGACCTCATGCTTCTCGCGTACATATTTGACCGCGTTGGCCCTTGGCAACCCTGCCCGCATTCTCAGTTCCATGATCTCATCGGTGTTCAAACCGGTGCCGCTGCCGCAGCAGAAGGTCGATTCACGGATGGTGTTTTCCGGCATTTCGTGGAAATTATTGCAAACATTCTGCAAAACATACCTGGGCTCATCCAGCAAGCCCATGGCACGAGCCGGGTTGCAGGAGTCATGGTAGGTTGCAATCCGGTGGTCGTTGCGTTTCGGATCAAGTTTCAGCTTGCCGTGCTTGATCAGGTCGGCGGTGAACTCACTGATGTGGACCATCTTGGTGGAGGCCGCGTTGTCGAAACGGGTTCCGGTGATGGGCGAGGTGGGCACCTGCAGGAAGTCCGGGGCGCCGTTCATGGTGTCCATGTACTGATGGAGCACCCGCCACATGTGGCCGCATTCGCCGCCCAGGATCCACTTGACCCCCAACCGCTTGGCCTCGGCGTACATCTTGCCGTTGAGTTTCTTCATCAATTCGTTGCTGGTGAAGAGACCGAAGTTGCCGCCTTCCGAAGCATAGGTGGACCAGGTGTAATCCAGACCGATGTGCTCGAAAAGCAGCAGGTAGCCCATGGCCGTGTAGATGCCGGGCTCGGCGAAAACGTCGGCCGAGGGGGTGATGAACAGCACCTCGGCGCCCTTGCGGTTGAAAGTCGGGTTGCAACGGATGCCGGTGATCTCCTCGATGTCGTCGCAGAGATACTCGATGTTATCCTTGAAGGTGTGGGGCTGGAGACCCATGTGGTTGCCGGTGCGGTTGGAATTGGCGGCCGGCTCCAGGATCCAGTTGGTGTTGACCCCCACCAGATGGAGCAGCTCGCGGCCCATCATGGTGATCTCGGCGGTGTCGATGCCGTAGGGGCAGAACACCGAACAGCGGCGGCACTCGGTGCACTGGTAGTAGTACATGAACCACTCTTTTAGCACCCCGAAGGTCATCTCGCGACCGCCGGCCATCTTGCCGAGGATCTTGCCGCCCAGGGTGAAATCGTTCCGGTATACGGAGCGGAGGAGTTCGGCCCGGAGAACCGGCATGTTCTTCGGGTCGCCGGTGCCCAGGAAGAAGTGGCACTTGTCCGCGCAGGCGCCGCAACGCACGCAGCAGTCCATGAAGACCTTGAGGGAGCGGAACTTGTCCAGCCGTTCCTTGAGCCCCTGGAGGATGATCTCCTTCCAGTTCTCCGGCAGCTTCCAGTCATCGCTCTCGGGATCCCAGGTCCGGGGAGTCCCGCCGAAGACACCGGGCAGGTTTTTTTGATGGTATTCGTGGATTTCAGGCTTGGCGGGATAGCAATAGGTGCCGGGCTTGAAGACCGCCTCGACATCCCACCAGTCCTTTTTCGGAACAGCCCCGGTCATCATGGACGGAGCCTTCGCAACGCTTACACCGAGTTTATCTGCTTTCATTATCGCCATCGCTTTTATTCCTTATCAACTGGGATTCCGCCGTCCTTCATGAACTCCCTGAACTCGTCTTCATAGTGAGCATAGGAATGCGGCTTGATGTTGGGGTCGTTCCACGGATTGATGTGGTGCACCATACGGCTGTTGTTGATCATGTTCCGGGTGGGGCTCATGAAGACACCGGCCATGTGCATCAGTTTGCTGAAGGGGAAGTAGATCAGCAGGGCGCAGACCAGGAAGACATGGATGAAGAAAACCGGGCTGATCTGCCCGGCGGCAATGGCCGGAGCAAAGGTGGTCAGGCCGTGGGTGAGCTGCTTGATCGCCACCACATCGGCTCTAAAGACATAGCGCATCAGGATGCCGGTGAGACCGATGCCGAAGATCAGGAACAGCGGGAAATAGTCGGCGGGCAGCGAGATGTAGCGGATGTTGGAGAGCATCACCCTGCGCAGGAACAAAAAGGCGATGGCGCCGAGGAAGATGGCGTCGGTCTGGTAGAATACCGGGGCGCCGATCTGCAAAAAGCCGTCACCGAACTCAAGGGCGGCGACAAAGCCGGGAACCGGGTCCATGAACAGCCGCATATGCCGCAGAACGATGACCAGGAAGCAGTAGTGGAACAGCAGGGCGAACAGCCAGAGGAATTTGCTGGAGCCGTACACCAGCTTGGGCCCTTCGTGCATCTCCGCCTTGGTGTTGCGGAACAGGGAGCGGAACAGGAAGACCTCCAGGATCATCCTGGCGATGACCCCGAGTTTGGTGGAGGGGCAATCGATCTTGTTCTGCTTGATCCAGGGCAGGGAGTTGGCCTGACCACAGGTGGTCGGAATCCGGAAGGGAACGGGAGATTTCGCCCATTGCAGCACGCGATAGGCAAACCCTCCCAAGAAGAGGGCAAAGGCAAGATAGGGCAGGATGATCCCTATCAAGGCCTGCCCACCCGGCACCTGGGCGGCCACTAGGGCGACCGCGATAAGCGCCAACACTGCGATGAATGGATTCAGGATTCTCATGTACTGTTACCTCGCATCATGTTTAGGAGCCGTTACGGAATACCCCTTGCCGTTAAACTGCTGTTTTCGGGCTATTCCGTTACGGCTCTTTATGCCGGCCTTGCCGGGGAAACGGCAAAGCTGTTTTTATTGCAACGACTTACACTTCAATGGTCTTAAGCTCCGCCTTTGGGGCGGCATTTTCGTCCATCAGCTTCGAAGGGCACCCGGCGGCCGTCACGATGTGATTGCCGCTTTTGATCTCGGCGATCCGGGTTTGGTAGAGCCTTTCCCTGCTGGCGGCATACAGGTCGAACATGGTGTAGGCCAGGATGTCGGCTTTTTCTTCAAACGCCAGCCAGCCTTCAAGGTCGGCGACATTGTCCTTCCGGCAGAAATCCTTAACGACCCTCTTCAAGATGTATGCCATGGAGACCGCTTCGGACGGATTAAATGTCTGCACCGCCCGGATCCGGACCATCTGCTCGAGGGCATCCACGATCCCCTCCGGCTCGTTTTTCTCGAAGAGAAGGGCATACACCGTCCACAGGCTGCTCTTCACCGCATACCCCACCGGGTTGGCAAACTGGTCCTTCTCTTTTTTGAAGATCCGGGCGCCATCCTCCGGGTAGGTAGTCAGAACCTGATCGACCCAGCTATCCAGAATCTCGCCTTTTCGGTCAATAAGCAGCTCTGCAAGCAACATCCTTACCTCGTAACTTCCCTATTTATTTAGGGGGAAACACCTATATCCTGAATGACCATTCAGAATATGAAAGGCATTGGTAGCATGTTTCAACCTAGATTTCAACAAGAAAAATAAGCGGGGGAAAGGGCGAATCAGGAGATGGTGTCGAGGAGAATCCCAGCTTCCTGCTGGAGATTTTTGAGGAGAACCGGCAGATCGTTCAGGTCGATGACCACGTCGCCGATGATGGCGCATTGCTCGTTGCCGGTGCAGTCGTACACGTCGAGGGAATAGCCGTGTTCGTCCTTGATGAGGACAAGATGGATGAGGATCTTCTGGTGTTCCAGGCGGGTATTGACCTGTTCCACCAGCCGCCGCACCGAGCTTTCCTCGGATGCGGGAAGAGGGGTCTGCCCTTGTCGGCGACGTTCCTCCCGGTTGCGTTGCCATTCCCGGGTGAAGGCGCCGATGCGCGCTACCTGGGTGAGGCCGTCAATGCGGTCGACCTTTTTTTCCGAGCGAAACGGATCGATCCGTATCGGTCTTGGAAATTTGATTTCATCGGAAATAACCATTGCGTCTCCCTGGCTGTTTCCTGGTTGCGCGTTATTGCTTCTCCTTGATTTTCCGGCACTATACCCATCGACATTATTGCCGGAAAACTCAAATGGTTTAGCCTTGCGCCTTACACCTCCCTCTCCTCGCCTTCCCTGGCAAAGAAGATCTCCGTACCGCCCTGCCCTGCCCGGAGGCAATATTTTTCAGCGAGGATGTCGATCTGGTCATCGGTGCGCATGGGATCATGGTGGAACAGGGCCAGGGCCTTGACCCCGACCCGCTGGGCGGCCTCAACCGCATGCTCAAAAGGCGAATGGCCCCAGCCCAGGAACTTGGCCAGGTATTCCTCCTGGGTATACTGGGTGTCATGGACCAGAAGGTCCACCCCGGCAAAAAAGCGCTCCAAAACGCCGTTTTGTTCCTGGGCCACCATTTCGCCTTCGGTGGCCATGCCTTCGTCATAGGAAGGGTCTTCCGGGTCGGTGCAGAAAACATTGCGGAACGGCTCGGTGTCATAGGCCGTGCAGAACGTCTTCCCCCGGTAGGCAATGCGGTAGCCGAGGCAGAGGAGGGGGTGATTCAGGTATTTGGCGGTCACGGTGATGCCGTCGCCCAGATCGAGTTCCCCTTCCTTGAGATCATGGTATTCAATCTTGGCGGCGAGTTCCGCCTGGCGAACCGGGAAATACCGGTAGGTCAACTGGCCGCCCACGATCTTCTCCAGGGTGTCGCCTTCGAAGCTGACCGGGCCGTGGACCCTGATCGTGCTGCCCGGGACATAGATGGGGGTGAAGAAGGGAAACCCCATGATGTGATCCCAGTGGGTGTGGGTCAGAAAGATATCGGTGTTGATCGGGCCATTCTTGAAATCGTTGGCCATCATGAAATTGCCCAGCTCCCGGATGCCGGAGCCCGCGTCGATGATGATGAGGCGGTTGATTTCCGGGAAACGGAGCTCTATGCAGGCCGTGTTCCCGCCATACTTCATGGTTTTTGGCCCGGGACAGGGGATGGAGCCCCGGACCCCCCAGAATCTGACTTTCATGCTCATGATGTCTCCCTGGCGACCTGGAGAAAAACCTGGGCCTTTTCGATTTCCTGCTCAACAACCGTGTGCAGGCTTGAAAGATCATGCCATTTCAGGCCGACCTGGGTGAGAAGCTCGTCGACCCTGGACATGTCCGGGTAGCGGTCGCCGGCTGAACCGACGTCAAAGAGGTTGGCGTAGGTGTTCGCCAGGGCTACCACGGCGATCATTTGCTGGTTTTCCGGGGAGGCGTTTTCCGGGGCGTGGTGGAAGCGGAGCATTTCGGTGAGCCCCTGATTGAGCTGCCACTTGTCGGCGATCATCTTCCCTGCCCTGCTATGGTCGAAGCCCAGCAGCATCTCTTCGGCTCTCGGCAATGGTCCCTGTTCAATGGCCGACAAATCCAGGGCCTGCCGGTATTCTTCGGCGAAGCAGTTGTTCAGCGGAATCTTCCCCAGATCGTGCAATAGCCCGGCGACAAAGAATTCCTCCTGCAGCATGCCGGGAATGGCCTTGAGTTTCGCCAGGGCCTTGGCCATCACCCCCACGCACAGGGAGTGGGTCCAGAACGCATCCATGGACAGCGAGCGGAAGGAGTCTTCCCTGCCCATGCTGCCCAGGACCGCGGTGCTCAGGGCCAGGTTTTTCACGGTGTTGATCCCGAGCATGATGATCGCCCGGGTCAGGGAGCTGATCTGATTGGGCAGGGAGTAATAGGCCGAGTTGATGAGCTTGAGCACCTGGCCGGTCAGAACCGGGTCCAGGGCGATGACCCGGTTCAGGTCGTTGGCCGAGGTGTTGGGGCGATTGCAGATCTCCAGAACCTTGGTCACCGTGGTGGACAGGCTGGGCATCCGCTCGATATATTTCTGGATCAGTGCGAAGCGCTGTTCGTTGGTCAGGGGAGCCCCGGGCATCAGCAGACCTATTTTTATCGTTTAGGAGCCGTTATAAAATAACCATGGCCGCCGGCAGCAGTGTAGCGGTGCTGCTGCGTATTGGCCATCCAGCGAAGACATTGTTTCCGATAACGGCTTAGTCCACATAGTAGCTGAGGCTGAGCGCGCGGTCAAGGAAGGGTTGGTCAGCAACCGTGCTTTATCAGAAAATCGCGCACCATTTCATTCATGATCTCAATCCTGGACCTGCCGGTTTCATGGACAATGATCCAGACCCCCCGTTGAAAGGCGCGGAAAAGGTCGCGGTCGATCTGGAGGGTCAGTTGTTCGGTTTCTCCGGCAGGGTCGGTGGGCTGATGCGGGTCGAGGTTCTGATCCACGCTCAGCATCCTTCCTGTCTGTTAAAGGCCACCGCCTCGGCATAGGTGATGCCGGTGCCGCCAAAGATATCCAGGGCGCTGCCGATGGTGGCGTCCAGGCGGTTCAGTCCCAATTCCTTGACCCGGTAAAGATCGGCAAGATTCTTGACCCCGCCCGCATAGGTGGTGGGGATGGGGCTGAACCGGCCGAGCAGGGAGGTGAGCTCTTCCTCGATGCCTCCGCATTTGCCCTCCACGTCAACGGCGTGGATGAGAAACTCGCGGCAGTGGCCGGCGAAATACTCCAGCGACTGCGCGGAAACCGTCACCTGGGTGAATTTTTGCCACCGGTCGGTAACGATATAATAGGCATCCCCCTTTTTCCGGCAGCTCAGGTCAAGGACCAGCCGCTCCTTGCCCACCCGCCGGACCAACTCGGCAAGGCGGTCTTCATGCACCACCCCGTCCTTGAACACCGCCGAGGTGACGATCACCTCGCTGGCTCCCAGGTCCAGCCAATGCGCGGCATTGTCCGCCGTAATCCCCCCGCCTACCTGCAATCCTTGGGGGAAGGCCTGCAAGGCCTCCGTGGCCGCGGCTTCGTTGCCGGGCCCCAGCATGATCACATGGCCGCCGAACAGACGGTCCGCCTTGTACATCTCGGCATAGTGCGAGGCCGGCTGGTCCGAGGCGAAGTTGGTGGTCAGGCTCCCCTGTTCGCCGTCGGAGAGGGAGGAGCCGACAATCTGCTTTACCTTGCCTTGGTGGAGGTCGATGCACGGTCTGAATTTCATGGGGTATCATCCATCCTGAAATAAGGGCTGAATTTCTGGCAAGGGTAGCCCCTTCTCCGGGAAAAGGTCAACAAAAAAGGCGAACAGCCTGCGCCGTTCGCCTTGGGTGGAATCATTCTGGATCTACCGACTATTTGCAGTCTTCCCGGATCATGAAGGTTCTGGTGTCAAGCTTGAGAAGCTTGCCGCATTTGCTGACCGCGGCGGACCCCTTGATGATCTTCAGGTCGATGCAGTCGCTTTGCGCAACCGGCTGGAGAAGAACCACGGTATTGAACAGATCCTCCATGCCGGTGCAGGGGGCGGGCACTCCGGCCTGACTGTCGGTACCCTCGTCGCACACGGCGGAAAACCAGATCTGCAGGCCCATGGCATTGGCCAAATCCCGCATCCCTTCCAGCACCGCGCGGTCGGTCTTGCCAAAATCAAAGCCGTCAACCACCATGCAGCTCGGCTTGATGACGTTCTGCTGGACGAGATCGTGCAGCCGCTCTTCGAGTTTGGCCCGGCTGAACTTGGATTCGTTGAAGGTGATGATCATCCGGTTGTGCATGATCGAGTCATGGATCTCCCCGGCGTTGTCAAGCTTGCAGACCTCGGCGATATCCTTGAACATGTCGTCGTACCAGAGCTTGGTCTTGTCCAGGCTCTGCCCAACGCTGACATGGACAACCTGCTTGTCGTTCATCAGGGTGTCCAGGGCGATCTGCACCAGCAGCGCGGTTTTGCCTACGCCGGCCCGCGCCATGACCAATCCCATCCTGCTGGATTCCTTGGCGTCGCTTTCACCCTTCAGGTGGCGGATGGGATTCTTTTCAATCAGCTCTTGTTTCAGCATGGCGGTATCCTATTTTTTGTCTTTTTTCTGGGCTTTGCTGATCAACTCTTCGGCAACGCTCTTGGGCACCGGACGGTAGGTGGCAAATTCCATGGTAAACTCCGCCTTGCCCTGGGTCAAGGAGCGAAGATCGGTCGAGTAGCCGAACATCTCGGAAAGGGGCACCTCGGCCTCGATGACCGTGTAGGCGTCTTCCTCGTTGGTGCCGATGATCATGCCGCGCCGCTGGTTCAGGCTGCCCATGATGGAGCCCTGGAACTCGGTGGGGCCCTCGACCGCAACCTTCATGATCGGCTCCATGATAACCGGCTTGGCCTTCATGTATGCCTCCTTGAAGCCGCCCATGGCCGCAAGCTGAAAGGCGATATCCGAGGAGTCCACGGCATGGGAGGCGCCGTCGTTGATGGCGCAGCGCACCCCGGTGACATGGGCGCCCACGAGGGAGCCCTTTTCCAGGCATTTCTGGAAGCCCTTGTCGCAGGAGGGGATGTATTCACGGGGCACGGAGCCGCCGACGATCTGATCGACAAATTCGTACTCGCCCTCTTCCATGGGCTCGATATAGCCGGCAACGCGGCCGAACTGGCCGGAGCCGCCGGTCTGCTTCTTGTGGGTGTAGTTGAACTCGGCCCGCTGGGTGATGGTCTCGCGGTAGGCAACCTGGGGCGCGCCCACGGTGACCTCGGCCTTGTACTCGCGCTTCATCCGCTCGACGTAGACGTCAAGGTGCAGCTCGCCCATGCCGGAGATGATGGTCTCCAGGGTTTCCTGGTCCACATAGGTCTTGAAGGTGGGGTCTTCCTTGGTGAAGCGGTTCAGGGCCTTGGACATGTTGTCCTGGGCCTTGTTGTCCACCGGGGTGATGGACAGGGAGATAACCGGCTCCGGCACATGCATGGAGCTCATGGAGAAGTTGTAGTCGCCGCGGGTGAAGGTGTCGCCGGAGGCGCAGTCGATGCCGAACAGGGCGACGATGTCGCCGGAGCCGGACTCCTCGATCTCCTCCATCTCGTCGGAATGCATCCGCACCAGACGGCCGACCTTGGCCTTCTTGCCGGTCCGGACATTGACGATGGAATCGCCTTTCTTCAGGGTGCCCTGGTAGGTGCGCACGTAGGTGAGCTGGCCGTAGCGGCCATCCTCAAGCTTGAAGGCCAGGGCCAGCAGGGGGTCGCCCGGCTGGTTGGTGACCTTGACCTCGGCCTCGTCGTGATCCAGGTCCAGGGCGAAGTTGTCGACGTCGGTGGGGCACGGCAGGTAGTCGTTGACCGCGTCCAGCAGGAGCTGTACGCCTTTATTTTTGTAAGCGGAGCCCATCATGACCGGGGAGAATTCCAGAGACAGCGTGCCCTTGCGGATCGCGTCCATGATCATCTCTTCGGTGGGGGTGCCTTCGAGCACAGCCTCCATCAATTCATCGGAGTACATGGAAACCGCGTCCAGCAGCTCTTCTCGCTTGGCGTCGCATTCATCCTTGTACTGGGCGGGAATTTCTTCCACCCGGATCTTGTCGCCGTTTTCGCCGTCGAAATACACGGCCTTCATCTTGACCAGATCGATGAGTCCCTGCATGTCGCCCTCAAGGCCCATGGGTACCTGGATGGGCACCGCGTTCAGGCCAAGCTTTTCGCGCAATTGCTTGATGACCTTGTCGGGATTGGCGCCGGTGCGGTCGCATTTATTGATGAAGGCAACGCGGGGAACCCGGTAGCGGGTCATCTGCCGGTTAACCGTAATGGACTGGGATTGCACGCCGCCAACGGAGCAGAGGATCAGCACCGCGCCGTCGAGTACGCGCAGGGCCCGCTCAACCTCGATGGTGAAATCCACGTGGCCGGGGGTGTCGATGATGTTGATGGAATGGTCCTTCCAGTCGCAGTAGGTGGCGGCGGAACAGATGGTGATGCCGCGTTCCCGCTCCAGCTCCATGGAGTCCATCTTGGCGCCGACGCCATCCTTGCCGCGTACTTCATGGATCGCATGAATACGCTGGGTATAGAAAAGAATGCGCTCGGTCAGGGTGGTTTTGCCTGAGTCGATATGGGCGCTGATTCCAATATTGCGGACTTTCGAAAGGTCTTTCATGGTAAGTCTTCCACTCCATTTATGCAGTTGCGCGGTTACGCCTGGCGCCGGTCAAGGCACCATACCTTGGCAAACCGGCATTAAAAAACAGCCCGGATGTGGGCTGTATGGACAGTCTTTTTCAGAACAGGCACTTTTACCCCCAAGGCTTGCTGCTGTCAAGGGAAAAATTCGGCGCATTCGCACGCAGTTACTCGCGGCGGCGAGGGGGAAAGTTGGGGGGGGGTGAGTGCCGAGGAATCATCAGGCCAACAAAGATGAGGGGGAAGGGGCAAAGCCCCTTCCCCCTCAGGGAGTATTTCAGGTACAGACGTTTTCAACCGGGATTTGACCCGGGGTGACGACGTCCCAGTTAGAATTTGTACTTCGCGCTCAGGAAGACCACGTTGGCGGTATAATCCGGGTCGCTGCCAGCGCCGCTCAGGTAGCCGACGCCTGTTGCGGCAGTTTGGTATACGTATGCATAGTTGTCGTTGTGGCCATCGTTGTATTCATACATCTCATAGGCGTAGCCACCGGTCAGATCCACCTGCGCGGAAAGGCTGTACGTCGCCTTCAGCAGCAAGGAATCCTTCTTGTAGTCGTCCCAATTCGCATAATCAATGGTGTCATTGGTCCAGCCAGTCGCAATCCCATCATTGGCAGCACTATTGTCACCATACGTATAATCCGCAGAGCCGTCCGACTTGGTATGGTCGTACTGCGCCCGCAGGGCCAGGGTCTTGGGGATGACATTCACATTGACCCCTATGCCCCAGTCCAGGCTCTTGTCCTTCTGGGTGGTGGTTACGTTGTATGCGGCGTCAGTTGGGACGGTGTCATCAGGACTAGCATTGGCAGCAATTACGGTACCTTGCCGCTGGAGCAGTTCGAATTTGGCGACGCTATAATCAACATAGGCGGAGAAGGATACCGTGTCGTTCGGCGTAAAGTCGGCACTGACACCGTACGCTGTGTCACGTTGGTCGGTGAGGCCGATGCCGGTCTCGTTGTAGTCGATCTCCTTGTGCCTCACGGTAAAGCCCAGGTTCAGCATGTCGGTTGGGAAAAGATCGATGCCGAATTTGTAGGTGTCCCTTTCCTGTGAAGCCGTGTCATACATCCGCGTATAGGGTGACATCGCAATCACACTCGCGGTAGGAGTGTTGCCGATGGGGGTCGCGGTGTCGACACTGGTGGCATCATTCTCACGGTCCATTCTTTCGTAGCCGATGTTGGCGACCATGAAGTCCAGACCCTTCCATTTGGCATTGATGCCATAAATCTTGTCATCGTATTCTTGATCTCCGGTTGCCCGTGCCACTTCTGTCGCGACCTTGCTAAAGGACGGGGTCAGGGTGACGTGGCCCGGCAATTTCAGGCCAGCCTCGATGCCGTAGCTCTTCTTGTCGTAGTCGAAGAGGTCGTTGGAGTAATCCTTGCCGCCTTCGCCGTTGTCAACGATGGATATCTGATCGGATTTATTCTGCGTCGTGTAGTTCTTGTAGAAGAGCTTCCCGTCGAGAAAATTCAGCGGGCTTGAGGTGAGCACGGCGGAATAATTCGTCGTATCCACCTGGCCGTTGAAGAGCTTGTCGGTGCCCACAGTGACAGTCCTCGCAACGCCGCTCACGTTATAGCTTTCAAACACGTTCGCATCGGCCTCTGCCTTTGCCTTGCTGTAACCGAGAGCCAGGGCGCTTTTCAGCGGCATCTTGACCCGGCCCTTGAGATCGAACTTGCCGTAGCTGTTGTCCGGGGGCAAGGTGACAAGTTCATTATCTGCCACGCCATCCACGCCATAGATATTGGTGAAGTACAGCGCATCATAGGCGTTGTCAAATTTGCTGTGCGTATATCCCGCCGAGACAAAGTACGGATCCTTGCCGTAGCCCAGCTCGGCCTGCATGAGATCGGTTTGATAGTCCACCGGCTCGGGGAGTTCGGCAGCGTAGTTGGTATTGCCGGCGCCGATGGGCCTGAGGCCTTCCCTGTCTTCCCGCGACACGGAGAAGTTGGCGAAGAAAGGCTTCAGCAGATCCACTTTTAAGCCGGCCCCGTACTGGTTCCGGGATACTTCATAGTCGAAGGTGTTGCCCCACGTCGCAGGCGCCGGGGCCGTTGCCCAACGGATACCATTTAACGGGCTGGTGAGCTGGTTGGTACCGGCCCCGGAATAGAAGGTCTTGGCGTCAAAGGTGTTGTTGTGTTGGATTTCATTGTAAAAGGCGTCCAGTTTGAACCTGCCGTACTGGCCAGTCTCTGCTTTGTAGCTTTGCGTGTCCTGCCCGATGTCGCCGGCGTTGAAGGTTACAAATCCAGTATCGGCATCGGCGTTTACCTCGACACCGCCGGTGATGGCGCTGTCAGGATCGGTGTATTCTCCGAACTTGGCTTTGCTGCCGTTGACGTTTACCCCTTTAACCGACGGGGTGATAGCGCCCGTCACCTCGTAGTCCGCCGCCAAGGTGCCGGAGGCATACAGCAGCGGCATCAGTGCTAGTGCTGATATATATGTACATTTTTTCATAGGGTTCTCCTTATTTAGCCAACTGTTTGCCATATCTGCCCGGTCCGTTGCTTCCATGAATCGCTGCGTGGCAGTTCAGGCAAGCTCGGGAAACAGCCCGTTGGCTCGTGTAGGTTCCGCTGACCGCGGGGTTGGCGTCGAAGCTTTTTGACCTATTAAACGGCGCGCCGAAATGTCCGCTTGTCCCGATATGACAGCTCTGGCAGAGGTTCGGGGCCTTTTGAGTCAAGAGCTTGTTGTGGTTACTGCCGTGGGAGTTGTGGCAGGTCAGGCAGTTTTCCGCAACCGGAGCGTGTTCGTGCAAGAAGGGGCCGCGCTTTTCGGCATGGCATTTGTAGCAGAGCTCGTTGGTGGATTCACCCTTCAGAGCTTTGTCGCTGAAGGAGCCATGCGGACTATGGCAGTCGCTGCAGGAAACCTTGCCTTCCTTGATGGGATGGTGCGACTGTTTGCCGCTTTCCGCCTTGATATCCTTGTGGCAGGAGAAGCAGAGTTCGGTCTGGGGCATCTTCAGGTTTTTGGGCAGTTTGGAATGGCCGGTATGGCAACTATTACAGGAAAGACCGGCTGATTTGTGCTTGCTGGATTCCCAGAGAGCGATGTGTTTGCTCCCGCTGTGGCAGCCCAGGCACTTATTGCTCATTTCCTCTGCTGATTGTCCGCCGTCCTTTGCAAAGGAGAAGATGGTTTTTTTTGATTGTTCGGTTTTGAGATGCTGGTCGGTCGACCCGTGGCAGGATTGGCAGCCGTTGGCTCCGTTCCAGGCCTTGCCATGATAAGAGTTTTTGAAGCTTGCCACTGATTTTTCATGGCAACTGGCACAATCGGCCCCAGGGTCAGCCGCTTGGGCCAAGTCCGGCGCAAGAAACTGGCCCAAAAGGCCTCCCCCCATTGTTATCATGGCCAAAGACCACGCTACCGCAAGTTTTGGCACTAGCCTGTTCCGCATATTCTTCCTCCTCTCCTTGATTTTCCTTGCTTTTTTTATTCGAAAACGACCGTAAACGTGGTCCTTTTCCATTGGTATGTGTCTCGGACAAAGCGAGAAACGTGCCAGAGGGGCGAATGAAATTTCAGGAACGAAAATACAATGAGATAGTTCGTGGCTGGCTGAGGCGCGACATCGTACCTTGCGGGGCGGTTGGTGAAATGACCAGATAGGTTTGGGCATATGCCCAGATTGTTTCCCTGGGGACGGGGTGGGAGTAGGGCAAAGCAGGCGTGGCCCTACTCTCAAGGCGTGAATTGTGTCTTGCACAGATGCGGGGCGGCTGGTAGTCTTTTTTACCCGAAGTGTGCAAGACAATGCCATCACCTAGAGTTGGAGGGGGATTATGCGGTTGTTTTTTGCCCGAGACGTATTCCGTCTCCTGTTGTGCGGCCTTTTCCTGCTCTTTCCGGCTGGTTGCGGCAACGAGCAGAGCGAAGCCCCTGCCCCGAAGTCCTCTCCCCCTGCCCTGGCCAAAAAAATTGTCATCGGCCTCATTCCCGAGACCGAGATGGACATCTTTGTCCAGAAAAAGCGCTACGAGCCAATGGCCCTGTATCTCTCCCAAAAAACCGGCGCCGTTGTGGAACTCAAAATCCTTTCCCGCTATGGCAATATCCTGGATAATTTCCAGAGCGAGGGGTTGGATGGTGCCTTTTTCGGCAGCTTTACCGGGGCGTGGGCCATCAAGAAGTTGGGGGTGGAACCCCTGGCCCGGCCTGAATACGAAGGCGGGATATCCACCTATTACGGCATGGTGTTCACCAGAAAAGACCGCGGCATAAAAACGGCACGGGACATGAAGGGCAAGGTCTTTGTCTTTGTGGATAGAGTAACCACGGCCGGCTGGCTTCTGCCGCTGTATTTTTTCCGGACGCACGGCATTTCGGATTACCGCTCTTGGTTCAGGGAAAGCTATTTCAGCGGCACCCATGAGAATGCCATCCAAGATGTTCTGGATGGCAAGGCGGACCTCGGCACGGCCAAGGATCTCATTTTTTACCGGCTGGCCAAGGAAAATCCCCGAATCACGGCCGAGCTGGAGATTCTCGCCACCTCCCCGAAGGTTCCGGCAAATACCCTGGCGGTGAGGCACGATCTGGACCCCGCCCTGAAAACCATCATTGCAGACAGCCTGCTTTCCATGGACCAAAACGAGGAAGGCCGTCGGGCGCTCGCCCAATTCGGCGCCCGCCGCTTTATTGCAACCGCGGCGGAGGATTACGGACCTGTTATTGAGTATGCCGAACGCATCGGCCTGGATCTGGCGACCTATGATTATGTCAATGATTGACACCCGCCGACCTGTGCTATTTCCTCTCCCTGCAGCGCCAACCTCCCCTCCGGTATCGCGGCCTTGACCCCATGCGCATAAAAGCGATCCTCGGCTTCATACTGCTTGTTTTTTTCTTTGGGGTTGGCGGGGTGTATATTGCCGTGACCAATGCCCGGGTCATCGACAATTTAGAGAATGTCCTCGCCCTGCATCAGATGGAATTTCTCCGCGACAACCTGTTCAACAAGATCAAGATCATTCAGCCGGACCTGTATCTCACCACCACCCAGCACCGCACCAATATCGGAGATTTTATCGAGCACGGCGAGGCGTTGCGTCTTGCCGGAGAAAGTTGTTTCGGGTGTCACCATGCCGAACCGACGATGCACCGGTTGATCCATTTGCGGCAAGGCATTGATGAGTACCTGAAAAAAGCGAGCCGGATGTATACGTTCAGCGCAGACCATGCGCAGCGGAAAAGGGAAGAAGAGAACGCCTCTGCCTCGGGGATGCGGCTTCTTGAAGAAATTGACAGGCTGGTACTCCTTTCCGCCGACAAAATTTCCCCGAAGATTGCCAACGCCCGGCAGGAAGTTGCCAGCATGAAAACTATCCTGCTGGGGCTGGTGACTGTCGCGCCTGTGATTTTTCTTGTTTTCACCTTCCTTTTTGTCAAACGTTTTTCCTCGTCCCTGTCCGTGCTCATCGGGGCAACGGAAAAAATCAAGGCCGGGGAATTGACCCATACCATCGATGAACAGCTTCCCGATGAATTCAATACGCTGGCCATCGCCTTCAATGAGATGGCTGTTTCGCTGAAAAGGCAATGCGATGTGGTTGTTGCCGAGCAGAATCGCTACAAGGTTCTCTTCGAGTCGGCGGACGACGCCATCTTCATTATGGAGGGAGAGGGAGAGGCGGTGGGGAGAATCATCGCGGCCAATCAGGCTGCGGCAAAGATGCACGGCTATACGGTTGACGAGTTGCAATCCCTGTACATCCAGGATCTGGACATGGTGGAAAGCGCGGCGCAAGCTCCGGCGCGTATATCCAGCAAATCTTGGCGGGCGGGCGGTTTGAGGCCCTGATGGAGCACAGGAGGAAAGACGGCACGGTTTTTCCCGTGGAGGTCCGGGCGGGGCTGTTGGAAATCGCAGGGCGCAAATATGTTCTCGCCTTTGACCGGGATGTGACCGTGCGGAATCAGACCGAGGCGGCCTTGCAGCGCTCCCGGCAACTGGCCATGGTCGGCCAGATGGCGGCCGGTCTGGCCCATGAGATAAAAAATCCCCTGGCCGGAATCAAGGTCTCCATGGAAGTCCTGATGAACGAGTTGGCGCTTTCTCCGGATGACAAGGCGATTTTTGCGCGGACTATCGGGGAAGTGCAGAGAATCGAATCCTTGCTGAAAAATCTTCTCAACTACGCCAGAACCCCCCGACCGGTTTTTTCCCGGATCGATCTCAACCAGCAACTTGAAAACGCTTTGAGAAATACGACCCTGCTGCTCAAATCCCAGGAATACGCAGCGATCAATGGCAAGGGGCTGGAATTGGTCCGCAACCTTGATCCGGCACTTCCCATGATCATGGCCGATCCCTCCCAGATGCAGCAGGTGATCTTGAATCTGCTGCTCAATGCCATGGAGGCAACCCCCGCAGGCGGGACAATCACCGTAAGCACCAGGCAAGGCCGGGGTGAAACCGTGGAGGTGGTGATCGGTGATACGGGAAAAGGCATGAGTGAAGAGGCGTGTGCCAAGGCCTTTCAGCCGTTTTACACCACCAAGCCCAAGGGGAGTGGACTGGGATTGGCGATAACCAGGCGGCTTGTGGAACAACACCATGGCGAGATCGAGGTTGCCAGCGTTTTGGGCCAAGGGGCGACTTTTACCATTACCCTGCCGGTCGAACAACAATACAAGGACGAAAACCCATGAAAATCCGGGGAAGAATTTTTGCCGTGGATGACGACGAACTCATCGTAACCATGCTTGCCAGGGCCTTGAAAAACGCGGGCTATGAGGTGCATTTTCAAACCACCCCGCAGGATGTTGTCGCCAACATCCTTGCCTGGCAGCCTGATATTGTTTTTCTGGATGTTGATCTGGCCGAGGAAATGACCGGCTTCGATATCCTTGCCGCCCTTAAAAAAGAAGAGATTGCCGCGGAGGTGGTCATGCTGACCGCCGATGATTCGGCGGAATCAGCCATCCGGGCCATGAAGCTCGGGGCGATTGAGTATTTCACCAAGCCGTTCAACCTTGATGAAATAAAAATCATCACCGCCAATATCATTGAAAACGTCCGGCGTAAAGCGGAGATCGACTATCACCGGGAAAGAGTCTGTCCCTATTTTGAACACGGCTTGGTCGGCGAATCTCGTCAGATGAAAGAAATTCTCAAGACTGCGGAGAAGCTGGTTCAGGCCAAGGCGGAGATCATCCTCATCACCGGGGAGTCAGGAAGCGGCAAGGAGGTTTTGGCCCGCTCTCTTCATTGCCGGCGGCAGAAGGCGGAAGGCAATGGCCATGGCCCCTTTTTTGCCGTCAACTGCACGGCCTTGCCGGAAAACCTCATTGAAAGCGAATTGTTCGGCCATGTGAAAGGTGCTTTTACCGATGCCCGCACCGACAAAAAGGGGATTTTTGAGCTGGCTGCGGATGGCACCCTGTTGCTGGATGAAATCGGGGATATGCGGTTGGATCTCCAGGCAAAACTCCTGCGGGTTCTGGAGGAGAGAACGGTCCGACGGCTGGGGGGCAGTGTGGATCTGTCCGTGGAGGCAACGGTGATCGTGACCACCAACAAGGATCTCAAGGCTGCTGCGGAGCAGGGGGGCTTCCGCAAGGATTTGTTTTTCCGGCTGAGCGCTTTTGCTATAGAGTTACCGCCCCTGAGGGCACGGGGGGATGACATCCTGCTGCTTGCCAAACATTTTCTGCTTCATTTTACCAGCAAGTATCTTAAGAAAGGGATCAAGGGTTTTTCCGTTGAGGCGGAAAAGGCCATGCTGTCCTATGGCTGGCCCGGGAATGTGCGGGAGCTGCGCAATATCATCGAGCGCTGCGTGGTGCTCGAGGAGACGGAAACCATTACCAGGGAGCAACTGCTTCCGAATCTGACCGGTTGGGCAGGCAGTGAGCCGTCCGTTTCGTCGCGAATCATCCTGCCGGAAGAAGGACTTTCGTTGGAGGAACTGGAAAAGGATCTTATCCAACAGGCCCTGGAACGAACAAATGCCAATCAGACCAAGGCTGCCAAGCTGTTGGGGATTACCTATGACACCCTGCGGTATCAGATGAAAAAGTTTGGACTGGCCTGAGCGGCGAGAGCCGGTTAGAGAAACTCCTCGAAATAATCCAGATCCTTGTGAAAGGTTTCTTCCAACCCGGCCAGGGCGAGGAAGGCTGCCGCCAGGCAGAGTGCTCCGACCAACAGAGCGCTGGATTCCAGGGTGAGATAACTGCGGCCCAGCTGGAACAGCGTGGTGATCGGCACCACCATGCCCCGGACGAAGTTGGGGACGGTGGTGGCCACCGTGGCCCGCAGGTTGGTGCCGAATTGCTCCGCCGCCACGGTGACGAAAATCGCCCAGTACCCCCCGGCAAAGCCGAGCAGGATGCAGACCCCGTAGAAGAAGGCAGGGCTTTGCCCGCTCTGCAGGAAATAAAGACCGATCCCCGCCACGGTCAGCAGCATGAAGAGGCCGATGGCTTTTTTCCGGCTCTGCAGGAGCTGGCTTAAAAAGCCGCTGCTGAAATCGCCGAAGATCAAGCCCAGATAGCAGAACATCACCGCATTCCCGGCCGAGACCGGACCGCTGATGCCCAGCGCGCTCGCAAACTCCGGGGAAAAGGTGATCAGCACCCCGACCACGAACCAGATGGGGATGCCGATCACAATGGAGTTGAGATAGCGGCGGAATCGTTGCCAATCAGTGAACAGGGCCAGGAAGTTCCCCCGCCGCATCCCTGCCCGGTCATCCATGGCTTGGAACATGCCCGACTCGGCCACTCTGATCCGGGTGATGAGCAGCAACAGACCAAGGATGCCGCCGATGACAAAGGCCGTGCGCCAGTCAAAGGTGGTGGCCACCAGATTGGCCAGGATCGCCCCGGAGACGCCCACCGAGGCGACCAGCATGGTGCCGTACCCCCGGATGCTTTTGTGCAGGATCTCGGAGACCAGGGTAATGCCCGCGCCCAGTTCCCCGGCCAGACCGATGCCGGCAATGAACCGGAGCGTGGCGTACGCCGGCAGCGAGGTGGCGAACCCGTTGGCCAGGTTGGCAAGCGAATAGATGAAGATCGAGGCGAACATGATCGTGAGCCGCCCCTTGCGATCGCCCAGGATCCCCCAAAGAATCCCGCCTGCCAGCATCCCGGCCATCTGCATGTTGAGGAGAAAGACGCCGTTGTCGATCAGCCCTTGGCCGGAAAGCCCAAAGGATTTGAGGCTCGGCACCCGGACGATGCTGAAGAGCACCAGGTCGTAGATATCAACGAAATAGCCGAGAGCGGCGACTATGACCGGCAGGCTGAAGACTTGGGAAAGGTTGGCTTTGTGTTGTGGTTCCATAGGGGGTTGGTCCGCTGTCTTTGCATTATGGACAGGCAGCATACCCCCTGCACCCCTCCCGCGCTAGAGAAAAAACTTCCACTGGAAGGTGTAGCCAGCGGCCTGGGCCGCGCTTTCCACCGCCTTGCGCACCGTGCTGAAATCAAAGGTGTAGGTGTATTGCTTGCCGAAAAGCGTCGATTGCTCCTCGATCGTCCCTTCCCGCGGCCCCAGTCCGGTTTTGTAGGTCTCTTTCCTGAAGCCGAAGCCGGGGCTCATCTCGGTGTCCACGCTGCCGGAGGAGAGGCCAAAACCGCTCTCCTTGAGCAGCTCGGTGAAGTGCACCTCCTTCTTCTCCTCCACAATGCGGAACCGGGCGCGATAGAGGAGTTTTTTGCGGCAGAGAAAGGTCTTGCGTTCCGCCACCACCCGCTCCAGGGTATAGACCCCTTTCTTCTCGGTGAGCGAGAGTCCCTGCGCCGCGGCGATTGTCTGGATGGTCTCGATCAGCATGGCCCCCTCCTACTTGAAGATCCCCTTGAAGGTGTTGCCCAGATCCTCGAAGGATTTCTGGAGATCCTCCACACTCTTTTTCAACTCATCGCCGGTTTTCTTCAGGCTATCGTCCGTGCTGCCGGCGGGTGCAGGTGTCGTCGCGGGGGCGCTCCCGCTGCTGGTGCTGACTGATTCAGCGGGCGTCGGCAGAGGTTTTTCCGGCGGCGGGCTGGCCTTGCTCTCCCGCAGCCGCTTGCCTGCTTCGCCAAGCCATTTTTCCCGCTCCTGGCGCTGCTTGTGCTCGTCGAGATCATCGTAGGCTTTTTTTGCCAGCTTGGCCGCCTCCTGCTGCTTTTGGGTCAGTTTTTTCAGGACATCCGGTTCGTTGAGATGGTCGAGATACTTGCCGCCCACGACCGTGCCCAGGTCGTAGAAGAGCGATTCGTATTCGCCCTGGCCGAACTTGCACATCAGCCCGGTGGCGGTGGTCAGGGCATCGACCACATCGCCGCCCGGCAGCATCTTGGCGGTTTCGAGCATCAAATACTGCACCTCGTCCTGGGCCTCCAGCGAACAGGCAAGGCTGGTGAGCCAGTGTTCCGGCGTGTCCCGGGCCACGATGGCCAAAGCCTGGCCCTGCTCCATCCCCTCCCGGATATAGCCGGCCTCCTTGTCGTTCGCGTCCAGGAGCACGAGGCCGCCGTTCACCCGGTAGACATGCTTGCCGTCGCTCTGCATCACCACCGCCGGGTAGTCGTTGTTGGTTCGGGTGAATTTCGGCTCGCCGCTGCCCACCGCGAGCAGGTTGCCGTATTTTTTGTCGCGAATGATCCTGGCCGTGCCCTGGAACGAGGGCTCGGGCAACATCCCGGTCGGCGGGTTGATCCAGGTGGTCCTGAGCTTGACGCCGAGGCGGCGATCCCCCCACAGGCCGGACTGGTGCGCCCGATACAGATAATTGTCCAGAATGAATTTTGGATGGACCCGGCTCTTCAGGCTCAGGGTAAAGGCGTAGGTGTTCAACTGGTCGGTCTTTACCGCCACGATGCGGTCAAGGGCCAGGCCGAGACCGACCAGCACGGTGACGGTCTCTTTATGACCCGACGCGGTGACGCGCACTTCATAGTGCAGCGGCGTCTTCTTGATGTTGTCGCCGGTGTAGAAAAAGAGCGACTCGGCCATTCCCTTGCTGTCCGCCTTGGCGCTGACGCGCGTCCCCTTGCTCCTGCCGGCCCGCAGCTCCGCCGCCTTGCCGCTGACAATCTCAAAGGTCACCTCTGCGCCGGGTGCTGTTTTCGCAGTCACCTTTGCCGGCAGGAACTCCGAGGCCGGAATCAGGGCCGTCCGCTCGCTGTTGGTTTCCAGCAGGGAAGGCGTGGCCTCGACCACCAGGCCCGCATCCTTGGGCACCACCACCGCCTCCTTGGGAGCTGGGGCCTCGTCCACAACAGTCTGCGAAACAACCTTGCCGGAGAGTTTCGACAACGCCGCATGGCCGATGGTGGCCGCATCCACGCTGCCATCCGTCATCTTCACCTCGACCCTGACCGCCACGTTGCCGTAGTGGCCGTAGAACTGCTGGTCGATGAGCGACTTGTCGTGGGAATAGTAATTATGGAGCGCGATATCGGAGTAGGAGGTTTGAGGGGCCGTTTTTGACGCGACGATCATCTTGGCAACATCGCCGGTGCACGTCTGTAAAAAAGCCTTGTTGTCGATGCTGGTCCCGCGCAGCACCCAGAGATTGCCCCGGTTCGAGTCCGGGCAGAGGTACTGGCGCGTGTAGCCCGTTGTGTGGAGAAAGGCGGCCATGGTATTGGACTTGGTATACCCGCCGTACCCATAGCGCGTGCTCAGCGGCTCGTACATCGTGTACATGAGGCGGATGGTGATGTCCGCCCCCTTTTTGCTCTTCACTTTCCAGTCATAATCATATGACGCAGCCGGGGCTTGATAGGGGGCTTTGGGGCCGGGATAATTGTGCCGATTGGCATTGGGCGGAACGATGTCCGGCAACACCCGATCAGGAGAGCCCTCGAAATAAAACTCCTGCGCGGCATTGCTCATCGCCGGCCATGCCAGGCAGATCAGCAACAGGAAACAGAGAACGAATTTTGGCAACAATCTGCACATGGTGCGCACGGGATCCTCCCTTATCAGCAGTGATGGCATGTGTGGATGACGAGCTGTTCTTTCCACCGTGGTTCAAGTGCCACGGCCAGTGGGCAGGCCCCGCTGTTTGCAAACTTGGTAGTGGTGTTCCCAATGAAAAAGTATAGCATGGCGCCGTAAGGGGTGTCCATGCCTCTTCCTTGTCACTTTTTGGGGAGAATGGCGTGCCAAAAGAAAAAGGCTTGCAAGGAAAAATCCTTGCAAGCCTTAAATTTTACTGGTGCGGGACCAGGATTCGAACCAGGGACACTCGGATTTTCAGTATTCGGCGAGAGCAATCCCAAAAAGTCTGAATAGTTCCCAAACCATCTATTTTATTGAAGATCATGGCCATAGGTCCCATGTCGAAGGTCTGTTAATTTCCCGATTATTGTGTAATTTTCTCTGCTCAATTACACCAAAATTACACAAACAAATAGTAACGGAATGGCAAAAGGGAAAAGCAGGCTCACTCTTCCCACTCCGCATTCTTAAGCCCCAGTAAACGGGCATTCTCTGAGACAGCACGCTTGACCTGATCCGAGGCCCCACTGGAAAAATCTGCCTCGATCTCTATCCTGACCTTGATCTTGGCATTGGGATCGGCGGCGAGGACAGCGATGATCTCATCGGCCACCTGCACCAATCGCATCTTGGCCGTCGCCGCCGGTATTTCGGCCATGCCATGGAATGATTTCGCCTTGGGCTGCATCGGTGGTACTGGTACGGGAGGAATGATTGTCCCTGGGTCCGTGCTCCCAGGTTGAAATGGCTGAGTCGCCCCCGGTTCAGCAGTCGTCAGACCACCAGGCACAATGACAGGCTCCACAGGCTTTGGTCGATTAGCCTCCTCATATGCCTTGGCTGCTCCTGTCTCAATCAACAGCAACGTGTCGTCCAGTTGCACATTGCCGCCACCAAAGGCAAAGCCGTCAAATCTCCCATCGGATTCACCATAGGCGGTCGCAAAGAAATCCCGGCTGCCTGCTCCCTTGGTTATGGCTTGCGCTAGCACCTCACGGCTCTTCAACCGTGGCAGATAGAGATAGCGCAAAGTATCTTCCCAGAACGCCATGGCACCGACGCTTGTCCTTTCTGGTTTCCAGTACAACTCCTTCAATTTTGTCCGCAGATGAATCGGCGACCAGGCACCAATTACCAGCTCATTTTCCACGCATACCCGTTCGATTTCGCTGTTCAACCCAGAGCCGCTGGTATTGAGCGGGAATGCCTCCACCTCGGTTGTCGGGTCGGTGGGTGAGTGCTGGACAGGACAGAGCAACCATTTATAACACTCGCGGGCTGCACGCGGCAAAACATCTTCGGAGGTCTGTAGTTCCTTCTCTGCCTGTTTCTTCTGCAACAGGTCGATATTTAACCGGCCCTCCTTCACATCCTCGACAATAGAGCCCCAGGCCAAGGTCACTCTGATTGCATCACGCATCCGAGCTAAAGCGCCTTGGTCAGGAGCCAGGAAGATGAGGCGGTTGCCGCGATAGCGTGGCTTATTGCCGTTGTTTCGCACCGTATCCAGCACCACGTCAAAGGCCATGCGTGTTTCCTGGCGGAGATAAAACTGGTCGGGGTCAATGATCACCAGCCTGAGCGCACTATCGTCCGGCACGTCAGCATGAGGGGTAAAGATGTGGATGCCATCAAAAAAGGTAAGGCCTGTCGTAAGCTTCTTCAATGCAGTGGCCAATCTGGCACGCACCTCGCTCCGGTCGTCAAATCTCTTTTTCCGGTCCTCCATCTCGCGGCGTAAGTTGGCACGGGTGTCGAACCAGTAGCGGGTCGTATCGCTTGTTTTATCACCGGAGCTGTTTAGGTAGTGCAGTCGATCTGCCAAGCGGCCTAGGGCATCGACGTAGGTCGAGGAGGTCTGTCCGGGTTGCAGACAGCCAATCAACACCCGGGCGCGGTCAAGGCCACGACTTGTAGCATTGGTCGATACCGAGGATGGAGCGCTGCCCAGAAAAATGGTGCGGGCTACCCGGCGGGCGGCGTTCACCGCACCAAAGCGTGGCTCCTTGTTTTCCAGCTCCGTAGTTTCGGCCCGTTCGCCATCAATGTCCTTTTCCACCACCGGGTCCCATCCCGCAGGCAGGTAATAGGTCAATTCGTTGCGACTGCCGCTGTCGTAAAGCGGCAAGCTACCTGGCATGATCATCAGGTCCTTGTTGTCATCCTGCCATAGCCGGAAGATGACCTTGGCCATCAGCTTTAATACTCCACGGGTCCGCTGAAAACCATCGATAGTCGACCAATCTTCGTACAACCGGTCGAAAACTTCTGGATGGATAGGATAGGCCTGTAGCAAGCGGTCATAGTAGCGGGCCTCCTGGACCTCGCCAGGAAGCTTTGCCCCTTCGGCTATATAAGCGTCAGCGAAGGCACGACAGACCTCCTCGCGGCTCTTCACATCCCTAACATCATCGAATAGCCGCCGCCTGACGATCTCGAAGGCTTCTTCTGTGGCCACCGGCTTCCATAAGGCCTGAACTCTGCCAAAGGTCTTTTCCAGGGCCCGCAGGGCAGCGACTCCGCGCTGGCTACCCGCCTCGACCTCCGACTCCGGCAGGGAGCCGAGCAGGATGGCATTAGGTACTTGCTTGATTGCTTCAGTAAGCGCCTGGATAAAGGAGAGATTACTATCGTAGCTGCCGCCGGAGAGCGGCTGACCATCTTGAAACTGACGGACATAGGCAACCAGTTCGTCGATCAAAACCACGCACGGTGCATGGCGGGTAAGCAAATCCTTGAGCACTTCTTTCCCGGGCGAAGTACCTGTGCTGTCGGCCTCCTTTACCAGGGCGAAGGCATCCTCCCCGCCGAGCTGCCAAGCCAGTTCTCCCCACAGGGTCTTGACCGTTTGGGAACCGTGTCGCCAAGGTTGGCCTGGAGCGTGCTCGTTGCCGTCCAAAACCGCCACCCGAGCCTTGGGTGCATCCATCAGCCCTGCCTGGTCGATCAGAGCCGGGACTCCGGGCATATCCGCCAACGGACACTCGCGGATGGCGAGGTGATAGACCGCCAGCATGGTATGGGTCTTGCCGCCGCCAAAGGCGGTTTGCAACTGGATGACCGGTTCTCCCCCCTTGCCGTTCAGGCGCTGAGCCACCTGAATCAGTAAAAGCCGCATACCCTCGGTGATGAAGGTTCGTTGAAAAAAGGCAGCGGCGTCCTGATACTCCCGCGTCGCTGTACCGGTGCGCACAGCTGTGATGTCGGCAGCGAACTCGGATTGCTGGAAGGTGCCTTCCAGGACATCGGGATGGGGAACGGCGATTTCACGCCAGGGTTTCAGTGTCATATTTATTCACCACTTGATCGCAGCATTCGACTAAATTTAATCGCTATCAGATTCTTTCGTTCCTCGACAAAAAGGTCGAAATTTTCAAGTTTCCAAAATTCAGGGTCATCTGGGATGAGATGAAGTTGGAGATAACGCTTCTGAGCCGCCTCATTTTCAAAACGGGCTATATCAAACCATTGATCCGGTGGAGTATCACATTTACGAGAAAATCCATTTTCCTCCGCAGTCAGCAACATGCAGTTTGCAATTTGATCACGGTCTTCAGCCCGATAGTGGAGGATGTTCAGCTTGCCGCTATCGGGGTTAATATCCTTTACCGTCTTCAGGAGACTCTGCGGGAAAATATGATCTATCTGCGGACCATTTGCATCCAAAGCTGGTTTGTAATCGAAGTCCTGATACCATAAATTTAAGAACAAATGGATTGACCTTGATCCATAGTGCTGTTCAAAAATAACATCCGGGGTGATCTCAAGACTCCGATTGTCGGCGCGGATGACGCCAAAAATCTCAGTTAAAACAAAATCCTGCTGCTCCAGAATGTTCCGAACGACCTTGTCAATCAGGTTGTCCGGGCTGCCGCCAAACACACCCGTAACCAATGAGCGTAATAAATATTCCTGCATCCCTTGGGCGTTCGTGAATTTCTGCGGATGGTGATAGCGAAAATAGATCAGTGGGATCAGCGCCAAGTACGACGGCAAAGCCTTATCGGAACGAATATACGTTTTTGAGACAACGAAATCGCGAACAGCCTTGATCGAGGCAGCGATCTTTTCCCAATTGTTGATGATTTCTTCTTTTGTGGTGCCATCGCGAAATTTGCCTACATCGTATCTCGCACCTTTGCCGAGCACTGTCAGGCATGATTTGAGAACAAAATCACGATCAAAAGCAAAACCTCCCTGGTTAAGCACCTCCAACAAACTTTCAATCTCTCCATCCGCGTCTTCCCAACTCGAAATCAGTAGCGAAAAAAGCAGGTCTGACTTGCCAAGTTTCGTCCCACCAGAATTTGCCCGGATAAATATTTCGACAATATCGTCGAGCCGGTAAGCATCAGGGTTATCGATTCCATCAAGTTCCTGAAAAGTAATGTTGTCATTGTTGACAAATTCTTGTTTGGCACGTGCTACATTGATTTGAAGTTTTTCTTTCTCGTCCCCGGCCAAGGGTTGAGGGGCCAATTCTTCTATGTCTTGGGCAATCTTCATATCCAGTTTATTGCTAAATACAATATCCTTGAATCGTACCCAGGGCCAGGCTGCTTGTGCCTTTGCAATAAACGAAAACCGATAGCGAATGTCTTCCGGCGCGGCGGCCTCACCGCTCAACACATTAAAATAAAGCTCGCGATCCGTGCCTGAATAACTCCCCTTGAGTCCGATAAAAAGGCTCTGCAAACGCTGTTGCCCATCCAACACCAGCATCTTTGAGCGCAAGTTTTCAGGCATATAGAAATCAGTGAGTTTGATTTCACGGTGATAGTTATCGATAAATTTACGATGTTTGACCGTTTCCTTTGTCTTCCAGACCAACAGCGTGCTTATGGGGTATTCCCGCATTATGGAATCAAACAACCGAGCAATCTGGTCTTCGCTCCAGACGAAGGGACGTTGAATATTTGGCAGCCAGAACCCACCGCCCTCTGACTCTTCATCGTTGAGATAGGAGACAATCTTGCGAAGGGTCAATTTTTTGTTTTGCATGGGAATACCATTTTGCTGGTTAAGTAAAGAGGTTGCCTTGAATAGGCTGGCTGGCTTCAGGGACGGCTGCTGCCTCGATGCCGGTCCAAGAGGTGATCAGCTCGTTGTAGGCACGGGCGTCTTCTGCCCAGCCCTGGCGTTCGCAGAGAGTATAGAGGCGGTAGGCGAGCTGGCGGATGGCCTCGGTTTTGCCGGCAAGAGGGGCAAGGAGTACACCGGAGGCCGCTTCACCACCTTGTTTCAGTGCGCGGATTAATTGGTGCAGGGCCTCCCAGATTGGCAGACGGTTGTCGGTAGTGGGGTCCCAGTCGGAGGGATAGTCGGCCCATTTACGTAACCGGACCTTACCGCCGCCGCTGAAAAGAACACCTGACTCGTCCAGTCCGCTGACGCTGGTGGATTTGGAACGGGCCAGGACATCGGCCTCACCGAAGACGCCCTCACTCCATCCGTGCTGCTCGAACCAGTGCAGGCAGAACTGGGATTCGGCGTCAAAATCATCCTCGGAGAGGAAGCGGTTGATGAGCTGGAGTGCGGTTTTGACGCCCATGGCCGAGCCATCCGCCTCCAGCACGGCGGCATATCTGGAGAAGACTGCCATGCCCGGGCCGATTATGGCCTGAGAGAGGTCCACCGGGGCCACCGGGGAATGATCACCCTCCGCGCCTCTGGTCATTTCATCCAAGGCCTCTGGTAAGATGGCGTTCAGTTCGCGTTGGAACTGCCGGCGGGAGATAGTAGGAGCATCACTGGCACGCTGACGGCAGACTAGGACAATAGAGGAGGCTAGAGCATTGGTGCCTGATCCGACCATTCGGTTGCTCAATTCTGTGCGCATCGGCCAAGTACCGGTGAGGGTAAAGCCGGCCTGGAGGACTGCTTCCAGAAAGGTTTCCCAACCGGTGGAGGCTGTACCCTCACCCTTGGTTTCAGCCGCCTTGAAGGCGTAATAGATGGTGACCGGAAAGGCAGGGTGGGCCTGTTCGACAAGATTGTGCATAGCACGGGTCATGCCGTCCAGAAAGAAGGCCTCGGCTTTTTTCTTGTTGCCATGCCGGTATGGTGTGGCGACCAATTCCTCGGCCTTGGGCACCGCCAGAGTGGCAAACAGGGAAGGGTAGACCTGTTTTAAGGCACGGCGCATCCAGACATAGAAGAAGTCGGAAAGGTCGGCATAACCGATATTGTCGTAGTAAGGCGGGTCGGTCGAAACGACTTTGTTGATACTGATGTCTTGGCGTTGAGCATCAGCCTGTGAGGCCAGGCCAGGAGCTTGTGCTGGAAACCACTCAAGACATTTTTTAGCCCATTCGATACCACTACTAACGTTCCCTGCTGAGTCTGAAAAAGGGTTTGTTTCGGCAAAGTCCCATGTCATTGGGATCGCCTGTCGACCAAACGTGTTTCGGATTAGTTCCCTACTTGAATGCCAGGTGCAAATTGATGACCAATAATCAGTTGCTTTGTCAATGGAGAACCCCAAATACACTGCCACAGCATCGGCATAGGCGGTGGGGCCGGTGCCGCCTTGGTCAAGCGACGTATCCTGAAATGGAGAATCTGGCCCGCCGATGGCGGCCAGGGCATCAACCTTGACCTTCTCCCTGGCCTCGGCCACTAGGTCGGAAAAAGTGGTCAGGGCCACCAGTTGGCGGGGGGTAAAGAGGTCGCCGTAGGTCTTTAGCCCATAGAGCGGCGGCGAGAACCAGCGTGGATTCTCGGGCATGGCGAGTTCCGGCTTCCACTCGGGCTTCGCTGTCAGGGCGATGGCCTCCATCTCGGGCGTCGGTGCAAGATAGACCCTGCCGCGCTCGCCCTCGGCAACGATAGCCATCAACCGCGCACTCATGTGCCCGGCGTTGGCCTCACCATAGATATGGTTGGAGGCAATCGGGGTGTCCGACATTAAGCACTTGAAGTTCGCCCCGCGCGCCAGTTTGGTGCCATTCATCGCACTTTTCGGAAGGGTGCCCACCTGCACCGTAAAACGGTAGCTATCACCTGTAATGACTGGCTCGACATAGGTTTCTTTCCCCACTTTGCTGGAAAGGACAAAGGTGGAGGCCAGCGGCACGGCGACATGGGAAAAAGCAGGGTTGGGGCTCTTTACCGTCCGTGCCCACAGCCAGGCAATGACGGTCAACTTCTTGCCGACCAGGGGAATCAATTCCTTCCGCTCGCTGGACATGTCGTCGGTGACCTCAATGGTGGGATAGAGGTGCCCGATTCGCTTCTCCGCCTCCGTCCGCATCCATTGGCCATAGCGCCGCACATCCTCTGCCAACCCCTTGGCTCCCGACCAGTCCTTGCTGGCCATGGAGGTCTGCCTGCCCTCGCCTGGCTGCAACGGCCCCACCGGTGCTCTGCCTGCAAACATGGGCGGAATCTCGATCATCGCCTTGTTGATCAGCACAGCCACCGGGTTCAAATCCGAGGCATAGGCCGCAAGCCCGAGACGCTGGGCCTCCAGGGGGATGGCCCCGCCACCGGCAAAGGGATCGTGCAGGCCGGGTAGTTTTTCGGGATTAAACAACTCAGCGGCCTGGGGATGGTCCGCGTTCAATTCACAGACCTCCCGCCAAGAACGGCGAATCTCCGCCCGAGCCTTCTCCAGTACAGCCTCGTTGGTGGTATTCTCCCATAAGACCAAGTCCTCAATGATCTTGAATAGACGCTTCCTGCTCGCCGCCCACGAGGCCTTGAGATTGCCCGGCGCGATGGCGCCCGGATTTTCCAGCTCCCACTTCCACGACGGGTCATTGACCATCTGAGCAAAAATCACCGCCCGCGCCGCCGCCAGTGGCCGCCTGGCCCACCACAGATGAAGCGTCGAGGGATGGCCATGACGAATGGACTTCTCCCGCACACAAGCCACATTGATGGCATCCAGCGGCAGGGCGACTTCGATGAGCTTCTTTGGGCTACGGATCACGATACCCTCTCGTCTTTCTTTTTCTTGGCACGCGGTGGCCGTTGCGGCGTTGAGTTGCGTAAAGCTTCAACCGACACAGAAAGTAAATCGTGTTGAAGCAAATTTTCGATAATATCCATCACTGCTGTCACGTTTTCACTTGGGGGTTGATGGGCGCGGTGGGCTGCTGCATGCCCAACATCAATTGCTGCCTCAAAGAGCTCTCGATTCCTTGTGCCGATAAAACCTTGTGTTTCAAGCGCACTCATTCCCTTAGAGAACGTACCGGTATCACCGACTTTCCGAGTGATAAATAAATCAATCACGGCACGCGAACCCATCATGGCTAAACAACGATTGTCGGCATGCAGCGCAGAATAAATTTCGCTCAACAATAACTGATATTCCTCAGGTAACTTATCAAAAAAACTGGGTTTACGTCGAGAAACCCGAGGTGGGAAAATGGTCTCTTCAACACCCTCCGATTCTGAAAACCAATCCCGCTTTCTTAATGAAACATCCGAGCAACCACAACATTCGAGAAGTTCATAACTGCTTCCCCACTCGATCGTAAGTCGCCCTTCGCATACATCTTGGAAATCACTGACAGAGTGGGTTGCGCGAATAATATGCTTTGTTTCGTGACTGCACTGATTACAGTGACTCTTGGTTAGTTGGGGCTCGTTAGGCATATGATTATCTCCCATTCTATTTCCAGCTCTCTGGTCGATGCAGCACAAAACCGTCTGGTTTGGTATACGCGTCTGGAAATTGGCTGTCTTGTAATATTTTCCTGCCGAGCCGGAAGGTCGCGTTGGCAACGGATTCAAGTTTTTTCGACTGACGCTCAGGCGGGCAGACAATGATCATCCGCTTGGCAGGGAATTTTCCCCTGACAGCATCTACGGGCGGGGCCAAATCGCTGTCGGCCGAGATAATTAGAGCGGTATCAACAATATCCTCGTAGGCATCTCGCAGCAATTCAACCGCGATATTCACGTCGGTCATCTTCTCTTCGTGGGTCATCCAAATGGCGCCGCAGGTGAAGCACTGCCGCTGCTTAGGAAGATAGTGCCCGTAAAATACCCGTGTAATGGGCAGGGTTTCAATGGCCTCCAGCCATGTTGCCTGACGCTTGTGTTTTCCAGGATCGGACGGATGCGATGAAATACGGGCGGTATAATATTTCACACCCACGAGCTGTTGTCCTGGTTTGAGAAGGTTCTTGGCAAGAAGAAGCGGATTGAGCCAGTAATAGCGCTGCCAACCTTTAGCCTTGAGGCCGAAATAAAGATTAAAACCATCAATGTAGACGATTACCCGTTGCAAAATTCCCCCTCGTAAAATTTATTGACGACGCTGTGCAGCGTTGTTATACATATATTATTCACCCCGCTGGCGATAGTATCGCCAGTCCGACGCCTCCGCAGAGCAATATGCTCAGCTGGGGCGTTTCTTTTTTTTGTGCCCCCAACGGACTTCCTTCATCCAGCAGCCTTCTTCAACAATTCGCCCAAATCAAGATTGATGCTGCTCACCGCCCAATCGGGTTCCTGACTGAAGGGCTCCCGGACATAGTACGGACCTTCGGTCTGCTCGCCATCCACCACGACAATGGCCAAGATAAACTTATCTGCCTGATTGAGGCCATACAATACCTCATTGCGGCTCACTGTGATAGTTGTTTGCCCCTTGGCCCGGCCTTTGACTTCGATGTGGCGTGCTTGTGGCTGCTTGTTGCCCTCCAGGGGTGGGTAGGAGGTTAGGTCCCACCCACATTTCTGAGCCGAGACATCTACCACCCGGCAGCCCCTGTCCTCTTCCGTCAAGCGCACCGCATCCATGGCCAGCTTTTCAATTCGCAAGCGGGCAGCTTGATCTACGCCGAACAAGGCGGCGGTCGCATCGGAAGCGGATTCACCACGCAGCTTTTTGAGTAGACCGGCTGGGATGACCAGCGCCCCACTCAAAGCCACCGGTGTTGCCGAGGTGACATGACGCATAGACTGGAGTTCCTTCTTCCTGCTCTCCAGCCTGGCTTCGAGATCGGTAAGGGTGCGGCGGACATTTTCAAGGTTCAGACGGACATCTTTGCCTGCGGTCTGATCCTCTGTAAGTTTGATGTATCGGTCGGACCAAAAATCAATTTCCTTGGTCAGTCGTTCATTAACCGCGTGCAGAGTTTTATCCACCAAGGCGATACGACGGCCAGCGATTTCATCGAAATGCTCCGGGACCAAAGTTGAAGCAGCTAAGGCCAGGGCACGCTGCTCAAGACCTGATGTCAGCCAAGGCTGGGCCAATATTTCATCAAGCAACGAACGATCCGTGACATTAAGAGCTTCAAGGTCCAGATGCGGTGCCCAGCCCGCAAAACTGGCAGAGCCATCGGGCAGAACGCGGACGAATTGCAGACGCTTGGATATGACCTGACCGTCTCCGGATTTTATTTCGTGAGTGAGAAGGAAAAGCAGGGATGGCTGGTCACCATGGTCAGTAGGGTCAACCAGAATAGCACCCTGGCGGAGCAAATTGGCATGGCTCTCCAGCACAACATCGGTCAGGGCCAGCATCAGGGGATGGCCGGGGTGGATCATGCTGGCAAAAGCCAGGCCTGACCGCTCCACCGGTCGCACTGCATCCTTAGTAAAACAGACACGCTCATAGCGCTTCAAAACAGGAGCAAGGTCTCTGCGGTTGCGGCCAGTGATCAACCGGTCACGCTCACGGAGCGCACCTGGTACATGGGTTATCTCGAAACGCTCCAACTCGCGGGGATAAATAGAGCCGTTCAAGGACTCGAATGCTTTCATGAAAAAAGAACGGACAAAGTAGGGCTGTAGCCTCCTGGCCTCGGCTTTTTCCATTTCCTCCTTGACAGCAAAAAGCCGTTCCGGCCCGAGGGTCTCGTTGGCCAGAGCGTTCCGGTCAAGGATGCTTTTAAGGTGGTCGTGGTCCAGAGCGTTTTCAATTTTTTTGCCCAATCGGGCGCGAACTTCGGGTTGATCGCCGTAACGGATGGCCTGCATGAGCAATTCTTTAAGACTGGTGTCCTCAAAAACCTCGCCCAAGATGTCGAATACTCGGCCCTTTAAGGCCTTGCTTTCGACCTCCAGTTTCTGTAGCAGCCGATGGAAAACTTCACCCTCACGGGTCTCCTTGGCTACCAGATTCCAGAGGTGGCAGACCTCCTGCTGACCGATACGGTGGATGCGGCCAAAGCGCTGTTCCAGGCGGTTCGGGTTCCAGGGAAGATCGTAGTTGACCATCAGGTTGGCATTCTGGAGGTTCACGCCTTCGCCAGCAGCATCGGTGGCGACCAAAACCCGGATGTCAGGGTCAGAACGGAAGAGGGCCTGGGCCTTGCGGCGGTCGTCGCGGTGGGTGCCGCCATGGATGGTGACAATGCTCTGGTGTCCGCCAAGGACTCCGGAAATTTTCTCATACAGATAGTTTAAGGTGTCGCGGTGTTCGCTGAAGATGATAATCTTGCGTAGACGTCCACCTGCATCGAACATCTGCGGCTCGTTCTGTAGGATGCGTGAGAGTTCATCCCATTTGCGGTCCTGACCTGAGGCGACCAACACCTTGGCCTGCTGTTCGAGGCCTTGCAGGATGATGATTTCCTGCTCCAGTTCGGCGATAGTTTGGGCCGCTGTGGCTTGATCGACAAGAGATTCTTCAAGCTGCTCCTGCTCGTCGGCGCTGAGATCGTCATCATCCTCCGGGAGTGTATCGAGGGTCTCGGCCAAGAGACGCTGACCACGGGCGCTGACGGTATCTTCGCGAAGGCGGCGTTCAAGCCTTTCCCGACGACGCTTAAGGGACTGGAAGATGGCCTCAGGACTAGAGGCCAGGCGGCGTTGTAGTGCAGTGAGGGCGAAACCTACCGAGCCCCTGCGCTGGCCGTCGAGCTGATCGGCCTTGCCCATTTCGGTCCGTACATAGGTGGTGACAGCCTCATAGAGGGCTGCCTCGATGTCGGAGAGCTTGTAATTGACAGTGTAGGCCCGGCGCTCAGGAAAAAGAGGGGTTCCGTCGAATTTGACCAGTTCCTCCTTGACCATACGGCGCATGAGGTCGGAGGTATCCACCTTGTGGACACCGTCGCGGAACTTGCCGTAGAAGCGGTCGGAATCGAGGAGCGAGAGGAAGAGCTGGAAATCCTCTTCCTTGCCGCTATGCGGGGTAGCTGTCATCAGCAGAAGGTGGCGGGTCTGGGCGCCAAGATTCTCGGCCAGCCTGAAGCGGCCGGTCTTCTCTAGTTTGTTGCCGAAGAAATGGGCTGCCAGCTTATGTGCCTCGTCGAACACCACCAAGTCCCAGCCAGCGGCGCAGAGTTTCTCCTGCAACTCCTCGTTGCGGGCCATCTGGTCAAGACGGACAATGAGATGGTCGAGGTCATCAAAGGGATTGCCGGATGGAGTAGCAGCTTCCAACTCCTTGGAGAAGATGCGAAACTCCAGTCCGAACTTCTCGAACATCTCATCCCGCCACTGCTCCACCAGACCACCAGGGGCGACGATGACGATGCGCCTGGCATCTGCCCGCATGATGAGTTCACGGATGTAGAGCCCGGCCATGATGGTCTTGCCTGAGCCAGGGTCGTCGGCTAGGACAAAACGCAGGGGCTGTTGCGGCAGCATGGACTCATACACAGCAGTGATCTGGTGCGGCAGAGGGTCCACATTGGAGGTGTGGACGGCCATCATTGGATCGAACAGGAAGGCCAAGTCGATGCGCTTGGCCTCAACGGTGAGCTTGAAGGCCTCGCCATCACCGTCAAAGGTGAAGGGGTGCTCGGTGGTAGCTGTACTGATAGACTCCTCGTCTGCACGCCCCAGCAGCCGTTCCTTTATCGCTCCGTCGGGGATGCGATAGATAATCTGGAGGGCACCCTCACCATGCGGTACCACGGCCACCACCGTGGCGATCTGGGCTGGCTCAATACCGACAAGGCTGAGGCCTGGTGAGATGTTTTCAAGTTTCATGGAGTTGGTCGCATTCTGAATTGGAGTTTCATTTTTGATAAACCAAGCTGTGTTTTATCCGCGCTGTCTATTTTGGAGTATTGGCTTCTGCTGTCGGATTTTTAAAGTGGCGCGTTCAGCGATTATTTTCATGAATGTCAATATGTCCAGGGTCTACCCCCGGCTCCAAAGTTATCGTCTCACCCCGAGGCCCTCTGAACACGGTCTCGCCAGTCAATTTCTCGTACCCCTTCCACTCACCACCGCCGCTCTCTTTGCACACAACCTCGCCAGTGAGTTTTTTATAGCAGTTCAGCTTGGTCTCTGCATGCACCGAGGTACAGATACCGATTGCTAAGAGTAAAAACAGAACAACATATTTTTTCATTTTCCACCTCAGGCGAGATGCAGATATTCCACTGGCTAACCTCTCACTTGACGGCTTTTTTTGATCTTGCTATTGAAAGCCCTTAAACCACCACAGAAGTTAGCCTATCTATCCAACAAATGCCCCACAAAAGTCAATACTGAGAAAATACCAAAGTCGTTATGTGCGATGAAATTTAATCGTGATATTTCATCATTCTGATCATCCTAGCAGGATACCTAGGACAAATGGTGTCCTACCACAAAAAGAATTAAAAGGAAGCATCCTCCCCGAGATAACAACCCATTGCCGTTCTTCCCACGATGACACCCTCCACCTTATCCTGTATAGTAGGACCATGAATCCCGTCCCCAGCCCAACCATCTCTGCGGTCTACACCTTCAATCGCAAGGGCGAATTGAAACGGCCCCTCTTTGCCTGTAGCGTTTCGGCTGGATTTCCAAGCCCGGCGGATGACTACATCGAGGGAAGGCTCGACCTCAATGAACTCATGGTGGCCAACCCCGCCGCCACTTTCTTCGTGCGGGTGGCAGGCGACTCCATGATCGGAGCCGGTATTCACCACAACGACATCCTGGTGGTGGACCGTTCCCTTGAGCCAATCAGCGGCAAGGTGGTAATCGCGGTGGTCAATAATGAGCTGACCGTGAAGCGACTGATCAAAAACGATGAGGACATCTGCTTGAAGGCTGAAAGCCCCGACTATCCAGACATCCACATGACTGAAGGAAACACCTGCGAGATCTGGGGTGTGGTCGCCTTCGTAGTCCATTCCCTGTAGGCCGCTCCATGCCAGCCCTCTTTGCCTTAATCGATTGCAACAACTTCTATGTCTCCTGCGAACGGGTATTCAGCCCAGAGCTTGAGGGGAAACCGGTTGTGGTGCTCTCCAACAATGACGGCTGCATCATCGCCCGCTCCAACGAGGCGAAGGCCCTGGGCATCAAGATGGGGGAGCCATACTTCAAGTGCAAGCCCCTGATCGAGCGATACCGGGTTCGGGTATTCTCTTCAAACTATGCTCTCTATGGCGATATGTCCCAACGGGTAATGAATGTGCTGGACAGGCTTGAGCCCAATGTAGAAATCTATTCCATCGACGAGTCCTTTATCCAGCTGCCCTTGGCTAGCCAGGAGACTCTAAGCATAACCGGTGAGAACATCCGGAATACCATTCGGCGGCATACCGGCGTCCCGGTCTCCGTTGGCTTTGGCCCGACCAAGACCCTGGCCAAGATTGCCAATCGCATCGCCAAGAAGAATCCGGAACATGGCGGGGTGTTTACCATCCTGCCGGACAGTGATATTGAAGGTGTTCTCAAGAATATCGAGGTGGGGGACGTATGGGGTATCGGTGGCCGTTCCACCCAGAAGCTGGCAGGTCAAGGCATCCATACCGCCTATGACCTGAGCCGGGCCAGCGAGACTTGGGTTAGGAAGCACCTGAGCATCACCGGGGTCAGAACCATGCATGAACTGCAAGGCACCCCCTGCTTCCCTCTGGAGGAAACCCCGCCGCCCAAACAATCCATTGCCTGCTCCAGATCGTTCGGCACCCCTGTAAGCGAGCTCAAGGAGATGCACGAGGCAGCGGTATCCTATATCTCCCGTGCCGCCGAAAAACTCCGCGAACAACAGCTCAAGGCCGGTAGCCTCACCCTGTATCTCACCACCAGCCAATTTCGCACAGACCAGCCCCAGTACGCCAACAGTAGAACCATGACCTTGCCTTGCCCCACAGCGGACACAGCCGAACTGATCGCACAGGCTGTACGTTGCCTCAAAGAGCTATTTCGACCGGGCTATGCCTACCAGAAGGTGGGGGTGGTACTCACCGATCTAATCCCTGAGCATATCCACCAGGGCAATCTCTTCATAACGGCCCGTAGGAACCGCGACAGCCTCCTGCAAGCCCTTGACCGTGTCAATCAACGCTGGGGCAAGGATACGCTCCAGTATGCCTCTGCTGGGCTTACAAAGCCCTGGCACCACAAACAGTCCATGAAGTCGCCTTCTTACACCACCAATTGGCGAGAGCTCCCCATTGTCCAAGCTACCCGTGACTCCGCTGCGACATAAAAGCATTTGGGGTATCTGTGCAATTCCTGTTACCATTCCAAGCAGGTCAGTTCGATAAATATGATCACGGAGAGGCAATGAAACGTTTCAAATATCGAATGAAAGACGGTAAGGAGCTTTGGGTGTGTGAAAGCTGCAAGAAAGCCCGTGCAGACACTATCCTGCTGGGCGACTTGAAACTCATCGGCCGAAAGGACGACCTCGCCGCCTGCGAGCAATGCGGAGCATCAGACGATCCGATAATTGGGGTCAATTCAGTTGCAGCGAGCCAACTTTATTGAAGTGACCCTACCACAGGGGCTTTCCAGAAATTCCGGGAAAATTTTTAGACTTTATTTTGACGCCTTCTGTTGTTGCCTTATCGAGTCCAGATTTGGCGGGAAAAAATTTGGAAACGGGTTCTGTGTGTGTCGGGTACTTGACTGACTCCAGACGCCGCCGGATCGACACCAGGGGGCCCCACCCCACCCCCCGGCCCTTGACTAGGGTCCCCCTCAGGCCGTGCCCCCAACTTAACTGTATTGTCCGAGGAATCCATCTTGCCCTGGGTGGCATGGCGGTCTTCGCTTGCAATCATCAACCGACTTTGGATCGGCCAGAGTGTCATCGGTTATTCGATATATTCCGTGGGTAGCAGGATGCAGGAGCCTTTATTGAGCATTTTTTCCCAAAAGAACGCAAATACTGGTAAGGCAAACGCTCATTTACTACTGCCCCGGTGGCCTACCCGTAGGGGCATGTGCGTCAGAGGCGTCCGCTACTTTTGGGATGGGTTTCACCGGGCGTGTTATCGCTTCCAGCCTCCGCAGATGGTCCTTGGCCTGCGCTACCACTTCCGGGTTTTTGCTCGTCCGGATTAGATACTCCGCCGACTCCTTGATCCCCGCATCCTTCGGCAGTCCGTGTCTCTTGTTCCAGCTTTCCCTGCTCATCACTGGCCTCCGTTTTGCGGTATTGTTCACTATTTTTGAGGGGGTTTTGCCAGAACTGTGATAGAGCCGCCCTCCGGCGCAAGTTCTCCTTCGCCAGAGCTATCGCCTCTGGGTTTTTGCTCGTCCGGATTATGTACTCCATCCTCTCTTTCCCCCCGCTTCCTTCGGTAGGCCGTGCCTCTTGTTGAATGACTCCGAGCTCATAGTCTGCACCCTTTTAGGTGTATTTTCGCTACTTTTGGGTGGGTTTCGCCGGGCGCGTGATTTTCTCCAGGCGTTTCAACCGGTCCTTGGCTCTCGCCACTATTTCCGGATTTTTGCTCGTTTGGATTAGATACTCCGCCACTTCCTTGACCCCCGCGTCCCTCGGCAGGCCGTGTCTCTTGTTGAACGATTCTTGACTCATCGCCGGCCTCCTTCCCCGTATCAAGTTGCTATTTCTTGAACCGACCCCCCAGACCACCATCCAAAAATAGTTAGGCTACTTTATGTTCTGCTTTTGAGGTGCTCATGTCAATCAGTGAATGAGGGGACACAGAATGCTAGCCAAAGAGAAGCTACACATTAGATATGATGCGGATAACCGTCGCCTTCTGTTGATTGTCGCGCTCGAACGCCCCATGGTGTTTCCCCAGTAACTCCAGGGCGCGGATGGCCTCTGAGGGCTTGAAACGTTTGTCATCTGGGTCCATGCAGCGGCGAACGATTTCCTCTAGCGATTCGATCACGGATGCAGCACTGGAGCGGGTTAGTGCTGATCTGGCCTCAATTGCGGCCCGGACGGCGGCTTGCACTGCGGGCCTAGAAAGTAATGCCTTCCCCGTTTTGGTGGCGTTCGTCTCCTCGTAACCCGCTCTGACAGAGGCTTTGCGGGGGTCCAGGTCCACCATGTACTCCTCAACGAATCTCTGCCACTTCGGGTTTCCGATCGGAATTAAGCCCATTTCTACCCTCCTTAAAAATTTATGAAATCAGCTGGACGCTGTATTGGTGCGGCTTTCCAGGTAAACGAGGCGTATAGATTGTGCATGAAGGCAAAGTTTGCATTTTTATATTTGTGCGGATTGCATGTAATCTGGATTCCGAGAAAAGGTTTGGTAGAAGGTCACTTCCTCAACTGATGGACCTTTATGGTTTGGGGATAAAAAGGCCAGTCCATGGCGGATGATTCTTGAATTGCTCGGCTTTTGTTCTTCCTGTCGCCAGCAGGTTGCCAGTATGATTCTGCCAGGCACAGCCGGGGTATTTCCGTCATCATCCTAACTTTGCTTTTGGTGGTTCGCTGAAGCCACGTTGGACCCGCCGTCGTTTTCATCCTCTTTCATTGGCTCTGGATAATGTCTCTCTCTACATGGTGATTCTTTAAGATAGTGACAAATATGCCACTCCAAACAGAAAACGGATAAAATTACCGTTTACTACGATAATTCAGCAAGATGATGCAATTTTTTGACTTTTCCCAGGTGTCATATTTGTCACTCGAAAGACTTTGGTTTTTCCTTTTGGAGTGTCGATTTTGTCACTTGAAAGAGGTGTTTCCGGTGTCATATTTGTCACCGATAATTGTTTTTTCTGTGCATTGTACGCCGCCCATCCGCGCCCCAGTAAGGTGTCCTTGACGCGAGGTTTTTTTGTTGTCTGGTAATCCGGCTTGCCCCACTTCATCCAGCGATCGGCCACATAGTAGGTGCTCATATCCTTTGACCTTCCGCCCGCTCCCTGGTGGTCAATATCAATAAAGCCCTTATCTATCAGCTCATCCAGGCCGTTGCGAAACTCCCGGCGGGGAATCCCACCTTTTTCTGCCTCTGAATAGCAGAAAACGATTTTCCCGTTATTTACGATCCTGCGCGAGTCCGACTTGCTCTTGTGCTTTTCTTTGGCAATGACGCGTTTTGTCAGGAAACGGAGATAGACGTGCATTCCCCATTTTGACAAGCTCTTGAAGGCGTCAGAGTTCATCAGTTCAGCTTCAAGATAGACACCACGCATCTATTGGCCCTCGGTTAGGATATGCTGGCCGACACGTTGAGAATTACCTACTTCTGAATGTCTCTCCTCGCCACAATTGTTGCTCATATCTCTACCTCTTGGTTTTTTTTCCTGATTGCGCCGTGCTGATGAAGCGGTTTCCTCCAAGCCATTCATCGAGGTTTTCTTGGAAATAAAATATCCTGCCAAGTTTCACATACTTCGGCCCGGTGCCATCGCACCGTTTCATGGCCAAGGTTTTTGTGCTTAATCCGCAGTACGATGCGGCATTTTGGGTATCCATACGTCCATCGGGAAATACCACTACGTCAACTGTGCAAAGGCCTTCGGTCATCTCACTTCTCCCTGTGTGAATTTTGTAGTAACAAACAGCACAAAGAATAATGTATAATTATATGTATTGCAAGAGAACACATGTGCGGTTATGTTGTGATAGAACTTTCAAGAACTTTCGACAAGGAGGACACACATGACAAGTAAGGATAAACGACGAGGTGGGGGTGGGAAGCTTACTAGGACGGAAACAGTGACTGTGAGGCTTGACCCAAAGCTGCGCTACCTTGCAGAGCTTGCGGCACTTAAGCAGCGGCGAACACTTTCAAGCTTTATCGAATGGGCGATTGAGGATTGCATGACAAGGGTCTGCCTCCTTGAAGAAACAAATAAACACCACAGTATTACTTTGGCCGACGCAGCTGAATATTTATGGGATGTAGATGATGCGGACAGATTCATTAGGCTTGCCCTGCACTATCCTGAATTACTTACCCACGAAGAGCAGATACGGTGGAAGTTAATACGAGAAAACGGTCACTTATGGAAGGGTGGATTTGTTGGTGACGACTATGAATGGGCTTGGAAGGTGAAAGAAGAGTCTCTTATTTTTGAACGACTCCGGCTTTATTGGGAAATATTTTGCGGTGTTGCCCGCGGTGAGCTCGCAGAAGGTACTCTTCCTGAATGGGAGCGCAACGATATTCCAGCCCCTTCTCAAGATTCTCCCCATTAAGAGAGGTAGATTATGACAATATCATTTAGCAAGTTGACTCGTCCTGCCATGCGAAAACTCTCTTTCGGCGACAAAATTGCTGAACACGGGATTTATTTTGAGCGACTTGCCAACGGGGATGGCGTTTTCACCGTAAATATCATGGTGGACGGACAGCGCATTCATCGTGTCATCGGTCGTGAGTCAGAAGGGACTACTCGCACCCAGGTGGAAGAGTTCATTGCCAAGGTCCGAAATGACGCAAAGCATGATAGGCTTGCACTCCCAAGAGGACGCAAGATAGCCTTAGGTTTCAACGAAGCTGCTAGTCAATATCTTGCCAGGCTCGAGGAGTCCGGCGGTAAAGACATGAAAATGAAAGAACTGCGCCTGAAACATCATTTGGTGCCGTTTTTCGGCGACACCCGGCTGGCCAAGATCAGCAGCTTTGACATTGAACGATATAAGCATCAGCGCCTTCAGGAACCGATCATTGTTCGTCCCCGAGGGAAACTGCTTGATCGTAATCTCGGCCAGGTTTCCGCTGCCAAGCCGGGAACAATCAACCGCGAACTGGCCGTGCTGTCACACCTTTTCAATATGGCTATTGAATGGGGATGGATGGATAGGCGCCCTGCCAAGATCAGCCGGTTTAAGGAAGACCAAGGCCGCATCACTTATTTAACAATAGAACAGATCGCCAGGTTGGTAGAATGTGCAAAAACGGACGCAAATCCGATTATTTATCCATTCATTGCTATCGGGATCAGTACTTCGATGCGCAAAATGGAGATTCTTTCGATCCGAAGGGAAGACATCGACCTACAGCGCCATTCCATCTTCATCCATAAAGCGAAAGCGGGAGCGCGTGAGCAACCGATCACGAAAGACCTTGCAGAATTTTTAGCCTGGTATATTTCTGTCCTTCCCCCTGGATCACCATGGCTCTTCCCTTCGCTTGGAGCAAAATCTGGGCACGCAATGGATATTCGCAAGCCATTCCGCCGTGTTGTTGAAGCAGCTGGGCTTGACCCAGATCTGGTTGTCAGACATACGCTGCGCCATACCGCCATAACGCACTTGGTTCAGGCGGGAGTGGACCTCCCAACGGTCAAAAGGATCAGCGGTCACAAAACACTGATAATGGTGGAGCGTTACGCTCATCAGAATGGTGCGCATATTCAGGAGGCAATGGATAAGCTTGATGTGCGGCTTAAGCTCAAGTCCTGTTAATGGGCGAGCGCTGTATCGGTTATCTTGTCGCAATTACACAGGAATTACACAGAACGAAAAAAAGGGTTACAGCTAAAAAGCTGTAACCCTTTGATTTTACTGGTGCCGGGACCAGGATTCGAACCAGGGACACTCGGATTTTCAGTCCGATGCTCTACCGACTGAGCTATCCCGGCAAAAAAGTAGCTATCATATATTGAAATCTGTCCTGCTTGTCAACCTAATTTCACGAGACCGTTTATTTCATGACCACTCGGGTGGCGGCCAGATGGTCGTGCCAGGCGCATTTTTCCCGGTCGATAAGACTCCAGAAAATCCCGAGCCCCAAGGGCAGAATCGAGAGGCCGTAGCCGATAAAACGGAGAAAGGCGAGGCCCGGTGTCACCTCCCCGCCATCAACCCGCACCACCCTGAGACCCATGAACATCTTGCCGAGGGTCTGCCCCTGCCAGCCGTGCAGTGCCAGAAAATACACCGCGACGAACAGGGGAAAGGTGAGCAGGAACACGACAAGGCTGAGGAGGATGGAGGAAAGCAGGATCAGCCAGTGGGGGGAAAGCGCCCACAAGGCCGCGGCCACCGCGCAGAAGCAGCAAAAATAGAGAAGGTGGACCAGGAGGATGTCGATGGACAGAGCCATGCCGCGGGCCAGGAACCCGGCGTACCGGTGCTGGGGAGTGGCCTCCCCAGCACCGGGGGCGTCGTTTTCCTTACTTGTCATCGTTTTCCAGGGTCAGGCCGAGATCAGGGATGTCGGTGCTTGCCGGCTTTTTGGGAGCTTCCGCCGGGGCTGGGGGATTCTCGTCATCTTCCAGATCGAGGTGCAGCGCATCGGGTTCATCTCCGAGGGAAAGCTCAAGAATGTCTTGGTCCTCTTCCTTGTCCGCGGGTTTCGCCGGCTCCTCATCAAAACTCATCAGGGAGGAGAGGTCGATAATCTCCTCATCCTCCGCACTGGCCTGGGGTGCCTGGGGCGGCAGCGTTGTCTCCTCAAAATCGTCAAGGTCGCTTTCTTTTTCGTCAACGTTCAGGGTGTCGCCGGAATCAAAGCCGGAAAATTCGATGCCGGTGAGCGAGGCTTCTTCCGCCTCTGGAGCCGGAGGGGGCTCGGCCGGTTCTTCTTCCTCGCTTCCCAGCGACAGCACCAGCTCTTCTTCCTCTTCTTCCTGCGGCGGCACAAGGTCTGAAACATCGATATCCTCGAGACCAAGAGAAGGCAGGGGTTGATCTTCCAGATCGTCATCGTCCAGCGGCGCCCCGGCGAAATCGAGCTCTTCTTCGTCCGTCGGCAGGGCTCCGGTTTCAAATTCGTCCAGGGCAAGGGTCTCTTCTTCCTCTTCTTCCTGGAGCGCGGGTTCCGGCTCATCATGGGATGGGGTTTTTTTCCCGAGGACCGCGCCCAGGAAAAAAGGAGCGGCCGCTTTCCCCACGGTGCCTTGGAGCTGTTCGGCCACGGCGGTCAAGTCATTGCTGCACTTGCCGCAGGATCTTTGCCGGTCAAACGAGATGTAGCCGCATTTTGGGCAACGCATGGTGGATCTCCCTTCGCGCAGTGGGGCCGATGTTCAAACCGCAGGCCCGTCAAGAAAAAAAGTATGGATAACACTACAACTTTATTATATATCTTCACGGATGGTCAAGACATTCTCCTGTATCCGCAGGAAAAAAGCAACCGCAGTTTTCCCGGCCGGGAAAAAGCCGGTGCACGGTTTCTTGCAAAAGCCGGCGAACCGCGTTACCTTTTTCTGCCCATGCGTTTGCGCCAACCCCTTTTCTCAGAGGAGAGAAAAATGAGATGTGCCTTCCCCTCCCGTTTCGTTCTGTGTCTGTGCCTGCTGGCCATTGCCGCGACAGGGTGTTTTTACCGTGATCCGGTGCGCCATCTTTCGTCGGATATCTGTCTGGTTACGCCCAACCTCACCCAGAAGGAGGTTCTTGCCACGCTTGGGCCTCCGGATCAAAAACAGAAGGGGGAGCAGGGCGAGATCTGGCTCTATCACGAGGTGAAAAAAAGTTTCCTGAGAAAAACCCCCTATGTCGGGGAAAAGATCGGCTCGGAAAATTATGATGTGGTGACCATCACCTTTGCCGGGGACATTGTTTCCACCTGCCTCTATCGCGCCTATAACGAAGAGGAACTCAAGAAAAGCGGCATTGTCATCAGTGGACCGAGTGCGGATTAACAAGTACGAAAAATTTCGGGCCCGCATGGTTGAGGAGCAGTTGCTCCCCAGGGGCATTGAGGATCAGGCGGTGCTCCACGCCATGGAGGTGGTTCCGCGCCATCTTTTTGTCGCCGATGCCCTGCACGCCCAGGCCTATGGCGACTTTCCCCTGCCCATCGGCCACGGCCAGACCATCTCCCAGCCCTATGTGGTGGCCCTCATGACCCAGCTGCTCCAGCTCACCGGGCAGGAGAAGGTGCTGGAGATCGGCACCGGCTGCGGTTATCAGTCCGCCATTCTCGCCACCCTCTGCGAACGGGTGTACACGGTTGAGCGGATCAAGCCCCTTTTGGCCCGTGCGCGAAGAACCTTCGACCGGCTCCAGATCTACAACATCATGAGCAAGGTCGCGGACGGCACCGAAGGCTGGCCGGACAATGCCCCCTTCCCGGCGATCATCGTCACCGCCGCCGGGCCGCAGATTCCGCAGCCGCTGGTGGATCAGTTGGCCGACCCCGGTGTTATGGTGCTGCCGGTGGGTGATCTGGAGGGCCAGACCCTGATGGTGGTCAAAAAAGAAGGGGGGGTGGTGACAACCACCGAGGTGGAAAGCGTCCGCTTTGTTAAGCTGGTCGGCACCTATGGCTGGAAGGCGGCCTAAACCTGTAATCGGCCACAGGGCACCGCATCTGCTTCGCAGTCTCGCTCACGCTCGCTTAGCTGTCATCGGCCTGTTCGTGTGCAATAGCACACTTCACAAGCCTCTTTGTCGGACACTTCTGCCGACAATTGACACGCGCATCTGCGGCACCCTGTGGCCGATTACTCTGGGGTTGCATTCCCCCCCTGCCTTCACCCCCGTCTGGCCAACCGTCGGACCTCGCCCAGGGCCTCTTCCAGATCAAAGGAAAGAAGCTGTCTCTCCTCCATGACCACCCTGCCGTCAATGATTACGGTGGAGACATCGCTGCCCCTTCCCGCATAAACCAGGGTCGCCGGGTTATGAAAGGGGGTGAGGCGGGGCTGGTTGCGGTCGATGATGATGCAGTCCGCCCG
>JBAYUD010000013.1:0-51864 GCA_041675265.1 Desulfurivibrionaceae bacterium | reverse complement strand
CAACCTGGGCGTAGCTGATGCGAGCATCGCCAAAAGGCTGGGCCAGCGGGCCGAAGAGAGCGTTCAGCGCCGCCACCATCTTCCGGTCGGCCCGCCAGTTGGTGGTCATGGTGTGCTTTTCGGACGCCGACGACTGGCTGGCTGCCTCAAGATAGGCATAAATATCCGCGCCCCGAAAGCCATAGATGGCCTGCTTGGGATCGCCGATCAGAAAAAGCGCCTCCTTGCCGCCCTCCCCGTAGATGGTCCGGAAGATCCGGTACTGGATGGGGTCGGTATCCTGAAACTCATCGATGAGCGCCACCGGAAAACGGGCCCTGATCCGCTGGGCAAGCTGCGCCCCTGCCCCATGGCCGCTTTGTAAGGCCCGGTCCAGCCCGGTGAGGAGCTGGTCAAAGGATTGCTGCTGCCCGGCCAGCAGACGTTTGGGCAGCTCGGTCCGGATATAGTGCGCCGCCCCGGCCAGGAAGAGCGCCTGGCCGCGAACAGCCAGGGTCTCTGCCTGGGCAACCAATCCGCCCCAAGGCGCGAAAAAGGGATTGGGTTGCGCCAGCCCTTTTTTCAGGGCCGTTGCCGTAAAAACCTTGCCCTCCGGCTGAAAGATGTTGTCTTCGGCAAGCAGCTCCGCCTGGTTTGGCAGGGCAAAGGCAGCAGGCTCGGGCTGGACGAAAAAAGCAGCAATACGATCCAGCAAACCATGCTCCAGCAAGGTCTTGAAGGAAGCGGTCAGCCCTTCCGCCTGGACAAAGTATCGGGCCAAGGCATCATACTGTTCCTGCCAGCAGGCTCGGGCCTCGGCATAGAGGCGGCAATATTCCCGCACCTGGGCAGGGATCTCCTCCGCCGCCGGGCTCTCGCCGGCAATGGCAAAATCGGAGTGCCGGATCGCCTCCTGGGTCAAACCGCGCAGCTGGCCCGGAGAAACGCCTTGCCTGACCAGGCCGGCCAAACGGGGATCAAGATCGTAGAAAAACCGGCTCCAGTAATCATCGGTTATTTCCCGCGCCAAGGCCTCGGTGGCGCCGGTGAGTTCCAATTCAAAGAGCAAGCCGGTTTCCAGGGCATGTTGCTGCAAAACCCGGTGGGCAAAGCCGTGGATGGTGGAGACCGCTGCCTTGTCGATGTCGCTCACAGCCCGGAGGAGAAGACGGCGGTCCGCCTCAATGCCGGTGCTGCGGGCAAGAAGTTGGCATAAAAAAGGGTCATCCCCGCCTTGCCGGTTCTCAAAGGCCTGCACCGCCGAACGCAGCCTGGCCCTGATCCGCTCGTGCAATTCCGCCGTTGCCGCCTCGGTGAAGGTGACCACCAGGATCTGCTCCACGGTCAGCCGGTGTTCCAGCAACAGACGCAGGTAGAGGGAGGTGATGGAATAGGTCTTGCCCGTGCCGGCGCTGGCCTCGATGAGCTGGACGCCGGTATTGGCCACCAGAAGCGGATCAAAACCCCGGCTCATAGCTCCTCCATCCGTGTCAACATGGGTGTGAAAATACGGGTGGCAAGTTCGGCAAAGGCTGGGGAGTTGCCTTCCCGATACAGGGCATACCCCGGAGAAACCGGCAGGCCATCGCCAAAGAGTTGGCGGTAGTACGGGTCTTCCCCCTCGCCGGTCATAAAGTCGTTGCCGAGATACTCCTCCCCGGCCTTGGCAAAGGCGCTCATCCGCCGCTCCTGCTCGGTTCCCTTGCCCGAGGCCATGGTCCGGGCAAAGACAAGCCCGCTTTTGGGAAAAAACGGCAGCGGCGCATTGGAGCCGTCTGCAAACAGGCCGGCCAAATCCAGCAGCACGCTCTTTGCCTCGGGCACCGGGGCAAAACGGAGAACCTGGGCAGACCCCTTGTCGCTCCCTCTGCCGATCACGATGGTTTCACTCCGCTGGTCCTCCGGGGCAACAACGGAGAGGAAAAGATGCTCCAGCCAGACCGGCAGCAGGATCCGGCCATGGAGCAGGCTGTTGGTCCAGTACAGATGCCCTCCGGGATATCTGTTGCTCAGCTCGCCATGCAGGGTTATCTCCGGGGAAAGCACGATTTCCCGGCGCAGGGGCGGAAGCACATCCCCGGTTTCATAGGCAAGGAGCTGTTCCACAATGGGGTGCACCGTCTCCCGGATCTCGGCAAAAACCGCCTGCGCCCCCTGACCCAGGGGAACCCGCCCCTCCCCCCGCCAGCGCGCCAAAAGCATTTCCGGCCTGGAAAGCCCCTCCCCTTTCATGGCCAGCAAATCGCGGCTCAGCTGATATTTTTCCAGACCGTCGAGATGGATGGGCTCACGGTCCCGGATCTCATGGTTTCTTTCCTGCAGGAAAAGGCCGAGCCGGTTTTCGAGAAACCAGCGGACCGGATGCGAAAAATAGCGGGACAACTCCAACAGGGAGACCGAGGACGGGCGGAATTCGATTGGCGGCAACGGCTCGGGCAAAAAGGCATGGAGGGTGCGCACGCCTGCCTCTTTAGCCTGGGCAGCCCGGCAGTATTCCGCGCCAAAACTATACAATCTTTCATCCGTTCCGGAAAAATATCTCCGGCTGAAGGGCTGGAGGGGATGGTGGACCACAAGCCACTCCTCCAGGCTTTTGCGGTGTGCGGCAAAACAATCCGCGCCGCCGGGGCCCAAGGCGTCAGGCCCAAGGCTGAAGCTCTCCGCCAGGCAATCCACCAGCTCCTCAACCACCACGGCAGGAGGAAGCGGTTTGCCGTCCCGCAGGTTGTTGCCCAGATAAAAAACCAGGAATCTCTCGCGGGCGGCAAGCAGGGCTTCGAGAAAAACATACCGGTCATCGTTGCGCTTGGCCCGGTCGCCCCGCTGCGGATAGCGGGCGATGAGATCAAAGCTCTGCGGGTGCTCCACCCGGGGAAAATCCCCGTCATTCATACCCAGCAGACAGATAACCTTGAAGGGGATCGAGCGCATGGGCAGCATGCCGCAGAAGGTGAGCCCACCTTCGAGAAAGCCCTGGGCCGTTGCCTGGCCGGACAGTTTCTCCTTGAGGAGAATGACGATGCCGTTCATATCAAGGGACTGGCTGAACCCGGCATCCTGCGCCTCAAGGGCGATCTGGGCCAAACTGTCCCGGACCTTTTGCACTTGCCAGGCCTGGGGAGAATCCTCCCAAAAAAGGGCCTCAAGCAGATCGTTGAGAACCCGCTGCCACTCCGGCATCTCCCTGGCCAAGGAGAGCTTGCCGGCCGCGGCAAACAGGGTCTCGCAAAAATTCATGAACCGGCCGGCAAGCTCCGCTGCCTGGCCCTCGATCTCCTCATAGGGGAGAACCTCGCCCCAAAAGGCCCCGTCCGCCCGGACGGCATACCCCAAGGCCAACCGGTCAAAGCCGAACCGCCAGGTGTTCTGCCGCTCCTTGGGCTGCTGCAACGATTCCCGGTGCAGCTCGTCGATCCCCCACCTGATCCCGGCCTTTTCCACCCAAAGCCGGATTTTGGGCAGGTCATCGGAGGTAATTCCGTACTTCTGCCGGATTTCCTCGCAGGCCAGGAGCTCGAGAACCTCTGACACCACCATTCTGCCGGGGGCCATCTGGAGAAAGCGGAAAAAAACATCGATGAGCGGGGCGCCGCTCAACAGGGAGCGGTCCGCGATGCGGTAGGGGATACAGCGTTTGTCCTCCGGAGAAAGGCCGAACACCGCCTCGATGAGCGGGGCATAGGCGGAAACCTCGGGCAGCATGACCAGAATGTCGCGGGGGGCAAGAGCCGGATCATCCTGGAGCAGGGCCAGCACTTGATCCTGCAACACCTCGACCTCGCGAAGACGGCTGTGGCAGGCATGGATGCGGATGGAAGCATCGCCTTCGGCCAGGATTTGGGGAGAGGCGTTGCCGTCTGCCAAGGAGCGATGATGCAGATGCAGGATGTCGTTTTGCAGCACCTCCAGCATGGTGCGCGGCGCAACATGACTTACATACTGTTCCCCAGCCTCGACGTAGAGAACCTCATTTTCAAGAACCTCCTGAAAATCGCGGGCCATGCCGCCCATGGAGGCGAGGAGCGGATGGCCGGCCTCCAGATAGAGGTCCGCCTGGTCCAAGTCGGCAGGCAACCGAGCCAGGGCGCGGTGCGCCTCTCCCTGGGAGCGGATGTCGGCAAAGTATCCCTCCGCGGGGGAAAAAAGATGAAAATGCACCGGCAGGATTTGCGCCAGTTCCCCCATGATGCCGAGATAGATGGTAGGCAGGGTGTCGATGCCGAACAGGGAAACCCTGGCGGGCAAGAGTTGAGGAAAAGGGATGGACCCTGCGGCCAGCGATTGCCTGGCTTTCTGCATCAGCCGGGCCGGGGAGCAGCAGCCCAGATGCTCCACCAACCGCCGCCAGAGCTTGGGCTGCCAGAGATCCTCCTCCAGGGCATGGGCAAAGGCCCGGTTCTCTCCTTCCTCCCAGGCAAGGATCATCTCGGGCCGGTACACTGCATACTGATCAAAGAGATGGGCGATCTGCCTGGCCAGCTGGAGCTTCTTGCTCAACGGGCCATCGGAAAGGTAGGAGGTGAGGGGGGAAAAATCAGGATCGTCGCGGCAATCATCGAGAAGAGCGCAGATCACAAAGGCAAGCCTTTCCCGGCTGTACCGCTGCACCTGGTCGCCCTCTTGCCCGAGGGTTGCCCGCAACACCCGCTGGACAAACTGCCGGGGATGGGGAAAGTCGGGATTGGCCCACACCCCGAACCTGCCGGAAAGCTGCATGGCAAGCCAGGCCGCCATGCCCTTGCTTTGCACGATAATGCATTCCGGGGCCAACGGCGAGGAAAGCGGCGTACGCAAAACGTTTGCCAGCGAATCCAACAGGGCCTCAACCCTGTTGGACCGATACATATGCATGGCGCTCTTCATGATCTTATCCTGCGCGATGCAATGGTGCTACGAGAGAGGGCGCAACAGAGGGTATCGGGAAAAAAAACCACACTCACGAGACAGCGGCTATCAGGCCGCCAAGCGCCGGAGACAGTCCTGCAGCCTGGTGACAAGCTGCCCAAGCTCGGGCTTTGAGATCTGATCGTCGGCGCCCACGGCCTCTCCCTTATGAAGGGCCAGATCATTGACCAACGAAGAAAAAAGCATGACGGGGATGCCGTCGTACCCGCTGTTTTCCTTGATCCGCTTACAGAGATTATGCCCGTCCATCCGCGGCATTTCGATATCGCTGATCACGGCCAGCACCTCATCGTGCACCGTGCCGTTGCTTCTCAATTTTTCCAGGTATTCCCAGGCATCCTGTCCGTCCGAATGGGCGACAACCCGGTATCCCGCTCTTTCCAGGGTTTTGCGGATCTGGTCCTGGATGATCCGCGAATCATCGGCAATAACCACGGCCTTGTCCACCTGGTCCGCATCGGGACGCACCGAGATGGAATGGGCTTCGGAATCGATAACCATGCTGGGATCAATGGAGGCGATGATGCTCTCGAAATCAACCATCTGGATGATATTGCCATCCACCAGGCACACCCCGGTGAGGCTGCTGTAATGGGAGATGATCGGCGGCGGCGGCAGGATTGCCGTCCAGCTCACCCGGTAGACCTTGTCCACCCCGTGGGCGATAAAGCCGAAAAACTTGCCGTTGATCTCGGTGACGATGACCACCCATTTGGCTCGTGCCTCCGGGGAAAGGTCCGGCTCGTAGCCAAACCATTCGCAGAGATCAACCAGGGGGATGGTGCGGTCCCGCAGCAGGAAGACGCCTTTCATGGCCGCGACGCTTTCCGGGATTTCGGTCAGGTTCTCAGGCATGGCCACCAACTCGCGAACCTTGGCGGCGTTGATGCCGTAAGCGGTTCTGCTGATGGAATCCGTGGTCTGATCACGCCATTGAAGAAAAAGGGTGATGATTTCCAGCTCGTTTGTCCCGGATTGCAGAAGAATGTCGGTCTTGTAACCAGCGGCTTGGCTCATGTAACGGCTCCAGTGTGTCGGGGGTGCTGCCCAAGATGAAAGAGGTGAAAGATATGTTCTACAATTATAGGAAAGCGGGAAATTACTCAACTAAATAATCGAAGCGCGACAGGGCTGGGAATGGTCGACCCGCTCCCTATCCCTTGTGTTTTTGCAAAACCCCGGCCATGGTCTGAAAGAGGTTTTTGGCCTGAACCGGTTTCACGCAGTAATCATCCATGCCCGCGGCCAGGCATTGCTCCTTGTACCCTTGGATCGCATGGGCGGTAAGGGCGATAATCGGCATGTGCCCGCCGTTGTTTTTTTCCAACGAGCGGATGAGCCCGGTGGCGGTAAAACCATCCATCTCCGGCATCTGGATATCCATGAGAATGAGATCGAAATGTTCCCGCTCAAAAGCGGCCACCGCCTCCTTGCCATTGTTGGCGACGCGCACGGTGTGGCCTTTTTTCTCAAGCATCCGCACGGCCAGCCGCTGATTGACCAGATTGTCCTCCGCAACCAGAATGGTGAGCGCCGGCAGGGTATCGTCGCCCTCGCCCCACGAAATCGGAGCTTGCCGCGACTCTCCCTCTGGAGACACCGCCACCCCGACCATCTTGGCCACCACCTTGATCAGCCGTTCCAGCTTGATGGGTTTGGGCAAGAGATATTCGCCAAGGTCCGCCCTCCATTGCCCGACGCTTTCCCGTTGGTCAACCGCATTCAGCATCAGGGCCACGGGGGTTTTCCCTTTCGCCTGTTTTTGCAATTTTCCGGCCAACTCCCAGCCATCCAGGCCGTCCATCTCCGCCTCGGCCAGGACACAATCGAAGGGACGCCCGGCTTCCCGCTCCGCGTTGCACAGGGCCAAGGCGCCACTCCCGTTCTCCGCCGTGCGGACCTCCAGATTCAGTTCGGCGAGCATGACGGCGAGCAACTGCCGGCACCCCCCTTCCCCTACAACCAGCAGAACCCTTTTCCCCTGCAAGGCCGCCATGGTCTCTCCCCAAGGGTTGGCAGCCGTCCCCCCCCCGCCGGGCGCAAGCGCCAGCACAAATTGAAAATTGCTGCCCTGCCCGGGTTCGCTTTCCACCCGCATGGCGCCGTGCATCATCTCCACCAGCTGCTTGCAGATGGCCAGCCCCAGGCCAGTGCCGCCGTATTGCCGGGTGTAGGAGCCGTCGAGCTGGGTGAACGACTGAAACAACCTTGCCTGCGCCTCCCCGGCAATGCCGATGCCGGTATCCACCACCTCCACCCGGATCGGAATCGTCCCCGGCACAGCGGCAGCCACATCGAGAGCCCTGGTAATCTTGATGCGCACCGAACCCTTGGCGGTAAATTTAAGGGCGTTGCCCACCAGATTGGTAATCACCTGCCGCAGCCGGGTCGGATCACCCACCACAACCCGGGGCAGGTCGAGGGCCACATAGGCCAGGATATCGAGTCGTTTGGCATGGGCGGCATGGGCAAACATCTCCGCAATATCCTCGGCCAGATCCCGCAGCCCAAACTCGATGGATTCAAGCTCCAGCTTACCGGCCTCGATCTTCGAAAAATCAAGGATATCGTTGATGATATGCAGCAGGGTCTCGGCCGAGGAATACACGGTTTCGGCGTATTCGGTCTGCTCCTTGCTCAAGGCGGTGCTGAGCAGAAGCTGGGTCATGCCGATCACCCCGTTCATGGGGGTGCGGATCTCGTGGCTCATATTGGCCAGGAACTCACTTTTCAGGTGGTTGGCCTGTTCCGCCTCACGGCGGGCAACCTCAAGCTCCCGGTTGACCTCAACCAGATGTTCGGTGCGCTCCCTGACCCGTTGTTCCAGCAATTCCTGCTGATCAAGCAGATCCCGGCGCGATACGCTCAGATCATCCACCATGGTGTTGAAGGTGTGGAGCAGCTCGCCGATTTCATCGCTCCGTTCCCCCTGCATCTCGATCTTTTTCAGCTCACCCTTGCCGACCCTCCGGCTTGAGGCAACCAACCAGGATAGCGGATCGACAAAAAAACGTTTCAGGCCAAAAAACAAGACAAGGGAAAGCAGCAGGACAATCCCCAGGGTGATACAGAGGATGAGCAGCTGGAGATTTCGCCCGGCAGCCAGCAGATCCTTCTCCGGCAACACCGCTCCCAACCAGAGATCCGGCGCCACCTGACTGAGTTTGCAATAGGAGGGCTCGGACAAAGCGCTGGAAAAGAGAAACCGCGCCTGGTTTTGCCGCAAGGCGCCCAACAGGGCGGGGGGCAGGGTTTCCGGCAGACCATCCCCGCCCCTCCTGAAAAGAACCTGCCCGGTCCCGTTCACAAAAAACATCCGCCCGGTCGAGCCGATTTTTGTTTCCTGCACCGGCTTGGCCAGAAAATTCGGCTCGATGGTGAGAACCAGGTAGCCTTTCAGCAACGGGTCCGACAGCGGCCCCTGCTCCGCGTCGTTTGCATAGACAAGCTTTTTCGAAAAATAGGCCACCGGCTTTTTGTTGTCCGCATTGACCGCCAACTGAAAAAAAGAGTCCTCCCCGCTTTCACGCAAACGCCGGAACCAGGCGGAACCGCTCTCTTCCTCGGTGGCATTTGCCACCTCGCCGTGGACAACCCGCGCATCCTCATAGCCATCGGGCAAGAGCACCCGCATTTCATAATATTCCGGATAGACCTCCATGTACTTGGCAAACTGGGTGAGGAGCGGATTCTGGAAAATAGCGTAACGGGTCTGCTCGTCGGAAATCATGATGTAGCTCTTGAGCAGGTCGGAACGGGAAAAAAGCTCGAGATTGGCCTGGGAAATCCCCAAGTAGGAAGTTACATTGTTTTTCACCTGGCCAAGAAGCGCGTCCGCCTGGGAAAAGGCTGTTTTTCGCGCATAGTCGGAAAGCCTGGCCGAAACAAACACGCCGATCCCCAGAAAAGGGAGGACAATGAGAGGAATGAGGAGCAGACTGATTTTGGTTCGAAGTTTCATGGAAAATGGAACCCTATCGGAGTCCTGCCGAGGCCTTCAAAAAAATGGAATTATACCGCTTCTCGGCCCGCGGCGGCAGCGGAGCGTATAGCTCGGAGCGGGCCATGGTCTTTTCATCCGGCCAGATGATGGTGTTGTGCAGATGTTCCGGGGGAAGCAGTTTTTTCGCCGCCAGGTTCGGGGTTGCCTGGAAGATATACCCCGCAAGTTGCGCACCGTTTTCCGGTTCGTTGAGAAAATTGATAAAGGCCAGGGCCAGAGCTTTTTTCGGGGAAGAATCCATGACCACAAGGTTATCCAGCCAGAGGCTGGTTCCTTCCTCGGGAAAGACAAAGGCTATGTTTCCGTCGAGTTCCTGGAGTGTCACGGCATCACCGCTATAGACCATGGCCATCCAGATATTTCCCTTCACCAGCTGGGATTTTTCATCCAGGGCGGGGTACCCGTATTTTTTCACAAAAGGCTTCTGGGCAAGCATCGCCTTTTCCACGGCATCCAGTTCTTCCATGCCGGCGCTGTTCACCGAATAGCCCAGCATCTTCAGGGCGGGCACCATGGCGTCACGCCGATCCTTGATCATGAGGATTTTGCCGCGCAATCCTTCCTGGGGCATGAGCAGATCCTTCCAGCCGCGCACCTCGCCCTTGACCAGATCCTTCCGGTAGACGATCCCCATGGTGCCCCAGGAAAAGGGAACCGCATGCTTCATCAGCTCCGGGGCCACCCGGGCCCAGGCGGGGTCGATATGTCTGATGTTCGGCACGTTGGTGGTGTCCACCGGGGCCAGCCATTTGCGGTTCAGATACGACAGGCCGTTGATCATGCTCACCAGAACCACGTCGTATCCCTTGCCGTTGGTCAGCGAGAGCAACCGCTCCTGCTCCTCCTCGGTTTCGTAATATACCTGACGGATCTTGACCCCATGCTGTTTCTCGAATTTCTTGATCAACTTCGGATCCATGTAATCGGGCCAGCTGAGAAACACCAACTCCTGGGGTTTTTTCCGTGGTGGAGCGGCCTGCCCCGCCAGGGGGGAGACAAGAAGGATTGTCCAGAGCAGGACAAGGGAAAAGAAAAGACAACCGATGGAACGCGGACGCGGGCTTGCAAAAAAACAGATCATTGACAAGCTTCCTCTTAAAAGGTGGGCATGGGCATGAGGCCCCATTTGTGATTGTCCGTGGTCATTACCACGGACCGGACCGCATGACCGGAAGCCTGCAGGTCAACGAGCAGAACCGGTCTTCGCTTCAGGCCGATCTTGAAAATCTCCGCCGGAGACACGGGCTGGCCGGCGGCATCATCCACCCGCATGAAAATAAGCCGCTCGACCTCATAATCGGTTTCCACCGAACCCCAGGTCCGGACAAAATTATAAAAAATCCGGAAGAACTTCCCCAGTCCGCCGCTGAACCGATGCTGGTGCCATTCGAGAATCTCGGGAAACCGCTCCAGCATGTGATCGGAAAAACGCCGGTCCTCCTCGGTGAGCAGGGCATTCAAAAAGAAATCCCCGGGCAGCAGGTAGACCGCATTGGCCCCCTTGCCTTGCAGGGCCTCTCGCACCTGGGCCGAGTCGAGGGCCGCCTGATACACCGCCAGAATCTCCCGGTCCGGGCGGGGAAACACGGAAACAATTTGCCGGGCATCCGGGGCCTTGACCATGGGCAGGGTCCGCACCGTATAGCTGCGCAAGGCAAAAGCCAACAGCACGGCCATGGTCACGGTCAGACAGTAGGCCGCGACAATCCCCAGCCATTTCGGCCGGATCCGGCCGAAAAACAGCCGGAACAGCCGCCCCCCCGGCTCGCCGGGCAGGAACATGGGGGTGCCGGCCATGTAGCGCGCATAGGCCTCGGGCTGCTCCTGGCGCATCCGCCACTCTTCATTGCGGGCCAGGGCGTAATAGACAAAGAGCATGGTGATATACATGATCAGGATGATGAAACGCGGCCAGTACAGCATCAGGCCAAACCCGGAGATGGCGAGGAACAGGTATTGCGGATGGCGGATCCTGCCATAACAACCGCGGGCCACCACCCCCTTGCCGGTGAAACGCCCATGGTACAGAGGAAAGGCCGCCAGGACAAAAAGCAGCAGCCCGACAACCATGAGCACCTGCAACAGGGAGATCCCCCTGACCAGCGGATCGTCGGGAAAAACCAGATGCGGCAGAAAAAATTCCGTGGACCAGCTGGTGAAAGGGCTTGCGGCGAGGAACCGGAGCACGGGCCCGTACACCGAATAGAAATACAGGGCAAAGGGAGAAATCATGATGATGATCTCAATGCCGATCAGACAGTAGGCAATAGCTGTCCAGAAAACGAGCAATTTCCCCCCCTTGTCGACGTCAACCATCCCCTTTTTCCGTGTCCGAAATCGGCTTACAGGAGATGCCCGACAAACCCGTAGAGCGTGTCGGAAAGCTTCTGCAGATCGATGGGCTTGTGCAGGAGAGCATGGGCTCCGCTGTGGTCAAGCATCTCCTCCATGTTTGGCACATCGATGGCGGTGACAACGACGATGAACAGATCGGGATGCAGCCTCTTGACCTTCTGGAGGATATCATAACCGTTGAGCCCCGGCATTCGGATATCAAGGGTCATGATGGCCGGTTTTTCCTCCCTGACGATATCCACGGCATGTTCGCCGTTTGTGGCGATGAACGTTTCAAATCCGATCTTCTCGAGAAATATCTTCAATGACCGGCAAAAGGCGTATTCGTCATCCACAATAAGGATTTTAATTTTTTTCTTCATCCATGATCCCCCCGGATCCCCGATGGCACGACTCTATTTTTCAACCGCCGGGGGACATTCCCCCCGGCCGGGCAGATGCGTTGGCAGAAAAATCACAAACTCCGCACCCTTCCCCTTCTCCGACTCGACCCGAATGGTACCACAATGGTTTTCAATTATCGAATAAACAATCCACAGGCCAAGACCGGTACCACGGCCGGGATCCTTGGTGGTGAAAAACGGGTCGAATATCTTGTCAAGCTCCATCGGATCAATACCGGCGCCGGTATCGCCGAACCGGATTTCAACCCCGGCATCCTTTGCCTTGGTTTCGATAATAATCCGTTTTTCCCCGGAAGACATGGCGTCACGGGCATTGCTCACCAGATTGAGAAACACCTGGGCCAGCTGATCCTCATCCGCCTCGATGCGGGGAAGGTCATGGGCATAGTGCCGCTCCACCCGCACATTATCCAGATTCAGGTCATGTTCGAGCAGGGCGGCGGTTTTGTCAAACAGCGCATGGACATCGACCATCCGGACCTCGAAGGCATGCTGGTGGGAAAATGTTCTGAGACTGTTGGTGATCTTGGTGGCGCGTTTGATCTGGGCCAGCATCTCATCGAGATTTTTCCGCATGCTTGCGGGGATCTTCTCAAGCTGCATGACCTGGGCCAAGGTGCCGATGATATTGAGGGGATTCAAGATCTCATGGGCCACCCCCGAGGCCAAGGTGCCGATGGAGGCCAGCTTTTCCTGGCGGATGGCAACCTGCTGGGCAACCCGCAGATTGTCCAGGGCCTTTTCCAACTCATCCCTCGAATCACGCAGAGCCTGCTCCGCCTTTTTCCGCTCGGTGATGTCCAACCGGTATTCGATAATCTGCGTGACCTTCCCCTTCTTATCAAAAATGGGATGCGCATGGATCTCGTGCGTTGTTTCCTGGCCGTCCTTTCCCGGTTCGACATATTCCGTGAGAAAGGAGTCCTTGCCCTGCCGCACCCGGTCAAGGGGCGCGTATGGCGGCGGCGCCTTGCATGAAACCTCTCCGGGAACCTGCCTCGGATAATCGGCCAGACCGATCAGATGACGCTGCGCGGAAGAGTTGGCAAGCAACACCTGATACCCCTCGGCCTCAACCACGAAAAAAGGATGGGGCAGCGACTCGATGAGTTTATTCAAAAACTTGTTCTGCTCGCTGATCTTCTCCTCTGCCTGCTTCCGGGTGGTAACATCATGGATGATGACAATGGTGGAAGCGCCGCCCTCTCCTGTAACAGGCAAAAACTGGAGGGAAACCTGACGGCCGTTGAGGAGAACCGGCGCCTCTTCCGAAATTTTCAGGGGACTTTCCCCCGGATCTTTCAATAACGCGGATACGGCTTCAAGGGAATGTCCGCAAAAAATCTCGGTGAACTCCGACCCCAGCAGTATCTCTTCCGGGATACCCACCAGGGCGAGCGCGGCGGGGTTTGCGAAAACAACCTTCCTGTTCGCGGCAAACTCAAGAATCCCCTCGGACATGTTCCGAAGGATTACTTCAAAATGTTTCCGGGAAGAGAGCAGCTCCCTGGTGATCTCGCGGGTCGCCACCTCATCAAGCCCGAGGATATCCCGAGACTTTTCCCGGCCGCCCGCGGAACTCGCCAGTTCAAGAACCCTGGCCACATGCCTGGCCAGATTGGTCATGCTTCCCTTGGCGATGCAGGCATCCGCCCCCAGGGTCTCGAAATCGAGTTCTTCCTCGGCGGCGATGGCCGAGAGAATGACAAGAAATACCCCCTGGAGATGGGGCATGTTCCGGATGATCCGGCACAGCTTCTCGCCGCTGATGTTGGGCATCACCAGATCGACGAAAATGATGTCCGGCACGTAGGACTTCAGGATGTCCAGGGCGCTCAGGCCATCCTCGGCGGTACGCACCTCATGCCCGCCCTTTTCCAACAGGTTGGCAATGAGCTTGAGCACCATGGGATGGTTATCGACAACGAGAATCTTTCTGCCCATATTCCTCCTGTGCTGCGTCAGTCAAAAAGAATCATTTTCTTGAATATTATAGCATAGCCTTTTCTTGCCCCAGGATTTTTCTCACGGAAAAAGGCAGGCTAAAAAATACCCCTGCGAATTCAGCCGAATGCATGAACCCAAACATCCTTTTTTGCAATTTGACTTCTGGCAAAAGGGGAGTATAATCTCGCACCGAATCATGACGACCCCGATTTGACGGAAAAATCGAGGAAATGCCATGCCCCGGGGCCTTCTTTCAGGAAGCCGAAGAGTGTTGTTGTCAGGTTGCACATTAACCCGCATCATGGAGAGTTTATGTCGAGTTCCCTGCGCTGGAAAATCACCCTCCTGCTCTGTGTCACCATTTTTGCCGGCATGACCGTTGCTCCCTCCTTCACCAAGGTTCCGACCTGGTGGCAGAAATACCTCGCCCCGGCAGGACTGAAGCTGGGCCTGGACCTGCAAGGCGGCATGCACCTGGTCCTCAAGGTGGATCTCAAAAAGGCCATTGAAAACAATCTGGATCTCTCGGTCCAGGATCTCAAGGAAGCCCTGGCCGAGAAAAAGATCACCGTGGTCCGCACCGCTTCCAGCGACGCACGCAAGATCATCCTGACCCTCCCCAACACCGGCGCCCTGGAGACGGTCAAGCAGACCATCACCAAGGACTTTCCCGATCTTGACGGTGATTTCCAGACCGACCAAGGATCCTTCCCCCGGATCATCGTCAGCCTGAAACAGGCAAAAATCGATTTCATCAATAACAAGGCAGTGGATCAATCCCTGGAGATTCTCCGCAACCGGATCGACCAGTTCGGCGTGGCCGAGCCGGCCATTGTCCGCCAGGGAGCGGATGAAATCGTTATCCAGCTCCCCGGGGTCAAGGATCCGCAACGAGCCCTGAACCTCATCGGACGGACCGCCCAGCTCGAATTCAAACTGGTGGACGACACTGCCGGCCTCAACCTGCCGCAGCTCATCTCCCAGGCCATTCAGACCGGCCAGTGGCAGGAGGGCGGCAGCCGGAAACAGCTCAATCTCGCCTTGCAGAGCAGGCTCCCGGCAGGCACCGAGATCTATTTTGAAAAGGATGTGGACAAGGTCACCAAGAAGGAAATCAAGTTGCCCATTCTGCTCAAGAGCCAGGTGCTGATGACCGGTGACATGGTCAAGGATGCCCAGGTCCGGGTGGGCGGCAACTTCAACGAGCCCTACGTCGGCCTTGACCTCACCGGCCGTGGCGGCGCCGTCTTCGGCCAGGTCACGGAAAGAAGCGTGGGCAAACGCTTTGCCATCGTCCTCGATGAGGTGGTCCGCTCCGCCCCGGTGATCCGGGAAAAGATCCTCGGCGGCAGCGCCCAGATCTCCGGCAGCTTCAGTTACGAGGAAGCGACCGACCTGGCCATTGTCCTGCGGATCGGCGCCCTGCCCGCTCCGGTGGAAATCGTCCAGAACCTCACGGTGGGCGCTTCCCTTGGCCAGGACTCCATCAACAAAGGGCTGATGAGCGGCCTGTTCGGCACCATCCTGGTGGTGCTGTTCATGGCCGTGTACTACCGGCTTTCCGGGGTCATCGCCAACCTCTGCATGGTCCTGAACATCCTCCTGCTCTTTGCCGGGCTGGCGATGATGGGCGGCACCCTCACCCTGCCGGGCATCGCCGGCATCATCCTCTCCGTCGGCATGGCGGTGGACTCGAACATCGTCATCTTCGAGCGGATGCGCGAGGAATTCGCCCTGGGCAAATCCGTGCGCTCCGGGGTCGAAGCCGGTTTCGCCAAGGCGTTCTGGACCGTCATCGACGCCCATGTGACCACCCTGATCACCGCCCTGGCCCTGTTTCTCTTCGGCACCGGCCCGATCAAGGGCTTTGCCGTCACCCTGTCGCTGGGCATCATCTTCAACCTCTTCTCCACCCTCTTCGCCTCCCGGCTGTTCTACGACTCCATGCAGGGCAAGCGCAAACTCAAGAAGCTTTCCTTCATGCTCTTTCTCAAGAACCCGAATCTCGACTACATGCGGATCAAGAACCTGACCTTCGCCATCTCCGGCACCTGCGCGCTCATCGGCTGCCTGGCCTTTGTCCAGATCATGCGCGGCCAGGCCAACATGGGCGTGGATTTTTCCGGCGGCACCCTGCTTCAGTATCAGTCCACCCAGCCCTTCTCCCTGGGCGAGGTGCGCACCGCTTTGGCAAAGGGCGATCTTGAAGGCGTCGAGCTGCAAAAGGTCGAGGGCGAAAACCGCTTGATCGTCAAGATAAAGAACAGCGAAAAGGTGGTGGGCCACGTCTCCGAGACGGTCACCGCCCAGCTGAACACCAATTTCCCGGATAAGCACTTCGCCGTGGAAAATCAGTCGGAGATCGGCTCCTCGGTGAGCGACACCCTGCGCTCCAAAGCGCTGCTGGCCGTAATCATCTCCCTCTTGGGGGTGGTCGTGTACCTGGGGCTGCGTTTTGACCTGCGTTTCGGCATTGCCGCCACCCTGGCCACGCTCCATGATGTTCTTGCGGTGCTTGGCCTCCTCTGGCTGCTCAACATGGAAATCACCCTGCTCACCATCACCGCGCTTCTGACCCTGGCCGGCTACTCCTTGAACGACACGGTCATCATCTTCGACCGGATCCGCGAAAACCTGCGCAAGAGCGAAGACCCGGAAAACATCACCGATACCACGATCAACACCAGCACCAACGAGGTGTTGAGCCGCTCCATCGTCACCTCGCTCACCGTGTTCATGGTCCTGGTTGCCCTCTATGCCCTGGGCGGCTCGGTGATCCACGACTTTTCCTATGCCCTGCTGGTGGGGGTCATGGTGGGCACCTACTCCTCGGTTTTCGTGGCCAGCCCCCTGCTCACCCTCTGGCACCGGGGCAAGACCGCGTAGGCTATGCGACCAGATCTCGCCCCAGAGCATGTCCGGCCCCTGACCCCGGACGAGACCTTCCGGTTCCGCTGCCATCCCGGCGTTGCCTGCTTTACCGACTGCTGCCGGCAGCTGGATCTGGCCCTCAGCCCCTACGACGTGCTCCGGTTGAGCAAGCATCTGGGGCTTGCCCCCTCCACCTTTCTCGACCAGTATGCCGTGGTCGAGCAGACAGAGGAGAGTGTCTTTCCCCAGGTTTTCCTCTGCATGGTGGATGACGGCCGGGCCAGCTGCCCGTTTGTCACCGCCTCCGGTTGCAGCGTCTATGCGGACCGGCCCGGCGCCTGCCGGACCTATCCCCTGGGGCGCGGCGCCTTCACCACCCCGGACGGCGACCGGCACGAGATGCATGTCCTCCTCACCGAACCCCACTGCAAGGGATTCAGCGAAGGCAACCAGCAGGACATCACCGCCTGGCAGAAGGATCAGGATCTGTCCTTCTACAACGCCATGAACGATGAGCTGCTGGCCGTTCTTCAGCATCCCGGCCTCAAGGATGGGCAGCAGCCAGGGCCGCGGGAGCTGGAAATCTTCCTTTCCCTGTACAGCCTGGATATCTTGCGCCACCAGCTTCTCGATGCCACGCTTGCCCTGCCCTTCCCCCTCACGGAAAGCGAGCGGCGGGAGATTGCCACACAAGACCTTGCCCTGCTGCGTCTCGGCATCAGATGGTTGGACCATGTCCTCGCCAAACGCTGACAACCGGCAGAACAGCCTCTCTGCCGGGCAACTTCAAGGCGAGCCCCCTCTGGGCCGGGAGCTGACCGAGCGGTTGCTGGCCATTTCCCACGAATACTGCCAGGCCGAAGGCGGCTGCCATGGCCCGGACCACACCGAACGGGTCCACAACCTGGCTCTCCATATCGGCCGGCTGATGAACGCCCGCCTGGATATCTTGAGCGCCGCGGCCCTGCTCCACGATATCGGCCGCAGCCACGAGATGCTGTCCCAGGGCAAGATCTGCCATGCCACCAAGGGTGCGGAGATGTCCCGCACCATTCTCACCGGCTTGGGGTTTTCCCAGGAGATGCAGGAGGCGATCCTGCACTGCATCGAAGCGCACCGCTACCGCAACAACAAGATTCCGGAAACCCTGGAAGCCAAGATCCTTTTTGACGCGGACAAGCTCGACTCCATCGGCGCCATCGGCATCGGCCGCGCCTTTCTCTTTGCCGGCCAGGTCGGAGCCCGGCTGCACAACCGGGGGGTGGACGTGACGAAAACCAGATCCTACTCCACCGAAGACACGGCCTATCGGGAATTCCTGGTAAAACTCTGCAAGATCAAAGACAAAATGCTCACCCCGGAAGGCAAACGACTGGCTGCCGAGCGGCATGAGTTCATGGAGATCTTTTTCAAGCGATTGGACAAGGAGATCCACGGCAGTCCCCCAACCAACCCCGACACCCCGCAATCGCCCAGACTTCCGTGAACACCACCACCCAACGCCTTGCCATCATCATCAAAGACCTGCGGAGGGCCGTCCTGGCAATGGGGCTTGCCCTGCTTCTGGGCTGCCTTGGCTTCTACAGCATCTCCCGCCAACTGTTGGCCTTGGTCCAGGGCCACCTCCACCAGAAACTCGCTTTCTTCACGGTGGCAGAGCCCTTCCTCGCCCATGTCACCGTTTCCCTGGCCATGACGCTGTTCACCATCATGCCCATGCTCAGCTACTTTCTCTGGCGCGCCTTGGCCAAGCCCTTCAGCCTGTCCCGCTCCCTTGTCTTCTGGTTCGTGATTTTCTCCTGCTTCCTGTTCTACAGCGGCGCCGCCTTCTGTTATTTCATCACCCTGCCCTTCGGCATCGATTTTCTCCTGGATTTCCAGACGGAACAGCTCAGACCGGTTATCTCCATCAGCGAGTTTGTCTCGTTTGTCTCTATCTTTGTTCTCGCCTTCGGGCTGATCTTCGAGCTGCCCATCTTCATGATCTTCATGGCCAAGATAAAAATCCTGCCCAGATCGTTCTTTGAAAAAAACCGCCGCTACGCCGCCCTGGTAATCAGCGTCATCGCCGCCCTCCTCACGCCCACCCCCGATGTGTTCAATATGCTGCTCATGGGTGTGCCCCTCTATATGCTGTACGAGGTGGGGATTATTGTGCTGAAGCTGCTGCGGATAGCGTAGGCACGGCGAGTCCACCCGCTCGCGGCAATAGATATTTCAAAAAATATCAAAATACGGTGGGGGATGGCTGCGGATATGCTATATTCGTGGCTATGATTTCTTCCTGTTTCAAAGGTGCCCCTGAATGCGCTGGCTTTGTAAATATATAGCAGCCATGCTGATGCTGTTGTTGCCGGTTTGCGCGCCGCTCCGCTCGGGGGGCGCCATCGCCCCTTCCCAATTCCTTTATTTCAATCCCGACTCCATTCACAACAACCTTTCCGGCCTCAAGGAGGCCATGGACTCTTTTTTGTCCGCTTCGGGCTTTACCTTTTCCTTTCAGCCCTTTGCCCGGTTCCACGATTTTGACCGCGAGGTGCGGAACGATAGCCCGGCTTTTCTTTTTCTGCCTGAATGGTACCTCCATCAGGACGGCAACGAGAAACGCTTCAAGCCGTTTCTCATTCCGGTCCGCCAAGGGGCGACCACCTACCGCAAGGTGCTGCTCGTCGCCGCTGATTCGGCGTTGACAACGGAAAAGCTGGCCGGCACCACCATTGCCATGACCCCGGTGGGACAGGCCGGGCTTGCCGTGCTGGACGAAGCCATCTTCAAGCGCATCGGCCTTCGGGGCAAGGAACTCAATTTCATCACCACGGCCAAGGATTCCGACGCCCTCTTTGCCTTGGCCTTGCGGCAGGTGAAGGCGGCGCTTGTTTCCCAGGACAACCTTGAGCATATCGGCAACATCAACCCCCGTCTTCTCAAAACGGTCAAGATCCTTGCCGTTTCGGATCCCCTTCCCCTGCCGGTTCTCTGTTATACCTACGGCGCGGTCCCGGCCGGAGAGGTCGAAAGGATGCGAAAGGTTCTCCTGGCAGGCAAAGACGGCGGCAAAGCAGCACGTGTCATGGAGATGCTGCAAATCGATACATGGCGGATTCCCAATGTTGAGTAGCTCGATGCACAAAAAATTGCTCCTCCTGTTGCTGGCGCTCACCCTTTGGGCCGGCAGCGCGACGCCGGTTGTTGCCGCGCCCGGCGGCCCGGTCGCCATCCTGCTCTCGGACAGCGAGGCGGCGTATGGGCAGCAGGTCACCATCTTCAGCGAGGAAATAGGGATGCCGGTGCAGGTTTTCAACCTGCACGGCGACATTGCCCATGATCCCGGCTTGAAGGAAAAGCTTTTTGCCTGCCGGCCATCCCTGATTTTCGCCCTGGGCGCCAAAGCCGCCTATGCGGCAAAGCTCTGGACTCAGGATCGCCAGGAGATTCCGGTTCTTTTCGCCATGGTGTTGAACTGGCAGCGTTATAAGCTGCTGGACGGCAGCAGCAATATTGCCGGGATCGCCGCCGAGATCTCACCCGGCGCCCAGTTTGTCAATATGACCATGTTCCTGCCGGCCATGCGGCGTATCGGCCTCCTCTACAGCCCTCTTTCGGAAACGATTCTCTCCCAGGCCAGGGAGGCGGCGGCCCTGCTCGGTCTGGAGCTGGTAGCCGAGCCCGTTGACCGGACGGAGAATTTCCAGCGCGCCTTCAAGCGGCTCGCGGGCAGGGTGGATGCCTTCTGGCTGCTGAATGACCCTGTGGTCTACACCCTGGAGAATATGGACTGGCTTGAGGATCGCTGTCTGAAGGAGAAACTCCTCTGTGTCGGACAGACTCAGAATCTGGCCAAGATGGGGCTGGCGCTTACGGTCAACCCGGACCTCGGCCAGATCGGAGGCCAGGTTGCGGCCATGGCCCGCAACATCCTGCTGCACGGCCAGAAGCCCGGGGAAATCGGGGTGATGGAGCCCATCGGCACCCAGCTTTTCGTCAATATAAAAACCGCGGAGCGCATCGAGTTGCCTGTCTCGCCCCAGGTGCTGGATATGGCCACCGCCGTTATCCGTTGAGCGGAAACCGGCGCTGCCGGATATTCCTGCATCCTGCTAACCAGATGAAGTCAAAAGGTTTTTTCCTTTTTTCCGCCGAATGTTTCCTTGATTTTTTTTGCCTCCCCCCATAAGCTGGAGGGAATCAGCAGGGATTTTGCCGAAAAAAAATCCCTGCTCGGCCCTGTTCGGCATTTTTTCAACAGCGGAAGGGAGAAGAGGGATGCGTAAAAAACGGGTTATGACGGCAGCGGCTTTATTGTGTTTGTCCTGCTCCACCGCAGCCACGGCAACGGATTCCCCCCTGGCCTCCACCGGCAAGGCCGAGGCCGAGGCCTTCGAGGAGATGTTCGGCCAGGGGCCGCAGGAGGAAGATGCCTACCGCACCGACCGGCTGCTGCTCACCGCCACCGGCTCGCTCAAGCCGGTGCATCTGGCCCCCTCCGTGGCCTCGGTCATCACCGCCGAGGACATCAAGGGCATGGGCGCCACCACCTTGGACGAGGTACTGGAAGCGGTGCCGGGGGTACATGTGGAGCCGTCCGGCACCGGATATTTCGGCTCTATCTGGTCGATCCGCGGGGTGCATACCAGCCTCAACCCCCAGGTGCTGCTGCTGATCAACGGCGTGCCCTTCACCTCCAACTACCAGGGCAGCCGCCTTATGAACTTCCAGATGCCGGTGGCCATGATCTCCAGGGTGGAGGTGGTGCGGGGGCCGGGCTCGGCCCTGCACGGCGCGGATGCATTCAGCGGCACGGTCAACGTCATCACCAAGGACAACTTCGAGATCAACGGCACCCAGGCGGGTGGGCGTTACGGCTCCTTTGACACCTCCGATATCTGGGCCCAACACGGCGGCCAGTACAATGGCTGGGATGTGGCCTTTGGCATGGAATCCCGCCGGAGCGGCGGCGATAAGGGCCGGACCATCGAGCAAGACTACCTCCACGCCATCGGCGCGGGCGCCCTTTCCAACGCCCCGGGCCACTTGGACACCTGGAACGAGCAACTGGACAGCCACCTCAATCTGCGCAAGGAGAACTGGACCCTCCATCTCTATGGCACCCTGCAGGATTCCAGCCTCGGCCCGGGCGGCTCCCAGGCCATCACCTACGACAACGATATCGACACACAATCCCTGCTTGTTGACCTGACCTATCACAATGACAAGCTGGTGGAGAATTGGGATCTGGAGAGCCGGGTCTACTACTCCTATATCAATCAGGATGTTTTTCTCCAATTCTTCCCCGCCGGTTTCCTCAATATGCTGGGTAATCCCATCTGTACCTCCCAGGACGGCGGCGCGGAGGCGGGCGGCGTGTACAAGGGGTTCCGCAATCACCAGCTCCGCATCGGCGGTGGCGCCAAGTCCTACGACTTCGGCCGGGACCAGTACAAGAATTTCGGTCCGGCGGCAGGAGCCGACCAGTTCGGCAATCTGGTGCATGTGACCGACCCTGCCCACATCTTCATCGACGAGGCGAGCCGCACTTTGTGGTACGGCCTGGTGCAGGACGAGTGGCAGTTTGCCAAAAGCTGGACCCTCACTGCAGGCGTGCGCCATGACGAATACTCCGACTTCGGCTCCACCGTCAACCCCAGAGCGGCCCTGGTCTGGGAGACCCGCTATGACCTCACCACCAAGCTCATGTACGGGCAGGCCTTCCGCGCGCCCTCCTTCGGCGAGCAATACGTCAAGAACAACACCGTGTCCGTCGGCAACCCCACTCTTGCCCCGGAGGAGATCGAAACCGTCGAACTGGCCTTCGACTATCAGCCCACCAAGGATCTCCGCTTGATCCTCAGCCTGTTCAACTATGAGGCCACGGAACTCATAGAGCTTGTCGGACCCTTGCCCCAAGCGTTTACCAACTACGGCGAGCAGGAGGGCCAAGGCTTTGAACTGGAGATGGACTGGCTGCCGCATCGTGACTTCCGGCTGCGTTCCAATTTCGCCTTTCAGCGCTCCGAGAACAAGAAGACCGATGCGGTGGTGCCGGATGCCCCGGAGATGCAGTTCTACCTGAACCCCTCCTGGGCCTTCCTGCCGGACTGGTCCCTGGATGGGCAGCTCTACTGGATCGGCGAGCGCCACCGCGCCAAGGGCGACCCGCGCGGCGACATCAATGACTACGAGGTGGTCAACCTGCTGGTGCGGCGCAAGAACATTGCCAACCACTGGGAAGCGGCCATGGGCCTCCGGAACCTCTTCGACGAGGTGGGCAGGATTCCCAGCCCCTATGCGGCCGCCGCTCCCGGCGGCGCGTACATCCCCTACGATTATCCCATCGAGGGCCGCGCCGTCTGGGGGGAGATCAGCTACCGGTTTTAGATGTCCAAGCTGTCGGCAAGGGTGGCGGATCTGTCGCAAGAGACAGGTCAGCCCCTTGTCTCCTGGGCTGTTTTATACTGTATTATATGAAAAAAGATCCCCCCCAAAAGAAAATACCGCGACGCTTTAAGGCTGAAAAGCTGGACAAGGTTCTGTTTTTCATGCGCATGGCAAACGACGTCCAGCTCCATTGCGTTATTGTTTTTGATCGTTTTCTGGATGTCACGCGCATGCAAAGGGCTGTCCAACTTTCCCTGGAGGCTGAACCAATTCTGGCCTGCCGTTTTGTAAAGGGGAAATGGCGGCAATATTGGGAAGAGCGGGATGATCTTGACTGGCGGGAATGCGTCAGGCTTGTGCATGCAAACAATATCGACCAGGAAATCGGCAATTACCTTGCCGCACCGATTTCGCACCTGGAAGATCCATTGCTGCAAGTCCGGATATTCCGTTCCACAACGGATACACTGTGCGTCAAAGTGAATCATATGGTGGCCGACGCCGGTGGGGTAAAGGATTACGTCTGCTTGCTTGCCGAAATATACCGAGGGCTTGCGGCGAACCGGGACTTCCGGCCGGAAGTGAACGGCAACGGCACCCGGAGCCCCAGACAGCTCTGGCGGCATTTCAGCTTTCTGGACAGGCTCAAGATTCTGCGCCGCAGCTTTCGGGATTGGAAAAACGAGTTGGTTCCGAGAGGAAATTGGTGTTACCCGTTTGTGAAAGCCACTGCCGCCGGGAGGATGTTCGTGATCCGTCGGCTGGTCGGCCCGGATCGTTTTCCGGCCATTCGCCAATATGCCAAGCTCCACGGGGTAACCATCAACGATATTATGACCGCCGCCGTCTTTCGCGCCTTGCGTGCTGTTTTGCAGCCTGCCCCAGGTGTGCCCATGCGGCTGGGGACAACCGTGGATTTGCGCCGGCATCTTCCCGGCAATAAAGCCGGCGGGATATGCAATCTCTCGGGGTTGTTCAAGTTGAATGCCGGCACGGAACTGGGGATGTCTCTTGCGGACACCATACAACTGGTTCATGGCCGGATGCGGGAACGGAAGGCGGACTGCTTGGGGCTTGGGGATTGCCGATTTTTCATGTTCGGGGGGATGTTGCCGTACCCCTGGGCTGTATGGGTATTCAAGATGCTCAACAGATTTAACCGGTTTTTGAGCGGCCAGGAGGTTTCCCCGGGGTTCACCAATATGGGGGAGATCTCCCGGGAACAGGTTGATTTCGGGGAGGCGACGGCGGTGGATGCCTTTCTCGCCCCGCCCCTTGTCTTCCCGCCGTTTTTCGTTATCGGCTTGAGCGGGTTTGCCGGATCAATAACCATGAGTGCCGGTTTCTGTGAAAGTGCCGTGGCCAAGACCGCCGTGGCAGGCCTCTTTGATACTGTGGAAAAGGAGCTGGCGGAGCTGTTCTAGCCCCGTCGGCGTCTGCGCCACCCTTCTGCATTGGGATACAAAAGATGATTACAGACCCGGCCCAGCAGGTCCGCAAGCGGGACATAACCTTTGCCGGCCGCACCCGGACCGAAATCTGGCAGGAGATCCCCTCGAAGGAAAATCCCTACCTGGCCGGGCAGTGCCGCTGCCACGGCTATGACATCTTGGAACTCGCCGGGAAAAGGAGTTTCGCGGAAGTCCTTTTTCTGCTCTTCCAGGGCGAGCTGCCAACCCCGGAGCAGGCCAGGATGCTGGAGTTCCTGCTCATCGCCATGATCAATCCCGGTCCGCGCCACCCCGCCACCCGGGCGGCCATGAACGCCGCGGTGAGCAAGACCCACACCCAGCACCTGTTGCCCATTGGTCTTTCGGTGCTGGGCGGCGCGCATCTGGGCGGGGCGGAGGTGCTGGCATCCATGCGTTTTCTGGGGGCGAACCTGGAACGCTTGCCTGCGGAAGTGGCGCGGGAGTGCCTAGCCGCCCCACGGCCTGACGACGGGGGGGACTTCCATCCCGCCCCCGGATTCGGCAGCCGCTTCGGTGGGATCGATCCCATGCCGCGACAGATGGCCGACGTGCTCGCCACCCTGCCCGGGAACGGCGACGCCGTGGCCTGGGGCACGGCGTTCGTGGAGGCTTTGGCCCCCCACGGTCTGGGCTGGCTTGGGCCGGGGATTGCCGCCGCCTGCCTGCATGATCTGGGCTTTTCTCCTTGGGCCGGAGCCGGGCTGTTTCAATTGATCTGCGCTCCGGGCATTCTGGCCCATGGCCTGGAGCTTGCCGACAAACCCATTACCTCCATGCCGTTTTTGGATGAGGAGCACTATGTCATCGCTGCCGAAGCAAGGAAATGACACCTCTTTCTGGGACCAGCGCCGGGGACGAATCCTTACTCGAAAAGGTGGATGGATAATCGGTGAGGCGGTATACAACCATGGCTACTCCATGCTGGACGATTTTGTCGGAGAGGTTTCTTTTTTTCAGGTTTTGGCGCTCAACACCGTGGGGCGAATGGTGGAGCGAAGTTTTGCCGACTGGCTGGAAGCATTGTTCATCTGTCTCAGTTGGCCGGATTCCCGTATTTGGTGCAATCAGATCGGGAGTCTTGCCGGCACCCTCCGGGCCTCTCCGGTTGCTGCCGTGTGTTCCGGGATCTTGGCTTCGGATGCCAAAATGTACGGGCCCGGATGCATGACAACCGCGTGTGACTTCATCGTCGGCGCCTTGCGAGATAACAATGCCGGTCTTTCGCCCGAGGGCATTGTTGATTGCCACCCCAACCGTCGCAATGGTGGGATTCCGGTTATTGCCGGTTACGCTCGGCCTGTCGCTACGGGAGATGAGCGTATTGCCGCAATGGCAAGAACCGCGGCCAAATTAGGGTTGGAAGACGGGAAACATTTATCGCTGGCCTATGAAATTGAGAAAATCATGCAGGCGAAGTGGGACGAAAGCATGAATTTAGCGGGGTATGGCGCTGCTTTTTTCGCGGATCAGGGGTTTGCCGCGCAAGAGGTGTACCGTCTCTTGAGTTGTTGGGTCAATTCGGGGGTGCACGCCTGCTACGCCGAGGCGGCCGATCAGCCGCCGGAATCGTTCTTTCCGCTGCACTGCGAGGACATCGACTACCAGGGCAAACCGCCACGTCCTGTCCCTGCCTGAGAAGATGTTACGAGACCAAAACACATGGGCAAAAACAACAATATCGTCCGGCACATGGCCACGGTAACCCGCCGCAGCGGAAGGCTTCCGCATGGGCGATGGACAGGGGAATGATGACACTCAAGGATAAAACAGCCATTGTTACCGGAAGTTCGGGTGGAATCGGCAAGGCCATCGCCGTTCTGTTTGCCCGGCTCGGCGCCCAGGTTGTCGTCACCAGCCGGGCAATCGGCCGGGCAGAGGAGGTGTGCGAGGAAATCCGGCAACACGGCGGGCGGGCAACCGCCTGTGCCTTCGACATTGACGACCCCGCCACCATTTCCTCTGTGCTGGCGACGGCAACCGCCTCGGGCGGAATGGATATCCTGGTCAACAATGCCCTGAGCCGCCCGGCCATTGCTCCTCACTCCCTGCAAGACATGGAATATTCCCAGCTCCAGGCGGGGGTAACCGCCAACCTCACCAACGTGCTGGCGTTGACCATGGCTGCGCACCCATATCTCAAAAAGGCACGGGGAACGGTTCTGAATATTGGTTCCGCCGTGGTCAACCGGCACACGATCGGGATACCGCTGTACGCCATTCTCAAAGGAGCTGTCGGGCAGGCAACCAGGGTTCTGGCGGCCGAATGGGCTGGAGACGGCATCCGGGTCAACCAGCTCAACCCCGGTTTTGTGCGCACCGACACCTTTTCGGCCCGGCAGACGGAGGAAAATATCAGGATGCTCACCGAACAGTTCACCAAGCTGCACCCGCTCGGTCGGGTGGGCGAGGTGGAGGATGTCGCCGCGCTCGCCGCTTTTCTGGTGTCGGACCAGGCGGCATGGATAACCGGCGCAACGGTGGATGTTGATGGCGGTTTTTCCGTACAGGGAGCGCTGTTCCCCGCGATCAGGTGATTACTCCTCCTTATCCTCCATGCCGTAACGCGCAAAGACAAAGGCGAATGCCCGGCTGATGCGCTCCCGGCTCAGGCCGAATTCCGCCAGCTCCTTCACCTTGTGTTTCCGCTGGTAGGTTCCCTGTTTTTCGGCCCGTTCCCGTATCGCCCGCCGCAGTCCCTCGCCCGCCGGGAGGCCGGTGAACTCCATGATTTGGGCAAAGGCGGCGTTCAGATCGTTGCGCAGGAGGTCGTAGGGCAGGACCATGACCCGGTCCGGCGGCAGTTCGCCATGGGTATCCATCTCGTAAAAGTAGCGGTAGAGGTCCACCATGCCCTGAAAGCGGTGTTCGTTGTAGCGTTGCAGCAGCTCGGGCCGGAGCTGCTTGATGCCCCAACGGAACTCGATGCTGTTGTGCAGCAGGGAGAGAAAGGACGGCACCACATGGTGGGGGCTGCGCATGATGAAAATGAATCGGGCATCCGGGTAGAACTCCAGCATGGTCTTGAGGCGGAAGGTGGAGAAGTGGGTCTGGGCGATGATCCGGCTTTTGCCGGTGGAGTAAAGGTGGCGCCGGAAGCAGCCGTCCAGGAAGCGCATGGAGCGGAGACGCGCCTCTCTCGGCTGGCGGTCGTGGTATTGCAGCTCCGGGTAGGTCCGCTCGTCAAAGGAGAGCATGCCGATGGTGATGAAATTGGTGTCGTAGTTGTGCAGGAAGAGCATCTCCTCTTCCTCCGTCTTGTCCAGCGCCATGCGGTGGCCGGTCCATTCCGGCATCACCTCGCCCTTGCCTTTCCCGACCAGCAGGTTTACCAGGGGCCGGAACAGGAACCGGGCGGTGAGGGCCGGGAAGAAGAGATGCCAGGTGTGGAAGGGAGCTGCCTCTTCGTGTTGGCTCAGCAGGTGGTGGAGAAAGGTGGTGCCGCTTCTGGGGTGGCCGATGATGAAGATGGGCCTTTCCACCCTGACCTTGCGGAAGCCGGGAAAGAAGAGATGGTCCAGGGCCAGGGTCAGGGCGGTGAGGATTTTCATCGTGGGTTCGACCAAAAGCCAGGTAAGAAAAACCGGGCCGAATCCGTATACCCGCCAGGTCACCCGGAGGATTCGCAGATAGGTTCTCAGCATGAAAACGAAGCGCATTTTTTTATTCCTCTCGACAAGAGTGGACAACTCTTCTTTATTGCCTGTAGCAGCATGGTATTTCCATACTGGAAAATAGAGGAAAGCCGCAAGGTGTTTCGCGGTTTTTGTGTCGCACGGTTGATGCGGCGCGTCCGTTGCGCAAATCCATCCTGGGGGGGAGGAGTATGAATACCGCGGAATTGATGATCGGTCTGTTGTCCCATGTCGGAGTCGAGTATATTTTTGGCGTGCCGGGAGGGGCCATCGAGGATCTGAATACCGCGATCCATCACAACGAAAAGGGGGTCAGGCCCATCGTCACCAAGCATGAGGCAGGGGCCGCCTTCATGGCCGACGGCTATGCCCGGGTTTCCCGACGGCTCGGCGTCTGCTGCTCCACGGCTGGCCCGGGCGCCTCGAATCTGATCACCGGCCTGGCCTCTTCCCATGCCGATCAGATCCCGGTCCTGGCCCTCACCGGCCAGGTGGCCACCTCGGTATTCGGCAAGGGGGCCATCCAGGAGTCCGGCTCCGAAGGGGTGAACATCACCAACATCTTCCGGAATTTCACCAAATACAGCGGCATGCTGATCACGGAAGACCGTGCGCAGTACATGCTGCAAAAGGCGATCCGGCTCGCCATGAGCGGCCCCACCGGCCCGACCCATCTCAACTTGCCCACCGATATAATGAAGCGTGAAGTGGAGCAGCAACAGCTCTGTTCGCTCAAAATGGAGGGCCGGCTCTTTGACGAGGAGAGTGTCAAGCGGGCCGCCGAGTATCTGGTGGCGGCACGTCGGCCGGTGGTGATCGCCGGTTGGGGAGTCGTGCTTTCCCGGGCCGCCAATGAGCTGCTCGAGCTTGCCCAGATCCTACAGGTGCCGGTGGCCACCTCGCCCAAGGCCAAGGGGGTCTTTCCGGAATCGCATCCGTTGTCGCTTGGGGTGTTGGGCTTTGCCGGCAGCCCCGCGGCCAAGGAATACATTATCGACAACGAGGTGGATGTGGTGCTCGGGGTGGGCACCAGCTTCTCCGAGATGATGACCAGCGGCTGGGACGACCGCATCCATCCCACCGAGCACCTGATCCATATCGATATCGATCCGGGAAAAATCGGCAGGAATTACTGCGTCTCGGTGGGGTTGGTGGGGGATGCCAGGGTGAATCTCAAGGAGCTGTGCAAGGCGATCGTGGAAGAACGCTCGCAGCAGTATTCCTCGGTCCAGGGCAATTCGGTGATGGAGGGCATCGCTGCCCTGCGGCGGAAACACCAGGATATCCCGGAGGACTTCAGCAGCCGGGAAAACCTTTACCACCCGCAAAAACTGGTGTTGGACGTGCAGCGCGCCTTCCCTGCCGATACCGTTTATTTTGCCGATATCGGCACCTCCATGGCCTGGGCGATACGGCACATGACCATTGACCGGCCCTACTGCTTTTATGTCTCCCTGGGCTTCGGCTCCATGGGCTATGCGGTGGCGGCGCCGGTGGGCGCCAAGCTGGCGGTGCCGGAGCGGCCGGTGGTGGCCATGGTCGGAGACGGTTCTTTTCTGATGAACGGATTTGAAGTTGCCACTGCGGTGGATAACGATATTCCCGTGATCTGGGTGGTCTTTAACAATGCCATGCTGGGCATGGTCCACCACGGCCGACGGCTTTTCAAGACCCCGATCCCGGACGGATTGCCGCCCCGTTTCAAACGGGTGGATTTTGTCCGGATAGCCGAAGGCCTGGGAGCCAGGGGGATCCGGCTCGATGGGGCCAACCCGCTTACCCCGGAGCTGGCCTGCGATATCCTTGCGGAGGGGCGCCCCACTGTTCTGGATGTCTGGATCGACGATGAGATTGTTCCGCCCATTCACAGCCGGATCGCCACGGTGGACAAGCATTTCGGCTGAAAGGCCGGAAACGGCGCGGGTTTGTTTTTGCCAATTTCTTCTTGCCTTTTCGTTTTCCACGCGGCTACCCTGAAAGGGCCGGGTTGGAAATGCCTGTTTTTTTACAGCCTGGGCGCCATGCGGAAGGGGCGGGAATCCGGAAAGAGCGGTTGTCCTCCCCGCGGCCATGACGGGCAAAACAGTTTTCTGAACCACGGCAGAGAGACCATGCGGAAACGACCGACAATCAGCGTATACCTGCTGGGCATGAACATGGTTCTGCTCTGCGTGCTCTTTCCGGCATTCAGCTATTTTATCCTCCGGGAAACCGTTCAGCTTCGCGACATTCAGCTCGATCGCAACATCAATATGATCCGGCAGGGTCTGGTCATCCGGAGCGCCTCCCTGGTCCGGAACACGGCCATGAGCGCCAGAGAGGCCGTGGCCGGTTTTGATTTCACCTTTTTGCAGAATCTGGTTGCCGAGGTGGTCCGGGACGATCCCGAAATCCTCTACTGCATGATCATGGACCGGTCACGGACCGTTATCGCGCACAACGACGGCAACCTGGTCGGCAGCCGCCTGACCGGCGAACTTGACGACAAGGCCGGTCTGTTGATGGAGAAAACGTTTCCCGCGAAACGGCCGAGCGGAAATGTCCCAGTGGAATATTTTTGGCCTGAAAACGAAAAGGACGGAGGCAGCAGGGTCTTGGAGGCGGTTTTTCCCGTCTACAGCGGTGACGTGCTTTGGGGAGTAATCCGTTGCGGCTATACCTTGGCGCCCCTGGAGGATGAGATCGTCAGGGCGCAGTCGGAATGGACCGCGCAGATGCGACAGGTTACCATCAATTTTCTCTATATCCTGTTTGCTTTTTTCCTTGCGGGGTTGGCGATGGTCACCCTCCTGACCCGTTCCTTTGTGCGGGCGACCAGAGTGCTGCATGACGGTGTCCGGCAGGTCGCCGCCGGGGATCTCGATCGGGAAATAGCCTTGCCGGGCATGGTTTGCGAGGAATTCGGCGGCTTGGCTACCTCGTTCAACAGTATGACCGAAAAATTGCGCCTGATGCGACAACAGCTTGACGAGTACGCCCGTTCCCTGGAGCGGAAGGTGGAGGGGCGGACCCAGGAACTCCGGGAGGCGCAGGGCATCATGGTCCGCCAGGCCCACGAAGCGGGCATGGCGGAGATGGCGGTGGGCGTGCTGCACAACATCGGCAACGCCATTACTCCGGCTCAGGTGGGAGCCACGATGCTGTGCACCCATCTGGCCGAAAGCCCCCTTCGTTCCAAGTTGGAGGAAGCCGTTGCGCCGTTGCGCGATTTTCTTGAGGGGAAGCGGTCGCTTACCCCGGCGGAGAAAGAGCATTGCCTCGACATTATCCGGTATCTGCCCGCCGGGGTCGCCGAGGAGTTTGACCGCGCCGTCAACGAACTCCGCTCGATCATCGGGAAACATCGGCACATAGAAAGCATCATCCGGCTGCAGATGCGCTATGCCAGGCTCATGGACAACTCCGAGAATCTCGATATCAACCGCCTTGTGAAGGATGCGCTGAAAATTCTGGCGGATGATATCGGCAAGCGCCATATCACCGTCGAAATGCGCCTTGGAGAGGTGCCTCCGGTAAAGGCGGAAGAGGCGAAGCTTCTCCAGGTTCTGGTCAATCTGATCAAAAACGGCTATGAGGCCATGGATGGCTGCGTCGGCAAAGAGCGGGAATTGGCCATCACCACGGAGACCCGGGAGGACCACGGACAGCTTCTCGTTCTCTTTTCCGTAACGGATACGGGGTGCGGGTTCACGGAGGAGGAAAAGAAACGTTTTTTCAACTTCGGTTATTCCACCAAGGCGCGGGGCAGCGGATTCGGGTTGCATGCCTGCGCCAACTACATGATTGCCAATAACGGTTTTATCGAGGCGAAAAGTGAAGGGGTGGGGAAAGGGGCGCGCTTCAGTGTGCTGTTGCCCGCGGCGGCGCCGGGGCGGCGGAATGCGGAATAAGAACGAGTGAAGATTGCGGAACAGAGGATGTGGCGCGGAAAAAGGAGCGGAACAAGGCAATGACAAGGGATATGAAGCAGCAGCCCAGGCGTATTCTGGTAATTGACGATGATCTGGATGTCTGGAAGGCGTATCGGCTGGTTTTGACTCCGGAAACGGCATCTTCCGGAACATCCGCCGAAAAAATAAACCGCCTGCTCTCCCCCAGGATGGACGATGATCCGGCGGCCGCTGATTTCTCCCTTTCCTTCGCAGCCCAGGGCCAGGAAGGTTTCGGCATGGTGGAGGAGGCGATACGCAGGAAAGAGCCCTTTGCCCTGGCCTTTGTCGATGTCCGGATGCCGCCCGGCTGGGACGGCATGGAGACGGCAAAACGAATCCGCGCCCTGGATCCGGAGATCGAGCTGGTCATTGTCACGGCCTACTCCGATCACAGCATCGAGGAGATTGTCCGGGCCGTGGGCTCGTCGGAAAAACTGCTTTTTCTGCGCAAGCCCTTCGACCCCGATGAACTCAGGCAGCTTGCCCTCTCGCTCACGGCCAAGTGGCATCTCGCCCGGCTGGCGGAACAGCAGCGCAAGGATCTGATCGCCTCGGAGCATCGCTTCCGCTCCCTGGTGGAGACGACCAGCGATTTTGTCTGGGAGGTGGACCGCGAAGGACGTTTCTCCTACTGTTCTCCGGTGAGCCGGGATCTTTACGGATATGGCCCCGAGGAACTGGCGGGCAAAATCTTTTTCGAGGTGCTCTCCGAGCCTGAGAGCCGGGATCAGTTCCGGCAGGTCTTTTCCTCCTGCGTGGACTCGGCCGAACGATGCCAGGCGGTGGAGCGGCGCTGTCTCACCAAGGAAGGCCGGTTGATCATCGTGGAGTCCAGCGGCATGCCGGTGTTCGATGCCCAGGGCCAGGTGTGCGGTTATCGCGGCATCGACCGGGATATCACGGCCCGGAAGGAAAACGAAGCCGAGCGGCAACGGCTGGAGGAACGGTACAGGCAGACCCAGAAACTGGAGGCCTTGGGAACCCTGTCCGGCGGCATCGCCCATGATCTGAACAACATTCTGACCCCGATCATCGTATCCGCCGAACTCGGCAAGATGCAAACCGCCGGAAACCACGAGCTTCACACAAAATTTGAGACCATCGAAAACTGCAGCCAGCGGGCGGCGGAGCTGATCCGCCGCATTCTTTCCTTTTCCAGGAAGCAGAAAATCGACATGCAGCCTCTTGATCTGGGGCAGTCGATTCAGGAATTCTCCAAGATGCTGCGCCGGCTGATTCGGGAGGATATCACCCTCTCTGTCGTCCTTCCGGAAAAATTATGGCCCGTTTTGGCGGATCGCGGCCAGATGGAGCAGGTGCTCATGAATCTGGTGGTCAATGCCAGGGACGCCATGGAAAACGGCGGCGAACTCGTGATCAGCGCGGAAAACAAGACGATAACCGAACAGACGCTCTACGATGTCGATTCACGGAAGATTGGTGGAGACTTTGTTGTGCTCACGGTCAGCGACCAGGGCTGCGGCATTGATGCGAAAAAAATCACCATGGTTTTTGATCCTTTTTTCACCACCAAGGAAGTGGGCAAGGGCACCGGGCTTGGCCTGGCCACGGTGCATGGCATCGTCGCCCAGCACGACGGCCATATCGTTGTGGAGTCCGAGGCCGGCAAAGGCAGCAGTTTCAAGATCTTCCTGCCGAAAAACGAAGGCACCGCTTCGTGGGAAAAGGCGGAGATCGCCCTCCCCAGGCTCCTGAGGGGATCGGAAAGCGTTCTGTTGGTGGAGGATGACGCCGAGGTCTTGCAGATTTTGGCCGCAACCCTGGAGGAAGTCGGATACCGGGTTCTGACGGCGGCCAACGGGAATGCCGCCCTGAATCTCTTTGCGGAAAAGGGCGAGGAAATCGAGATGCTCGTGACCGATTTGATCATGCCGGGCCTGGGCGGCAAGGCCTTGGGTAGGACGATCCGGGACCGGAGGCCAGGTCTGCCGATCCTCTATATGACCGGTTACGCCTTTGATGTTGCGACACAGGAACTGGAAGAGGAACGAGGCTCCATTCTGCTGCAAAAACCTTTTACCCTTGATCATTTCACCAGAACGGTGCGGAAGTTACTGGACGCCCCCCGATGAATGACGGTCTCGCGGGTTTAACGTCTCAATGCACCTCCATGGGACTCGAAGGATTTTTCGCCACGACGGGGAGGGTCAGCCGTTTCTCAACCGGCCTCCCCTTTTCCCGATCGCAAAACTCACCGATTGCATGAACTCCGCTTCTATGCTATCTAACAGAAATAATAAAAGAAAAATATTATCAACTCCCGGGCTCAACCGGGTAAAACCTTTTGCAATGGGCGGCCATGCCAGCGAACCTCTCGGAGAGTGATCGAAAAAAAGTGCTGCTGTACAGCGTGCTCATTGTCGCGGTGGTCGGGGCCTGGTCTGTATTCGGCCCATACGGAGCATTGAAGTACTACGGAGTTACAAACGAGTTGAACGAGATTCTGGCCCAGAACGAACAGCTGCGCGAGGCCAATACCGCATTACATCAGGAAATCAACAAACTGAAAAAAGACCCGGTCTATCTGGAGGAAGTAGCGCGTCGGCAATTCGGCCTCATTAAGAAGAATGAGGTTATCTACGAATTTCCCGAGAAAAAGAAGCGCCACGAATAACCGAAGGACGGCTGCCGAATTTACCCCGCCATATCCTGCACGATCCACTGCGCCGCCGCATGGAGATCCTCCGCCACATACGTCGGCTGCACCTGCTGCCTTGGGCCGATGTACTCGTAATCCCCTCGGCCATAGCCGGTGAGCACCAGAACTCCCTTGGCCTGCACCGCCGCCGCCGCCTTGAGATCCGACCAGCGGTCGCCCACCACATAGGAGCGGCCAAGATCCAGGTCCAGATCCGCCGCCGCCTGGAGAAACAGCCCCGGCTTTGGCTTCCGGCAGTTACAGGCGAGACGGAAGCGCTCCTCCTTGGCCTCGGGATGATGGGGGCAGTAATAGATGCCATCCACATGGGCTCCACCCTCGGCCAGCGCCCCGTTCATCTTGGCATGCACCTCTTGAATCAGACTCTCGGGAAAATAGCCACGGGCCAAACCGGACTGGTTACTGACCACCACCACCGGAATCCCCTGCTCGTTTAAAAGGCGTATCCCGGCCGCGGCCCTTGGCAGCATGATAAACCGGGAGATGTGGTTGATATAGCCCATCTGTTCGTTGATGGTGCCATCCCTGTCAAGAAACACGGCCGGTCGCATGCTCATCCCTCCTTGCGTTCCAGAACTCTGCAGGTTGCCGCAAACACCTCGTCCACCCCGATCTCCAGCATGCAGGCAAAATCGTTTTGGAGGCAATGGGTTTTCAGGCAGGGGCTGCAGGGCAGATTCTTGTTCACCACCTCCACCTTGGGGGAGAACGGCCCGGTGGCCACGCTGTCGGTGGAGCCGAAGATGGCGACCAACGGGGTCTTCCGGGCGGCAGCCACATGCATCAGCCCGGAGTCGTTGGTGACAAAGGCATCGCACATCCCGATCAGTGCCATGGCTTGGGCGAGAGTGGTCTTGCCGGTGAGATCATGCACCTGGCCAGGTGCTGCCGCGCCGATCTCAGTAGCGGCCTCGGTATCGGCAGGGGTGCCGAAAACCAGCAGGGTGGCGCCCAACTTCTCGGCCAGCTGTTTGGCCAGCCCGGCATATCTCTCCGCGGGCCAGCGCTTGGCAGGGCCATAGGCCGCGCCGGGATTCAACCCGATCACCGGCTTTTTCGCCTTGGCATCAAGAAAATCCCTGGCCCAAGCATCGGCGGAATCCGGCAGGGCAAGAAACAGTTCCTGGGGGGAGCACATCAGACCGAGATCCTTGAGCATCTCCTGGTAATAATAGACCTGATGCCGCGCCCTGGTGCTTTTTTTAATGGTAACCCCATGGCTCAACAGCAACCCGCGACCATCCCTCCGGTACCCGGCCCGGACCGGGATCCCGGCGAGCAGGGCAAGCAGTGCGGCGGAAAAGGCATTCTGCAACAGGATGGCCATATCAAACCGCTGGGCGGCAAGCTCGCGCCCCAAACGCCACATCCCTGCCAATCCCTTATGCCTGCCCTTTTTCTCATAAAGCATGACCCGATCCACATGGGGACAGGCCGTAAAGATATCCGCCACCCAGGGGTAGGCCAGGATGGTAATCTCGGCACCGGGAAAATTCTCCCTTATGGTCCGCACCGCCGGGGTGGTCATGATGGCGTCGCCGATCCAGTTGGTTGACCGGATCAGAATCTTCTTGGGCCAAAGCTGGCTGATTGTTTTCGTCATACCTGTTCCTGGGATATGGTGCCTAGAGTGAAGATGGGACCTTTGCGTTTTTTCCCGGAGGCGTCAAGTTTTTTTATGCCAGGAGACAAGAAGAATTTACAGATGATTGGCAAACATCGATTACTCTTCAAGGCAAACAACCAACGAGCATCTACAGTGCTTGTTCACCAACCCGTGAGCGTTCTCCTGCCTGAACCGGCCGCACGGAGGCCCACGGGAAAGACGAGATAAGGGTCCCCGGCCCGTTCATGGTCTGCTCAAGGCTTTGCACTTTATCTGGGGCGGCAATCCTCGACCAGCAAGCATCCCCGGTCCGTTTGGGACTGGCATTTCCATCATGAATAAGGCCGATATAGCCATCGATACCGCCATGGGGCACGATGCCGGTTGCCCCCTGGCGCCAGAGAAACGAACAGTCCTCGCCCACATCGATGTCCGGGAAAGGAAAGCTTCGCCAAAATTTCTTCCGGTAGCAGAGGGTGGCGCCATGCACCCAAGGCCGGCCGGCTGCGGGATAACGGTAACGCCACGCCTCGCGTCTGCCGCAATCATAGAAGAGCAACTCGGCAAGCCCGGTGACCTCGACCTTTTCTGCCGACAGGTGCTCGACCTGGCTGGTGATCCAGTTCTCTGCGTACCAGTCGTCGTCATCCAGATGGATGATGATCTCACCGCTCGCCTGTTCGCAGGCGAGATTGCGTTTGGCGCCGATGCTCGTTCTCTGTTGCAACGGCAGGTAGACGATCCGGTGCCCGTTGCAGAGATGGCCGACCTTGCAGGCTCCGTCATCGACCACGATCAGTTCCTTGTTCGGATAGTCCTGGCCCAAGTAGATTTCCAGCGCCCGTTGGAAGAATTCGGGCCGGTCGGCGGTCGGCATGATGCAGGAGACCTTGGGCAGATTACTGGCCGCCATCGGCTGGCTTGTCCGAATTACAGCAACGGGGCTGGCTTGCCGCCCGAGATAGAAACGCAGATCCTCCCCGAGAAAGGCCGGGCGGGGCAGGCTTATCCAGCCGCCCGCATCGAGAAAATTGCCGGCGGCAAATTGCCAGCTGTTATGGCCGTGCCGGATATAGAGGCAGAGCTCGTCGCCATCGATTTTGAGCAGTCGCGCCCCGTGCCGTTGGGCCAGAACCATAAAATCGGCATCCTCCCGGAGCGAGGTATCCGGATACCTGACCGCGCCGCCCCAGATCGTTCTCCGGTAGACCAGGGTGCCGCCCAGTACCCCCTCCACAAACATCCGCGCGAAAAGTTCCGGCGAACATTTCCAGTATTGGCCGCTGTCAACCACGTAAAATCCGGCATTGCAAAGTCCGCTGATATCGGCCTTGCCGGCGACAATAGGCGCCGCCTGCCTCGACAGCCTGTCCGGCGCATACCAGTCGTCATCATCCCATTGGGCGATCAGCTCTCCGCGCGCCAGTTCGCAGCCGCGGTTGCGTTTCTCGCCGATACTGCCGTTGAGGGTGGTTTTGACCAGACGAATATTGGGGGAGTCCGGCATTTGCCCTGGCAAATCCTCCGGCTTTTCATAGAGCACGATCATCTCCCGGTGGGGATAGTCCTGCCGCGCAAAATAATAGAGGGCCTGTTGCACGTACTCGGGCCGGTCCCTGCTCGGCATAATGCAGCTGATCATCGGCCCGGCATTGGAGGGGAACGGGGCACCGTACGGCAACGCCTTGAGCGCAAAATCCGGACAGTCGGCGCCCAGGCAGTGGCCGCAGTAGACTGAAGCATCTCTCTTCAGGTGGCGCAGACAGAATTTCTGCTGGTAATAACGCTTGTTCCGGGTGAATGATTGTTCCCGCTCTCCGTCTGCCGGGCCGGTGGCGAGATAAGCATAGGCCCCCTTGGCCCGCAAGACCCTGAATCCCGCCCAGACCGCACGGGCGGCATAATCCATTTCCCAGCAGAACCCCTGGCCGTAGCGGATGTCGGCTGGCCCCACCGCCTTCACAGCCGCGCTCTTTACCGCCAGAAACGCTTCGCTGATCCCGTACAACGGCGCCGTATCCTCCGTTGCCCCGGCATCCGGATCATGGTCGAAAAACCTCCCCTGGCCGTGCCGACAATTGTTCATGGTTGGGCCGGCCAGGCCGTTTTCCGGAGAAGAGGCCAGGATATCGACAAGGCCAGCCAGGCAGCCTTCAGCCACCAGCACCCCGGCATCGAGAAAAAAATACACATCCGCTTCCCGTCCGGTCAAGGCAGTGAAAAAAAAGGGCCGCCCTCGACCGCCGGCGTCGTTGATGGCGGTCAGATGCGAGAGGGATTTACGATGGTCTACCGTCTCCGGCGAAAAGCCATCGCATAACAGGACCACCTCATGCGGAATTCCGGCAAACAACGCCAAGTGGTAGAGGGTCTTGAAGATATCCCCCGGCTCATGCCGTTCATTGATATAGATGCCCACCGCAACCTGCATTTCTTCCCCCTGCGGAAATATCCCGTTTCCGGGAACAAACCGGCGACTCAAAAGGCCGAGACCTCGCCAACCTCCTGAACCACAAGCCGGTGGCCCTCAATGGACTTGGGCAATTGCCCGACGGGCCGGGGCCCGAGGCGGGTGACCATGACCAGAATCACCCGCCCCCGCTGGTCGGCGCCGAGCCCCACCCCGACAACCCCCGGCATCCGGAGAAGATCATCCCGGTGTGTGCGTAAGGTCTCTTCAATGTCCATAGCAGTCTCATTCCCCCTTGCCGTCGGCGGACAACAACAAGGGGGCATAGGGGAATCAGTAGAGGATGGCCACCTGGAGATCGGCCAGCACCCGCGCAATATCATTACAGAAAGTATACACCGGCCCGCCGGCGAAGAGCAAGCCGACCGGAACATTGGCGGGATCGGCGGTAACCAGGGAACCGGAATCGCCGCTGTCACTGAACTTCCCCTGGAGGCCGGACACCCGGAACTGATTGTCGAAACGGGCGATCTGCCCTCCGTATTGGACGTTGATCGTCACCTGCACCGCGTCGATCTGGCCATGGGTATGACCGGTGGTCCTCCCGCTCTTCTGCACCTTCATCCCCAGAATGGGCTTACTCTGCGGAGACTTGAGAGCCTCCAGACGACCGGCATTGCGCAGCATCTGCGGAATCGCCAGAGCATTGTCATTGAGCTCGGCAATAGCCCCGTCCACGTAGTTGGCGCCACCGGCGAAATCGAGGGCGACAAACCGGATAAGCTGCGCGATTTCATCGTCGGGACAGGCGCCATTATCATAACGCCCTTGCTGGGCGATGGGTTCACCGGCCGCGGCGGCATTGCACCGGGCCATGACGTGGTTGTTGCTCAACAGGTAGTTGGTCTGGCCGGAACGGACCAGGCATCCCAAGGTGCCTGCGGCGTTTTCAAGACAGTTACTGATGGAGACGCCGCCCGGTGCAGGTCTTTGCCGGGTGCGGTATTGGCTTACGAAAGCGGAGACCTCGCCTACCTCCTCCACATCAATGGCCGCCCCGTTGAAGGATGCGGGGATCAGGGTCTCCGCCGCCAAATGTTGGGGCTGAACCTTCTTGCGGACGAAAACCTTAACCGCCGCCCGGCCGGTGGCCTGGTTTGCGGTAATCTTTTCCCCGTAGCCCAGCCCGATTATATTGCCAGGCAAATCCGGACGACCGGTGGCGGCAACCGCCATATCGAGGTCATGGCGGGCCAGGTGGCGCTCATGGAAATGGGCGAAGGCGGCGGATAATTTCGCCGCCTCGGCCTTATCGATCTGCAGATATCCCATTTCTTCCGGCAAAAGTTTCGCTTGCATCACATCCTCCTTTTCTCATGGTTATCGGATTTACAGCAACGAGAGCGAGCCCTGCCCCCTCCCCTTCTCTGCGGCCTTCCCGATCATCGATACAAATGACTCGGCCGGCCGAGATAGGCATATTTGATGATATAGTTGACGGCGATGTTCACCGGTCTTGTTTCCGTACCGGACAGGTCTTTGACGCCGCTGCTGTCGGCGTACAGTCCCGTAGTGTAGTGTTGGGTCGGGGTTGAGGGATTGACGGAACCGGGAGGCTGGCCGGGCGCGGCACCGCCGCCGGGGTAGTTCTCATATCGATGCTCATGCATCTGCACCATCCCATCTTCAACGGAACCGAGGCCGTTGGCCGAACCGGTGGACCCGGGGCCGGGATTTTTGCGTCTCTCTGCCAAGCCCTTGTCGATCAGGGCATCGGTCGCCACCCCCCTCTGGAAATACCCCCGGTAATCGGGCAGATAAAAAAAGCTCTTGCCGCCGGCCTCCTCCCCGCCGTACAGGCAGCCGAGCACCGCGTACAGCTCCGGGTAGGCGCCCGTTTCAAGCTTTCTGCCGTCACAGGCCAGCCAGCCCCAGGCCTCCACGTTGGTCTGGTGGCCGGTGGGCGCGGGGTCGATCAACCCGGCAAAGGCAAGAACCACCCCCACCGGCAGCCAATCCTGTCTCTCGAAAATGAAGGGGGGCGCCGGCGGTACCGGCGGCATCTGTCCCCTGATCATGGCGCATCCTCCTTGCCGTCACCCGGCAGCTCATCACGTTCTTGCAGAACCTGCATGGTCGTCGGCACCAGCACTTCCCAGGACACCGATTCCCGGCAAGGATCAACGCTGGCAGGCCGGAGCTTTTGGAGTTCGTCGACGATGGAGACATCCTCGAAATGAACCGGCGTCATCCCGTTGGCGCCGGGCATGATCATCGCCGACGACAGATAGTAGAGCACCTTGAGGGTATAATCGGGGCTTGCCGGGACCATCACCCTGGCTTGACCGGCCTGGAGAAACCGGGCAAAGAGTTCGTCATCGCCGGCCATCTCGCCAATACTGGCCCAACTTCTGCCCGCGACGCCGTCGCCAAGATCCAGACAAAAATCATAGGTCATCTCCCGCCACTCGAAAGCGTCTTCAAAAAAACTCAAGTAACGCGGCTTGTTGACCGCAAACGGCAGCGGAACAGGCGATGGCGTGTCGCCGACCAGATCGCGGTACCTGTCCAGCAACAAGCCCATGCAGCCCTCCTTGAGAACACTCCGTTCGATCCGGCGGCAGGCCAAGGAAGAGCGCGGGGGCGAAACCGTCCCCCCGTTCCGGGAAGCGACCCGTTGGTAGTAGGCGGCTTTTCGGCGATGATACCCTTTAAGCAGGACAGCGTAGGTCGCAATCTGCCAGCGGTCCCATTCGGCAGCGGTCGGCACGCAGACAATCTCCACATTCAGGTAACAATCGGAGGCGACGCTCGGCGGCGAAGTGAGCGCCAGCACGGAGGTCAGGGAAACAGGAAGCGCATCGAGCTCGTGGTTCATCGCCAGCTCCATCCCGCTCTCCTTGGCGCTGAGAGAAAACGATTGGATTCCCGCCAGGCCGTTCAGGGTGAGCTGGTCAGCCTGCGGCGAAAAGGCTGCCTTGACCTCTGCCTTTTCCGCCTGGTATCCCTGGGGCAGGGAGACCAAGGCGGTCTGGTTGGCGGTCAGGACGGTGGAAACGATGCGCGTTGCAAGGGGCGGCGGTTCAAGGTCGGTCACTCCGTAATAGGCGGCCAGGGACGCATAGTTAGCGGGAGTGACGTCGGCATAGGAATCGACCTCGAAACCCTCCGGCGGCAAGGGTTCGGTATAGTTGACGCCGCGCAGTTTCAGTTCATTGAGGATATACCTTGCCGCCGGCTCCTTGAGCTGGAACTCGATCATCAGCCGGGTCCCGTAATGCGCCACTGAAACCCGGTACACCTTGTTGAGCCAGCGGTAAATGCCGCGGATGTTGCAGTCGCCGCCGACGTTGTCAAAAACGCTGACCACGGTTTCCTCGTTCTCGTTGGTACTCGAGGCCAGCCGTACCCGGTGGATCTGCTGACGGACCCGGTTGACCGTCCGGTTGAGGATGTTCTTGGCGAACCGCGCCACGTCATCCTTGGCCGGTTCTCCGGGAGTCCCCTTATTCTCGACGCTCCACGAACCCTCGAAGGTCACGGTGCTCGGCGGCCCGTAGGTGGTCTTGAAGCCCTTGTCCGAATCATAATCGGTAACCACCACCGTATCGGCGATGGTTTTCTCGGTGGCCGCGACCAGGTTCGCGGTGCGGGCCAGATCCTCCCGGTTAAGGTGTTTATCGACCAGGGAGTCGTCCAGGACCGTCTCGCTGGCCATCAGCAGATTTCTGGTCTTGATCTCCCGGCGTTCCCCCTTGAGCACATTGGCAATGGCGGCAATCTCCCCCGGCTCGTAGCGCAGCAGCCGGTGACGCACCATCTGCAAATCGCCGATGGCATAGGGCTCGATCCATCCCACCTTATCCGGCAGGTGCGGGGGCGACACGGGATACGGCGGCAGCGGGAAGAGCTTCCTGGGCAAGATGAGCAAAGCCCGCGCCATGTGCCGAAACACGGCGGAATCGACAAAGAACCGGCGGTCCCGGACAAGCGCGGTAAACAAGTTGGCCGCAACCAGGGTTGCCGTCAAACCGCGCAGATCACGCTCGTCGTAGCCCAGGGTGATGATCAGGGCAAAATAACTGTCCTGGACCCGGTTCAAGGTTTGCAGGTATTCAGCCGAGGCGAGACACTCCGCCCACTGATCCTCGGGCAGCTGAATGATCTCCTCAATGGCGGCGATCACCTCATTGAGGTCCTGCTCGTGAAGATCACGCGCATACTCTTCCAGCTCCCAAAAATGACCGCACACGCCCGACAACAAACCGACATGCGCCACGAACTGTTCCCCCCAGCCATTGTCGCCGTTTATATAATCCACGGCCGATTGCTCCATGGCGGCGCGCCCCCCTGTATCGCGGAGGGCAATCAGTTGCGTATACAAAAGCCCCGGCGGGGAAGGGCCACCGGCATAATCGACAAAATGCAGCTCCAGGTCCCGGTCGCTGACCCGAGGCCAGGAGCGCATGTAGATATAGGGAAAGAGTTCCTCGCTCTGGCGGACAACCTCCACCGGCGGCGCTGGACCGGGCGGCGGCAGCGGTCCCGGCGGCGGCAACGGCCGCGGCGGGCAGCTCCCCCCCCAAGGGAAGGTGACCATCATGCCCTCGTAGTGCCAGCGTTCCGCCCGTTCGGGCTTGCCGAGGCGGATGTTGCCGAAAACGCCGCCGTTGTCATTATCCCCGCACTCAAAGAGCGCCACCCCTTTGAGCCAGCCATCAAGGGTCACCTTGTTGGCAAAGACATGGAAGAGCGGGGTCTTTTCGCTGAAGCCGCAGATCTCCAGGATGTAGCGGTCGGCGCTGTTCCGGCGCCAGAAAAATTCGACCCGGATTACGGAGGGGATGAACACGGCGCGAGCCGGAATCCTGAATTCGGCCACCAGGGTGTCGTTCAGATCAAGCGGCGTGTCAGACCAGCTCTTTTCGATCCATTCCGCGCCGTGTTCCACCTTGCCCTCCTTCACTTGCCGATGATGTTTTTCAACTGGCCGAGGATGGCGCAGTACCAGTCGGTGTCCTCATCCTTTCCGAGCGCGGCAATCTGCTTCGCGTCGGTTGTAAGATTCCAGAGTTCTGCTTTTTCCAACTCATTGTCCACCGGGCAATACGGGTAGCTGGACGGGATTGTTGCATAGTCGGTAATGTCCCCTGAAACGATTTTCACCATGACCGTTCTCGCTTGCAGCAGGTTGGTCTCCTGGATGACATAGGCAATCTCGGCCAAGTCCTTATCGTCGACCTTAAAGAAAGCGGCGCAGTAGCCGGTAGCGATTGGCTTCCATACCTCAGTCGCCCGGAGCGGATATGTCTCCTGGTCAATGATCAGCGCCGAACTGCTGAAGGAGATTTTCGCCCCGCATTCTTCCTGAAACTCCTTCTGCGCCCCCTTGACGGTATCGCCTCCCTCGAGCTTTCCCCCCGGCAGAGCCGATTTCTCGGCGCCGTTGAGCACCACCCCATCTGGATAGACCGTTCCGCCGACGCCGTTGGAATTATGAAAAAAATACCCGCTGTCAGGCTTGTGCCCCATCAAGAAATTTCCTTCACCCGAATACAACACCGCATATACTTGCATGATCCTCTCTCCTCGCCATAATGGTTTGCGGCGGCTGAATCAGCTACCACCTCTCTTCTTTTTCCAAATAAAAGCGCAAGGGCAGCGCCGAAGGCCCAAACCCGCCGCTGGTCATGACGATCCGTCCCTTGCGGATGCCGGAAAGGCCGATCTCTGCCGGCGGCCCCATCAATCTTTTTACCTCCACCGTTTCCCCCTCTAGGCGGCGGAGACTGGTGCCGAGCAACAAAGTCCGGTCGAAACAAAAGACCGATTCTTCCAGGGGAGAGAGCAGACGAGGGACAGCCAGAAGTCCTTCGCCGCGATAGAGACGGACAATGAGCGCCTCCTGTAGCGTCCGGTTGACCACCGAGATTGAATCGTCCATTCCGGCCGCCGTTTCGCGGACCAGCCTTCCCCTCCCCGAACTCTCCCGGACAAAAGCAAACCGGTCACCCGCCTCGGCCGCCATCCTGCCGGTTCTGTTCCCGTATCCGTCCGCCACCTCGACTGCAAGCCGCCAGTCAAAGCGAAAAGGATGCCAGCAATGATAGCCGCAGTCGCGGATCACCTTCCAGGCCACCGCCCATTGCCCGGACTCCTCGGCCAGATTCCTCTGGGCCAGAACGACCCTCGGGCGATGACGGTCGAGGGAACAATTGACATAGGTAAGATCGGTATACATCGGCGGCCCGCTCCCAAATCACCGTGCCGGCCTGACTTCACCATCCTCCGTGTCCACCGCAATGGTGGTGGGAAAACCGAAAACAAACCCAAGCTCTTCATGGCGTTGGCCGTCGAGACCGTAGGCGAAATCGACCCCGAGCAGCATGCCGCCGCTCCCGCAGCGAAGCTGCAGTTTGCCGTTGACCGTGAACCTGTGGTCAATACCCGGGGGTGAGCCCGGCTTGACAGCGGCGGGAATCTCCAGCCAACCCTCTTCAACACTCAAGCCGGCAATCCGGCTCTGCACGCCTGCCAAGTCATAGGTGTAATCGGCGGCCACGATGTCGGCCGACACAAACTTGCCGTCCGCATCGTAGGCCGGGACACCGGTTATCTCTACCCCGTTGTACGGTACATTTTTACGGGGAACCGTTTTCCAGTCACCGGAACGCCAGCTCTGGGATCCCGCTTGTTTTTCCGTCGCCATATCGACCATCTCTTCCCCCTTCTCCGTTCTTCGCCCCTTTTGGCAAGCTGATACAGAAGGAAGGGCTTTCCTTCTGTATCAGACCCAACCGCCGGGCTCTAAAACGTGTTGATGTTGGCAAGATTGAACTCAAACGGCGACGAACTGGCGCCTGGGCCACCGCCGGTCATGATGATATCGGCGCTGGAAATCCCGAACAGGTTCAACTCGGTGTTGACCGTTTTAATGATGGCGGAATTCATGACCTCGGATTCCGTGATCTGGGAAACCACCCCGATATAAATCCGCGGATGGAACTGAAAAACCGCCTTCTGGCCAGGAGCGATATTGGTCTTGGTGGATAACAGCTTGCCGTCGCGAAAGCAGCAGGCGTCCATGGCGCCCTGCTGTAGGCTGTTGCGGACCTCGATTTCGGCAGCGCTGCTGGCCGGCGTGTTGGCAATCGACAGGACGTCTCCCGAGGTATCCTTGTTCAGTTCATAGGCCTGGCCGTCCACGGCAGTCAAGAGCGGGGTATAGTTGCCGTAGGCATCCTTGGCGCTGACCTGAAATTCCATGGGATAGGTAAAAGGATGGGTGTCAAGGCGACCACAATTCTGGATAACCCTCCAGGCCACCGCGATCTCGCCGAAAGACTCGGCAACATTCTGCTGAAAGATGACAATCGAACTGTTATTGGTATCATTGGAATGATTGATGAACCTGAGCTTGATATCCGAGTTTGACATGACAAAACCTCCATTTCCGTTTTTACAGTGCATTAGTGCATTATTGTGTGAGACGATTACTGTTCTTCCCCTGAACCCTCCTAGCTGAAACATCCATCTTATCCGTCAAAAATCTTTATGCCCTCAATCACAATCCGTCACCTCCCTCTCAGCTGAACATTGGGGAGTGGCCGACTCCAACAACTCGCACACATTGGCGCCGCCAAACTCCGATTGATGTTAGGCTCATCTTGCCTAACATCAACGGGCCGCGTCAATCAACCAACTTGTTAAAATTGTTAACAAACATGCAACGCAGTGAAAATACGCGATTATATGCGAACAGCGCGGACAGGGAAGTGCCTGTTTTCGAAAAGAGCAGAGGCACCTGGCGGGAAACCGGGCTAGTCATCCATGGACAACCGGAGCCGCTCCGCGGAGCTTTCCAGGTTTTCGCGCAAGCGGGAAGGAGGGAGGCAATTGTGCAGCACGAAGTCGGCGGTGGCCAATATTTTTTTCCAATTCGGCCGTTTCGGCAACGTCTTGACAGCAAAATATTTATCAAGGGTTTGGGTGCGTTCCCATCCATCCGGATTGGTGTAGACCGTCCAGAGCCTGGAATCGCGGGCAAGATCGGATTTATCGGCTGCGTGGCATTCGATCCAGTAATCAAGACAGAGGTTCATCACCTTTACGGCAAGAAAACGACGGTCTTTTTGGAGGGGAGGAGGAAATTGCAAAATGAGGTTGAGACGGGCAAGAGAACGGTTGATCGCACTTAAGCCGAACAATATCTTCCCGGTTTCGACGGCAGACTCCGGCAGCATGCCAGGCAAGATATCGCCCAGCCCTTTCATGCTCTTTTGAATCACCGCCAACTCTTCGCCGAGGCGATCTCCAGAGGCATTTTCCCTCCGCCGTTGCCAGAGAAAGCCGGACGCGTTTCCAGGCCACTTCAGAATAAATAAATAGTAGATTATATTTTCAAGCTGAAGTGGCGCAACCTGAACATTGACAAAACAACTATTGCCGTCAAGCCCTTCAAGGCCAACCCGGAGAACCCGTTTTTTCTCCCTCTGAGCAATGACGCCGTCATCGACGCATAAAAGCGGCCGGAGAACATCGGCGGTTCTGGTGCGAAATATCGACCAGATCAAACGGCCGCGGAGATCGTCGGCCGGATGACACAACAAATTTTCACCGGCTCGATTGCAGAAGCGAATCTCCTCGCTTTCATTTACGGCAATGACCGCATCGTCCAGGGCGTCAAGCATGTCGAGCAGGATGCGCTGTTGAAGCCGCCCTCCCTGCTCGACATGCTTACCATCCCCGTGTCCTTTTTTCAGTTGCACCTTTTCATGAAACGTCGGTTAGGGCTTTTGGACCTTGGATTCGGAAAAAAACGAGACTGTCGTCTAGTTTCCGCAGCAATGGCCGAACCGCGGAATACCTATTGACCCGGCGATCAAATCCGTCATGCCCGGATGCTTTCGCCGGGCATCCATCCCTCTGGATTCCGCCTTCGCGGGAATGACGATGTACATAGTTAACCACCGAAGCAATAGCGGACATATAGGGCTGACAACTATTCATTATCCAAAGGCAAGGGAATTTCCCCAAAGGATGCAATGATAGAGAGGCGACGTCGGAGATGAGATGACAGGAAATCGCTTTTTTCTGGACACCCAGAAAAATCCAGGCTGCCCCGGAATCCCCATCAGCCTAGCAACCCCATGACTCGTTTGCAACTTTTTTTCAACAAAACGCCCGCCGTTCACCGCATAGCCTTGATTTTTTACCCGCAAAAAAAAGAATGTCCCAAAATTTCAGGGATTGCTTCTCAAGCAGCGGCACAAATAGGCAGTCGCAAGAAATCCAAGGTGATACGGAAAAAATTTGGCATCTGCAAAGCAGGCAGGTTTGAAATTGTCGCAGGTCGACAGGCAAACAGTGCTTGCAAAAAATCGACACTGGTGTTAAAAAATTCGGGTTCAAAAATAAACACACCCCTGCAAAATGCTCCTCTGGTGCCCGGAATCGGGTTGGAGCGATGGGGTGGACGGAGAAACCAAAACCAAAGGAGAAGTACCATGTCTTACGTTACCATGAAGGAAATGCTGGAGGCCGGCATGCATTTCGGCCATCAGACCCGCCGCTGGAACCCGAAAATGAAGCCGTACATCTTCGGCGCCCGCAACAAGATCTACATCATCAACCTCGACAAGACCCTGCCCCTGTTCAACAAGGCCTTCGAATTCATCGCCAAGACCGCGGCCAAGGGCGGCACCGTGCTTTTTGTCGGCACCAAGCGCCAGGGCCAGGACATCATCAAGGAAGAAGCCGAACGTTGCGGCATGTACTACATCAACAACCGCTGGCTGGGCGGCATGCTGACCAACCACCAGACCATCAAGAACAGTGTCGACAAGCTCAAGAAATACGAGACCATGCAGGAAGACGGCACCATCAACCATTACCATAAAAAAGAAGCCCTCCAGATCCAGAAGGATGCGGTCAAGCTGGACCGCAACCTGGGCGGCATCAAGAATATGAAGGGGCTGCCCGCAGCCATCTTCCTCATCGATCCGAAGCGTGAGAAGATCGCCATCGAAGAGGCCAACCGCCTCGGCATTCCGGTGGTTGCCCTGATCGATACCAACTGTGATCCCCGTGGCATCGATTATCTCATCCCCGGCAACGACGACGCCATCCGCTCCATCAAGCTGATCGCCTCCAAAATGGCGGATGCCGTGTTGAGCGGCAAGGAGAAACTCGCCACAGCCCACCAGGCCGCCACCGACAAGGATACCGAAGCCAAGGCTGCCGCCGCGAAAGGCGACGAATAACCTGCCTCGGGGCAGGAAAGATATAAACCAAAAAAAACGTAACTGTTCAGCAATACCGCAGATGCCAAGAAGAGGTCTGCGAAATGTGCTAGTGCACATGAGCAGGCCGATGACAGGTAAGCGAGCCTGCGAGACTCCGACGCAGATGCGGTGTTGCTGGACAGTTACAGAACATGAAGGTAGAACCGTGAATATTACAAGTCAGATGGTAAAAGAACTCCGCGACAAAACCAACGCGGGGATGATGGATTGCAAGAAAGCCCTGACCGAGACCAGCGGCGACATGGAAAAGGCCATCGATCTGCTCCGACAGAAAGGATTGGCCGTTGCCCAGAAACGTGCCGGCCGGGCCACCAGCGAAGGCTTGGTGGAAACCTACATCCAGGCCGACGGCAAACTGGGCGTCATGGTGGAAGTAAACTGCGAAACCGATTTTGTCGCCAAGAGTGACGCCTTTATCGAGTTCGCCAAGAATGTCACCGCGCAGGTTGCGGAGAGCACAGCCACTACCACCGCCGAACTTTTGGAACAGAAATTCGTTAAGAATCCCGCGCTCACCATTCAGGATATGCTCAATGAAATGGTAGCCAAGCTCGGCGAGAACAGTGGTGTTAAACGCTTCGTCAAATTCAACGAAGGCTTGGTGGAAAACTACATCCATGCCGGCGGCAAGCTGGGCGTGATGGTCGAATTGGCCTGCGACAACGACGCGGTTGCCAAGAACGCTGAGTTCAGCGAGTTCGCCAAGAATATCTGCATGCATATTGCCGCAGCCAATCCTGTTTCCATCAGCCGCGAGGAAGTCCCTGCGGATCTGGCGGAACGTGAGCGCAACATCTTCATCCAGCAAGCCATTGATTCCGGCAAACCGGCGAACATCGCCGAAAAGATGGTGGGCGGCAAGATGGATCGCTTCTTTGCCGAGAGCTGCCTCTTGGAGCAGAAGTTCGTTAAGAACCCCGACATCTCCATCCAGGATCTCATCAAAGAAGTTGCGACCAAGCTTGGCGCAACCATCAGCATCAAACGCTTTGCCCGGTTCCAGGTTGGCGCATAACGCTGTTTCCACAACCCTTTCGATGAGCTGACTGTGACCAAAGCCAAATACCCCAGAGTCCTCCTGAAGCTGAGCGGCGAAGCCCTTATGGGCGACGCCGCTTTCGGCATCAGCACCAGCGTGCTTGATTATCTCGCCACGGAGATCCAGACCCTTGTGGATCTCAAGGTGGAAACCAGCCTGGTCATCGGCGCGGGCAACATCTTCCGGGGAGTGGCAGGCGCCTCTACCGGCATGGACCGGGCCGCCGCCGACAACATGGGCATGCTGGCCACGGTCATCAATGCCTTGGCCCTGCAGGATGCCTTGGAAAGAAAAGGCATCTCGGCCAGGGTTCTTTCCGCCATCCCCATGCTCACGGTCTGCGAACCCTATTCCCGGCAAAAGGCAGTGCATCATCTGCGCAAGGGGCGGGTGGTGATCTTCGGGGCAGGCACCGCCAACCCATACTTCACTACCGATACGGCCGCCGTGCTCCGGGGGTTGGAGATCAATGCCGATCTGATCTGCAAGGCCACCCGAGTCGACGGCGTCTACGACAAGGATCCCCTCAAGCACAAGGAGGCGATCAAGTTTTCCCGGCTCAGCTTCAGCGAGGTTCTGCAGCGACGTCTCAAGGTCATGGATGCGGCGGCAATCTCCCTGGCCATGGACAACAACACCTCCATCATGGTTTTTGACATGAATATCCCCGGCAATATGAAGAAAGCCATCTGCGGAGAACAGATCGGCACCTTGATACAGGGAGAGGACAATGAGTGAAATTATCGACACCCTGACCGAAAAAATGACGGCCAATATCGAGGCCTTCAAACGCGATCTCACCAAGATCCGGACCGGCCGCGCCACCACCGCCCTGCTCGACGGGATAAAGGTAATGGCCTACGGCACGCCCATGCCGCTGAACCAGGTCGGCTCCGTGACCATCCCGGAAAGCAGGATGCTAGTCATCCAACCCTGGGACACCAAGCTTCTTCCCGCCATCGAGAAGGCCATCTTCTCCTCGGATCTGGGGCTCAATCCCTCCAGCGACGGCAAGATGATCCGGATCTCCATCCCGCAGCTCACCGAGGAACGGCGCAAGGAGCTGGTGAAAAACGTCAAGAAGATCAGCGAGGAGCACCGGGTTGCCGTGCGCAATCTGCGGCGCGAGGCCATCGATGTCCTGAAAAAACAGAAGGGCAACAAGGAAATCCCGGAAGACGACTTTTTCAAGATGCAGGACGAGGCCCAACACGCCACGGACAGGTTCATCAAGCAGATCGATGAGATCATGGCTGAAAAAGAAAAAGAGGTCATGGCTGTTTAACTATCTCCTCCCTGCCCTCCCTTGCTTCAGCCGGTTGCAAGCTGTGATCCGCTGAAAATCGAGACCGTTCCCATGCCCAAGCTTGACACCGCAGCCCTGCCCCGCCATATCGCCATCATCATGGATGGCAATGGCCGCTGGGCAGAGCAGCAGGGCAAACCCCGCATCATGGGCCATCGGGCCGGGGTCGAATCCGTGCAGGATATCGTCCGCGCCGCCCGGGAACTCGGCATCGGCGTGCTTACCCTGTACGCCTTTTCCACGGAAAACTGGAAACGCCCGCCCCTTGAGGTCCAGGCCCTCATGGGGCTGTTGAAGACCTTTCTGGAAAGCGAGCTGGCCACCATGGTGCACAACAATGTGAGCCTGCGCTGCATCGGACAGAAAGACCGCATTCCCCCGGAAGTCCGCGAGGTTCTGGAGCGGGTGATCCGGGAAACCGCAAACAATACAGGGCTGACTCTCAATCTCGCCCTGAGCTACGGCGGCAGGAGCGAAATCATCCAGGCCGTGCAGGCAATCGCTAAAAAATGCATGGATGGGACTCTGAACCCCGAAAAGATTGACCAGTCCGTTCTGGAACAACACCTTTACACGGCGGGGCTGCCGGACCCGGATCTGCTGATCCGCACCGGAGGGGAAACACGGTTGAGCAACTTTCTCCT
>JBAYUD010000012.1:0-52655 GCA_041675265.1 Desulfurivibrionaceae bacterium | reverse complement strand
TTCTCCTCGTAGATGCTCCCAGCCTTGACCCAGATCTGGACCGTGGCCACCTTGGTGCCGGGGGTCTCCTTGACCAGAACGGTCAGGCCGTTGTCGAGCTTGTTTTTATGGAGGTGCGGGGCGATTTCAACGGCTTCGACATAGGTGGGGGTCATGGTTATACACAGGAGAAAAAGGAAGAGAAAGAAAGGCTGCAACCGGTTGTACAACCCGGATTCAGGCCTCGCGTCTGACTGTCTGATCTGGCTCATGGTTTTTGGCCGAGGGGCTGTAATAATCGTCGAGCTTCTTGCAAAACTCTGCCGAATTGAATCCCCCCTCCCTCGACGGGAGGGGGTTAGGGGGTGGGTGAAGTCGCAACCTGTGGATTTCATAGTTATTTTCCCCTCTCCCTAACCCTCCCCCGCCAGCAGTGTCAGCGGCGAGGGGGAGGGAACTTTCCAGCCGTTGTTTTTGTTTCCCGAGCACTGTAAACATCTACAGATTCTGCGTCAAGGGATCAGGCAGGGGGAGCGCTTTTTCGTCTCACAAGCAGAATGAGCAACCCGGTCCCGATCATCAGGCTGCTCAACAGCTGGCCCATGGTAAACGCATTGAACAAAAAACCGATTTGGGCATCGGGCTCGCGGAACAGCTCGACAATGGAGCGAAAGATCCCGTAGAACACGAGAAACAGGGCGAGGAGCGAACCGGAGGGCCAGCGTTGTTGCCAGTATCGGTTTTTCAACAGCCAGAGCAGGGAGAAAAGCACCACCCCTTCGAGGAACGCTTCGTAGAGCTGGGAAGGGTGGCGCGGCATCACTCCGCCCGTGGGAAAAACCATGCCCCAGGGGACATCGCTCATCCTGCCATAGAGTTCGCCGTTGATGAAGTTGCCGATTCGGCCCAGCCCCAGGCCGATGGGGGTGGTGATGATGTAGACATCCGCGCTCTGCCAAAAGGGGAGACCGGTGATCCGGCAGAAAAGCAGGCCGCCCACCAGCATGCCGACCAGGGCGCCATGAAAGGACATGCCGCCCTGCCAGGTGGCCAGGATATCCTGGGGATTCTCCATATAATAGCCGGGATTGTAAAACAGGACATAGCCCAACCGGGCGCCCAGCACCAGGCTGACGATCAACACCAGGTTGAGGTTTTCAAAATGCCGGGCCAGCACGGTGAGGTTGTATCGCTTGATCTGGTGCTGGACCAGCAGATAGGAGGCGATAAAGCCCAGGACATACATGAGGCCGTACCAGCGGACCTGGAGGGGGCCGAGGTGGAGGAGGACAGGGTCGATCTCAGGGTAGGGGAGCATGATGGCGGCGCAAGGTTAAAGGTATAAGGCAAAAGGAAAAAAATCGGGCAAGTGACGGGAGCGCAAAAAAACGGTAGTATGGCGTTCCGTATCCAGCATACTCTAACCGTTCCCGGCAGGAGAGACAATGCAAATCAGTCTGATCACCCTCAATGCCCGCTACTCCCATTCCTGCCCTGCCCTGTTCCATGTGCGCAACGCCTTGGCGCAAGGGCTGCCGGAAAGTCGCCTGGTGCTGCACCAGTTCACCATCAACGATCCCTATTACCAGACCCTGCTCCGCATCACCGGCGACCAACCCCAGGCCCTCTGTTTTTCGGTGTACATCTGGAACAGTGACTACACCATGCGGCTGGTTGGCGACCTGAGGCGGATTTTGCCCGAGGTGCCGATCATCCTGGGCGGGCCGGAGGCAACCTTCATGGCCTCGGCGAGCCTGCCCGCGGGCTGCACCGTTGTCCGGGGCGAGGTGGAGGGATTGGGGGATGATTTTTTCCGCGATCTGGCCGCGGGAATCCTGCAAGCCGAGTATCGAGCCGCCCCCACCCCTCTGTTTGCCATGCCCTATCTGGAATCCGATTACGCCCCTCACCTGGCAAACCGCAACATCTACTACGAATCGTCCCGGGGCTGCCCGTTTTCCTGCAGCTACTGTCTCTCCTCGGTGGGGCAGGGGGTGCGCTACCGGGATCTGCCCGAGGTGGAGCAAGAGCTGGCCCGGATTCTGGCCCATTCTCCCAAGATCATCCGCTTTGTGGACCGGACCTTCAACTCCCTTCCCGAGCGTTCTTTGGCCATCTGGCGCTTTCTCCTGGCCCAGCCGGGAGAGACCCTTTTTCATTTCGAGATCGCTCCGGATCTGTTCAGCGAAGCGATGTTCGCCTTCCTGGCCCAGGTTCCCCAAGGTCGCTTCCAGTTTGAAATCGGCTTGCAGTCCACCAACCCGGCCACGCTGGCTGCGGTAAACAGGAAGATGGATCTGGCCAGGGCCGGGGAGAACATCCGTCGGCTGGTGGGGTTGGGCAATATCCACCTGCATCTGGACCTGATCCTCGGGCTTCCCTCTGAAAGCGAGGCAACCTTTACGGCCTCGCTGAACGAGGCGTTCGGCATGGCGCCCCACCATCTCCAGATGGGCTTGCTCAAGGTTCTGCCCGGCACCGCGATCAGCAGGGGTGCGGACGAGTTCGGCCTTACCAGCTCGGCCACCCCGCCCTATTCGGTGCTGGCCACCCGCTGGCTGGACCATGCGACGCTCTCCCGTTTGTACTGGCTGGGCGAGTGCCTGGAGGCTTTTTACAACAACCGCTTTTTCCGTAACACACTGGATTATATCAGGAAAAGAGGAGAAGAGCCCTTTGGCTTCTTTGCCCAGCTGCTCTCCATCTGCCAGGCGGCGGATTTTTTCGCCTATGCGAAGACCCAGGAGCTTATGACCCGGATGCTGGTGGAGCTGGCCAAAACGCGGCCGGATCGCGAGCTGTTTTGCGAGCTGGTGCGGTTTGACTGGCTGGTGAGCGGGCAGCGGCTGCCGCCGCCCTGGCTGGATGCGGAGCCGTCCAAGGAGATCCGGGATCATCTCTGGCGGAGTCTGCCGGAAGAGTTGCCCCCGCATTATACCCGGCTGACCCGAAACGAGTTTTTCAAGCGGGGGATCTTTGCCCGGTTTTCCGGTCCGCTGCTCAAGGCGGTGGGGCTGACCCAAGGCGAGTCATCCCCTGGCGGCTATGTCTGCTTTCTCCCGGAACAGGAGCACGTTGCCGGGCATCAACGCCAACGGCATGCGGTGTTGTAGGGCAATGCAAAGTTAAAAATGGAGAGTGAAAAGTTTAAGGGAAAAAGCCTCAGCCCTTCGACTCATTTTTCATTCTTAATTTTTCATTTTTAACTCCCGCCTACACCGCCAGCCGCAAAATCTCGACAATGGTTGCCTTGGGGTAGAGGTCGCCAATCCCCCATTGTTTGGCAAGGCCCTCGGCATTCTCCGCGATGGTCCCGATATCGGCTGCCGGGATGTCCACCTCAGCCAACCGCACCGGCGACTTGATCGCGACAAACCACTGCTCCAACGCCTTGATCCCTGCCTCGCCGGAATCGAGCCCGAAGATCTCCTTGGCAAACCGCGCGAACTGGCTGGGATTTTTCGGCAAATACCACTTCATCCAGGCGGGCATGACGATGGACAGCCCGGCCCCGTGGGGGATGTTGTAGATAGCGCTCATGGCGTGCTCGATCATGTGGTTGGGAAAGCTGTATTCGCCGATCCCGGCCGGGGTCAGGCCGTTCAAGGCCAGGGTGGCGGTCCACATGAAGGAACCGCGCGCCTTGGCGTGGCTGGGTTCGGCCATGATCAGATCGGTGGTCTCGATCACCGTCTTGATGATCCCTTCCACCAGCCGGTCCTGGAGATGGGTGCCGGGCTGTTTGGTGAAGTACCCCTCGATGACATGGGCGATGGCGTCCACCGCGCTGTAGGCCGTGTAATTCAGGGGCACGGAATGGGTCAGCTCCGGATTGAGGATGGAGACCTTCGGGTAAACATGGGGCGAGGAGATATTGTATTTCTGCTTGGTTTCCGCATTGGTGACCACGGAGTTGCCGTTCATCTCGCTGCCGGTGGCCGCGATGGTCAGGATGGTGAAGACGGGCAGGGCGCGTTCCACCTCCGTGCCGACAAAGAACTGCCAGACATCGGAATCGCTCAAGGCGCCCACGGCGATGGCCTTGGCCTCGTCCAGCACCGAACCGCCCCCCACCGCCAGGATCGCCTCGACCTTGTCCCGCTTGGCCAGGGCCACGCCTTCCCTGGCATGGGAAAGCACCGGATTGGATACCACCCCCCCAAACTGGGTGCACCCGATGTTTTCACCCTTGAGGCTGGCCAGAACCCGGTCGAGCAGACCGCTTTTGACCACCGAGTTGCGGCCATGGACCAGCAGCACCCGGGTGATCCCGGCGGCTTTCAGTTCCGAGCCGATCAAGGATTCCTTGCCTGCGCCGAAGATGATTTTGGTCGGGTTGTGAAAGGTGAAATCAAACATGGGTTCTCCTTGTGGCGGATGATCCGGTTTTTTGCGCTGGAGCGAATACGATTATATCGTTAAAAATACCGTATCACTCTCCGGCTGTCACTCGGTATCATGAAGCAGCGGGGAGAAGAATCGCACAGGCTTTGAAGACTAGGCGGGTGTTGGCCGGAGGGGACATCGAAAAAACGGCGAAAAAAAGAGCCCCCTTGTAAACTATCGCACCAGGTGATATAGTAATTTATGAAAAGGATATTCAAAACCCGCACGTTTTCCCGGTGGATGCAAAAAAGTGCATTATCTGACGATGCTCTCTCGCGTGCGGTTTTTGAAATGGCGCAAGGGCTTGTCGATGCAGATCTTGGCGGGCGTGTGGTAAAGAAACGTGTTGCCTTGCCTGGCCGGGGGAAAAGCGGCGGCGTTCGAACCATTGTTGCGACCAATCGAGGAGATCGTTGGTTTTTTATGTATGGCTTCGAGAAAAATGAACGCGCAAACATTGACAAGGACGAGTTGAAGTTTTTTCAGGAAGTAGCGAAAGAACTACTCGGGTTTACTGAGTCTCAATTGACGGCAGCCCTGATTGCAGGGGAAATTATGGAGGTGTGTGATGGCAACGGCGAAACGGAAAAGTAGAATTCTTGAGGAAATGCACGAGACCGCCCGAGGCTTGCACAAAATTGGGTTGATCGATAAGCGCCGCATGGGTGAATTAGAAGCCCTGTGTGGGCTCGCCGTCCATGAAATGCCCCCTCAAAAGATCAGGCAGTTACGGGAAAATGCACACGTCAGCCAGGCTGTCTTTGCTGCTGTGCTGAATACCAGTATTTCTACTGTCCAGAAGTGGGAGATTGGCGACAAGAAACCAAGCGGACCGTCATTGAAACTACTTAATCTTATCGAACGTAAAGGATTGGAAGCTGTCCTTTAACTGTCTTGCGTTATGCGCGCTTGCAATGACAAGCAGGCACAAAAAAAGGTTTACGGCAGGTACCGTAAACCTTGAATTTTACATGGCTCCCGGGGAGGGATTCGAACCCCCGACAGGGTGATTAACAGTCACCTGCTCTACCGACTGAGCTACCCAGGAACGATTTTCAATTGAACGCGGGCAATATAGCAAGTGCGCATTCGTGCGTCAACATTTTTAGAAGATGCTCCAAAAACAATTCTCTTGACCGCTTCCGGGCAGAGTGCTAATAAAGCAGCTTCCCATTGTCGTCCGTCGGGGCGTAGCGCAGTCTGGTTAGCGCGCCTGCCTTGGGAGCAGGAGGCCGGAGGTTCGAATCCTCTCGCCCCGACCATCTTTTTCCCTCCCCGCCCTGTCTATCCCTCACGATCTAATTCACGGGTTTACCGCGCCATCATCAATAAGTTGTTTCAGCCGGGCGCATTATCATTTATATTTATTGTCTTTGATTTTGGTTTTTCACCACGATGGTGACCTGGAAAGCCTTGCGACGGGCTGTGCCGCATCGAAATGGAAAGTTTTTGTCCGAGGAAAAGAGCATGGATATTCAACTGGAAAAAATCACGGAAAACGAAGCAAAACCCAAGCCGGACCAAAACGCCTTGGGTTTTGGCAGACATTTTACCGACCATATGCTGGTCATACCCTACACCGAGGGCAGGGGCTGGCACGATGCCGCGATCCGGCCATACCGGAGTTTTTCCCTCGACCCGGCGGCCATGGTGCTGCATTACGGCCAGGCTATCTTTGAAGGGATGAAGGCGTACCGGGGCAAGGACGGCGGCATCTACCTCTTTCGCCCGGAGGCAAACATCGAGCGGATGAACCGGTCGGCCGCGCGGCTCTGCATGCCGCAGTTGCCTGTGGACGAGGTGCTCGCCGCCTTGAAGGAGCTGTTGCGCCTCGATCAGGACTGGATTCCCTCGGCCAAGGGCGCCACCCTGTACATCCGGCCCACCATGATCGCCACCGAGGCGGCCCTGGGGGTGCGACCGGCAAAGGAATACCTGTTTTATGTCATTCTGAGTCCGGTGGGCGCCTATTATCCCGAAGGATTCAATCCGGTCAAGATCTATGTCACCGATAAGTATGTCCGCGCAGTGCCCGGCGGGATCGGCCATATCAAGGCCGCCGGCAACTATGCCGCCAGCATCATGGCGGCGGTGGAGGCCCATCAGGCCGGGTTTACCCAAGTGCTTTGGCTCGATGCCGTGGAGCGGCGCTACATCGAGGAAGTCGGCACCATGAATATCTTCTTCGTCATCGGCGACGAGATCATCACCCCGCCGCTGGGCGGCAGCATCCTCCCTGGGGTTACCCGGGATTCGGTCATCCAGATGGCCAAGGGCTGGGGGCTTACCGTGGTGGAGCGCAGGATTTCCATTGACGAGGTTTTGGCTGCCCAGGAAAACGGCTCGCTCAAGGAGATTTTCGGCACCGGCACCGCGGCGGTGATCTCCCCGGTTGGCTCCCTGCATTACAAAGACCGGGATTGTCTGATCAACAACGGGAACACCGGGGAGTTGTCGCAAAAGCTGTTTGATGAAATCCAGGCCATCCAGTATGGGGCCAAGGAAGACCCCTACGGTTGGGTGACACGGCTCTGATCTTTCAGGGGGGGGGCAGGGGGGGCAAAAGAGGCCGCGCCCAAGAAATTTATGTAATTTTTTGATATCATTAGATAAAAAAAGTAAACAGCCGCTCTTGATTTTTTAAGACCCGATACATATTGTGTGCCATCAAGGCAGGAAAGCGCCGCACCAAGCGGTCTTCCCTGCCGCTTCATTTACGGGTCGGGAAGCGCTTCGGGCTGTTGTTCCCCCCGATGTGTCGTTTCGTGGTTACACACAATACATTACCAAAAACAATTGGAGGCATTACATGAAAATTCGTCCGTTAAATGATCGTGTCCTGATCAAAAGACTGGAGGAAGAGCTGAAAACTAAGGGTGGGCTCTTTATCCCCGACAGCGCCAAGGAAAAACCCGCCGAGGGCAAGGTTGTCGCCGTTGGCAAGGGCCGCCACAACGAAAAGGGCGAGCGGGTTGCCGTGGATCTCAAGGTCGGTGACCGCGTGTTGTTTTCCAAGTATGGCGGCAACGAGATCAAGATCGATGGAGAGGATTACCTCATCATGCGTGAGGACGATGTTCTCGGGGTTCTTGAAGGGAAATAACCCTGCCTTTATAAATCGTACTTCGACAGATTGTGTAATTTTTTGTGATTAGACGGAAAGGAGAATTACCACCATGGCTGCAAAAGATATCAAATACGGTGTAAAAGCCCGTGAGTCCATTCTGAATGGCGTAAACATCCTGGCCAATGCCGTGAAGGTTACCCTCGGCCCCAAGGGCCGCAATGTGCTGATCGAGAAATCCTACGGCGCGCCCATCATCACCAAGGACGGCGTTTCCGTTGCCAAGGAGATCGAGGTAAAGGACAAGTTCGAGAACATGGGCGCCCAGATGGTCAAGGAGGTTGCCTCCAAGACCTCCGACGTGGCCGGCGACGGCACCACCACCGCCACCATCCTGGCCCAGGCCATCTACTCCGAAGGCTCCAAGTTGGTTGCCGCGGGCAACAACCCCATGGACATCAAGCGCGGTATCGACAAGTCCGTCGAGGCTGTGGTTGCGGAGCTGAAGAACATCGCCAAGCCCACCAAGGAGCAGAAGGAGATCGCCCAGGTCGGCACCATCTCCGCCAACAATGACGCCACCATCGGCAACATCATTGCCGAGGCCATGGACAAGGTCGGCAAGGAAGGCGTTATCACCGTGGAAGAGGCCAAGGGCATGGAGACCACCCTGGACGTGGTCGAGGGCATGCAGTTTGACCGCGGCTACCTCTCTCCGTACTTTGTCACCGACGCCGAGAAGATGGAAGTAAACCTGGAAGAGCCCTTCATCCTGATCAACGAAAAGAAGGTCAGCAACATGAAGGATCTGCTCCCCATCCTTGAGCAGATCGCCAAGATGGGCCGTCCCCTGTGCATCATCGCCGAGGATGTGGACGGCGAGGCCCTGGCCACCCTGGTGGTCAACAAGCTGCGCGGCACCCTGAGCGTTGCCGCTGTCAAGGCCCCTGGCTTCGGCGACCGCCGCAAGGCCATGCTGGAAGACATCGCCACCCTCACCGGCGGCCAGGTGATCACCGAAGACCTCGGCATCAAGCTGGAGAACGTCACCATCAATGACCTCGGCACTGCCAAGCGCATTGTCATGGATAAGGACAACACCACCATCGTGGACGGCGCCGGCGACAAGAAGAATCTCGAAGCCCGGGTCAAACAGATCCGCGCCCAGATCGACGCCTCCACCTCCGACTACGACCGCGAGAAGCTCCAGGAGCGTTTGGCCAAGCTGATCGGCGGCGTTGCCGTTATCAATGTCGGTGCAGCCACCGAGATCGAGATGAAGGAGAAGAAGGCTCGGGTTGAAGACGCCCTGAACGCCACCCGCGCTGCGGTGGAAGAGGGTATTGTCCCCGGCGGCGGCGTTGCCTACCTGCGCTGCCTCGGCGCCCTGAAGAACCTCAAGCTCTCCGCGGAGATGGAGCTTGGCAAGCAGATCGTGGCCCGCGCCCTTGAAGAGCCGGTACGTCAGATCGCCAACAACGCCGGCCTCGAAGGCTCGGTGATTGTGGAGCATGTCAAGAACATGAAGGGCTCCAAGGGCTTCAACGCCGACACCGAGAAGTTTGAAGACCTGCTTGAGGCTGGAGTCATCGATCCTGCCAAGGTAACCCGTTTCGCTCTGCAGAACGCGGCCAGTGTTTCTGGCCTGCTGCTCACCACCGAATGCATGATTGCCGAGCATCCTGAGGAAGACAAGGGTGCGGGCGGCGGCATGCCTCCGGGCATGGGCGGTATGGGTGGCATGGGCGGCATGGGCGGCATGATGTAAGCGCGTACCTCCCGCTGTTTCTTTTGTATTGCACGGAGCCTCCGGTTTTTTCGCACGCGGAAACACCGGGGGCTTTTTTGTGGTTGACAATTGCCGCAAAATCTTGAATATAAGGACTTTCTTTTGCACGGCGATGTAGCTCAGTTGGTTAGAGCATACGGCTCATATCCGTAGTGTCCGGGGTTCAAGTCCCTGCATCGCCACCATTTTACAATAGTACTCGTTGAAATTATCGCGGGTTGCAGTATACAAAAAGCTCTCGGTTCGATCTAACACATCGAACGGGAGCTTTTTTTATGTCGAAAACCGGTTTCTGTTGCGGGTGTCCGGCAGGGGACAAGGAGAGGGTATGTTCAAGAAGGCTTTTCCGTGGATGGTGTTCGTTACCGCGCTGTTGATGCTGCTTGGTTGGTATTTCGGCGCATCAGGTGGAAACTATTCCATTACCATCAACGGCGAAGAGGTGAACACTCTTCAAAAAGTGGCACTTGCCACGGGAGGATTGTTCGTTGCCGGGCTTGCAGTGGTGGGGCTATTGGCTCTTGCGGCCCTGGTTCTGGCCGGAACCTCCATGGTCTTGCTGGGGATATTCGCCTTCTTTTTCCTGGGGTTGCTCTTTGTGTTTTTTCCGGTCTGGGTGCCGGTTGCCGGAGCGGCGATTGTTATGGCGTTTGTCTTTCGAAAGCGTAAAGACAGAAACCCTGCCGATAAGCGGTGCTGGTAACCTGGCATTTCCCTGTGTGGCGGCCTGGCCAGCACTGCGCCCAATAAAAAAAAGCGCTCCCATCCCACGGGGAGCGCTTTTTTTATTTTTATGATCCGTGGCCGGAGTTATTCGTCGTCTTCCAGATCGTCCTCTTCAAGCTCCTCATCCTCCAGAGCCTCGGCTTCATCATCGGTGTCGTCATCGTCGGTTCCGGCATCATCATCTCCGGACAAATCATCGTCCGCGGAGGAGTCTGAATCCTCCGCCGGTCCGGCGACAAGGTCTTCCTCATCCTCGGCCGAAGGCTTGCGGATTTTTGACGGGGGCAGAATGATGGCGATGATTTTTTCAATATCTTGTCGCACCAGCGGATCTGCAAGACAAAAGGCACATTCGGCAATGTGCTTTTCCATGAAGGAGGCCATGCGCGCGGGCGCCATGGACTCTTCCTGGACTTGGGCATACCATGATTTGACAAGCCTCTGTAAGCGCTCGCATTCCATCGTCTCGTACTCCTTTGTCTGATTCAAAAGCGGCGCAACACCACCACGAAGACAAGCCCCATGCTTGCCATAAGTCGTTGTTCAAAATAGCCGCAAAATTGAAATACCGTGCCCGGCGGCAGCAACGATGTATTTCGTAACGGCTCCTAAGTCGAGCCATATGTACCGTATTTTTTTTCCGCTGCCCAGACTCTTTTCTTAAAAAAAGAAAAATGTTGTTTCCCATGGGACAACATTATATCTTGGCTCAGCGGATGGAAGTGGAAAGGGCTCTGGTGGCTCTCCCGGACTTCAAATCCGGTGCACCGGGTTAACAGCCTGGTGGGTGGGTTCGATTCCCATGCACTTCCGCCAAAAAAATAATGCAAAGTTAAAAATGGAGAGTGAAAAGTTAAGGGAAGATTTCTCCTGCTTTTTACTCTCCATTTTTCATTTTTCACTCTTCACTTTCATCAACGGATATCCCATTTTTTCCCGCTGGGCCACGAACTGTTCCGCAACCTTTCTCGCGATATTCCTGATTCTGCCGATATACCGGGTCCGCTCCGCCACGCTGATAGCCTTTCGTGCGTCCAGCAGGTTAAAGGTGTGCGAACACTTGAGGCAATAGTCATAGGCAGGAAGGATCAGTTCCGCATCCAACAGCCTGTGGGCCTCGGATTCAAAGGTGTCGAAAAAAGAGAGCAAGGCCGTTACATTGGCCTGTTCGAAGTTGAAGGTGGAAAACTCCACCTCGGCCTGATGGAAGATATTGCCGTAGGAAACCTCGGAGTTCCAGGCGATGTCGTAGACGCTGTCCACCCCCTGCAGATACATGGCGATGCGCTCCAACCCGTAGGTAACCTCCACCGTGATCGGGTGCAGCTCCAGGCTGCCCGCATGCTGGAAGTAGGTGAATTGGGTAATCTCCATCCCGTCCAGCCACACCTCCCATCCCAAGCCCGAGGCACCCAGGGTCGGGGATTCCCAGTCATCCTCGACAAAGCGGATGTCGTGCTCCAGCGGATCAAGGCCGAAGCGGGTGAGGCTCTCGATATAGAGATCCTGGATGTTGGGGGGAGAAGGCTTGATCATCACTTGAAACTGGTAGTAATGCTGAAGCCGGTTCGGGTTTTCGCCATACCGGCCATCGGTTGGCCGCCGCGACGGCTGGACATAGGCGGTTTTCCAAGGCTCCGGGCCCAAGGCCCTAAGCAGGGTAGCCGGATGGAAGGTGCCGGCCCCTACTTCCATGTCATACGGCTGTTGCAGCGCGCAACCTTGCCCCGCCCAGAATCTGCTGAGTTCTAAAATGATATCCTGAAAATACATGTGGTTTCCTTGCTGTTAACTCTCCCCTCCCGCGAGGGGAGAGTTTGTCGTGCGTTCAGATATCCACCTCCCTCGTGCAAATGGAGGAGGTCAAATTTGTCATGCCGTTGACTCCCTCTCCCCTCGCGGGAGAGGGTTGGGGTGAGGGGGAAAGCCCAGACCACCTCCCACCAAACAGCACGGGGGGGGCTTGCCGCGAGACAAAGACAATAATCTCAGGCCATCATCCTTTAATACATAGCACGCAGGGCTGGCAAGATTTTTTTACGAATAACAAGGGAGATAGCGCCGCAGCGGGGAGCGCGGGCGTCTAATGTGTCCGGTGGCAGTGTATTTGGAAAAGACGAGGATGCAGCGAAAAATCAAGAAAATGACATCTGTTGGCTGTCCCCCCTCAGCATTTTTCTGAAGGAGTATTCACAATTTATCCATTTTTATTTTGACAACCGCGTCAGACTGCGGTAACAGGGTATAATTCCTTATTTTTATGAGGAGTTGCAAGCTGATAGCCGTAAGCTTCAGCTACAATCCAGTTCACGATCTTGCTGCCACCTTCGAGGGGGGAGCATGAACCATGATGGCATGTGGACGTCGCATGCCACCAAGAGGGAGGGGGTGGATGACACCCCGAATGACCAAATATTTTCTTAAGGAGAAAGTGGGATGGTGAAAAAAATTTCTACATTGGCACTGGCCGGTCTTCTGGCTCTTCCTGCCTTGGCTTCCGCGGGTGCGGGCGGCGCTGCCGGCGCCTCGGACATCCAGGCGCAGGTCGATGCCCTGACCAAGCAGCTTGAGCAGTTGAAGTCCGAGATGGCAAAGGTGAAGGCCGCTCCGGCAACCGATCAGAGTAGCAGACTACAGGCTCTGGAGGAGAAGGCAGACAAGTGGGATCTGGCCTCTCGTATCCAGTTTAGCGGTGATTTCCGTTCCCGTTATGATTACTATAACAGGGATCGGAAAGTGTCTAACGTTGCCATGTTTACTCCGCCTGGTGCACCGATCGCATACACCGATGTAACGGATCATAATGATGGACTTATGACCAATCGGTTCCGTCTGGACATGCGCGCCAAGGCTCTGGAGGACGTGGAGTTCAAGGGGCGTCTGGCCATGTACAAGGCCTGGGGTATGCAAAGCACTCCAGATGGCGAAGGTTATTCTGGGATTGGCGCTTTCCCGGCTTTTGATGGTAATGCAACCCGGACCCCTAGCGACAGCGCCTTGCAAGTGGACCGTGCTTTTGTGAACTGGAACAACATCGGCGGCGCTCCGGTCTGGTTCTCTGTTGGTCGCAGACCCACAACCGATGGTCCTGCTGCTCAACTTCGCATGAATCAGGATGAGCGGATGGCCACCCCCACTGCTTTTATGGATTGGCCATTTGACGGTATCTCCGTGGGCTATGCCTATAACAACCTCTTTGGCATGCAGGATGCCCCTGGCCGGGTTCGCGTTTGTTACGGCCGTGGCTTTGAGGCCGGGTTGAACCAGAACGACACCGGGATTAACGATACCGATTTTGCCGGGGTGAGCTGGGATATCTATAAGAAGGGCAACAGATTTGCCTATGTGCAGTCCTTTGCAGCCATGGATGTTTTTAATTTTCCTGACTGGTCCGCGTCTTCGCTTGCCGCTATGGAGGCTGCTGGCTATGCTACCGCTGCCCGAAAGAATGTCGGCAATATTTATCACACCTCTGGCGTATACCAGGACAAGTATGCAAACCTGAACTACTTCGGTTCGCTTGGCTGGAGTCGCACCGATCCCAATAATGAGGGCATGCTGAACGATTACACCTCTGGCCTAAATAATACCAATGAAGAGAATGGCTATTCTGTTCATGTCGGTGTGCGCTACGACATTCCCGAGTCTCTCTTCAAGATTGGCGCCGAGTACAATCATGGTTCCAAGTACTGGATTGCCATGACCCCCGGCCATGATGATTTGTATGCCTCCAAGTTGGCTACCCGTGGTAATGTCTATGAGCTCTACACCATCTACGACATCCCCGGCGGTGAGGCGGTATCCAAGTTCGGCAAAGCCTTCATCCGTCTCGGTTACCAGCATTATGACTACGACTATACCGGCTCTATGGACTGGAACGTCATGCCGTATGATGTTGGTGATGTCAATGAAGCCTGGAAGGCAAACTTTGCGGGCCAGGACATTATCGAGAGTGCTGATCAGGTATACCTGACCTTCGAGGCCGCATTCTAATCCGGTCTTTCGTGTAGTACCTGTTGTTCATGCAATAACCGAAGAGGGAAGGGCGCAAGCCCTTCCCTCTTCTTGTTTGAGGGTACGCTCTGTGAAAAGCTCTTGATAATGTAATCCGTGGGGTTACATTAAGGCATGCTGAAAACTTTCAAGCACAAAGGGCTGGAGGCCTTCTTTGCCGAAGATAACCAGCGGTTTCTCTGTCGGGCGGATAAAACGTATTTTGGACTTGTTGGACGATGCGGCCAAGGTCGAGGAACTCAACATCCCAGGTTATGGGCTTCACTCGCTGAAGGGTGATCGCAAGGGGGAATGGAGTATGAAAGTATCCGGCAATTGGCGGATCACCTTTCGTTTCGAGGATGGTCATGCCCTTGATGTGAACTTGGAGGATTACCACTGATGGAAACCAGGCGTGATAAAAAACGAAAACCCACTCACCCCGGTGAGGTACTGCGCGAAGATGTCCTGCCAGCCCTGGGGCTGACACAACAGGAATTTGCCAATCGTCTTGGCGTATCCCGGCGAACCGTATCCGAGTTGCTGCACGAACGTCGCCCAGTGACTCCAGACATGGCGATCCGACTGGGAAAATTGTTGGGCAACGGTCCCGAGATCTGGTTGAGAATGCAACAAACCCTGGACCTATGGGAACTGGACCGCGGACAGCGCTACAGCCATATCAAGCCAGTGGAAATGGCCGCGTAGGACCGGCCTCGGGCAAGCACGGGTTTCATTTCATGCTTTGCGGGACGCTTGCGGTATGATATATATCATACTGGAGGTGCCATTATGGGACAGGCAAAGGTAGCAATAACCATGGACGACATGCTTTTGGCAGAGCTTGACGATTTGGTTAAAAGGCATTTGTTTCCCAATCGCAGTAAGGCGATACAGATTGCTGTTGCTGAAAAACTACAACGTCTTGCCAAAAAACGTCTTGCTGCGGAATTGGCCAAGTTGGATATGGCGGAAGAACGCTCTTTCGCGGAAGAAGGAATGGGGCTGGAGCATGATGCATGGCCCACATATTGAGAGGCGAAATTCGTTGGGCTGACCTGAATCCGGTGCGCGGCTCCGAGCAGGCCGGAACCCGGCCAGTCCTCGTCATCAGCAACGACATCTTCAATGCACGCGCAGGCGTTGTCATTGCCTTGGCTCTCACCAGTCAACCCCAGAAAGCGGCCTTTCCTCTTACCTTCGAGCTTGAGCATCCAGATCTTCCCAAAAAATCGTGGGTTAAAATCAGCCAGATTCGTACCCTTGCCGTGGAGCGCATCGGGGCGCGGATATGCCGAGTTACGCCTGAAACACTTGGCCAGATCGTTGAGGGTTTGAATGAAATAGTTGGAGATTAGGGTTTCAAAAAGAGCCACATCCCATGTTTTTTTGTGCGGGATGTTCGTCGGGGTGAGGTGTTGCGGGAAGATGTTCTGCCAACCCTGGGGTTGACGCAATTGGAGTTTGCCAATCGTCTGGGCGTATCCCAGTGCGCCGTCTGACGGCCAAAGGGTTTTTTTTAAGTTGTCTTGTTGTGAAGAGGGAGGGGCGTAAGCCCTTCCCTCTTTTTGTTTGGTATTGGCGGAGCGGGATCGGAGGGTGGGTGCCGCTATGTCAGCAAGTATGTAATCTTTCGGTTCTTGGGCTGTAATCTTTGGCTTGGGGCACATATTGACGACGGTTACCGGTTTTGGTATCATGCAAATGACAAAATGAAACCAAAAAGCAACCGTGCGGAGAAGTGAGATGGCAACAGTTACAGTTAAGAATATTCCCGACCAGATATACGAGACTTTGCGGGCGCTGGCAACGGAACACCGGCGGAGCATCAACAGCGAGATCGTGTATCTCATTGAAAAGGCAACTAGGAGCATCAAGATCGATCCGGAGGAACATCTGGCCGCCGCAAGAAAGCTCCGGGGAAAAACCCGTGCTTTTGCGGCCACGGACCAGGAACTCTCCGCCGCCAAACGGGAAGGCCGTCCGTGATCGTCGCGGACACAAACATTATCAGTTATTTTTACCTGACTGCCGAATATTCCACCTTGGCGGAACAGCTCTATGCGCATGACCATGACTGGGCCGTTCCCCTGCTCTGGCGAAGTGAATTCAGAAATGTGCTCAGTCTGTATGTGAGAAAAAAGATTTTCCTGCTCCCTGATGCTGTGGAAATTTTCGAGGCGGCTGAGTTGCTGGTGCGGAACCGGGAATATGAGATAAATGGCGTTCAGGTGTTGCGGCTCGCTCAACAAAGCGGCTGTTCGGCCTATGATTGCGAGTTTGTCAGCCTCGCCCAGGACTTGCATGTGCCGCTTGTCACCATGGACAAAGGGATTTTGGCCGCATTTCCGGAAAGAGCTGTCTCACTTCCAGCGTTTCTTGAAAAAAAGTAACTCCCCTTTATCCCGGATTATTCTGTGCATTACGTCTATTTCCCCCATCTCCCGGCAGTTTCCAGCGCAACGTTTTCGCGTCATGGCGGCGCAAGCGAGCACCCGTATCATTCGCGTAATGTCGGCCTGCATGTTGGCGATGACGAGGCGCTGGTTTTGCAAAACAGGGCCATTATCAAGGAAGAGCTTGGGTTGGCCCGGTTGGTTTCGGCGAAACAGGTGCATGGGGACAGCATTCTCAATGTGGATTGGCTGCCGGATGCGGATGTGGAGCATGCGGACCATGACGCCCTCATGACAAATATTCCCGAGATCGGCCTGATGATCCAGCAGGCCGACTGCCAGGCGGTGATGCTGTACGACCCCGAACATGGTGCGGTGGCCAATATCCATTCCGGCTGGCGGGGCAGCGTGGCGAACATCATCGCCAAAACCGTGGCTGCCATGATCTTTGCCTATGGCACGAGACCTGCGGCGCTCCTTGCCGCCATCAGTCCGTCCCTTGGCCCATGTTGCGGAGAATTCGTTCAGTATCGCACCGAGCTCCCCCTCTCGTTTCATGCCTATCAGGTGCAGCCCAATCATTTTGATTTCTGGGCCATCAGCCGCGATCAACTTCGGGCCGCAGGGGTGCGTATCGAACATATTGAGATCGCCGGGCGTTGCACGGTCTGCAATGAAAATTATTTTTCCTACCGTCGCGATAGGGTTACCGGCCGCTTTGCTTCGGTGATAGGGATGGTAGCACCATGATAAACTCTCGCGCCATAGCCATGGATACGCTCCTCGCCTGGGAGAAATCGCAGGAGCCGTTGGATCAGGTGCTGGATACTATGCTGTCCGGGGCTGCCGTGGACGATCCGCGCGACAGGCAGCTTGTCATGGCCTTGGTTTACGGGGTTGTGCGTTGGCAGGGGTATCTCGATGGGATCATTCAGAAATTTTCCAGCCATCCTTTGCGGCAGATGAAGTCCCTCACCCTCGCGGCGCTGCGGGTCGGGTTGTATCAGCTTGTTTTTCTGGATCGGGTGCCGGAATCGGCTGCCATCAATGAAACGGTGCAGGGTTTGAAATTGGCCCGGCAGCCGAAATGGCTCACTGGCTTTGTCAACGGGGTGCTCCGCGCCATGGCCCGGCAAAGAGTATCCCTTCCCGCGCCCGATGAGACGGCGGCGGTGTTGAGCCATCCGGCCTGGCTGGTGGCGCGGTGGGAAGCGCTGTTCGGACCGGAGCGCACCAAGAGAATTTGTTTGATAAATAACATCCAGCCGATGTTGGTGGTGCGGGTGAACAGCCGCCGCATTTCCGTAGACGATTGGATGAGCCTCCTTCGGGAAAATGGGATTGAGTGTGAGCGGGGCTTGTTTGCTCCGGAGGCGGTGCGGATCAATGATTTTCAGGGCTCTGTCACCGTCTTGCCCGGCTATGGCGAAGGCTTTTTTGTGGTGCAGGACGAGGCAGCCCAGATGGTCACGCAATTACTGGCGCCTTTTGTTGGCGCCAAATATCTGGACGGCTGTGCCGGGCTTGGCGGCAAGACCCTGCATCTGGCGCAGCTGTTGCCGGAGGGCGCCAAGCTGGTGGCTGTGGAGCCGAGCCTGAAACGTCAAGTCCTGCTTAAGGCCAACTTGCAGCGCCTTGGCGGGCTGAAGATAGAAACCCATGGCGTAACACTCCAGGAGTTTGCCGAACATCGCCAGGGTGGTTTTGCGGGCGTTCTCATTGATGCGCCCTGTTCCGGCCTGGGCGTTATCCGTCGACAGCCCGATATCCGCTGGAAGCGATCGCTTGCGGCATTGCAATCCTATCAGGTCCGGCAGCGGGAGTTGCTGGGGGCAGCCTCGGGTTTGCTGGAAAAAGGAGGCGTGCTCGTCTATGCGACCTGCAGCGTTGATCCGATGGAAAATGACGAGGTGATTGCTGCATTTATCCAAGAGCATCCTGAGTTTTCCCTCACCCCGGCCCAGGAGTATCTCCCCGAAGCGGCCAGGAGTTTGTGCGATGATCTGGGATTTTTTAAAACCACGCCTGAGCAGGGGTTGGATGGTTTTTTTGCCGCACGGATGCAAAAACAATGAAGAGTGCATAGTGAAAAATGAAAAATTGGAAATAAAGAATGACATTGCCGCGAGGAGCATACAATATGCCCTACAGGTGATCCACCTCTACCGCGAGCTGCAACAGGACGAGGTGGGAAGAGTTATTGGAAAACAGTTTTTGCGATCAGGGACTTCCATTGGGGCAAACGTGCAAGAAGCACAAGGTGCCCAGAGCAAGGCAGATTTCATCGCAAAAATGTCCATAGCCTATAAAGAGGCGCTTGAATCGGCCTATTGGCTAAGGATTTTTGAAAGAGCGAAAATTACTTCGGGGGGTCGGTTGGCTGGTTTGGTTGATGAAACCGAACAGTTGATCAAGATTATATCGGCCATCCTGATTACGGCAAAACGGGGCAAGAAAACAGCCTGATTTTGCATTATGCATTTTTCACTTTTCATTCTTCACTGAATTCATGGAACCAAAATACATCAGCATCCGCGGTGCGCGGATGCACAATCTGAAGAATATCAGCGTTGATCTGCCCCGCAACCGGTTGGTGGTTTTTACCGGTTTGAGCGGTTCGGGCAAGTCCTCGCTGGCTTTTGACACCCTCTATGCCGAGGGCCAGCGCCGTTATGTGGAATCGCTCTCCACCTATGCCCGGCAGTTTCTGGGGCAGATGGAAAAGCCGGAGGTGGATTCATTGGAGGGGCTGAGTCCGGCGGTGTCCATCGAGCAGCGGACCACCAGCCGGAACCCCCGTTCCACAGTGGGGACCATCACCGAGATTTACGATCACCTGCGGTTGCTCTTTGCCCGGGTGGGCAAACCCCATTGCCCGGAATGCGGCGAGGAGATCAGGCCTCAGTCCGTGCAGGACATGGTGGCAAGCCTGCTTTCCCTTGAGGAGGGGACCAAGATCGTTCTGCTGGCCCCGTTGCTGGACGGGAAAAAAGGCGAGCACCAGGCGGTGCTGCAGAAACTCCGTCGCGAGGGGTATGTCCGGGCGCGGATCGACGGGGATATCCGCGATCTGGGTGAGGAGATCGTCCTGGAAAAGAACAAGCGCCACACCATCCAGGCTGTGGTGGACCGGCTGGTGATCAAGCCCTCGGTGGCCAGGCGGCTTTCCGACTCCGTGGCCACCACCGTACAGTTGGGATTGGGCTTTTTGTTGGTCCAATTTCCAGAGGCCGGGCAGGAGATCCTCTACAGCGAGCATGCCGCCTGTGTCCGCTGCGGCAAGAGTTTGCCGGAACTGTCCACCCAGCTGTTTTCCTTCAACAACCCCAAGGGGGCCTGCCCGGAATGCGGAGGCCTGGGGGTGAAACAATTTTTCGATCCGGAACTGGTGGTGCCCAACCCGCGCCTCAGCCTCAACCAGGGGGCTATCCTCCCCTGGCAGTCCAATTCGCCCTCCACCTATACCCAGGAACTCATGGCCGGACTCGCCCGGCAATACGGCTTTTCCCTCGATGCCCCCTTTGCCGAGCTGCCTGAGCGAGCCCGGGAGGTTATTCTGCACGGGAGCGGATTCGAGGATGTTGTTTTCGATTATGTGCGTTTCCGCAGGCTCCACACCCACCGCAAGCCCTTTGGAGGGATTCTCCCGCAACTGGCCCGGCGGTATCTGGAAACCGGCTCCGGCTCGGTGCGGGAAGAGCTGGAACAGTACATGAACGAACAGGACTGTCCGGCCTGCCATGGGGCGCGGCTCAGGCCCGAGGCCCTGGCCGTTCGGATCGGGCAGTGGAATATCCATGGTTTGACCAGCCAGAGTATCGGGGGGCTCCTGGAAATCTTGCCGGCCCTGGCCTGGACCCCCCAGGAGCTGTTCATCGCCGAGCGAATACTGAAGGAGATTGTTGATAGGCTCTCATTTTTGCACGATGTGGGCTTGGGCTACATCTCGCTGGCTCGCAAGGCGGCAACCCTTTCCGGCGGCGAGGCCCAGCGCATCCGGCTTGCCTCCCAGATCGGCTCGCGGCTGGCCGGGGTCTTGTACATTCTGGATGAGCCGAGCATCGGGTTGCACCAGCGGGACAATGCTCGGCTCATCAACACCCTGACTAGGCTGCGGGATCTGGGCAATACCGTGCTGGTGGTGGAGCACGACGAGGACACCATCCGGGCGGCGGATCATGTGCTGGACATGGGGCCTGGCGCCGGGGTGCATGGGGGGGAGGTGGTCTACAACGGCGAGGTCGCAGGGCTGTTGCGTCATAAAGCATCTCTCACCGGCGGCTACCTCTCCGGCCGTTTGTCCATCCCGATTCCCAAAAAGCGGCGGCGTCCCGTCTCGAAAAAGGGATGGCTCACCATCCGGCAGGCCACGGCAAACAACCTGCAAGAGATCGATGTCCGTATCCCCCTTGGCTTGATGACCTGTGTCACCGGGGTTTCCGGTTCGGGAAAAAGTTCGCTGGTGATCGAGACCCTGTTCAAGGGAGCGGTCAACTATCTGGCGCACGGACCGGGACAAGCCGGCAAAGGCTGCACCCTTGATGGTCTGGAGCAGATCGACAAGGTAATCGACATCGATCAGAGCCCCATCGGCCGCACACCCCGTTCCAATCCCGCCACCTACACCGGCCTGCTTACCCCGGTGCGCGAACTCCTGGCCCGATTGCCCGAGGCGCGGGCAAGGGGCTATCAGCCGGGCCGCTTCAGCTTTAATCTGAAGGGCGGCCGGTGCGAGGCCTGCGAAGGCGAGGGGGTGATCAAGATCGCCATGCATTTTCTGCCGGATATCTATGTGACCTGCGAGTCGTGCGGCGGCAAGCGCTACAACCACGACACCCTGGATATCGTCTATCGCGGCAAGAATATCGCCGAGATTTTGGCCATGAACGTGGAGGAGGCCCTGGCCTTTTTCGCCAAGGTCCCCCAGATCAAGGGCAAGCTGCAAACCTTACAGGAGGTGGGGCTGTCCTATATTGCCTTGGGTCAGTCCTCGGTGACCCTGTCCGGCGGTGAGGCGCAACGGATTAAACTGGCCAAGGAATTGAGCAAAAGAAGCACCGGCAAAACCCTGTACATCATGGATGAGCCGACAACCGGGCTACACCCGGCAGATATCCAGCATCTGCTCCATGTGCTGAACCGGCTGGTGGAGAGCGGCAACACCGTGGTTATCATCGAGCATAACCTCGATGTGATCAAAACCGCCGATCATCTCATCGATCTCGGCCCTGAAGGCGGAGATCAGGGTGGCGCCATTGTCGCCCAGGGTACCCCCGAGGAGGTGGCTCGGGTCAAGGAATCGTACACCGGGCAATTTCTCGAGAAGATTCTCGCTGGCGGGCATTAGGCGCGCTGTGCGAAAAGCCTAGGCGCAAGGAGCGGGTGATGCGATGAAAATTATAAAAGACCGTTGAAGTTTCGGCATATTTCATTATAAAGAATGGAGTGTCGTGCTGGAGCAGGTTGAACCGTGGCGTGTGCCATACAGAAACTCAGATAAGGAATTGCGAATCATGACGGAAGAGAATACCGAGGGCGCCCAGGCGTCGCAACCACCTGTTTTCCGGTTGCAGAAGATGTATCTGAAGGACCTATCGTTTGAAAATCCCGAAGCTCCGGATGTCTTTCTCGCCAAGGGCGAGCCCAAGGTTGATGTGAATCTTGCCTTGAAGCACCGGAAGCTGGAGACGGAAGACCATTATGAGGTCACCCTGGCCATTACCGCCAAAGTGACCAACAGCCAGACCGAGAAAACCCTTTTTATCATCGAGGTAGAGCATGCCGGGGTGTTCTTGCTGAAAAATATCCCGGAGGAACATATGGCTCCGGTATTGTCGGTGGAATGCGCGGCCCTGCTCTTTCCTTTCACTCGCCAGATAATCAGCCAGGTTTCGGTGGACGGCGGTTTTATCCCCTTTCTCATGGAGCCGATCAATTTTCATGCTTTGTATGAAAATTCAAAAAGGCAGAAGGCGGCGGAACAGCAGTAGTCGATTGGGAAACATGAGGACACAAAAAAGCCCGGCATATGCCGGGCTTTTTTGTGTGGAGCATGCGTGTTGAAAATCAAAGAATTTTAGGCTGGAGCATGATCACCAGCTCACTTCTCTTGGTGGCCTTGTAAGTCTTGGAAAAGAGATTGCCAATGACTGGAATATCGCCAAGAATTGGTACGCTATTGCTCTTGTTGCTGCCGGTGCCAGTATCATCGGCATTGTCAATAAGACCGCCAACCACCACCACTTGCCCGCTTTTTACACGAACAGTGGTGTTCATTTCTCGCAACTTAATTCTCGGAACACCGATTTGCCCACCCCAGCCGATTATATACTCAACCGCATTTCCATCAAGCTTTGATGTGACCGGCGTCAAGTTAAGGATAATCTCATCGTTTTCCATGATGGTGGCTATCACCGACATGCCGATACCGGACATGAGGGTTGCCGTTGTAACGGTATATGTCACCGCGCCTGTGGTGGCATCAACCCTGGATTCAACCTTGTCGATATATTTAATACTGTCACCCGCGGTGATCAGCCCTGGCTGGCCATTCATGATGCTTAATTTCGGGTTCGCCAGTATATTGGAATGCCCTTGGGTGTCGAGAAAGTTCAGGGCAAGGGAAAAAGGGTTAGCGCCCGAATCCAGAGCGATGTTACTCACTACCCGGCCACCGCTGTTGGCTGTGGCCGCATCGTAGATGATGCCATTGGGGCCAAAAAGGGTAAAGTCGACATTTTTTCCGCTCAGAAAATTGGTCCAGTCAATGCCACGGCTTTCGGTATCATCTATAGCAACCTCCACGATTTTAGCCTCGATGGAGATTTGACGATAGAGTTCCGATTTCAGGTTGTCGAGATACAGGGCAATCTTTTCAACGAGGGGTCTCGGCGCGGTTACGGTGATCAGGCCGATGGGTTTGTCGATACTGTAATAGCCTTTTCCGGATTTAACATCGCGTTTCGTTGTTGTGGTGGCGGCGGGAGGAGGGGTGGCGGCAGCTACAACTGCCGCAGCTCCTGTTGCTGTCGTAGTTGTAGCAGGAGCAGGCGTCGTAACGGTTTCCTCCCATATGCCAAGGATCTGGTCGAGGTTTGTTTTAACATTGTCCCAAATATCAAATTCGTTTTTTTCACTGGTAAGCTGGATATTGCCCTTGAGATTGCTTGTCGCTGTGCCTCCTCCCAGCACATCCCCGCCGACCCCAGTGGTATAGGAAGATTTCACAAAGGGCATGGCCACATGGAATTTCCGGGTTTCCCTGTACTTCACCACAATGGAATTGCCCTGAACTTCATGAAAATAATCCTTCTGGCGAAGGATACTGTCCAGTGATTTGAAAAAATCGTCCTCCGCCCGGATATCCACATCCACCATGGCCATCTGGTCAACATCGCTTGCCCAGCTGATATTCATGCCCTTCAGGGCTGCCAGCCGTTTCATGATGTCGCGCAGAGCCACCGGCCCGGTATTGGAGGAGATATCGGCTCCCACCGGTATTGCCAGCCCTTCCGCTCCCGTAGAGCCAATATTCTGGGCAGAGGTTTCTCCCAGCATATAAGCAGGTTTTTGAAAGCGGACCGGCAGTTGGCCAGCTTCCAATGGCTTGGCCTGTTTCCCTGGCGTCGAAACCTTTGTGGCAAGCGGATCGTGAGTTGCCTCGGTTTGGGCGGCAGGCGCGCAAGCGGTAGTGAGCAGCAGGCTGATCGCTGCACAGACAAAGAAGTTGGCTACGCTTAGAGTTTTCTTTTTCATGGTGGCAGTCTTTCTACTTTTTTTGAGGTGAAAGAAATTTGTTGAAATCGCAAAAAGCCGCGCTTACAACAGTGGTCACTCTGTAACTTTTTTAATTATGTTACGGACCTGTGTCATCGTTCCCTTTTCACGAGACCATCAAATTTCAGGTAAAAACCGAAAACGCCTCAACCTGGGAAGTTAATTTGCCGCAGCAATTCTTCCTTTGATGAATTGCTGTAAATCTTCCGGCACTGTGTAGCCTGAAAGCAAGACCGCATTGTATGCTGCGACGGCCTGTGCGGAATGCCCGAGTTTGTCCAGAATGCGGGCCTTGGCCACCAAGGTGTCAAGGGTATCCCCGTACAAGGCTTCATGCCTGGCCAGCAGGGCCATGGCTCCATTGTAGCTCTGGTACTCTTCGGCAAAGGAAGCATAGCTTATCAGCGCTTCGCTGGGAGGCGTTTCCCCGCTGATGGCCAAATCAAAGTATGCTTTGGCTGCTTCGGTTTTTTTCATGTTGGCCGAGCCGATGGCAGCCTGGAGGGCAGCCCCTGCATTGGCGGGTTCAAGGGTCAGGGTTGCCTTGGCATAGTGGACGGCCTTGGCATTCAAGCCAAGCTGAGTGAGGCACAGCGAGGCGATGCGGCTTGCAAGCTGTGCGTTTTCTGGCCAATTGTTGAAGGCTGATTCGTAAAGCGACAATGCCTTCTCATTTTGGCCGTTTTTTTCTGCCGCATTGGCTTGCTGGATCAGGGTTTTTGCTTCGACAACCCCTTTTGGCGTCTCAAGGCGCTGTTTTACGGAGATGGCCTCGATCCGTTCGCCCCCCTTGATGGAAACTGCTTCCGTGGAGGCTTTTGGCCACTGGAACTGTTTGGTTTTCGGCGAGATGACGATGGTGTTGAAACGTTCTTCTTTCTGCAGTTCCTTGAGGTTGAGGATGATATCCAGGGCAAAGTCCCACGGGATGTCGTTGAGTGCAAGGGTCAGCGTGCCGTTGACCCCTTCGTCAACGACGATATTCTGGCCGCTTATTTCACCGAACAGCCTGAACACATTGTGGAGATCAATTTTAAAGAAATCCACGGTAATTTTTTGTTTTTCATATCCGGCAAAGGCAAAGGAGTCCGCCTTGGTGGTTTTCTCTGAAGCCTTCGAGGGTGCAACGGGAGCGGCAGCTTTGGCTGTCTTGGGCTCCTGGGATGGTTTGGCTGTAACGGATTTTGGTTTGGCTTTTGCGCTGCTGAACTTGGGAACGATCAGCTCCGAAGCGATGGTTTCCTGGGCAGGTGCTGGCGCTGGTGTCTCGGGAAGTGCAATTTCAGCGGGTTGGGAAGGAGCAGGTTCAGGCTGCAAGGGAAGAGTTTTGGCCTCGGGTTGTCTGGCCTCTGCTTTTTTAGGCGTATTTTGCTTCACGATGCCAGCTGCTACGCTTGGTGCGGCACTGCTTGCCCCAGGTTCAGCGATCTTTACCAACAAACCATCGGGTTTGTTTTCCACCTCATAGGTGAATAGATCCTTGAGGCCGGAATCAAAAACGATGCGAACCGCTGAATTGCGCTGGGCAGCACGGATTTTTGCCAAGGCAGTGCCAACGGTGTGTTGCAGCATCTTCCCAGGCAGCGCAACATTGGCAATGTCAATATACATTCTGGCAGGAAGGGCACCCCTTTTCACAAGATGGGCTTTCTGGAAATCTTTGATTGGTCCGTTTGTTTTGATAAAGACGCGGGTTTCGTTCGGGTTGGTGGTGTCAATTTCAATGTCTTGGAGCATGGATGCCGAAGGAGCTGGCTGGCTGGCTACGGCCACAGCCTGCTGTTCCGCCTCGGGTTCGGGAGCCGTCTGGGTGAGCTGGGGAGGCATGGACATTGTTTTGGCAAAACTGACGACAATATTGTTCCCCTTTCTTTCGATGGTATAGGCCGGGTCGCCGGAGAGATATATCTCGAGCCTGGCTATTGCCGGATCCTGGTCGGTCAAGGCGATATTTTTAATCTCCTGCACCGGTCCTTGCGGCAGATTCACCGGCAACGCCGCGGAATCGACGAGACTTGCATCGGCTATGTCCAGCACGATCCGCAGGGGATCGAAAAGTTCGTACATGGTGTAGGTGGGTGGCGTCCGCCCCTGGACAACCAATTGCAACCCATCGCCAGTCTGGTCAAGGGTAATGCCCGATATTATGTAGGCCGCTTTTGTCTGGGATGCGGTCTTCTGGGCAAAGGCTGTCCCGGTCAAAAGAAAACAGAATATCATCAGCCCGGCAGAGATAGACTTCAGGCGGGTAATAGGGGGTGTCATTATTTTTCTCCCTCTTTGCTTAATATCATCTCGATTTTGCGGGATGTGCGTTCACCGGCAATATTTTTTAGTGACTGTTCGATGATTACCTTGTCTTGGGCTATTTGTATAACTTCTCCCGTTTCTCCGATTTTTGTACCTTTACGAAGGACATAGCCAATGCCGGAGGAATCCTGCACCATGGCAAGCAACCCGCGTTTGCCGGAAACGATGGCAACCAAGGTAAGTTGGGAGGGCTCATATTTTTGTGTTCCCGTCAGTTCTGCCTTGGCTTTTGCATCGGCCTTCATGATTTCCTGGGTGAGGAAAGGGAAAAAGGGATCTGGTCTTTCACGGTTATAGATGAAGGGCGGAGCTTGACCGCTTGCCAGGGCTGTTTCCAGGGCTTGGGCCGGATCGGTGATGGCGGCGCCTGGCGTGACAGGCTCGTTCTGGGCAGAAGCAATATCCCTTAAGGCCAAAGAGCACACACAGACAATAAGGGCAAGCGCGAGGAAGAATTTTTTTGCGGACACGGTGTTCATCATGATGAATGGTTCTCGCCAAAGGCAACGGTTATAGCTCTATGGCCCTTTAATTTCCTGTTGCAAACGTCTTACTTCTTCCCTTTTACATCCTTATTCGCACTTGCCGCAATTTCAGCCGGATCGAGAAAGCGGTAGGTGACAAGCTGAAAGGTTGCATTCAAAAGCATCATGCCGCCTGTCTGCTTGGGAGTATCCATCTTGATGTTGTTCACGGAGACAATACGGGGAAGCTTGCTGATCCTGTCAAGGAAAACGCCCACATCATGGTACGCGCCCTGCACCGCAATATCCACCGGGATTTCCGCGTAAAATTGCTGCGGTTTTTCGGTGAGCGGCTTGAAGGACAGAACATCCAATCCCGAAGCGGTGGCCTGCCCGGAAATCGTGGCCAGGAGCGAGGGGATTTCCTTTTGATCGGGCAGCAGCAGGGATGCCTCGGTAAACTGTTTTTCAACTTCCGCCATTTCGGCCTTGTGCTTGTCAAGACCCCGGGCGATTTTTTCTACTTTCCTGATTTCTTCTTCGATTCCGGATTTTTTTGTTTCAAGGTTTTTTATCTCGTTGTTTTTCGGGGAATAGGCAAGAAAAAAGAAGGCTACGCACGGCAGGATGCAGGCTGCGGCGGCGATCAGCATTTTTTGCTTCATGTCAAGCCGGCTTACCTTGCTGTCTAGAAATTTCTCAAGGCCTGCCTGGATTTTTTTTATGTCAAGCGCCATGGCTTCTCCCGCCCAAGGTGTTAACTGTTCGGTACAATAACATTGATTGTGAGAGCAAAAGATTTCAACTTCTGCTTGGCAACGTCTGTTTGCGCGGAGCTGGTCAATTCCGTTTTTTCAAAATATTCGGAGGCTTCCAGTTGCTGCATGTATTGGGCAATGGTTTCGTTATCCAGGGCAATGCCTTGCAACTGCAAACGTCCGGCTGACTGTTGCAGGGAGTTGAGCCACATGCGGCTTGTCGGGGTGCGGGACGCGACCTCATCGAGGACGCGCACCGTAACCTGGGCATCGGCCTGGAGTTTCTTTATGGAGTCCAACTTCTGCTCCACCATCTGTTTTTCTTTTTTCAGGGTATCAATCTGTTTTATGATGGGCTGATAGGACTGTTTTTTGTTTTCAAGCGCAACAAGCTCATCCTTTAGGTTGGTAATCCTACCGGCCAAGGCAATCCAACCGACGGCAAGAACAAGCAGTACCAGAACAAAGGCGACGGAAAACCCCAGAAGTTCGGTTTTCAGGCGTTGCCGTTTTTTCAGCTGCCTGATCGGCAGGAGGTTGATGCGGATCATGCTATACCTCCACCGGCCTTGTCGCCAAGCCGGCAGCAAGGGTCATTTCCGGAGCAATGCTTTTCAGGTAGGCAGGGTCGATGGTTCTGCTATCCACCGCCGCTTGCTTGAAAGGGTTGAAGATTTCAACAGGGATATCGGTCTCTTTTTCAAAAAACTCGGTAAGGCCCTGTATTTTGGCGCCACCACCGCTCAAGATGATTTTTGAAATTGTTTCATCCGGATGGTTGGAATAATAAAAATCAATGGCGCGTTTTACCTCTGTTACCCACTGCCCACAGGTATTGGCAAAAAGGGTTCCAAGCTCTTCCTGCTTTTCTTTAGCGACAATCTCTCCTGTTTTCAAGGCCTCTGCCTCTTCAAAGCTAACGCCAAAAAGATTTTCTATCTGTTCGGTCAACTGCCGGCTGCCGAGGACAACATCCCGGGCGAGTATTGAGGCGCCATGGGAGATGATGTTGATGTTCATCTTTGAGGCGCCGATATCCACCAGGGCGACATTGTCCGCCAGGCCAAAATTTGCTTCAAAGGCGTTTTCCAAGGCAAAGGCGTCCACGTCAACGACAACCGGCTGCAGTCCTGCTGCCCGCAGCATGTTGAGATATCCATCCACGACATCCCGCTTGGCCGCGACCAGCATGACATCGGTGCGGGCTTCGGACGCAGTGTTCGTTTTCAGATCCTGGAAATCCAGGTAAACGTCTTCAATATCGAAGGGGATATATTGCTCCGCCTCTGATTCGATATGTTTTTCCAGTTCCTCTTCGGTCATCACGGCCAAATTTATTTTTTTGACGATGACGGAGTATCCCGAAATGGAGATGGCGACTTTTTTGTTCTTTATTTTCAGATTGCTGACCAAAGAGGTGATGACCTTGCCCACGGCCGCCGGATCTTGCAAGGCGCCGTCTTCAAGGGAATCGGGTGGGAGCAGGGCGCTTCCCAGAGCCACGAGCTTATACCCCTGGCCCGTTTCCTCCAGTTCGCAGATTTTGACGGCATGGGAGCCGATATCAAGGCCGATGGAGAGAGTTTGCCTTTTAAGAAAAGGGATATGCAAGGATGGCAATTGTAATTTTTTAAAACCCGATTTGCCCATGAGCTCCCCGTGACCAAGGTTTTCTGGCTGTGCACATCCGCGGGCCGACATCCGGTTGTTGCGCGGAATATTTTCTAACTGCGCTTGTTGATTATAATTTTATCTATTTTATTGCATTAGAGACACAAAAAAAACATGGTGTCAAGCATAAAGTCAGCGATAGATCGTGGATTTTTCTCATAAAAATTGAGTAATCGAAAGAGAGGATCAGTGAAAGAGTGGGCTGAAAAATTCAAAAAAACCAATATGTTGTGTTTTTTGTAAATGGTCTCTACTACAGGTGGTTCGCACCTTTGGAGAAAATTCAGAATTATTTCCGTCTGGAATTAAATAGAATTTCTTGGCCAGACGCATTCAGCCCCTTGTTTTTATTTCGGTCTTCGCTTATTTTGCGGCCATCTTTCCAGGCAATGGACCTGCCGATCGGCAATTTTTATTTTCCCTGGATGAACAGATTGTGATGCGAGGATCATGCGTGTGAAGAAAACTCCTGGCAAGACGATGGAAAAATCTGTTGTGCGAGAATATGTCGAGGCAATCATTATTGCCTTACTGCTCGCATTTTTCATCAGAACTTTTGTGGTGCAGGCTTTCAAGATCCCTTCCGGGTCCATGATTCCGACCTTGCTGATCGGTGATCATATCTTAGTCAACAAATTCGGCTATGGCGTAAAAAACCCTCTGAGCGGGGCGACCTGGATTACCGTGGGAGATCCCCGACGGCATGATGTCATTGTGTTCAAGTATCCGCAAAACCCTTCCCAGGATTTTATCAAGCGGGTTGTTGGGGTTGCCGGAGACCGGGTTGAGGTTGTGCGCAAAAAGGTGTTTGTCAATGGGGAGCCCTTTGTCGAGCCCAATGCCGTGAATCTGGAAGCGGAGGTTCTTCCGTCTCCCAGGGACAATATGCCTCCGGTAACCGTGCCGCCGGGTGCCGTCTTTGTCATGGGGGACAACCGTGATAACAGCCACGACAGCCGATTTTGGGGGTTTGTTGATCTCAAGGCCATCAGGGGCAAGGCTTTTATGCTCTACTGGTCATGGGACAGTGAGAATTTCACGGTGCGCTGGAATCGGCTTGGCAAAATAATTCCTTGAAAAAGTTCTGGACCATTGGCTCCTGTTTTTTTTATTCTGAATCGATGCGTTGTTGCTCTTCATTATTTTGGCGCGGGAAGTTCTCTTTGGTCGCGCTGATATTGCCACGGAAAGAATCGTATGGACCCCGAGTACCGATTCAGCCATAAACATGTCCTTGGGCTTGCCGATCTTTCCCCGGAAGATATTCAGGCCGTTTTGCAGACAGCGGAATCGTTCAAGGAAATATCCGCCCGGTCCATAAAAAAGGTTCCAACCCTTCGCGGCAAAACCATCATCAATTTTTTCTTTGAGCCAAGCACCCGGACCCGCCTTTCCTTTGAAGTTGCCGCAAAGCGCATGAGTGCGGACACCTTCAATATCTCCAACTCGGGCAGCAGCACGGTGAAAGGGGAAACCCTCATCGACACCGCGCGGAATCTCGCCGCCATGAACCCCGACTGCATCATCCTCCGGCATCCGCGCTCAGGTTCGGCCCGCCTCCTGGCCGATCATGTCGACGTGTCCGTGATCAATGCCGGGGACGGAACCCATGAGCATCCAAGCCAGGGTCTTCTCGACCTGATGACGGTACGGGAGGCCAAGGGCGGGATCGCGGGGCTGAAAATCGCCATTATCGGCGACATAGCCCACAGCCGGGTGGCGCATTCAAACATTATCGGTTTTTCCAAGATGGGAGCGACCGTAACGGTAAGCGGTCCGGCGACTCTTATCCCTCCAGGTATTGGGGAGCTGGGCGCCCGGGTCAGCCGGAGCGTCATGGAGGCGGTTGATGGGGCCGATGTGATCATGGCCCTGCGGATTCAGAAAGAGCGCCAGCAGGATCCCCTGTTTCCGACCCTGCGCGAGTATGCGAAATTTTTTGGCATCTCGCAAAAGGTGGTGGCCGCAGCCAAGCCCGAGGCGATCATCATGCACCCCGGTCCGATAAACCGCGGGGTTGAGCTTGATCCCAAGCTTGCCGATGGCAGCCGTTCGGTGATTCTGGAGCAGGTTACCAACGGGGTGGCGGTGCGGATGGCTTTGATTTATCTGATCATGGGAGGCGATTAGCATGCCCGGAAGTATTCTTCTGAAAAATGGGCGCGTGATTGATCCGGCGAACGGAATCGACCGGATCCAAGATGTGTTGATCGCAGGCGGCAAAATAAGCGCGGTTTCCCAGCCAGGCTCTCTTCCCGAACAGGGAGGCGTTGTTTATGACTTGCAGGGGAAGTGGGTGGTGCCGGGACTGATCGACATGCATGTGCACCTGCGCGAACCAGGGCACGAGTACAAGGAAACCATTGAAACCGGAACCCGCGCCGCCGCTGCCGGGGGCTTTACCGCCGTGGCGGCCATGCCGAACACCAAACCGGTCAACGATAATCAGACCGTGACCGTGTTCATTCTGGCAAAGGCTGCGGAAGCCGGTTTTGCCAGGGTCTACCCGGTTGGCGCGATCAGCAGCGGGAGTAACGGGGAACACCTCGCCGAGTTCGGCGAACTGCGCCAGGCCGGGGCGGTTGGTGTAAGCGATGATGGATTGCCGGTGGGCAACAGTCAGCTCATGCGCCGGGCTCTCGAGTATGCGGGCAACCACGATCTGCTGGTTATTTCCCATGCCGAGGAGATGACGCTCAGTCACGGTGGCGCCATGAACGATGGCGCGTTGGCCACCCGGCTCGGGTTGCGGGGCATTCCCCATGTGGCCGAAGAAATCATGGTGTATCGCGATTTGGCTCTGGCTGAATTTACCGGGCGGCCCATTCATATTGCCCACGTCAGCACGAGGGAGTCGTTGTCTCTGATTCGGAGGGCCAAGGAAAAAGGGGTGGCCGTGACGGCGGAAACAGCGCCGCATTATTTCACCCTCACCGAGAAAGCGGTGGATGGGTATAACACCCTTGCGAAAATGAATCCTCCCTTGCGCACCGAGGCGGATGTGGCTGCGGTGTGTGAGGCACTGCGGGACGGAACCCTCGACGCCATTGCCACGGATCACGCCCCGCATGGCGAGCTCGACAAGGACAGGGAGTTTGATCTGGCGGCCAACGGGATCATCGGCCTGGAAACAGCGGTGCCGCTAACCTTGCAACTTGTTCGGGAGAATCAGCTCGACGCCCGGAGGATGGTGGAGCTGCTTTCGATGAATCCGGCACGGATCCTCGGGGTGCCGGGCGGAACCCTTTCCGTGGGCGCGCTGGCGGATGTCACGGTGATTGATCCGGAGAAGCGGTTTGTGTTTACCGAGGAGAGTATTCTCTCCAAGAGCAGGAATTCTCCGTTTCTTGGCTGGGAACTACAGGGGAAGGCCGTGTTGACTATCCTGGAGGGCAGGATAACCTGGCAGGAAAACGGTTTCAGCTCTTGATGTCCAGCAGACTTCCAAGCATTTCATCCTCGACCTGCACGGTTTTCAGGTTGGCCTGAAAAAAACGGCGGCTCAACATCATGTTGGGCAACTCTTCGCTCAGCTCCACGTTTGATTTTTCAACCAGGGTTTCTCCCGCAGGGGTCTGTTCGTATACCATGGGACCAGGCGTCTCGATTTTCTGTGCCACCGCCTGTATGCCTTGCGGTTCCTGTTCGTGCAGGGTAACCCGCGTCTTTTTGTAGCCATCCGTATTGACGTTGGCCACGTTATTGGCATTTGATTCAATCTTTTTCTGGATCGCGGTCAGGCCGGAAAGTGCCGAATGGATGCCGGAAATCATGGGGTTGTCTCCTTGTGTCCTTGCGTAGGGTATCCCTTATCATATTTCCTTATCGGCCTGTTTGGCAAGCAGCTTTATTTTTGTGTGTGGCAATGGGACGGCTTTGCAGGTATATCTGATAGGAACACCGCAGGTGCGCGTCGCCTGCTTTTTCCGATGATGCACGATGAGGGTTGTTATGCCTTTTTATACCGCGCAGGATGTGGCCAGATTTTTCCTTAATCCCCTCTTTCCGGTATTTTTTATCGGTCTGGTTCTGCTGCTCAAAAAGGAGCGGACACGCGCCGGTCTGCTGCTCCTGCTGCTCTATCTCTATGGGGTCAGCATTCCCTATACGTCCCAGGTTGTCATGGCCAGATGGTGGGTGGCGGATACGGTGAATCGCCAAAGCACCTATGATGCCGCCGTGGTGTTGGGTGGGATAGTTGATTACAATTGGTATGTGCGGCACGCGGCGGAGAATGAAGAAGAGATCTTCAAATATGTCTCCGATTACCAGCAGCTGGGGCAGAGTTCCGCGCGGATATTGACGGGAGTCGCTGCGGTAAAAAGCGGCCTGGCCGAGACCTTGCTTCTCAGCGATGTGAGCATCAAGGGGGTGAACGAGACCAAAATCCTTCTTGGTCTTTTGGAAAGGCAGGGGGTTGATCCTCAAAAGATCGCTGTCCACGGCAAGGTCCGCAATACCCTGGCCGAGGCAAAAAGCGTTAAGGCCTATTGCGAGAGCAAGGGCATCAAGCGAATCCTGCTCATTACCTCGGCCAACCATATGCGGCGGGCGGCGGCGCTGTTTCGCAAGCAGGGCTTGAATCCGGATCTGTTGTCAGTTTCCAGGGACAATACCCCCATTACCCGGGAGAGTTTCGTCCCTTCCGACGATGGCCTGGAGGATACCTACGGGATGCTCTATGAGCTTGTCGGCTACACCGCCTACTTGATCCGGGGGAATCTGTAACCTTCGCTTACTCGTCCTCGCCGATCTTCTTGGTATACCCGCATTCCTTGTTCGGACAATGCAGCTGCAGGCCGCTTTTCTTCGTTTCCCGCTCAAGCAAATAGACCGATCCGCACTGCGGGCACGGCTCATTGACCGGCCTGTCCCACAGGGCGAAAGAGCATTGCGGATACCGGTTGCAGCTGTAGAACACCTTGCCCCGCTTGGAGATCTTCTGGATGAGCTCTCCGGTGCATCCTGCTTCCGGACAGGGAACCCCGGTGGTGGTGGCGCGGATGTTCTTGCAGGCCGGATAGCCGGAACAGGCCAGAAACTTGCCGTAGCGCCCATTTTTAAAGACCATGGGTTTGCCGCATTTTTCACAGAGCTCGCCTGATTCGGCAGGCTGTTCCCTCTCGACGGGCACGATCTTGCCCTCGTCGTTTCTGGTGAAATCCTGGGTGTGTTTGCACTCCGGATACTTTTCACAGGCAAGAAATTCGCCGTTTTTCCCCCACTTGATCACCATTTTGCCGTCACAGAGCGGGCAGGGCAGGTCGGTGGGGATGGCCGTTTTCTTGATCGATTTCATCTCCTCCTTGGCTGCGTCCAGGGTCTTGCTGAACGGCCCATAAAAATCCTGCAGGACCTTGAGCCACTGACTGTTGCCGGCCTCCACCTCGTCGAGTTTTTCTTCCATGGAAGCGGTGAACTCTATGTCCAGGATATCCGGAAAATGGGCGACAAGCAGTTCGTTGACCAGCTTGCCCAGGTCGGTGGGCATGAATTTGCGCTGGACCAGCAGGGCGTATTCCTTCTCCTGGATGGTGGAAAGTATGGAGGCATAGGTGGAGGGCCGGCCCACGCCGTTTTCCTCCAGGGCTTTCACCAGAGTCGCCTCCGTGTACCGGGGGGGCGGCTGGGTGAAATGCTGTTTGGGCTCGATGTGCAGAAGGGAGACGGTATCGCCTTTTTTCAGGTCCGGCAGGGTGGCATTGTCGCCTTCCGCGCCATCCCCTGCGCTTTCGTCCACCGCCTCTTCGTACAGGGCCATGAAGCCCTGAAAACGCATGATGGAGCCTACGGTCTTAAAAACAAAGTCGTTGGCCGCCAGCAGGGTGATGGTGGTTTGGTCATACTCGGCCGGGGCCATCTGGCAGGCGAGAAAGCGCTTCCAGATCAGGGAGTAGAGGGCCAGCATGTCTTTTTCCAGAAAAGGGGCGAGTTTTTCCGGGGTGTTGCGCACATCGGTGGGGCGGATGGCTTCGTGGGCGTCCTGGGCGGATTTGCTGGTTTTGAAGATGTTCGGCTTGGCGGGGAGGAACTGTTCCCCAAAGGCCTCGGTGATATACTGCCGGGCCTCTTCCAATGCCTCGTTGCTGATCCGGGTGGAGTCGGTTCGCATGTAGGTGATCAGACCGGTGGGGCCTTCGGCGCCCAACTCGATGCCCTCATAGAGCCGCTGGGCCAGGGTCATGGTTTTTTTCGCGGAAAAACGGAGCTTGCGGTTGGCGTCCATCTGCATGGTGCTGGTGATGAAGGGCGGGCTCGGGTTGCGTTTTTTCTTTTTCTTTTCGAGGCTCTCTACCTGAAAAGAGGCGTCCCGCACCGCTTCGACAATGGCCTGGGCCTCGGCATCGGTGCCGATCTTGTTCTTCTTGAGATCGATCTTCTTGCCGTACGCCTGGTCGAGCTGGGCGACAAAGGGCGGGGGTGTTTTCCCTTCCAGGGTGGTGTGGATGGACCAGTACTCTTCCGAAACAAAGGCCTCGATGGCCTGTTCGCGCTCGCAGACCATGCGCACCGCCACGGACTGCACCCTTCCCGCGCTCAAGCCCCGGCGGACCTTGTCCCACAGCAGAGGGGAGATCTGGTAGCCCACCAGACGGTCCAGGATCCGGCGGGTCTGCTGGGCCTCGAAACGCTGCTGATTGACCTCGGTTGCCTGCTCGATGGCGGTGAGGATCGCTTTTTTGGTGAGCTCATGAAAAAGAACCCGGTGGATGGGCTTGTGCGTGGCTTGCAGGATTTCGGCGATATGGTGGGCAATGGCCTCCCCCTCGCGGTCCGGATCAGGGGCCAGGTATATCTTGTCGGCCTTTTCCGCCGCGCTTTTCAGGTCGCTGATGATTTTTCCCTTGCCACGGATGGTGACGTATTGGGGGGCAAAATCATTGGCAACATCAACGCCCAGGGTTTTAACCGGCAGATCGATGATATGGCCCACCGAAGCCTTGACCGTAAAGTTTTTGCCGAGATATTTCTGCAAGGTCCGGGCTTTGGCCGGGGATTCAACAATGATCAGCGATTGTGACATGGTGTCCTGTGCGTTTTTGTTAAGCTGGCGCAGCTGCGACTCTTTCTCTAGGGGCCTTATACACTGGACGAATGTGGTTCCGCAAGCCTTTGGTACTGTTTGCCCGGTAAAGATGCCACCAGCCCCTGGAGTTCGAGGTGGAGGAGGATCTCGCTTATCCTGTGGGGTGGTAGTTGCGCTGCCTGGATAATCTCTTCGATGTTTCTGGGGTACACCTCAAGCAGGGAGAAGACCTGGCTCTCGTCCGGCGGCAGCGGCGGGGCCTCCACCCTTGTTTGAGGAGGGGAGGCCGGGGCGGCCAGGGACAGTTCCGCAAGGATGTCGGCCGCGCCATGCACGAGCTTGGCGCCTTCCTGGATCAGGCGGTGGCACCCTTCGCTTTTCGGGGAGTCGATCCTGCCGGGGATGGCAAAAACATCCCTCCCCTGTTCAAGCGCCTGGTGCGCGGTGATCAGGGTGCCGGAGCGATGGGCGGCTTCCACCACCACGACGCCCAACGACAAGCCGCTGATAATCCGATTCCGGGCGGGAAAGCGAAATCCTTCCGGCAGGGTGCCCAGAGGGGTTTCGCTGATGATCGCGCCGTGGGCGGCGATCTGCCCATGGAGTTTCTTGTTCTGGCTGGGATAGACGATGTCCAGGCCGCAGCCCATGACCGCGATGGTCTTGCCTCCTGCCGCCAGCGCTCCCCGGTGGGCGGCGGTGTCAATCCCCAGGGCAAAGCCGCTGGTGATGACAAGATCGTCGCGGGCCAGCTCCGTGGCCAGCCGCTCCGCCACCTGCAACCCGTACGAGGAGGCGGCCCGTGCCCCGACCATGGCGATGCCAGGCAGGCTGAGGAGCTGCGGATTTCCCAAAACGTGGAGAATCACCGGCGGGTCGGTTATTTCCTTGAGCAGGGGAGGAAAAAGCGAATCGTCCCAGCAGAGCAGGGTGGTGCCTGCTTTTTCCGCCAGGCAAAGTTCCTTGTCCGCCGCTGCCTCGGCAATGGTCCTCTGGCCGCACAGGGAGGCAAGGCAGTCTTTGCGCAAAAAACCGCATTCCTCAAGCGCCTTGCGGCTGGCCGCGAGAATCCGCCGGGCGGAGCCGAACCGTTCGACAAGTTTCTTGAGGGTGGCTGGGCCAAGCCCCGGGGTAAAGGCGAGGGTGAGCCACTGGTGTTTGGTGTTCATGTCATCAAGACCGCAAGGGATGGAAGCGTGAGTGTCTAAAACCCTGACAAAGGGCTAAAGACTCAGGCTGGAAGTTCGTAGCCCGGTTTTTCCGGGTAAAGTTGTTGTCAGGCGTCGGAGCCAAAAAAACAGGACATCCGGCAATGGAAGCCCTGTTTTTTTGGCTTGTAATCCGGCTAATCGTTATAAAAGGCGAACAGCAGATTGCGCCGGGTGGGGTGTTTGAGTTTTTTCAGCGCCTTGGCCTCGATCTGGCGGATCCGTTCCCTGGTTACGGCGAAGTTGTCGCCAACCTCCTCCAGGGTCAGGTCAACCGAGGTATCGATGCCGAAACGCATGCGCAGGACCAGCTCCTCGCGCGGGGAGAGGGTGCGCAGGACGTTGCGGAGATTCTCCCGCAGGCTTTCCATGGCGGTTGCCTCATCCGGCGAGAGCGAGTCCACATCCTCGATGAAATCGGAAAGATAGCTGTCCTCGCTGCTGCCGATGGGGGTGTCCAGGGAGAGGGGCTCTTTGGCGATCTTCAGGATATTCTTGACCTTGCTCAGGTCAATATCGAGCCGTTCCGCCATCTCCTCGGGGGTGGGCTCACGGCCGGTTTCCCGCAGGAAATCCTTGGCGCCCTTGAGGAGGCGGTTGATGGTGTCGATCATGTGCACCGGGATGCGGATGGTGCGGCCCTGATCGGCAATGGCCCGGGTGATGGCCTGCCTGATCCACCAGGTGGCATAGGTGCTGAATTTGTAGCCCCTCCGGTATTCGAATTTTTCCACGGCCTTCATCAGGCCGATGTTGCCTTCCTGGATAAGGTCGAGCAGCTGCAGCCCCCGGTTGGCGTATTTTTTCGCCACGCTGACCACGAGGCGCAGGTTGGCCTGCACCAAGGCATTTTTTGATTCCCGGCTGGATTTTTCCCCGGCGCTGATTTCTCCAAGCAGGGTGGTCAGGGATTCATGATCGATGCCGTGGGTTTTGGCGCATCCCTGCAGAAAGAGGGCATACTTGGCCTTGTCTTCCCGGATTTGCGCCGGCGGGGTAAGCTTGGCCCCTTGTTTGCGCAGCCGGGTGATGATGGTGGAGAGATGCTTGGCGCTCAAGCGGTCGTTTTCAAAAAGTTTGGCAATCGCCTTGGTGTTCCGTTTGATGCGGATCTTGATTTTTTGGGCGTCACCCTTGGTAATGGCGGGATCGAGCAGGTCGAGACGGAAGGCCGAGAGTTCTTCGTTGAGCCGGTGCGCCTCGCCGATTTGCCAGAGAAAGTGTTCCTTTTTTTCTTCGTTGACCTGGTTGTTTGTTTCATCCAGGCCGCGCAAGATGTCGGCGATGGTCCGTTTGCCCGCGAGCATCTTGTCCGCAATTTCCCGCAGGTATTCAATGGCCAGGGGCGTGGTCAGGAGGGTGTCCTGGATAAGTTTTTCCCCGTCTTCGATCTTCTTGGCGATCTCGGTTTCCGCCTCCGAGGAAAGCAGGCCGACAGAGCCCATTTCCTGGAGGTATGCCTTGACCGGATCCAGCTGGTTGCCGGAGAGATCGCGGGTTTTTGTGATCAATCCTTCGTGCGGGCTGTCATCCTCCGGCTCGACCGGATGCAGGTTTTCCTCGAGATCGCTCTCGCTGTCCAGATCCAGATCAAAAATGGCGGTCAGGTTATTCGGGCGCTCAACCGACCAGCTGCTCTCTTCTTCCCCCACGCTTTCCAGCAAGGCGTCCTCGGCCAGCAGCACACTTGCCATTTCCTTGGCGGCGGTTATCCGTGGTTGTTTGAATCCTTTCTCTTGCCTCGCCATAGCTTTTTCACCCTCCTAAGTTAATTCGTCCCACCTCTTTAACTTAATAAAAGCCGTCGAAAAGGAGTACAGGCCCTAAGAATGCAGCGCCTCATCCATCTGGATTTTTTGGGTCATCAACTCCATCAGGAGCTGGTTATTTTGGCTCTGCTGGGCCTCGCGGATTTGCCGCATGAGCCGTTCCTTTTTTGCCTTCAGGCTGGTTGTGGTGAGCCAGTTCAGCATCTCTTGAGCCATCTGCTCCCGCAACTCTTCGGAATACGAGGGGGTGGAGATGAGCAATCGGGAAATAAAAGACCGTTCCGGTCCGGTGGCAAGGTCAAGGAGCTGTTCCGGCCCGCCGGAGAGATCCGGCTGTCTTTTGAGCAGATGGAGAATGGCCAGGCCGAACTGGTTCATGATGACCTCCTCCAGGCCGGCTTCCTGAAAGGCGGGCAGGTATTCCGGGTACGCCACCAGGAATTCAAGCAGCTGCCGCTGCTTGATCGGGAGCTGGTCCTCGCCTTTTCCCTGCGCTGGAGTTGGTTTTGCGGTTGGGCTGCCTGGCGGCTGGGCTGGGACGACCCCCTCAAGGAGCTGCTGGGGCGCAAGATCCAGCTTTTTGGCGAAATGGGCGACAAAGAGGGTGCGCTGGAGATGTTGATCGCCAATGGCCTTGATCAGCTCCCGCAGTTCTTCCACGATTTTGGTTTTTCCCGCCACGCTTAACCCATATTGGGCGACGAGCTTGTCAAAGACAAACTCCGGCAGGGGCATGGCGGCTTCAAGGTGTTTGTGCAAGCCGTCGCGGCCGAACTCCCGGACAAAGGTGTCCGGATCGTGGGCCTCGGGCAGCACGGCGATCTTGGCCGTGACCTGTTCGCTTAAAAACAGCGGGACCGAGCGCATGGCCGCCTTGAGCCCGGCCTGGTCGCCGTCAAAAAGCAGGATCACCTCGTCGGTGTAGCCCTTGAGCGAGCGGACATGGGCTTGGGTCAGGGCGGTGCCCAGGGGGGCGACCACGTTGCGCACCCCATGCACGGCCAGGGACAACAGGTCGAAGTTGCCTTCGACCACCAGGCAGTTCTTGGCCTGGCGGATGTGCTCCCGGTTTTGGTAGAGGCCGAACAGGGTCCGGCTTTTGTCAAAGACCGGGGATTCCGGCGAGTTCATGTACTTGGGCTGGCCGTCGTCCAGGATGCGACCGCCAAAGGCGACGACCCTGCCGGTCAGGCCGACGATGGGGAACATGACCCGGTTGCGGAAGCGGTCATAAAAGCCGCCGTTGTCCCGGGGTACGATCAAGCCCGCTTCCTTGGCCGTCTCGGTGGTGATCTTCTGCTTGGGCAAACCGTTGACGAGAAAATTCCAGCTGTCCGGGGCAAAGCCCAGGCGGAATTCCTTGGTGATTTCCTCTGGAATGCCCCGTTTGCCAAGATATTCGCGGGCTTTCCGCGCGCCGGGATCGGACAGCAGGAGCTGGTGGAAGAGCTCGGCCGCCTTTTCGTTGGCATTCTGCAACGCCTCCCGCTTCTGGGCTTTTTCCCGCTCCTGCGGATTCAGGGGCTTCTCCGGCAGGGCGATCTGGTATTTGCGGGCCAACTCCTTCAGCGCCTCGGCAAAGCTCAGACGGTGAAAGTTCATCATGAAGCTGAAGACATCCCCCCCCTCGCCGCAACCAAAGCAGTGGTAGGTTTTGCGGTCCGGGTTGACGGTGAAGGAGGGCGTTTTTTCGGAATGAAAGGGGCAGAGCCCCTTGAGGTTGGTGCCGGCGCGCTTGAGGGAGACGTGCTCGCCGATGATCTCGGCGATGTCCGCGGCGTCCTTGATGAGTTGGACTGTATCGTCGTTCTGATTTACAGCCATACCGTCAAAAAGACTCCTTGCAGCAAAAGGAAAGGTGCACGATCCGCAACAACTGTTGTATGATAACAGCCATCTTTCTGTGTAATCCATCTGAGGGGGGTGTCAAGGGAAAAACGTAGAAAAGTCAACTTTTTAGGCTGTTTTGGGCGTAAAGATTTTATTAAATAATTAAACCCTTGAGGGGTTTCTCGGCTCGCTGCCCTATCTTTAGGAGAAGCTGTTTCATGAAAAACCGTTACGATGAAAAAGAGGCCCAGGCCTTTGTGGGGGCCTATCCCCAGTGCCCGCCGGAGCTTGCCCTCCGGGTGTATACCTCGCGGCTTCTTGGTGCGGAAGAGGATCTTGTTTTGCACGGCGGCGGCAACACCTCGGTGAAGTGTTCCATCACCAATCTGGTCGGGGAAGCGCAGGAGATCCTCTATATCAAGGGGAGCGGCTGGGATCTGGGGGTCATCGCGCCCCAGGGCTTTCCCGGTCTTGATCTGGCCTATCTCCGCAAGCTGCGCCAGGTCGGGGATTTGAGCGATGCGGAGATGGTCAACCAGTTCCGCACCCATCTCCTTGACGCCGGTTCGCCCAATCCCTCCATCGAAACCCTGGTGCATGCCTTTCTGCCGCAGAGGTTCATCGATCATACCCATGCCGATGCCATTGTCACCCTGACCAACCGGGAAGATGCGGAAACCCATCTCCGCGAGGCGTTGGGTGAAAATATCGGCATTCTGCCCTTCATCATGCCGGGTCTGCCCCTGGCCCTGGCCATGGCCGAACTCTATGAAAGCAACCCCGGAATCGACTGCATCATTCTCAAAAACCACGGCATCTTCACCTTTGGCGAGGATGCGAAAACCGCCTACGACCGCATGATCGACCATGTGAGCCGGGCCGAGGCGTATCTTGCCGAGCGTGCCGCCGGGGCAACCGCAAGCCCTGTTGCCGATCCGGGGGTGGTGCAGCCCTCGGTGGTGCTGCCCATCCTGCGGGGGGCGTTGAGCTTTGTCGAGGAATCGGGCCGCCGCCGCCGCACCATGCAGCTGGCTGTCCGGCAAAACAGGGAAATCCTCGCCGCCCTTGCCCGAGCCGATGCCAAGGAGCTTTTCGCGGGCGGGGTGCTCACCCCGGACCATGTGATCCGGACCAAGAATTACCCCCTGTGGCTTGAGGCGGCGGATCTGGACGAGGAGGCGACCCTGGCCGCGGTGCGGAACGGACTTGCCCGGTACCAAGAGGAGTATGACCGGTACTTCGCAACCCAGGTGGAGGCGAAAAAGGTCGCCCGCACCAAGCTCGATTCCATGCCCCGGGTTGTGCTGGTGCCGGGGTTGGGGCTGGTGGCGGCCGGGTTCACCGGGAAGGACGCCGGGATTGCCGCGGATATCGCCGAGCATACCCTCGCGGCCAAGCTGCTGGGCGCGCCCCTCGGCCCGTACCGCGAACTCGGGCAGGATTCCATCTTTGACATGGAATACTGGGGTCTGGAGCAGGCCAAGCTGGGCAAGGCAAAGCCCAAGCCCCTTGAGGGCCGGACCGCGCTGGTCACCGGCGGGGGCGGGGCCATTGCCATGGGGATCGGCCGCAAGCTCCTGGAGGCCGGAGCCAGGGTTTTCATGACCGACATCAATCAGGAACGGCTGGAAACGGTCTGCCATAATCTGGCCGACACCTTTGGCAGCCGGATGGTTTCTCCGCTGCTCATGGACGTGACCAGCGAGGAATCGGTGCAGATGGGCATGGCGCAGCTGGTCATGCAGTGCGGCGGCTTGGATATCCTGGTGCCCAACGCGGGCATCGCCCATGTGGCGAAGCTTGCCGAGCTGAGCGAGGCCGCCTTCCGGCAGGTCATGGAGGTCAACTGTATGGGGGTTTTTCAGGTGATCAAGGGGGCGATCCCGATTTTCAAGCGTCAGACCACCGGCGGCTCCATCGTGATCAACAGCTCGAAAAATGTCTTTGCTCCAGGGGCCGCCTTTGGCGCCTACAGCGCCTCCAAGGCCGGGGCGCACCAGCTGGGCAAGATTGCCGCCCTGGAACTGGCCGAGTTCGGGGTGCGGGTCAACATGATCAATGCCGATGCGATCTTCGATGACGCCGGGGTTTCCTCCGGGCTCTGGGATGTGGTTGGGCCCGAGCGGATGCGCTCCCGCAATCTCGATCCGGAAGGGCTCAAGGACTATTATCGCCAGCGCAATCTTCTGAAAACCACGGTGCATGCCGACCATGTCGGCAACGCGGTGGTTTTTTTCGCCAGCGAGCAGACCCCCACCACCGGCGCCACCCTGCCGGTGGACGGCGGGATCATGGCCGCCTTCCCGCGCTAAGGGAAAGACAGGTCTGGAAATGACGCCATCCTTGGTGTATGGTTGCCCAAGGCACACGTAAAAAAATGAAGAATCAAGGAGGCTGGTTTCCATGGCGGAAATAAAGAGCACCATGGATATGGTGATGGAGCGGGCGGCACGGATGGCCGCCGGAGCCGGGGAAGGCGATTATCTCGGCGAGGAGCGGCTTAAAGAGGGGATGCGGATCGGCGCCGCCTACATGCGCGGGGAACCGGGCATGGGCGAAAAGCTTGCCGCGTTGCCGCCGGAGGTGAAAGGGGTGGTGCGGAAAGGGGCGGTGCAATCCTTGCTGCGCAATATCTTCCTGGCCCGAGAAACGGAAAAGCAGGCCTTGGCCGACAAGGCCATGCAGGGCCTGGTTGAAGTCGGTCAGGGGGATGGCGAGCTGCTCAAGATTTTGACCGAGATGAAAAAAATCCTCGATGGCTACCGGCAGCATGGCGAGCAGCTCAAGGAACAGCTTGAGGCCCAGTTCAGCCAGCAGATGGCGATGATGGAGCAGAACCTGGCCAAGCAGACCGGCATGGCCATGAAGCTGCAACCCTCCCAGCACCCCAAGTTTCAGGAGGAGTGGGCCAGGATTCAAGGCCAGCTCAACGATCAGTACGGCAAGGCCCTGCAACAGCTGAAGGATTTGGTCGAAAATTATCTGGTCACGGAGGTTGCCCCGTAACCGAGGGGCGATGGTTTCAGGAAAGGAGAAAGGCGTGGAAGCAGAAATCTGGCTCGATGTGGAAGAGGCCGATCCCAAGGATCTGCCCGAGGTTGAGAAAAGGTTCAAGGATTGGTACGCCGCCGGGGCGGAAGCGCGCTACAACAAGCCGTGCTTTGCCTTCCTCACCGTGCTGGACAAGCCGTACCGCTATCAGGTGGATTTCGGGCAGGCCGACCTTACCCAGTCCATTCAGGGGCTGCACGGCAAGCTCTACCGGTTCGGGGTCAAGGTTTTTGTCCATTTCATGCATTGATTCCATGCCGAGCAAGGGAGCCCTTGAGCGGATCAGGCGCAGCCTCAAGCGCCGCCAGCTGGACGGTATCCTTGTAACCCAGCCGGAAAACCGCAGGTATCTGAGCGGCTATACGGCCAGGGACCACGCGATCAACGAGAGCGCGGGCGTCCTGCTCATCCCCAGTGAGGGCGAGCCCTATCTGCTCACCGACTCCCGGTTTCACCTGCAGGCGGAAGAGGAGGCTGCGGGTTTTCGGGTCAAGCTCTATCCAAGGGGGCTGTTTCCCCTGTTGCGCTTGTTGCTCAAGAAGCTGCGCATCAAACGGCTGGCCTTTGAGAGCCATTATTTCCTCCATTCCACCTCCCTGACCCTGGCCAAGCTGGCGGACAGTCTCAAGGTGGAGCTGGCGCCCCTCACCGGGTTTGTCGAGGAGCTGCGGCTGGCGAAAGACGCGGAGGAGCTGGCCAGGATCGAACGGGCAGTGCTGCTCAACGAAGCGGTGTTTCAGGAGATCTACCCCACCCTGCGGCCTGGTCAGACCGAGAAAGAGGTGGCGCACGCCATCGAAAACGGGATGCGGCTCAAGGGCGCGGAGCGGCCGAGTTTCGAGACCATCGTCGCCGGTGGTCCCAACGCGGCCCTGCCCCATGCGACACCCTCCGACCGGCCGTTGGCAGCGGGGGAAACCATTGTCATCGACATGGGCCTGGTGCTGGACGGCTACTGTTCGGACATGACCCGCACCGTGGTGCTGGGCACGCCGGACGACAAAACGGTGGCGCTGTTTCGCCTGGTGCGCAAGGCGCAACTAGCCGGGCTGGGCAGCCTGCGCGCCGGGATAAGCGGCCTGGCGGTGGACAAGATCGCCCGTGGGGTGATCGAGCGGGCGGGCCTGGGCGAGCGGTTCGGCCATGGCCTGGGCCACGGGGTGGGGCTGAACGTCCATGAAGGCCCCTCGCTCAACTACCGGAATCGTAAGCCCCTTGTTCCCGGTATGGTGGTCACGGTGGAGCCGGGGGTGTATATCCCGGGTTGGGGCGGGATCCGGTTGGAAAACATGGCGGTGGTTGAAAAAGAGGGGTGTCGGGTGTTGAACCGGGACACCACCTTTCTGGATCTGTAACGGTTCAGCAGCACCACATCTGCGTCGTCATCGGCCTGCTCATGTGCACTAGCACACTTCGCAAGCCTCTTCCTCGCATCTGCGGCACTGCTGAACCGTTACATTTATCCGGTCGGATTTTTAAGCTGTATTTTCAATCTTCTCAGGAAATTCACATGCGAAACGATCAACGGGCCGCGGATGCGCTGCGGCCGGTCACTATTGAAAAGGGTTTTCAGCCCCAGGCCTATTCCTCGCTGCTCATCACCATGGGCGGCACCCAGGTCTGTTGCGCCATCACCATGGAGCCCAGCGTCCCGCCCTTTTTGCGGGGAATGGGCCAGGGTTGGATCACGGCGGAGTACGGCATGCTGCCCTGTTCGACCAACAGCCGCATGCAACGGGAGGCGGCCAAGGGCAGGTCGGGCCGCACCTATGAGATTCAGCGCCTTCTGGGCCGCTCGCTCAGGACCATGGTTGATCTCAGTCTGCTGGGCGAGGTGACTCTCCGGGTGGACTGCGATGTGCTCAAGGCCGACGGCGGCACCCGCACCGCCTCGATCACCGGCGCGGCCATTGCCCTGCGGGATGCCCTTGACCGCATGTTGCGCGAGGGGGTTCTCGCCACCCCGGTGGAGATTCTGCCGGTGGCGGCCATCAGCGTGGGCATGGTGGATGGCGAGGCCCTGCTCGATCTCAATTATCTGGAGGATTCCAATGCCGAGGTGGATGCCAACTTTGTCATGACCGGGGATGGCCGCTGGGTGGAGGCCCAAAGTACCGCCGAAGGCAAGCCCTTTAGCCCCGAGGATTTCATCCGCATGGCAGCCCTGGCCCGCAAGGGCATAGACGAGCTGTTCACCCTGTGGGCCTTGTGATGACGACCTCCCCCTATACCCTGCATAGCCAATCCAGCGACTGCGCGGCCCGGCGCGGCGAGGTCCGCACCCTGCACGGCACGGTGCAGACCCCGGTTTTCATGCCGGTGGGCACCCAGGCCACGGTCAAGGGCGTGACCCCGGAAAACCTCAAGGAGTTGGGCGCCCAGATCATCCTCGGCAACACCTACCATCTCTACATCCGGCCCGGCCACGAGCTGATCCGCTCCTTCGGCGGCCTGCATAAATTCATGAATTGGGACCGGCCGATCCTCACCGACAGCGGCGGTTTTCAGATCTTCAGCCTCAAGGATCTCACCAAGATCACCGAGGAGGGCGCCCGGTTCAAGTCGCATCTCGACGGCAGCAACCTTTTCTTGAGCCCCGAGGATGCCGTGGGTGTGCAGGAGGCCCTGGGCAGCGACATCATGATGTGTCTGGACACCTGCATCCCCTATCCGGCCACCCGCGAGGAGGCCATTGCCTCCACCGATCTCACCTCCCGCTGGGCCAAACGTTCCCGCGCCGCCCATAAAGAAAGGGGGCAATTGTTGTTCGGCATCATCCAGGGCGGCATGTACCCCGACCTGAGGGCCAAGGCGGTGGAGGAGCTGGTGGAGATCGGCTTTGACGGCTATGCCCTGGGGGGCTTGAGCGTGGGCGAACCCGCCGAGCTGATGATGGAGATCACCGAACAGATCGCGGCGCTTATGCCTGCGGATCACCCCCGTTATCTCATGGGGGTCGGCACCCCGGAAAATCTGGTGGAGGCGGTCTATCGCGGCATCGACATGTTCGACTGCGTCATGCCCACGCGAAACGCCAGAAACGGAATGCTCTTTACTTCAAGCGGCAGGCTTGTTATAAAAAATGCTCGCCATCAGGATGACCACCGGCCCGTGGATGAGGAGTGCGACTGCTACACCTGCCGCAATTATTCCCGCGCCTATCTGCGGCATCTGTTCATGGCCAGGGAGATTCTCTCCTCGCAGTTGAACACCATCCACAACCTGCATTATTATGTGGGGCTCATGGCCCGGATGCGCACGGCCATTGAAGAAGATCGTTTCAGCCAGTTCCGCCGGGAGTTTTACGCCAAGCGGACGGTAGAGTAATAAGGAAGCAGGCGGATTTCGGCCTGTCTGAAAAAGTTAAATCGAATCGGAGGGGTTTATGGTTAGTGTAGCGTATGCCGCGGACGCAGCGGCTGGTGCAGGTGGGGCGCAAGGATTGATGAGCTTCTTGCCTCTTGTTCTGATCTTTGTCGTGTTCTACTTTCTCCTGATCCGTCCCCAGCAGAAAAAGGCCAAGGAGCATCAGGATTTCATCGCCAATCTCAAGAAGGGCGACGAGGTTCTGACCAGCGGCGGCCTCCAGGGCAAGATCACCGGTCTGACCGACCGGGTGGCCACCCTTGAGATTGCCGACAACGTCCGGGTGAAGATTGCCCGCTCCTATATCCTGGGCTCGGTGTCCGCGGACGGCGGCGAGGGAAAAGAGGGTGCGTCTTGCGCCATCGGCGGCGGCGGTAAAGGGTGTTGAGGTTGAGCTAGCCCTTCACCGGGAGTGAAGCGAAAAATGAGATTTACGGCCTGCCTGGTTTTTCCAGGCAGGCCTTTTTTTGTGGTGGTGCCCGTCAGCTATTCATAGTGGGTCCACATCCGGATGACCTTAACGGTCTGGAGATCATCCATGACTTGGTACACCAACCTGTGCTGGATGTTGATCCTTCGAGAATATGCACCGGAAAGATCGCCGATGAGTTTTTCGTATGGCGGAGGATTTTTGTAGGGATTTTCCCTGAGGAGTTCCAGCAGCCTCTCGGCTTGCGGTTTCAGTCCGGATTGGGTGATTTTTTTGGCATCCTTCTGAGCCTGCTTGGTAAAAATCAGACGCCAGCTCACCATTCCAGCTTCTCGTCGCACTCTTCAATGGGGCTCTTGAGTCCGTTCTGAATAGATTCGCGCATGCCGGGGATTGAGGTGAGGTACAAGGTTTCCTGGATTGCCCGCCAATCATCTTCCGAGACAAGAAACGCGGAATGGCGCTTGCCCACAATCTGAATCGGGTCATGGGATTCCGCTACGTCATCGACGAGGCTGTACAGGCATTTTCTTGCTTCTGTTGCTGAAAGTGTTGTCATGGTCAGCCCTCCTTCGTACGCTAAATCGTACGCGCAGGAAGACCTTTTGTCAAGGGGGTTCTGTAAACGGTCGCAGGAAGTTTGTATCAGCAATAATTAAGTATTGTGTCCCCGGAATTGGTCTTCGAAGCCGGCTTGCCGGCGTAGCGTCCCTCTGGAGTGCCGGGTTAGCCAGCAATTTGATTGAGGAGCGCAATGTCTTCGACATGTTTCGGTTCTTTGCTCAGCGATAGCAGCAACAAAAGGGTTTCAATTGCGGCTACTTTCACGGGTGTGTTACCGATTCTCGCGTCGTGGGCTCGGCTCCAATGCTGATCGAAGTCGATGTCTTCGCCGGGTGTGAGAATGTCTGCATTGAAATAGATCTTCGCCGGAATTTGAGCCCTCTTTGGTCGCAGGAGTTGGTCGGTAGTGATGCTGTGCTGTATGAGAGGGCATGACGACAAAACCGCAATTACTTTCTCAGCCGTATCAGGGGAGCGCTCAATCAGAATGTCAAGATCGCCAACCTTGCGTTTAGGTGCGTGGTAATGGACGGCAAGACCACCGACGATGATAAAGCGTGCCCCCAGGTTGACTAAGGAATCGACAAGTTCTTGATTTGCCCCGGGTGTGAACAGTTGTTTGGTCATCACTCGCCTCCGCTACGGCACAGGGCTAGATATTTGGTCCACTTGAAACAAAGCGCCTATTTGGCACAATCAAAAATATACCTGTCACTAGTTGGTGACGTTACAGAATGCACACGAGCGGAAAGTCCTCGCTTAGCGCATTCAGCCTCAGCCAACTCCAACGCCTTCTCTACCCCCATGTCAGGGACTCCTGCTCGTACAACCACCGTGCCCGGAGTGGAGCTTGTGATTTGAGCGGCACAACCAGCTATTGTGGCAACCGTAAATACAAGAAAATAACTGGCCTTAATCGGGTTCATGATTGCCTCCTAATTTGCTTTGGCTAACGTATATTGAATGCCTCGCGAAAGACTCTCCTTAGTTCATCGACTTGACCGAACATGGTTTCGCTCTCGGCTTCCGCCACACTTGACAAGGTATCGTCGTATTTCACATCATGTGAGTAGCCCGGCATTGAGAATTGATCGGCGGTGAAGTCGTACCTGATGCCATTAATTCGGTTGTAGAAGTGGCGCCCGTTTGGTGGCCACCCTCCAGTTTTCAATATTTCTCCTCCAAACGTTTCCCAAATTACGATGGCTGTTGGAGCGCATTGACCATAGGACGGCGCAGCATCGGGAGAAAAACAAAAGCTGGTCTTGGCGGACCAACTGCGCTCTAGGGCGCGCCTCACTTTAGATAACAGAGCATCGTCCATAGGAATGAGACTGGCTAACTATATTATTATCTCGTGCGAGATTTTGTGGCTTACTCCCCCGCATGGCAACCTTACCCTGCGGGAAAATTCGGGACACTTCCCCTTTTTCCGGCCGACCTGACCTACGAGTGGGCATGCACAACTGCGGCAAGGGTGTCGGCTACCCACTTGTTGACGCTTTTCCCTGCATTGACGGCGGCGGCGACAATCTCGCCGTGCAGCGAGGATTCCACCCGGACGACAAATTTACCGGAAAATGGCTTGTCGGGAACGCGTCCGGATTTCGCGCAACTTTCAAGGTAGAAATCAACCGCCTCGCGGAAGGCATCTTTAAGTTCGGCCACCGTCTCGCCATGAAAGCCAACCGTGTCACGGATGCCGACGATATTGCCAAACAGAAGGTTGTCGTCGGGATCAAATTCGATTTTGGCTGTATAGCCCTTGTAACTGAGAGTGTTCATGGGGTGACTCCTGCTCTGGTTGGAAAATCCCTGGCGTTTCGCACTTGGTACCGCTTGGCGTCCTTGCCCGGATGAGGCCGGTGGAAGTCGGCCTTTTCGTTGTTGAGGATAAAAGAGACCCGTGATCCATCGCCCTCGATGAGCACTGAACCCAGTGCCATCAATAGCGCCTCAATCCTCCGCCATTCAATGGCGGCAGGGGTAGGCTGGGAAAAGATAGCGGCAAGGGTCTTGCGGTGTGTGCTGTTCATGTGAATAAATGATACTGACTTTTAGTATCACTGTCAAGGGCGGAAAATTAGAAAAGTTGGGAGGCTCTTCGGTTTTCTCGGCAGTTTTTTCGGTGCTCGGCTGCGGGCTAATGGGAAATCCCCCGTTCAGCCCCGCTCATGACCCAAGCAATGATGCACCGTCTTGATACAGCGGTCCATCACCACCACCAGCCCCGCCGCCTTCGCGGTCCGGGCCGCCTCGGCGTGGACCACCCCTTCCTGCATCCAGATCATCCTGGCGCCGATGGCAATGGCCTCGGCCACGATAGGCGGTACATCTTCGGAGCGGCGGAAAATATTCACGATATCCACCGGGGTGGGGATTGAGCCAAGGTCGGGGTAGCAGTCCAGGCCGAGGATTTTTTCCTGGCCCGGATTGACCGGGATTACGGTGTAGCCCGCCTCGATCAGGTAGCGGGCCACCATGTTACTGGGCCGGGATTCCTTGGGGGAGAGGCCGACCACTGCGATGGTTTTGGCCGTGGTCAGCAGTTTGTTTATGGCCGGGAGGTCGTCGAGGAGCATACGGGTGTCTCTTGCTATGGGTTCGTGGTTCTGCAAATCTGCATGATAAAGCAGGGAAAACGTATTATATTGGATTTTCACGCGCGGCAAAGCGAAAACACAACGAATGAGGCAGACCATGTGCCAGATGAGCATAGTTCTGGAGCAGGACGGCAAGGAAGAGGTGATTTTGGAAAACGCCTCGCTGCTTGAGGTTGTCGATGATGGGGTGAGGGTTTCCGCCCTTTTTGAAGAGCCGAGGCTCATCCTCCAAGCGTCGGTTCGCGCCATTGATTTTCTCCATGGCAAGGTAACCGTGACAAAAACAAAAGGAACAGCCTGAAATGGACCAGAAAACAACGATGGAAAAGCTGCGGATTCTTCTGCCCCACTGGATTGAGCATAACCACAACCACGAGGCCGAGTTCAAAAAATGGGTGGATTTGGTGCGCAGCGAGGGGCAGGCAGGGCTGGCGGATCTGTTGGATAAGGCCGTGGCCAGCATGGCTGAGACCGATACCATTTTGAAAAAGGCGTTGGCGGAGATCGGCGGCCCGGGCGAAGACCATCATCACGGGCATCATCACCATCATCATTACGATTGAGCCAAAATTCCCTCCCCCTTGGGGGGGGAGGGCTAGGAAGAGGGGGAAATAGCCAGGTAGGCCGGTTGCAACTTCACCCACCCCCCCGGCCCCCTCCCGTCGAGGGAGGGGGAGAATCATGATCGGTTGTCATTTCTCGACGGAGCGCAATCCCGCAATGGCGTGGTGCTCCAGCGACTCCAGGGTGGCCACCACCGTGACCAGCCAGAACTCTTCCGGGCTTGCCTCGATCTGCTTGCGCAGGCTTTCCCCCAGCCAGTGGGAATCCTCGGGCAGGCTGTAGAACTGGCTGTCGATGCCGAAAAAGCCGTCGAGCAGATGGGCCATGGTGTGGAAGATCTTGCTTTGAAACCCCTGCGGCATGGCGGGCAGGTCGTTGAACTCCTTGGTGCCAGCGGCTCGCAGTTCCCCAATCAATTGTGTCAGCACCCGGTGGTTGTCGGCCAGACCCTGTTCAAGACAGGGCCAGAAGCGCGGGTCCGTGCCGGAACAACACTGCTCCGTCACAACCCGCACTGCATCGTAGTGCACCAGGGTGGTGCGGTCGAGAAAGCGCAGGACATGGGCCGCGCCTTTTTCAAGGTCCGGCTCCATGGTCAGGATCTTGTGGGTTACTTCCAGTTTCATTTTCCCCCCTTTTGCAGCCTCGGCAAGGATGATGGACTCGTAACAACCCGGATTTTTTCAAACCGGTGCTTCGACAGGCTCAGCACGAACGGAATGTCGATATGTTGCGATACTGTCCGCTCGCCCTGATTCCTTCGGCAAGCCAGGAGAGCCCTGTTCAGGGCAGTTTGTCACGAGGCCCTCAAAATCGGCAGCCGGGTGATCTCCATGAAGCTGCTCACATGGTATTCCGCGGGCAGGGCCTGGTTTTTGAAGGCGATGAGCCGCATGCCCAGGGCGGCGGTGTGCTCCCGGTCCACCATGGA
>JBAYUD010000011.1:0-53945 GCA_041675265.1 Desulfurivibrionaceae bacterium | reverse complement strand
GCCTTGGCCAGCCCGCGGTAGGCGTCCGCCTGCTTGACCTCGGGGTTCCACTCGAGAACGGTCTTGCGGTTGATCTCGGCGCGTTGCACGTCGTTGTCCCGGGGCACGAAGTAGATCATCTGGGTGCCGAGCTTTTTGGCGAACTCCGAGATCATCTCCTCTTCGTTGTCAACGGCGCGCGAGTTGCAGATGAGCCCGCCCAAGCGCACGGAGCCGCTCTGGGCGAACTTCATGATGCCCTTGCTGATGTTGTTGGCCGCGTACATGGCCATCATCTCGCCGGAAACAACGATGTAGATTTCCTCCGCCTTGCCGTCGCGGATGGGCATGGCGAACCCGCCGCACACTACGTCGCCCAAAACGTCGTAAAAGGCATAATCCAGGTTTTCGCTCTCTTCGTAAGCGCCGAGGGATTCCAGCATATTGATGGAGGTGATGATGCCGCGTCCCGCACAACCAACGCCGGGCTCGGGTCCGCCGGACTCAACGCACCAGGTGCCGCCGTAGCCTTTTTTGCGGATATCGTCGAGTTCGACATCCTCGCCCTCCTCGCGCAGGGTATCGAGAACCGATTTCTGGGCCAGGCCGCCCAGCAGGAGCCGGGTCGAGTCCGCCTTGGGATCGCAGCCCACGACCATGACGTTTCTGCCTAATTCCACCAGACCGGCCACGGTGTTCTGGGTGGTTGTTGATTTGCCTATGCCGCCTTTTCCGTAAATTGCCACCTTGCGCATCTCTACTCCTCCTTGCTCTGTATTGAATATGGGGTTTCAAATTCCATTGGCTTGCGCTGCCGTCGGTTGGGCTTATCGCACGATGCGTGCCAGAGCGGGGGACCACGGGATGATTTTCGCTCAACATACTGATATTACTTGTTTTATTCAGGAAACCAGGACACAGGACCACCTTGCCGCCTGTTCCCTTTTGTAAGATTGGCTACAAAAAGGAAGGAGCGCGACCGGGATGAAAAAGGGAGGGAGATGGGATTTTTATTACACAAATGTCGTAAAACTAAAAAGCAAACCACCATGAATGTAACTTTTTCGCAAAACACCAGCCCGGCGCATCAGGACAGACGAAATATATTACATGAAATTCCAGCATGTTACAGACGCACCCCATACACAATGTTACATTTTTGAAGCAATGGAACATTTTTTGCTAAAAAATACCACAGGGAGCATGCACTCAAACATTTACCTGATTAGCGCTAATCTCCCGCAAGACGTAATTTGTACATCGGAGAGCCCCTGCGAAATCCTCCCTCGCCCCCGCTTTGGTGGGGGGAGAGGGAATTTGCGAAAGATCAGCACCAATCAGGAACATTTATCGTCAACACAGCACACCCGAAGGCGGATCCAGCCCATGCCCAAACCCGACTACCCCACCGAGCGCCTTGAATTGCAGGCGCTCTATCAAATAAGCCAGCTCATCGGCTCTGCCCTGGACATCAGGAAAACCCTGTCCGAGGTGTTACAGATCCTGCACGAAACCCTGCGCATGGAACGGGCCACCCTGGTCCTGCGGGAAGAAGGCGGCGAGCATCTTGCCATTGCCGCCTCGTACGGCCTCAGCAAGGAAGAGGAGAGGCGCGGCGTCTACCGGCTGGGCGAGGGGGTGATCGGCCGCATCTTTCAGTCCGCCTACCCCTTCGTGGTGCCGGACATCCACAGCGAACCGCTTTTTTTAAACCGGACCGGGGCCCGCGCCAATCTCCCCAAGGGAGAGATCTCCTTCATCGGCGTGCCGGTCATGCTGCCCGAGGCGGTGGCGGGCGTCCTTTCCGTGGACAGGCTCTTCGGCCCGGAGATCTCCTTTGAGGAGGACATCCGCTTCCTCACCGTGGTCGCCATGCTCATCGCCCAGTTCTTGCGGCTGCACAAGACGGCCTCCCTCAAGCAGCAGGTGCTGGTGGAGGAAAACCTGCTGCTCAAGAAAGAGCTGCGCAACCGTTACAGCCAGCACAACATCATCGGCCAGTGCAAGCGGATCCAGGATGTGTACAACTACATCGACAAGGTGGCGCCGAGCCGGGCCACCGCCCTGCTCCTGGGCGAGTCCGGCACCGGCAAGGAGCTGGTCGCCCGGGCCATCCACCAGGCAAGCCCAAGGTCTGCCAAGCCCTTCATCAAGATCAACTGCGCGGCCCTGCCGGAAAACCTTCTGGAAAGCGAGCTGCTCGGCCACGAAAAAGGCGCCTTCACCGGCGCGGCCAATCTCAAGAAGGGCCGCTTCGAGCTGGCCGACAACGGCACCATCTTTCTCGACGAGGTGGGGGAACTGCCGCTCGCCCTGCAGGCCAAGCTGCTCAGGGTGTTGCAGGAGCAGACCTTCGAGCGGCTGGGCGGCACCCAGACCATCACGGTCAATGTCCGGGTCATTGCCGCCACCAACCGCAGCCTGGAAGAATGCGTCGAGCAGGGAACCTTCCGGGCGGATCTCTTCTACCGCCTCAACGTGGTCCCCGTTGTCCTGCCGCCGCTCAGGGAACGGAGGGAAGACATCCCCCTGCTCCTCGATCATTTTTTGCAGGAGAGCAACCGGATGAACACGCGGGAGGTGCGCCTTTCAAGCTCGGTGGTCCAGCTCCTCTGCGGCTACTCCTGGCCGGGCAACGTCCGCGAGCTGCAGAACCTCATCGAACGGCTGGTGATCATGGCGGACCGCGACACCATCGTCTCCAGGGAGCTGCCCAGCTACATCACCGCCGAGCCGGAAGCAGAGGATCCGGCCGCGCCCTCTTGCCGCCTTGCCCCATCGCCGTCGTCGCCGTCGCCATCGGCTACGGAACGGCCCGAGCTGCCGCGCGAATCCCCCCAGGGGAACTTTGCGCCCAAGTTTTTAAAGGATATGGAAAAGGAAGAGGTGGAGAGTGCCCTGCGGCGGCACGGATGGGTGCAGGCCAGGGCCGCCCGGGAGCTGGGCCTGACCCAGCGCCAGATGGGCTATCGCATCAAGAAATACGGGATTGCCCTGCCGGATTTTTCCAATTGCCCTTGGGAGGCAATCAAGAAATAAGGTGCAGATAATCGCTGAAAAACCGATGGAAATCGTCGGAGACCCTCGTCCGCAAGCGGTGCGCCTCGGCCAGCAGATCAGCGGGCCGCACCACCAGGGAGCGAAACGAGGCGAGCCACTGCCAGTCCTGCTCCAGCCACAAGCTGATATCCTCGGAAAACGCGACATGGTTCTCGAACTGCATCCCGAGGATATGCGGCCGCTGCTCAAGGGAAAAGGCCTCCACCTGGCATTGCTCCGAGGTGGCGAGCAGGGAAAAATGTTTCGGCAGCGGCTCCAGCACCGTCTGGCTGTGCCACTTGAACATGGGTATTGCCTTGCCGAGATTCTTGAAGGCCGGATGTTCGCGGCCGTCATGGGTGAGATGCCCTTGGACAAAACCGATGCTCGGCTTGAAGTTCAGCCCCACCTGGGCGCCGAGCACTGAAGCAAGCAGTTGATGGCCGAGGCAAAAACCCAGGATCGGCTTATCCGCGCCGATCGCCCTCTTGATAAACCGTTTCTCCTCCACGAGAAACGGGTATTTCTCCACCTGATCGACGTTGGGAGCCCCTCCCAGGAGGATGATCGCCCCATAGCCGTTGAAATCGGGAATCCAATCCTGCCAGACCTTGACGAGATCAAAATCGACTTGGTGCCGGTCGAGCGCCTCAAGAAGCAGCCGCCCGGGTCCGGCCCAGGGGGTATGTTGCAGAATCAGGAATTTCATCTGTCGTTTCTTACCAATGGAGGGGAGCCGGCGGCGGGTTCGGGACTTCCACGAAGCCGCCGCCGGTTGTCACTTCTTTCGTCAGGCAGGGATCAGATGGCATCCTTGCCGGTTTCGCCTGTCCTGATGCGGCAGACCGAATCCACCGGCATGACAAAGATCTTGCCGTCGCCGATCTTGCCGGTCTTGACGCTGGTTATAATGGCATTGACCACGGTGTCGACCATTTCCGCGGCAACAACGATCTCCACCTTTACCTTGGGGATGAAATCCACCACATACTCGGCGCCGCGGTAGACCTCGGTGTGCCCCTTCTGGCGGCCGAACCCCTTCACTTCGGAGACGGTCATGCCCTGGACCCCGATGGAGTTCATGGCCTCCTTGAGTTCTTCCAGCATGAACGGCTTGATGATTGCTTCTATCTTTTTCATGATGCCTCCAGCCTTAGCGATGGGTTTTGGTGAGATTGAATTCCGGGTACGCAGTCACCCCGACTTCGCTCTGGTCGAGTCCTTCCAGCTCCATCTCCGGAGAAACCCGGAGCGGCACGATCTTGTCCAATACCTTGAAAAAGACGTACATGACCACGAAAACAAAAATAATGTTGGTGACGGTGCCGATCACCTGGGCCATAAACTGCCCGGAGTCGCCATACAACAGACCCTTGACCGTGCCCTTCACCCCGTTGAGCCCGTCGCCGTAGGTGCCGTCCGCGAACAGCCCCAGGGCCAGAACACCCCAGGCGCCATTGACGCCATGGACGGAGATCGCGCCGACCGGATCGTCAACCTTCAAAACCCGCTCGACAAAGAAGACACTCATGCACAGAAGAATGCCGCCCACCGCCCCGATGAAAACCGCTGCGCCGGAATCGACAAAGGCACAGGGCGCGGTGACCGCCACCAAACCGGCGAGAAAACCATTGGCAATCATCGAGATATCCGGCTTGCCGTAGACAACCCACATATAGGCCATGGCGGAAAAGGCACCGGCTGCCGAGGCGAGCATGGTGTTGGTGGCGACAACCGCCAACCTGAAATCGCCGCCCGCCAGGGTGGAGCCTGCGTTGAACCCGAACCAGCCAAAGGCCAGGATGAAGCAGCCGACAATCGCCATGGGGATGTGATGCCCGGGGATGGCGTTGGGCGTGCCGTCAGCCTTGTATTTGCCCAACCGCGGCCCCAGAACGATGGCGCCGGCAAGGGCGGCGACGCCGCCGGTCATATGCACCACCGACGAACCGGCGAAATCCACATGCCCGTGACCCAAGGCAAAATTCTTGCCGAGCTGCGAGAGCCAGCCGCCGCCCCATACCCAGTTGGCATACAGCGGGTAGACCAAGGCGGTGATGAAGAAGCCGTAGACCACGAAGGACTTAAAGGTCCAGCGCTCGGCCATGGAGCCGGTGGGAATGGTCGCCGTGGTATCCATGAACACCATCTGGAACAAAAAGATCGCATAGACCGCCACATCGTAGGTTCCGGAAAGGAAAAACCCCTTGGTTCCGAACAGGCCGAAATCCTTACCGAAAAGAGTGACCACAAACTCGCTGTTCAGCACCCCGGCCCCGCCCAGGGAGGCAATGCCGCCGACGCCTCCCATCTGAATGGCAAAACCGCACATCCAATAACCCAGGATGCCGATGCCGTAGATCATGAAGTTCATCGCCATGGTATGCCCGGCATTCTTCGCCCGGGTGAACCCTCCCTCGGCCATGGCAAACCCTGCCTGCATGAACATGACCAGAAAGCCGCAGACCATGACCCAGACCATGTTGATCGCGATCCGGTTATGCCCGACAACGTCCGCCAGCTTTGCAGCCAACGGCTCGCTCTGCCCCATGCTCGCCAACTCCTCGGCGGTTGGCGCACCGGCGGTAACGCCGACCACATCCGCCGCTCCCCCGGTTACGGTTCCGGCGGAATCAGCAACCGGCTCCGGGGCCGGAGCCGGCGCGACCTGGCTTACCACCGCCTCATCGGATGGCGGCCCGCCGAGTCCTTCCTCCGCGAACGCCGGTGATAGAAAGCCGCACAGGCAGCTCGTAATCAGCAAAAATGCCAGTAATCTTTTTTTCATTTTTCTCTCCTTTCCATGTTGATCTCCTCTATCTATTTCGGACAATAAACGCGCCACTCGTCTCTCCCTCCGCCCGTCCTTTCCGGAACAACCCTCCACTCGACCTCCGTGGCGTCCATTTCCGACAGGCGGTTGCCAGACAACAAAAGCAACAAACATGCCGCCTTTGACCTTGATGTTTATTTTTCGGTTATCGGATTGTATTAACGCGCTATTTTAGTTACCAACAGAGAAGAGCCAGCAAACCACAACCCTTACAAAGATTACATTTGTGACAAAAATGAATGATACACACAGATTAAATATTACATAAATGTCCAAAATAGACCTTCCGTGGTTCCGCCGAAGAGCAAAAAAACCCTTGACGCAACAAGGTGAATAAGTCAAATATGCATTTAACTTATTCTTCAGGAACCATCCGCCTCTTCCTTAAAAAGACACCGCCCATGAAAAAACGCATCCTTCTCTCCCTCCTTGGCCTGCTGCTGGTGATCGCCATCCTTGCCGGCACCAAAGGACTGCAGATCTTCAAGATGGTGGGCGCAGGCAAGAGCTTTGTCCCGCCGCCGGAAACGGTAACCACGACAAAGGCCCATCCGGACTCCTGGGAGACCACCCTGCCCGCCGTGGGCTCTTTGGAGGCGGTGCAGGGCGTGACCGTTGCCGCGGAGCTGCCCGGCAAGGTGGCGCGCCTCGACTTTACCCCCGGCGCCTGGGTCAAGGCGGGCAGCATCCTGCTCCAGCAGGACATCTCCTCCGAGGAGGCGCAACTCAAGGCGGCGGAAGCAGAGGCAGCGCTGACCAAGGTCAATTTCGAACGGCTCCGTCTGCTCGTCGAGACCAATGCCGTTTCCAAAGCCGCCTACGACGACGGCGAGGCGAAACACAAACAGGCAATGGCCCAGGCCGACACGATCCGGGCCACCATCGCCAAAAAAACCATCCGCGCTCCATTTTCCGGCCGCCTCGGCATCCGCTTGGTCAATCTGGGCCAGATTCTCAAGGAGGGCGAGCCCATTGTTTCCCTCCAGGCCATGGACCCGATCTTCGTCAATTTCATGCTGCCCCAGCAGGAGCTGGCCCGAATCCAGTCCGGCCTGCCGGTGCGGATAACCTCCGACGCCCTGCCCGGCCGGACCATGACCGGCAAGATCACCGCCATCAACCCGCAGGCTGACAACGCCACCCGTAATGTCCGGGTGCAGGCCACGGCAACGAACAAGGAGGAACGGCTGCACCCCGGCATGTTCGCCACCGTGGCCGTGGTGCTGCCCGGAAAGAATCAGGTGCTGACCATCCCCGCCACCGCCGTGCTCCCAGCCCCCTATGGCGATTCGGTCTTTGTGGTTGAAGAGCAAAAAGACGAGAAAACCGGCCAGGCCGGCCTGGCGGTGCGCCAGCAGTTCGTCCGCCTCGGGGAAAGGCGCGGCGACTTCGTCGCCATTGTCTCGGGCCTTGAGGCAAAGGCCACCGTGGTCAGCTCCGGGGTGTTCAAGCTGCGCAACGGCCAGTCCGTGGTGGTGGACAACGGACTGAACCCGAAGTTCAACCTGGATCCCAAACCGGATAACAGCTGAGCCAAGACCCATGCAATTCACCGACATCTTCATCCGCCGCCCCGTGCTTGCCATGGTGATCAGCCTGCTCATCATCATCGCAGGCTTGCAGGCGTTGCGCAGCCTCAATGTCCGCCAGTACCCCAAGAGCGAGAACGCGTCGGTCACCGTAACCACCGTTTATGTCGGGGCCAATGCCGAACTGGTGCGGGGCTTCATCACCACCCCGCTGGAACGGGCCATTGCCGCGGCCGATGGCATTGATTATCTCCAATCCCAGAGCTCCCAAGGCGCCTCCATCATCACCGTGCGCCTCAAGCTCAACTACGATGCAACCAAGGCCCTGGCCGAGATCAGCTCCAAGGTGGACCAGGTCCGCCGTGATCTGCCCCCCGAGGCCGAGGTGCCGGTGATCAACATCGAGTCGGCGGACAGCCGGTTTGCCTCGGCCTACCTCAGTTTCACCTCCGAGGTGCTGAGCCAGAACGAGATCACCGATTACCTGACCCGGGTGGTGCAGCCCCGGCTCTCGGCCATCCAGGGCGTGCAACGGGCCGATGTTCTCGGCGCCCGCACCTTTGCCATGCGCATCTGGCTCAATCCCGAACGCATGGCCGCCTACAACGTCAGCCCGGCTCAGGTGCGCCAGGCTCTTGCCGCCAACAACTACCTGGCCGCTCTGGGGCAGACCAAGGGTGCGCTCATCCAGATCAATCTCACCGCCAATACCGATCTGCGTTCGGTGGAGGAATTCAAGCGGCTGGTGATCCGGGAAGAAAACGGCGCCGTCATCCGCTTGGCCGACGTGGGCGAGGTGGTCCTCGGAGCCGAGGATTACGACAACGAGGTGCGCTTTTCCGGCCAGACCGCCACCTTCATCGGCATCTGGCCCCTGCCCAATGCCAACTCCCTGGACATGATCAAGCTGGTCCGCACGGAAATGGCGGCCATTGAAAAGGATCTACCCACCGGCCTCAAGGGGCGCCTTGCCTACGACGCCACGGCCTACATCGACAATGCCATCAACGAGGTGCTCAAAACCCTGGGGGATACCCTGATCATCGTGATGGTGGTCATCTTTCTCTTTCTCGGCTCCTTCCGCTCGGTGCTGATTCCGGTGGTGGCCATCCCCCTGTCGCTGATCGGCGGCCTTTTTCTCATGCAGGTCTTCGGCTTTTCCATCAACCTGCTCACCCTGCTGGCCATCGTTCTTTCCGTGGGCTTGGTGGTGGATGACGCCATCGTGGTGGTGGAAAACGTCGAACGCCACCTGGGCCAAGGCAAGTCGCCGCTGGATGCGGCCCTGCTGGGCGCCCGGGAGCTGGTCGGGCCGATCATCGCCATGACCATCACCCTGGCCGCGGTCTATGCGCCCATCGGCTTCCAGGGCGGGCTCACCGGCTCGCTCTTTCGGGAATTCGCCTTCACCCTGGCCGGGGCGGTTACCATCTCCGGCGTGGTGGCTCTGACCCTGTCGCCGATGATGTCGGCCAAGCTGCTCAAACCGGACATTGAAAAACATGGCTTCGCGGGCAGGATCGCCCGCGATTTCGGCAGGCTGCGCAACGCCTATGGCCGCTGGCTGGATGTCACCCTTGCGGCCAGGCCCGCCATCTATACAATCTGGATCGTCATCAGCCTGCTCAGCGTTCCCCTGTTCACCATGTCGGCCAAGGAGTTGGCGCCCACCGAGGACCAGGGGGTCATCTTCGGCATCGTGGACGCGGCAGCCGATTCCACCCTGGACCAGACCAGCGCCTATACCGCTGCCGTCAACAAGATCTTTCTCTCCATCCCGGAAACGAATTTCACCTTCCAGCAAACCCAGCCCACTGCTGGGTTCAGCGGCATGGTCACCAAGCCTTGGGATCAGCGGCAACGGTCGGTTTTTGAAATCATGCCCGAGGTGCAGCAGAAGCTCCAGGGTCTGCCCGGCATCCGGATCTTTCCGGTGCTTCCCCCGGCGCTTCCCGGCGGCGGCCAGTTTCCGGTGGAATTCATCCTGGCCTCCACGGCGGAAACCCCACGGATACTGGAATTCGCCCAGCAGATCCAGCAGAAGGCCATGCAGAGCGGGATGTTCGCCTTTCCGCCGATCATCGACGTGAAGATCGACCAGCCCCAGGCGGAGTTCATCATCGACCGCGACAAGGTGGCGGATCTGGGCCTCAACCTGGAACAGGTGGGCGCGGATCTCGGCGCCATGGTGGGCGGCAACTTCGTCAACCGCTTCGACATCGCGGGCCGCAGCTACAAGGTTATCCCCCAGATCGCCCGGACCGGCAGGCTCAACCCGGAGCAACTGAAAGAGATTTACATCACCGGACCGAACGGCCAGCTGGTGCCGCTTTCCACCGTGGCCACCATCCAAAACTCCACGGTGCCCCGCTCCCTGAACCGCTTCCAGCAGCTGAACGCGGTCAAGATCAGCGGCGTTTCGATCCGCCCCCTGGACGAGGCGTTGCGCTATCTGGAAGGCGAGGCCGCGCAAATCCTGCCCAAGGGCTATGTGCTTGACTACACCGGCGAGTCCCGGCAGCTGCGCAGCGAGGGCAACAAGTTCCTGCCCGCTTTCGGCCTGGCCGTGATCCTGATCTTCCTGGTCCTGGCCGCCCAGTTCAACAGCTTCCGCGACCCCTTTGTCATCCTGGCCGGTTCGGTGCCCCTGGCCATGTTCGGCGCCCTGATCTTCACCTTTCTCAAGATGCCCAACCCCAATGTGCCCTTCTGGACCAACGGCTGGACCACAACGCTGAACATCTATTCCCAGGTGGGGCTGGTAACCTTGGTGGGACTGGTGGCGAAAAACGGCATCCTCATCGTCGAATTCGCCAACACCCTCCAGGCACAGGGCCATACAAAGCTGGCCGCCATCCGGGAGGCAGCCATGACCCGGTTGCGCCCCATCCTCATGACCAGCACCGCCACGGTGGCAGGGCATTTCCCCCTGACCCTGGTCACCGGCGCCGGGGCCGCGGCGCGGAACTCCATCGGCCTGGTGCTGGTGGGCGGCATGGCCGTGGGCACCCTGTTCACCCTTTTCGTGGTGCCTTCCATCTACATGCTGGTGGCCCGCGACCATGGGCAGGACCGGATGATGCCGGAGACCACTGCCGGCGAAGGGGAGACCGCAACGCCATGAATGCTCCGGAGCTTTGGGATGCCTTGGGCTCCCTGCCCGAGGAGGAGCTGCCCCATGTGGTCACCCGGCTGTTTGCCCTGTACGAGGCCCGGTTCCAACAGAACCCCGACGACCAGGAGGCCCTGCATTTTTTCAGCAACCTCGACCTCGCCATTACCCAGACCTGCCAATGCAACAGCAACAGACGATAAGCCGCAAAAGCCCGCCAGCCCATGTTCTGACCAGCGTTGCGGTCGTCCTCCTCTGCCTTGTTCCAGCCAAACCGGGCGGAGCGCAAGACAACGGAGTTGACGCGATGTGCGTGCTGGAAGAGCACAATGCGCTGCGCGCCGGCGTCGGCGCCCCGGAGTTGCGCTGGTCGGAAACCCTTGCCCGGCAAGCAGCCGACTGGGCCAACACCCTCAAAAAAACAGGCTGCGGAATGAAGCACAGCCATACAGCCAAGGTTGGGGAAAACCTCTACTGGGCCAGCCCCCTGAAAACAGGCACCAGAGGCAAGGGCAAAAGCGCCTGGAAATGGCGCCTGACCCCCCAACCCATCACGGGAAAGGACGTGGTCGCCACCTGGGCCACCGAACAGCCGTGGTACTCCCGAGCCACCAACACCTGCGACGCTCCCCCCGGAAAAACCTGCGGCCATTACACCCAGATGGTGTGGGAAGCCACCCGGGAGGTCGGCTGCGGCAAGGCCGTGTGCGACGACAACTCGCAGGTCTGGGTCTGCAACTATGCGCCCGCCGGAAATGTGATCGGGCGACGCCCCTACTGACAGCACTGCCCCGCGCCGGGCACCCCCGCAAACCTCCCCATGGCTTCGTGAACCCCTCGACAGTATTTCCCAATCCAGCTATGATGAGAAAGAAACAACTCAGCCAGGGGAGGAGCTGTCCATGGACCAGCCGCTTGCATCACTAAACACCATCGCCGACCGGGCCATCACCTATTTGGTGGACTACAGTTTTCAGGTGATCGGGGCCACCATCATCCTTGCTGCCGGGTTTTTCCTGGGCAACTGGGTGGCCGTGGCCGTGGCCAAGCTCTGTGAAAAGCGGGGGCTTGACATCACCCTGCGCCATTTTCTCTCCTCCTTTGCCAAGATCGTGGTGATCGCCTTTGCGGTGATCATGGCTCTGAGCAAATTCGGGATCACCATCGCCCCCTTCATCGCGGCCATCGGCGCGGCCGCCTTCGGCGCCACCTACGCGCTCCAGGGTCCGCTCTCCAATTACGGGGCCGGACTGGCCATCATCCTGGGCCGCGCCTTTCTGGTGGGCGACACCATCGCGGTGGCCGGGGTCTTCGGGGTGGTTGAGGAAGTCACCCTGGCCCACACCACCCTGCTCACCGAGGACGGGGTCAAGATCACCGTGCCCAACAAGCATATTGTCGGGGAGATTCTGCATAACTCCGGGGAGTACCGCATTGTGGAAAGCTCGGTGGGCATCGGCTACGACGCCGACCCCACCAAGGCCATCGGGGTCATCACCCAGGCCCTTGCGGGCTTTCCCCAGCTGAAGAGCGGAACCGCGCCCCAGATCGGCATCGATGATTTCCGGGATTCCTCGGTGGCCATCGGCTACCGCTACTGGGTGCCCACCCAGCGCTACATCGAAACCATGCACGCTGTGAACCTGGCCGTGTACCAGGCATTGGGCCGGGCCGGGATCACCATCCCCTTCCCGCAACGGGTGGTGACCATCCATAAGGACCAGACCCTTTCATGAAAGCCGAAACGCCCCGCGACACCGCCAACCTGCTCAGGCTGGCGACCTATGCCTCCACCGCCGTGGCAATGGTGCTCATCGGAATCAAGGGCATGGCCTGGTTCATGACCGGCTCCTTGAGCGTCATGGCCTCCCTGGTGGATTCGCTCATGGACGCAGCCGCCTCGCTGATCAACCTGCTGGCCGTGCGCTATTCATTAAAATGCGCCGACGAGGATCACCAGTTCGGGCACGGCAAGGCGGAGTCCCTGGCAGGCCTTGGCCAAGCCTGTTTTATCGCCGGATCGGCCATCTTTCTGCTCATGCATGCGGCCGAACGGCTGAACCACCCGCAACCCCTGCAACAAATCAACGTCGGCCTCTGGGTCATGGTCTTTGCCATCGGCGCCACCTTGGCGCTTCTGGCCTTTCAGTCCGTTGTGATCAAAAAAACCAATTCCTCCGCCATCCGCGCCGATGCTCTCCATTACAAAACCGACCTGCTCACCAACACGGCCACCATCACCGCCCTGTTTTTTGCCGCCTCGGGGTACCCCCTGCTGGACCCGCTGGGCGCCTTGGCCATTGCCTGTTACATCCTCTACAGCGCCTGGCAGATAGGGCAAGAGGCCATGCAGGTTCTCATGGACCGGGAACTTTCCAAGGAAACCCGCCAGCGCATCTGCGACATCGCCCTGGCCCACGGGACCGTGCTCGGCCTCCACGACCTGCGCACCCGCCAATCCGGCCAGATCATGCTGGTCCAGCTCCATCTGGATCTTGACCAAGGGCTGCCCCTTGCCGAGGCGCATCAAGTGGCAAAAGAGGTGGAGCACGCCATCATGGCCTCCTTTCCCCAGGCCGATGTCATCATCCACCAGGACCCACGCAATCCGACCAGCTACCGCCGCAATCCCCAGGAATGCCGGGAGCTGCCCGAACCTCCCCCGTGTTGATCCGTTACCCGCAAGCCCTTCCGCCACTTCCCCTCTTTGCCGTTGACCTCCAAACCCGCGCAGGGTACAAGAGAGAAATTCTTCCGCACACCACCTGAAGGGGATCATCTTGAATGCATTTATACGAACCGCGCTTGCCTATGGCCTGGCCCTAGCGGCGATATTCGGTTTCTGGCATACCCTCGGCCGGCCGCGCCCGATCCCGGAACCGGAACTGCCCCCCGGCCACACCCTGCAATGCGTCTCCTACGCGCCCTTTGAAAAGGACCAGTCCCCCTTTGATTTCGCCAAGGGCATGACCATTGATCCCGCCCGGATCGACGCGGATCTGGCCATTCTCTCCCAACATTTTTCCTGCATCCGCACCTATTCGGTGGCCGGGCTTGAGGCCCTGCCCCAGTACGCGGAAAAATACGGGATGCAGGTGCTGCTTGGCGCCTGGATCGGCGCAGACCCCAAACTCAATCAGCAAGAACTGCAAAAGGTTGTCGCCCTTGCCAAGCAACATCCCACAAGCGTCCGGGCGGTGGTGGTGGGCAACGAAGCCTTGCTGCGCCGGGAGATCACCGGGCCGCAGCTTGCCGAATACATCCGCCAGGTCAAAACCGGTCTTCCCGATGTGGAGGTCACCTACGCCGATGTCTGGGAGTTCTGGCTCAAGCATCCCGAGGTGGCCCCTGCCTGCGACTTTGTCACCATCCACATCCTGCCCTACTGGGAGGATGACCCGGTTTCCATCCACCGGGCCATGGGCCACATCAAAAAGATCCGGGAAGAGATCGGCGAGAAGATCCCGGGCAAAAAGATCCTCATCGGCGAAACCGGCTGGCCCTCCCAGGGGCGCATGCGGGAAGGAGCCCTGCCCAGTCTGGAGAACCAGGCCCGTTTCATCCGGGGCTTCATCGCCCTGGCCGAGCAGGAGCATTGGCAATACAACCTGATCGAGGCCTTTGACCAACCGTGGAAACGGATCAAGGAAGGGGCGGTGGGCGGTTACTGGGGGTTGTTCGGCACGGAGCGGGGTGACAAGCATGTCCTTTCCGGGCCGGTCTCCAATTTTCCCAATTGGCGCATGCTGTTTGCGCAATCCGCGGCCATTGGTCTACTAACCCTGCTCATCGCCCGGCGCCATGGCGACATGGGCGCGGGCCGCTGGCTGCGATTTTCCGCAGCCATGGCAGGCGGCGCCATCCTCATCGTGCTGCAGGGGCATCAGTTCTCCATCATCTCCACCAACACCTATGAATACCTCTGGGCCTTTACCGTCCTCTCGCTGAACGGTAGCGTCTACCTGCTGGCGCTCAAGGCCGTCGCTTCCGGCACCACGCCCAAATATCTCAGCCTGGATGGTTCCCTTGATTTCCTGCGGGGCAAATCCCGCATCAGCGCGGAATCCGTAAACGGCGTTCTGCGGCTTGGGGTAATCACCTGTGCCCTGATCGGGGTCCTCGGCCTGGTGCTGGACGCCCGCTACCGGAGCTTCAACAACTTCGGTTTCGCCATCCCCGCCCTTGCCTATCTCTGGTTTTTCCGCAACCAGAAGGGGCAAGTAAGCCGATCCATGCTCGAACACCTCAGCGGGCTGCTGCTTGCCGCGGGCGGGGTGGCGATTCTCATCAACGAAACCCCGCTGAACCGGCAGACCGACATCTGGGTGGTCATCTGCCTGCTCCTGGCCTACCCCCTCTGGCGGAAAAACCGTGGGGTCTCCCTGCGCCCCCTGCTGCCCTTCGGCATTCTGGTGCTTATCGCCTTTACCGCCTTCGCGGCCCTACGCCACGGGGTCTTCATCTCGGAGCGGCTGGTTGGGGTGTGCGCGGACACGCCGGACACGGCCATCTGCCTGGTCCGTTCGACGATCGGCCGCTTGATGTACAATCAGGTCTTTGCCTGGACCAGCATTACCCTGGCCGGGCTTGCAGTCTGGCGCAACGCGGTGTGGCTGTGCTCCCTAGCCCTGGTGGCGAGCCTGGCCGGGCTGGCCTTTTACAACGTCAATCTGGCGGCTCTGGCCTTTGTCCTGGCCGGAATCACCCTGGTCCACCGGAAAGGCCGCGAGAAAAGCCCTGCATGACCGCAACCCAGAGCAAAGAGATTCTTGAAGAAGGCCTCGCCGCCATGTCCATCACCCTGGACACCCAGGCCCGCGAACGGCTTGTGACCTACTGTGACGAGCTGCTCCGCTGGGGGGCCAAGATCAATCTGGTGGCCAAGGCCCCGCTGCGCGAGATCTGGGAGACCCATTTCCTCGACTCCTTGACCCTGCTGCGAGTGCTCCCGGCGATGGGGGAGACACAACTGCCGCTCCTCGACATCGGCACCGGCGCGGGCTTTCCCGGCCTGGCCCTCACGGCGGCCCGGCCTGAGCTGCCGGTCATCCTGGTGGAGCCCCGCCAGAAACGGGTTTCTTTTTTGCGCCATGTGATCCGCACCCTGGGCCTCAAGGATACCGAGGTGCTCTGCGGCCGTCTGGAGAAAGACTCCGCAGAGGTGGACGGCCGAGCGCTTTCCGTGCCCATCGTCACCAGCCGCGCCTTCACCGACATCAGTGAATTTCTCCTGCACACCGACGCGGTCAACCCGACGGGCGGCCGGGTCATCTGCATGAAAGGCCCCCGGGCCGGGGAGGAGATCGCGGCCTGGCGGCTTGCCCAGCCGGAGAGCCCCTACCGGCTACAGGAGATCGTCGAACTGACCCTGCCTTTTTCCGGCAAGGTCCGCAACCTTGTCATCTTCAGCAAATAAGGCGTCCAAGCACCATGATACCCAAGACCCCTGCCATCATGTTCCAGGGCACCTGCTCCAACGCGGGCAAATCCGTGCTCACCGCCGCCCTGTGCCGCATCCTCTTGCAGGACGGCTTGCGGGTCGCGCCGTTCAAGGCCCAGAACATGTCGCTCAACTCCTTTGTCACCCGGGACGGCGGCGAGATGGGCCGCGCCCAGGTGGTGCAGGCCCAGGCCGCCCTCCTCGACCCGGATGTGCGCATGAACCCGATCCTGCTCAAGCCCTCCAGCGACACGGGCAGCCAGGTTATTCTCCTGGGCAAGCCGGTGGGCAACATGACGGTGAACGACTACCTGGCCTACAAGCCCCAGGCCTTTGTCGCGGTACAGGCGGCCTACGATTCCCTGGCCTCCGAATACGAGGTCATGGTGTTGGAAGGGGCGGGCAGCCCGGCCGAGGTGAACCTCAAATCCCACGACATCGTCAACATGCCCATGGCCCGGTATGCCGAGGCCAAGGTTCTGCTGGTGGGGGATATCGACCGGGGCGGGGTGTTCGCCTCCTTTGTCGGCACCATGGAGATATTGGACGCATGGGAGCGGGAGTTGATCGCAGGCTTTGTGGTGAACCGCTTCCGGGGCCAAAAATCGCTGCTCGCCGACGCGCTTACCTACATGGAACACAAAACCGGCAAGCCGGTGCTGGGCGTGGTGGATTACCTGGCCAACCTGGGGCTGCCCGAAGAGGATTCGGTAAACTTCAAGGCCGGGCTTTTCAGCCCGCACCGGCCCGCGGGTGAGCATGTCACCGTGGCGCTCATCGACCTGCCGCACATCTCGAACTTCACCGATTTCGAACCGTTTCTGGCCGAGCCGGATCTGTTTGTCAAGATCGCCAGAACCCCGGCCGATCTCGCAGGCGCGGACGGGGTGATCCTGCCGGGCAGCAAGAACGTGATCGCTGACCTCAAGTGGCTAGTTAAATCCGGCCTGGCCGAGTCCCTCAAAAAATACAGCGCGACGGGGGGCGAGATCGTCGGCATCTGCGGCGGCTTTCAGATGCTGGGCCAAAGCATCAACGACCCCTACCATATCGAGTCCGGCGGAGAAACCCTGACCGGTCTCGGGTTGCTCGACCTTGCCACGGTGCTGGAGAAAGACAAGACCCTGACCCGGCAGATGGGCAGCCATCTCGCCTCGGGTCTTGCGGTACACGGCTACGAGATCCACCACGGCCAGAGCCGGGCGACAGAAACCTGCGATATCCTCACTTTTAGCAACGGGGAAAGCGGCGGGGTCGGCAACCGCGCCCAAACCATCTGGGGCACCTACCTGCACGGCATCTTTGACGCGGACCCCTTCCGGCGCTGGTTCATCGACCGGCTGCGGCAGAGGCGGGGGCTTGCCCCGCTTAACAAGGTGCAGGCCGCCTACGACCTGGAACCAGCCTTTGACCGGCTGGCCGAGGCGGTGCGCAGCCAGATCGATATGGACGCCATCTACCGGCTGCTCAACAAATGATCTCCCTCGAATACCAAATACTGATCGCCATTGTTCTGGATCAGCTGCTCGGCGACCCGCGCCGGCTGCCGCATCCGGTGCGGATCATCGGCGCGGCCTGCACCGGATGCGAGCGGATCACCCGCGCCGTGCTCCCTCCTCTTGCCGCCGGAATCTCTTCCGTCATCCTGGTCCTGGCACTCACCGGAGCAACAACCTGGGGTCTGGTTGCAGGGGCAAACCTCCTCCATCCCTGGCTGGGAACCGCAGCGTCCGTTGTCATTCTTTATACCACCATCGCAGCCCGCGATCTGGTGCGCCACAGCACCGAGGTCCACGCCGCCCTGAAAGACGGGGATCTCCCCGAGGCCCGCACACGGGTAGGGATGATCGTGGGCCGGGACACGGCCAATCTCGACGAGGCCGGGGTGGCGAGGGCGGCGGTGGAATCGGTGGCGGAATCCATGGTGGACGGGGTGACCGCGCCGCTTTTCTTTGCCCTGCTGGGCGGGCCCGTGGGGGCCATGCTCTACAAGGCGATCAACACCATGGACTCCATGTTCGGCTACAAAAACGCCCAATACCTCAAGTTCGGCTGGGGAGCGGCCCGGCTGGACGACCTGGCCAATTTTATCCCCGCCCGCCTCACCTCCCTGATGATCCCGGCCGCCTCCTTCTTGCTCCGCCTCGATCCGAAACGCTCCCTGCTGACCCTGCTCCGGGACCGGTTTGCCCACGCCAGCCCCAATTCGGGGCACACCGAGGCAGCGGTGGCAGGCGCCCTGGGCGTGCAGCTGGGCGGCCCGAACAGCTACTTCGGCACGGTGGTGGAAAAACCTGCCATCGGCGATGCCACTCGGCCCCTGGAAGCCCAAGACATCCTCCGCGCCAACCGTTTGATGCTGCTCTCCTCCGCCTTGACCCTGCTGGCCTGTCTCGCCCTGCGCAGGCACATCCTCGGACTCCTGCCGAGCCTGCTTTTCTGAGCATCCCCGCCTAGGGCCCGACCAAGCCGCCCCACGATATCGCTGGATTTTTCCAGCCCCGCCAGCTACGATTAAAAAAGCCTTTCTCCCGGCAGGGACGTCTCCTTTCCCGCAACATGGAACATGGCATGGCAGGCATACTGAAAAAACCATTCTTCCCGCGACAGATAAGCCTGGGCACCATCGTGCTGGGGTCTCTCCTTGTGTTCAGCTTCATCCCCCTGATGGCCTTTTCCTTCTTCACCCTGAATGGAATCATCTCCCAGCTAAGCGCCATTGAAGAGAGTGAAGAGCTGCACTTCATCAAGGATGAACTGCATCAGCTTGAGACACGGATCGAGCATTACCGGCAGATGATCGATTTTGTTTCGCAACTGCCGGCGGTACTGGAGATCCTGAACCACGGCGAGAGCCGCCCCGGCAGCATCAGCAAGCAAACCGCCTTTCTCCGCTACACCGAGGCGCTGAACAGGGCCTTTGCAAAGAACAACGACGTGGTGGGCATCCAGATCCTTGATCGGAATTCGGCCGTGCAGTTTTCCCTGTTCAAGATTGCAGGCTCCACGAAATACGAACAGACCACCGCCCCTCCGCTCACCGTTGATCCGGAGTCGACCGGAAAGGCTTTTGCCATGCGGGACAAGGGCTTCCTGATCATTCCTCTCCAAAATAACCGGCAAGGAAAGGATCACCAGTCCTTCCACCAACTGCTCATCCGCATTCTCACCCCGATCCAAATGGAAGGAGAAACGATCGGGGCCTATGTTGCCGACATTGACATGGGGTTACTCACCCAGGATTTCCCGGAAATACAATGGGTTTTAAGTGATGGCTGCTATCTCGCCGGAGAGACGGACAGGCCCTCCGCCTTCCTCGATTACCCTGGGCTCAAACAGCTCTTTGCTTCAAGGCAAGCCGCGATTCTGGACATTGCCGGCCGGAAAATGGCCTGGCTCCCCTTCCTCGCCGAACAGGAGGACGCCCAAAGCGCCCTGTGGGCCGGAAAGAAGATCGATCTTCCCTCGGTGCAGAGAGCCCGGCAAAAAATCCTGCTCACCGTTCTGGCGGGACTTGTTCTACTGCTGACGATAGGACTGCTCATCTCCTTCCTTTTTTCAAAGCATATCCGGCGCCTTTCCCAACAGTTCCTCGCCTGCCTGGAGAAATCCCTTCTCCAGCAGCAACAGGGCCTGTGCAGCAAGAACACAAGGATCCGGGAAATTTCCCTGTTTTCGGAAAAGATGGATGCCCTCCTGGCCCAATACGGGGCCATGGAACAGGAACGCCGGAATTCCCAGCGAAAACTGCAAGAAAACGAGGATATCTTCCGGGTTGTTTTCAATTCGGTGCAGAGCGCCGTGATTCTCATCGACAGCGAGGACACGGTCCGCTTCTTCAATCCGGCGGCAGAGCGCATCTTCGGCTATACCCGCGAGGAGATCCTTGGCAAAAAATTCCACCCGCTGATCGTTGTTGACGACATGCGGCAAGCAGCGCATGACGCCTTGGCCGTGTTCTGGCATACAGGCAAGGGACCGATCATTGGCACCTCCCGCGAACTCCTTGCCAAAAAAAAGGATGGGAGGATCTTTCCCGCCGAGGTGTTCATCTCCAAGATAAAAAAGGACGATGGCTTCTGGGCGGTCGGCGCGGTGCTTGATATCACCGACCGCAAGGTCAAGGAAGAAAAGCTGGTGATGCTGGCCACAATGGACAGCCTTACCGGGGTGTTCAACCGGCGCCATTTCCTGCTTCTGGCCGAGCAGGAGGTGGCCCGGAGCAAGCGCTACAACAAGAATCTTTTCTTCCTGATGTTCGACCTTGACCATTTCAAGGAGATCAACGACACCTTCGGCCATGAAACAGGAGATCGGGTGCTGCAGGATTTTGCCTCGATCTGCACCGAAGGGTTGCGGAGGGCGGATATCTTCGGCCGCATGGGAGGGGAAGAGTTTGCCGCCCTTGTGGTTGAGGCGGAAGAAGAGGAGGCCATCGCCGTGGCCGAGCGGATCCGGAAAAACTTTGCCTCACAGATCGTTACCAGGGATGAGACGGAGAAAAATCTCAGCGTCAGCATCGGGATCAGCCGGCTCGACCCCGTGACCGGAAGCCTGGAATCCTCGTATGCCGCAGCCGACCAGGCGCTCTACGAAGCGAAGGGAAAGGGACGCAACAGGGTGATCATGGCCTTGCGGTGATCACCCCAGGGAGGAGACGGGAGGCAGGAAGAGCTACTTCACCCCATAATTCCCAAGGGCTTCCAGGTATGGCCCGAACAGGTCATTGTAATCGTTCATCCCCCGCTTCAGGATGATGGAGAAATGGCCGGCGTCGCTGTCGTTCACCACCAGATTGGCGCTGTTGGCCAAGGCTTCCAGATCGTACAGGGTGCGAAACTCCGGGCCGACCAGGATATAGAAGATATACCGCCGCCGGGACATGGCCATTTCCCGCATATACTGGTGGACCGTGGAACCCTCCAGCCCTCCCCCTTCAAACCCGCTGTGCAGCACCACTGCCTCAAAATTCATGAACTGCATCTTGGCGATGGCCTCTTCCGCCGAACGGACATAGGTGGGCTGGTAGCCTATTTCGCCGAAAGCCATGGTCACATTGGTGGTAATCTCCTCGTCCCCGGTCATGATCAGGGCGTGCGGCACGTTCTCCACCGCCTCCTTTTCGCTGTATACCCCGCTGGACAGCCAGCCGAGATCCGGCGGCTTGGGTGCGTCCGGAGGCAGACGCACCGGTTGGGGCCTTTTTTGGGCCGCGGCCACGATCCCGGCTGCGGCTTGGTCCTCATTGCCGGTGTGCTCGGCAAAAAGCACGTCCATCACGGCGCCCGCCGGCTGACCGGCCACCGAGCCGTCACTGTTCAGCTCGATGGGCTGCTTGCATTTCGGGCAGCCGATCTTCAGGGTTCTCCCTGGAGAGAGCGAGGCAAGGGCGGTCTTGATCTTTTCAAGCTGAGCTTCACTCAGCATGAGGGTCTGCTGACAATGGGGACACTGGGCAAGCATGGTTTCCTCCGATAGTACGCTGGAAGCTGTCAGCTTTAAGCTATCAGCTTAAACAATTACAACGGCTCTAAAACCCGGAACGCCGCTTCTCTTCCTGCTTCACATCCATGGCCAGGCCGGTGATCCCGGTGGTGGACTCGCCACGGGCGGATTTGATGGAGTCCAGCCCCCGGTTGACCGCGGTTTTCCGGGTGCAGTAACTGGCGGCGGTCTCCTCGGTGATCAGGCCGTCTTCGTACAGCTCAAGGATATGCTGGTCAAAGGTCTGCCAACCCAGGGCCTTGGCGTCGGCAATAACGTCGTAGAAGGTCTTATCCTCGGTTTCCCCGGTCATGATCAGCTCGCGCACCCGCAGGTTCATGCCCATGATCTCGAAGGCCGCCACCCGCCCGCCGCCGACCTTGGGCAGCAGCCGCTGGCAGACGATCCAGCGGATGGTGTCCACCAGCCGGTTACGCACCTGGGCCTGTTCCTCCTGCTCGAACATGCCCAGGATACGGTTGATGGTCTGGCCCGCATCCACGGTGTGCAGGGTGGAGAGCACCAGATGCCCGGTTTCCGCGGCGGACAGGCCGATCTCCATGGTTTCCCGGTCGCGCATCTCGCCCACCAGAATGACCTTGGGCGCCTGCCGCAGGGCGGCCCGCAACCCCGAGGCAAAGGAGTCGAAATCGTTGCCCAGCTCCCGCTGGTTGAAGGTCGCCATCTTGTGCTGGTGCACGTACTCGATGGGGTCTTCCAGGGTGACGATGTGCACCGGCTTCTCGTCGTTGATCTTGTCCAGCAGCGCGGCCAGACTGGTGGACTTACCGGAACCGGTGGCGCCGGTGACGAGGATGATGCCGTTGCGCTCCCCGGCCATGTTGTAGAAGAGCTTGGGCAGGCTGAGCTGGCTGATGGTGGGAATCTTCATCTCCAGTTTCCGCAGCACCGTGGAGAGGTTGGTCTTTTGCGAGAAGACATTTACCCGGAACCGGGCTTTCTGGCCCAGCCAGTAGGAAAGATCGCAGGAGCCGTGCTTGACCAAATCGTCGAGCAGCCTCTTGTTGCCGCCGATGAGGTTCAGGGCAAAGACCTCGGCCTGAAAAGGGGTGAGCGAGGGGACCGGCGGCTCCACCGGCACCGGCACCAGCTGCCCGGAGGTTTCCACCTGCAAGGGCTTGCCCACCGTGATATTGAGGTCGGAAACATTGCCGTAGGTTTCCAACATGCTGGTGATCCAGTAATCTATTTCCGTCTGTTTCATGCCTTTCCCCTCTCCAACATGTTCCGTAGTCTGTCCAATCCGATGCAATATAAGGATTGTATAAGAACGGCTCGGATTCTGACAACTATTTCTTTTTCACCAAAAAGTACAGGACGCCCGGATGCTTCATGTTGCCGGCAGCTGCCTCGGCATACGGTCCTGCGCCCCAAAAGAGATCAAGCCGCCCTGGCCCTGTGATGGCGGAGCCGGAATCCTGATTCACCACAAAGCGGTGTAAAGGTTCCCAGCCGATAACCTCGCTGGCCGCATTGACCCTTGGCTTGCGGGTCGTGAGAAAAGCGAGCCCCCCCGGCGGGAAGCATTCCTGATCGAGAGCCACGGACCGGCCAGGGGTAAGGGGTTCGCCCAGGCAACCCATCGGCCCTGCGGCGGAATCATCCCCCCACCGGAAAAAGACAAAGGAATCGTTATGGTGCAGGATGAACTCCCGTTCTTCGGGATGCTCCTTGAGATAGCGGACGATCCTGGGCATGGTGGCCTCTTCCTTGCGCATGACGCCTTTTTCCACCAGCAGCCGCCCGATGCTGCGGTACTCACGGCCGTTTTTCGCGGCAAACTGCACCCGGTGCAGCGAGCCGTCGCCAAGCTGAACCCGGCCGGAGCCTTGAATGTGTAGGATAAAGGCTTCCACCGGGTCGGCCAGATAGACCAGTTCCTGCCCGGCCAACAACCCCCCTTTTTCCATCTCGCCCCGGGTGAAATAGGGGACCAAGCTGCCGTTCTCCATCCGCCCGGTCTGCTTCTCCCCTTTTTTTATGCCGGGGATGGTAATCAGATCCGGGGGGGTGCGGTACAAGGGATAGCGGTAGGTGGCGGTCTTTGTCAGGCTGGCCTTGAAAAGAGGCTCAAAATAGCCGGTGAGGAAGATTTTCTGATCAGCCCCCCTGCCCTGTGCCTGGCAGAGGATGAACTCTTTTTTGAGGAGAGCGGTCAATCCCTGGGGGGAGGGTTTTTCCGCGATGATCCTCTGGAAGGCGAGCAGGGATTCGATGAGCCAGCGCACCGTATATTCCTCGCCGCAGAGGACAAAGGTTTTTTCCGTGGGAAGCTGCTTGAGATAATGGACGCTCCGGTCAATGGCCGGGGCAAGGGATTCGTACCCCAGATCATCTCGGAAGAGCGGCGGATCCGTGGTAAGGGGCGCGGTGGCTTCCGGGCCGCATTGGGCGGCCACGGGCTGAACCAAGGCGGCAACCAGCCCGCAGCCCAGGATAAGCACGCCCAAAAAAGTCCGTATTGTTTCCGCCGCAGTCCGCATCCGCTCCACGCCTCCTGATGGTGTCCGAACGCCTTGCACCATAGCAGAAAATCCCCGGAAATGCACCCGGCGAAGTACGCTCCGCGCCACCACCCTTCCCTGCCCCGCCTGCCTGTTGCGGGCTAACCCCTGGACGATACGCGATAAAAAAAATGTGGCAATTGTCGCGGACACTCGGTATATATTCCTACCCACTTAGGTATATATCCCTATATCCCCGGTCTTAGAAAATTTCGGAGGTAATTTAATGAGCGAAGATAAGAAGATTGAAAGTCTGATGCAGGAAAAACGCCTTTTTGCCCCGCCGGTTGCGGGCCAGGCGCGGGCCCATGTCAAGAGCATGGCCGACTACGAGGCCCATTACAAGCGCTCCATGGAGGATCCGGAAGGCTTCTGGGGCGACCGCACCAAGGAGCTGCTCACCTGGGAAAAGCCGTGGACCAAGGTGCTTGAGGCGGACATGCACAAGCCCGAGATCAAATGGTTCCAAGGCGGCAGGCTGAACGTTTCCTACAACTGCCTGGACCGCCATCTTGAAAACGGCCGCCGCAACAAGGCCGCCATCATTTTCCAGGGCGAACCCGAGGAAGATGTCCGGGTCTACACCTACCAGATGCTGCACACCGAGGTGTGCCGGTTCGCCAACGTGCTCAAGAAGATGGGGGTAAAAAAAGGCGACCGGGTTGCCGTGTACCTGCCCATGATCCCCGAGCTGGCCATCACCCTGCTGGCCTGCACCCGGATCGGCGCCATCCACAGCGTGGTTTTCGCAGGCTTCTCCGCCCAGAGCCTCAAGAGCCGCATCCAGGACTGCGAGGCCAAGGTGCTGGTCACCGCCGACGCGGTGCTGCGGGCCGGCAAGACCATCCCCCTGAAGCCCGCTGCCGACGATGCCCTCCAGGGGTGTGATTCGGTCAAAAATTGCATCGTGGTCAAACGGGCCGGCAACGAGATCGCCATGCAGTCGGGCCGCGACCTCTGGTGGCACGCGGAGATGGCAGCCGACGGCATCACCGGCCAGTGCGCCCCGGAAAGCATGGAGGCGGAGGACAACCTATTCATCCTCTACACCTCCGGCTCCACCGGCAAGCCCAAGGGCGTGGTCCATACGACCGGCGGCTATCTGACCTACGTGGCGCACACCACCCAATGGGTCTTCGACATCAAGGACGACGACGTGCACTGGTGCACCGCCGATATCGGCTGGATCACCGGCCACAGCTACATCCTCTACGGGCCGCTGGCCCTGGGCGCGACGACTCTGATGTTCGAAGGCGTGCCTTCCTGGCCCGCCCCGGACCGTTTCTGGCATATCTGCGAGAAATTCAAGGTCAACATCTTCTACACCGCGCCCACCGTTATCCGCGCCCTGATGCGGGAAGGCTCCAAGTGGACGGAAAAACACGACCTCTCCTCCCTGCGCGTGCTGGGCTCGGTCGGCGAGCCCATCAATCCGGAAGCCTGGATGTGGTACCACGAGCATATCGGCAAGAACAAGCTGCCCATTGTCGATACCTGGTGGCAGACCGAAACCGGCGGCATCATGATCTCCGGCCTGCCCTTCGCCACCCCGCTCAAGCCCGGCTCGGCCACCCACCCTCTGCCCGGCATCGACGCGGCCATCCTCCGCGAAGACGGCTCCGAGGCGGCGCCCAACGAAGGCGGCCATCTGGTGATCCGCAAACCATGGCCCGGCATGCTCCGCGGCGTGTTCGGCGACCCGGCCCGCTACAAAAAGACCTACTTTACCCGTTACGAGGGCATCTACGACCCGGAAGACGGGGCACGCAAGGACGAGGACGGCTACTTCTGGGTCATGGGCCGGTTGGACGACGTAATCAATGTCTCCGGCCACCGCCTTGGCACCGCGGAGATCGAATCCGCCCTGGTGGCGCATCCACAGGTGGCCGAGGCTGCGGTGGTCGGGGCGCCCCACGAGATCAAGGGCCAGACCATCTACGCCTACGTCTCCCTGAAATCCGGGGTCGAGCCTTCCGACGAGTTGCGCGGCGCGCTGCGCACCCATGTCCGCAAGGAGATCGGCCCCATTGCCACTCCGGAGTTCATCCAGTTTGCCGAAGGGCTGCCCAAAACGAGAAGCGGCAAGATCATGCGTCGAATCCTGCGTAAGATCTCCGCGGGCGAGACCGAGGCCCATGACTTCGGCGACATCTCCACCCTGGCCGATCCTTCCGTGGTTTCCACCCTGGTGGACGGCAGCAAGGATTTCGTCAAGTAGGAGTCAGAAGGGAAAGGCAAAAAAACGATCTTTTGCCACGTGTCAATTATCGGCAGCAGTGCCGATCACCCCACAAAAATCACGAAATTTCAAAAGAACAGGGACTGTCCCCGCACGGGGGCTGTCCCTGTTCCTTTCCGCGCTCAGCACTCCACCCTCACCACTCTTCATTCCCCTTTGCTTCCCCCGCCTTTTCAGGTATTTTGACCGGGCAGACCCACGTTGCTCCTCAAAAACCTTTCACCTAAGGCGCATCCATGGCTTCCATCGAAATATTGATTTCCACCCTCTCCGGCTGGGTATGGGGACCACCCATGCTGGTGCTGCTGGTGGGCACCGGCCTGTACCTCACCGTCATCCTGCGCGGCATGCAGTTTCGCGCCCTGCCCCACGCCCTGCGTTTGATCTGGCACAAGGAGCATGCCGGCGACGGCGACATCAGCCATTTCGCCGCCCTGATGACCGCCCTGGCCGCCACGGTGGGCATCGGCAACATCGTGGGCGTGGCGACCGCCATCACCCTTGGCGGGCCAGGGGCGGTGTTCTGGATGTGGATGACCGGCCTGGTCGGCATGGCCACCAAATACGCGGAAGCGGTGCTGGCCGTAAAATACCGGGAAAAGGGCGAACACGGCATGCGCGGCGGCCCCATGTACTATCTGGCCAAGGGCGCCGGCTTGCCCAAGCTGGCCTGGCTCTTCGCCCTGTTCACCGCCCTGGCCACCTTCGGCATCGGCAACATGACCCAGGCCAATGCCGTGGCCACCATCTTTCAATCGACCTTCAATATCGAGCCCTGGCTCACCGGCACGGTGCTGATGCTCCTCACCGGGTTGGTGATTCTGGGGGGCATCAAGTCCATCGGCAGGTTCACCTCCTTTCTGGTGCCGTTCATGATCGTCGGCTATGTGGGCGCTTCCCTTGTGGTGCTGGCGCTCAACCTCGGTGAAATCCCCCACGCCCTGGCCCTGATTTTCCAGCACGCCTTCACCCCCATCGCGGCCTCCGGCGGCTTTGCCGGCTCGGTGGTGGCCGCCTCCATGCGCTACGGCATCGCCCGCGGCGTTTTTTCCAACGAGTCGGGCCTGGGCTCGTCCCCCATCGCCGCTGCCGCAGCCCGGACCAAGGATCCGGTCAAGCAGGCGCTGGTGAGCATGACCCAGACCTTCATCGACACCCTGGTGGTCTGCTCCATGACCGCCATGGTGATCCTGACCAATCATGCCTGGCTGGAAGGGATTGCCCCTGGGCAACTGACCAGCGCCAGCTTCGGCAATACCTTGGGGCATACCGGGGTGGTGATCGTCGCCGTGGCCACGGCGCTCTTCGCCTACTCCACCTTGATCGGCTGGAATTACTACGGGGAAAAGGCCATCGAATATCTGGCGGGCCGCCGCGCCATTGCCCCCTATCGGGTGGTCTTTGTCGCGGTGGTGATCGTGGGAGCGATGATGAAACTGGAGTTCGTCTGGAATTTCTCCGACCTGATGAACGGGATGATGGCCATCCCCAACATTGTCGGCTTGCTGCTGCTGGCCCAGGTGGTCAAGGCGGAAACAGAACGGTATTTTACGCGGTAAAATACGGGGTCATTCAACGCCATAAAAAAAGGAGCCGGAAATTTCCGGCTCCTTTTTTTATTCTCTTTCCCCACAGAAAAAAAGCGGCCCTGCCGCCGTGAGGTGTCTCTTAAAACGGCATCTGGAACTTCAGGCTGGCCACTTGGTTGGTATAATCCTCCCGGCCATCAACATCATACCGCGCCGTGACCGTCAAACCGTTGGCTGCGAGCATTTCAAAACCTAGCCCCCCTTGCAGCACAAAAGACGCCGGATCAAGCCCCTCGGTGACGAAAGTCGGCCCGCCCCCGCTGAAGCTGGCATTCACCGACGACTGGCTGGCCATGAGGTCATAGCCCGCGCCCAGATGGCCGGTCAGCTTCATCTGCTCCGTAAATGCATACCCCCCCCGACCGCCCACCGAGAGAACCAGGGAATCCTCATTGGTATCATCCATATGCAGGTTGATGGCCCCAGCCCCGGTTTCGGTATAGTCCTCCACGTTCACATAGGTATACTGGGCGCGGAGATATGAGGCAAAGTTGGTTTTCTCGCTCACCGTGTAGCGATGCTCCAGCTCCGCGTCAAGCAGGGTGTGCCAGCTGGTATAGTCTCCGTTCGCCACCCGGTCCAGGCCGCCAAAGACGATATGGCGGGAGGAGTCGTTGTCGTTGACACCGAATCCGGCCTGCAGGTTCAGGCTGGTGGCTTTGCTCAACCGGTCTGTTGCATACAGCGTTAGCTGGTAGGTATTGATCTCAAGGTTGTTACGGGTTACCGGCGAATCGCCGTCCACCTCGCCCTTGGCAAGGGAAAGCGCTGCACCGATCCGCCACTGCTCGTCCACCTTGCCATCCGCGCCCAGGGCCAGGCCATGACTGTCGGCGGTATAGCCGACCACGCCCTTGCGTTCGTTCTGGTCGGTCCAAGAATAGAAAGGCTGGGCCCAGATCATGCGATCCTTGAACAACGGATCGCCGGAGGAAAGCCCCTGCCCACCGCTCATCCGTTCACTCACCACCTGGGAGCCGCTGCTGCCGGCAAGCCCCAGTGCAACCTGGGCGCCACCACCGGAAAATCCCGGCATGAGTTGCGATACAGCCTGCCCGACCTCATTGGCGCTACCAAGAGAGCCCAAGGCGTCGAGCACGATCTGCATGTCGACGCTGGCCCCTGCTTCCTGAATCGCATCAAGGGCTCCTGCCACACCAGCCGCGGCAGGCGAAACAGCATCACCGCTCACTGCATCCGCAAAGGTCAAGGCCTGCTCCGTGGTCAGGTCGATGGCGTTGCCATTGACCGTGCCGCTGAAGTTCCACATGGCGCTGTTATCGGTGACGGTGAGGCCGCCGGCGGTAAGGGTTCCGGCGGAAAGAACGCTGGCCAGCACGTTGCCGTTGGCCAGGGTGTCGCCGGCGCTGACCTTGACATCGACCTTGTTGCTGGCGGAAAGATCCGCCGTGCCGGTCACCACTAGCTTGCCGTAATTGGTGAGGCTGGAAGCGCCCGTCTGGAATACGCCGTTGGCGGTCTGGGTATAGTTGCCGGTAATGGTGGCGGTATTCCCGGCGGCCACGGACAGGGTGCCGCCGTTCGTTACCCCGCTGGTGGCAGTCACGCCGTGGGCCATGTTGAAAATGCCGGCGGCGCCGATGTTGAAACCATCAACGCTAAAGGTGTTTTCCGTGGTAAAGGTGCCGTTCACGTTCACCGTGGAACCAGCAGCGCCGGTCACCGCACCGGTGACCCTGCCGGTGAGGCCGTTGAGGTTCAGAGTCCCGTCAGCCAGTTCCACCGCGCCATCCAGGGTGCCGGTATTGGTGATGGCGACCGGGGCCATGGGATTATTGACATAGATGGCATAGGTGCCGCCTTGAATGGTGCCATTGTTGGTAATCCCGCCGGTAACAGTGCTGGAACTCTGGACGCGAATACCTGTAGTTACGCCTTGGATGGTGCCGCCCGCGTTGTTGACGATGCCGCCGTCAACAGTGGTGTTGTTTCGAACAAATATTCCTATCTGCGCTCCGGAGATCGTGCCGGAGTTGGTGATACTGCCGGAAACCGCAGTCTGGGAAAGCTGAATACCGGCAGAGTTCGTGCCGGTGATGTTCCCTCCCAATCCGTTGGAGATAGAGCCGATATTACTGCTCACAGCATAGATACCCGCCGGGCCCGAGATAGTGCCGGAGTTGGATATGGCGCCAGTGACGGTGCTTTCGGTAAGGTAGATGCCAGCCGACCCGGAAGAGGTCGCCTGGATGGTGCCGCCCGTATTGTTGGTGATGGAGGCGATGGTGCTGGAGTTGGCGGCATAGATGCCGTAATATCCGCCAAGGATATCACCGGAATTGGAGATGGCGCCGGTGGTGGTATTCCAAAGAACATAGATGCCCGCGGAGGAGGAGCCTTGGATGGTCCCGCCCGCATTGTTCACGATGCTGCCGGTAACGGTGCTGGTGTTCTCAATCTTTAAACCGGTCTGGCTGCCGGAAATGGTGCCGTTGTTGGTGATGCCGCCGGTAACGGTGCCGCTGTTGCCGATATAGATGCCGGTTTGACCGGAAATGGCCGCAGCCGCAATACCGTTGGTGATGTCACCGTTGACGGTACTGTTATTGATGTAGATGGCCGTCTGACCGGAAGAGATGGTGCCGGAGTTGGCGATATTGCCCGAAACCTGGCTCTGGGAAACATAGATACCCGCCGAATTTGAGCCGGCGATCTGCCCCCCCTCATTGTTGGTGATCGAACCCACGGTACTGGAGTTGCTGACATAGATGCCGTAGTTGCCGCCAGAAATGGTGCCGCTGTTATCGATATCGCCGGTGGTGGTATTCTGAAGAACATAGATGCCCGCGGAGGAGGCGCCTTGGATGGTCCCGCCCGTATTGTTCACGATGTTTCCGGTAACGGTGCTGGTGTTCTCGATCTTCAAACCGGTCTGGCCGCCGGAGATAGTGCCGTAATTGTTGATGCCGCCGGTAACGGTGCTGCTGTTGCCGATATAGATGCCGGTTTGGCCACCGGAAATGGTTGCCGCCGCAATATCGTTGGTGATATCGCCACCAACGGTGCTCGTATTAATATAGATGCCCGTCTGACCGGAAGAGATGGTGCCGGAGTTGGCGATGCTGCCGGTGAGTCCACTGTTTGTGTTGATATAGATGCCCGCCGAGCTGCCGGTAATGGTGCCGCCCGCATTGTTCGTGATATTTCCCGCTATTTGGGCGCCGGTGACAATGACACCTCGACTGCTTCCTTGAATGCTTCCGGTATTTTCAACGGTCACGCTGCCGGAATTATTGAGCTTGATGAAATCATATGTGCTTCCGCCGGAAACCTGCCATGTGGTAGCCGTCACAGTTATCCCAGCCATTGCGGGCGTGGCCAATAAGGCGGGAACAACCGTCACGGACAGGCAGGCGGCGGCGATGGCCTGATTCAATTTCTGGCGATGGTATCGTTTTGCCATGGGGTATCCCGAAAAAGGTTAGATAATGATTTTGAACACATTTCCTTATCGTTAGCCTTATACCTCCACGTTGCATAAAAGGAAACGAAAAAATGAATCGCTATTCATTCGCACCCAAAAAACATTGGGGGACAAAATCCGTTTCTTTTCGTATCATAGGTGCGCCTTTCCGCACTGTATCTTTGTAACTATCCAGCAACGCCCCATCTGCGTCGCCGCTGCGCGGCTGAACAGTTACAGTTTAGCGGTTTTCGCCATTTACCGGCATTGAGCTGGATAGTTCTGTATCTTTTTTCAACCCGTTTCAGGTGGACATGACACAGCCCCCCCAGACAAGACAAGGCATGAACAGGGACCAGGCCATGGCCGAGGCTGCCCGCCTGCAGGCGGCAGGAAACCCTGCGGCGGCGGAGAACCTCTACCGCCTGATTCTGGCCGGCACCCCGGACTTTCCCCCGGCCTGGCATGCCTTGGGCCTCATCGCCTGTCAGGTCGGCAAGCTGCCCCTGGCCGCGGATTTAATCACCAAGGCCATTGAGCTGGACGGCTCAATCCCTCTCTACCACCGCAATCTCGGCGAGATTTGCCGCAGGCTGGGCCGGCTTGCCGAGGCCATCGGTGCCGGAGAGCGGGCGGTGGCCATGGCCCCGGATAACAGGGAAGCCCATTACAACCTCGGCCTCGCTTACACCGACAGCGGCCGGCACGGAGAGGCAATCCGCTGCTACCGCCGGGCCCTGACCCTGACCCCCGACCATAACCTTTCCTGGAACAATCTGGGCGCGTCCTTGGAAAAAATGGGCGACAAGGATGGGGCCGAGGAGGCCTATGCCAGGGCGGTGGCCATCGACCCGCGCCACGCCGAGGCCCAGAACAACCTGGGGGCGATTTACAGCGAACAGGGACGATTGGACAAGGCCCGCCACGCCTTCGAAGCCGCCATCGCCGCCCGGCCCGACTTTGTCGAGGCGCACTACAATCTCTCCTCCCTCAAAACCTATGCCGCGGAAGACCCGCATCTGGCGCAGCTAAAAGCACTGACGGCGCAATCGGCAGCCCTGCCGGTGGCGGCCCGCATCCGCTACAATTTCGCCCTGGGCAAGGCGCGGGAGGATGCGGGCGATTATAACGAGGCCTTTGGCGCCTATGCCGAAGGCAACCGGCTGCAACACGATCTGCTGCCCCATGACGAAGCACAGGCCGAGGAAATGCTGGCACGGATTAAAGAAATCTTTGCCACGGATTTTCCGCCGAAGCAGCCCGAAGCATTTCCCCCCAGCCGGGCAGGGAAAACCCCGGTTTTCATCGTCGGCATGCCCCGCTCCGGCACGACCCTCATCGAACAGATTCTCGCCAGCCATCCGGACGTGTTCGGCGCCGGCGAGTTGATCGATCTGCACGAGGTTATCCATGGCGCGGCCGGGGCGGCAACCGGGCAACCCTTCACCGCTTGGGCGCCCAAACTTACCGCTGATGATTTCCCGTACCTGGGCGAAAAATATCTGGAACGGGTCTGGCGGCTGAATCCCGAGGCCGCCTGCATCACCGACAAAATGCCGGCCAACTTCTTCTATATCGGCATGATCCGCCGGATGCTGCCCCAAGCCAGGATCATCCATGCCATGCGCGACCCCATGGATTCCTGCTGCTCCTGTTTTGCCCGGCTCTTCAACGACACCATGGCCTTTGCCTACGATCTGGGCACCCTTGGCCGCTACTATGTGCGGTATATGCAGCTCATGGAGCACTGGCAGGCAACACTGCCGGAGGGGTCCATCCTCAATGTTCGCTACGAAGAGGTGGTTGCCGATGTGGAGGGCCAGGCCCGGCGGATGCTCGCCTATCTCGGCCTGCCCTGGGATGATGCCTGCCTGGCATTCCATGACAACAAACGCTTGGTCAAGACCGCCAGCGTGGCCCAGGTGCGCAGACCGATCTACACCACCTCGGTTGCCCGCTGGCAACGCTTTGGCCCGCATCTGGAGCCGCTGTTCGAGATCGTGAAGGATTACCGGAAGACAGATTGAACGCCCCCAAAGGACTCCCCATGCCCCATGACTCCATCCTTCCCCCCGAACCCATCGTGCCGGGCAACCCATCCCGGCAGCAGCACCTTTCCATCGAACAGGCCATGGCCTTGGCCGGCCAGCTTCAGGGGCAGAACCGGCTGCCGGAATCGGAAGCTATTCTCCGCCAAATTTTGCAGGCGCAGCCCGATCATGCCCATGCCCTGCATCTGCTGGGAGTCATCGCCCACCAGGCAGGCAGAGCGGAATTGGCCGTCGAGCTGATCGAAAAAGCAATCCGGCAAAACGGGCAGGAAGCCCTGTTTCATGCCAATATCGGGGAGATGTACCGGCAGCAGGGATATCTTGACAAGGCCATTGCCCACGGCAAGAAAGCAGTGGCCCTCGACGCCATGCTGGCCACGGCCCACAGCAATCTCGGCATCGCCCATTACGACAGCAAGGAATACGACCGGGCCGAGGCCTGCCAGCGGTTGGCGCTCAAAATCAACCCCAGGCTGGCCTGCGCCCTGAACAACATGGGCAGCCTCATGCGCGAGGCCAAGCGGATGGAGGAGGCCATCGAGTATTATCGTCAGGCTTACGCCATCGAGCCCAATTATCTCGAACCGCTCAACAACCTCGGCGCCGTGCTGGTGACGGAAGAACGGCCAGAAGAAGCGGTGGAGGTTCTGGCCAAGGCGCTCTCCCTGAACCCGCAATACGCCGACGTCCATTGCAATCTCGGCTTTGCCCTCAAGGCGCTTGAACAGTACGAGCAAGCCTTCCAGCATTTCCAGACCGCTCTGCAATTCAAGCCGGGATATGCCGAGGCGTACATCGGCATCGGCCGGATATACCAAGAACGGCACAATCTCGCCGAAGCGGAACGCGCCGGCCTGAAGGCGATTGAGCTGGCCCCGGAAAAAGCCGAGGCCCACAGCATGCTGGGGAGCATCCATACCGAAATGGACCAGACCGGAGAGGCGGTTGCCAGCTTCGACAGGGCCTTGGCCCTTGACCCGAAACTTTCCTCTGCTTTGCTGGGCAAGGGGCATCTCTGCATGGAGATGGGCGATCTCGCAACCGCGGAGCAGTTTTTCCGCACGGCATTGCACGACTCGCCCGGAGATGATCTGGCTGCGCGATTTCATCTCACCCAGGTCAAAAAGGTGCGACAGGACGATGAAAACATGGCGGCTCTGGTTACCGCCGGCCAGGAAATCGCAGCCTTACCGGAAGACAAAAAACTCTCCCTGCACTTTGCCCTGGGCAAGTGTTATGACGACACCGGCGATTATGAAAAGGCCATGAGCCATTTCAAGGAAGGATGCCGGATAAAGCGAAAAAAAATCACCTATGATCCGGCAAGCCAGGAAACCATCTTCACCCGGATAATCGAGACCTTTAACCGGGATACGATTGAGGCCCTGCGCGGAGGGGGCGAACCGTCCGATCTACCCATTTTCGTGCTGGGCATGCCGCGCTCCGGCACCACCCTCACCGAGCAGATCATTGTCAGCCATCCGGATGTGCATGGGGGCGGAGAGTTGCCGGATCTGCTCCAGATTGCCCACCGCCCCTTGCAGATCGGCGCGGCCATGGCCGAGTTCCCCGCCAATCTGCAAGGACTCACCCGGGAAACCCTTGCCGCCTGGGGCGCGGATTATGTCGCAGGGCTCAAGAAGAGGGCGCCGGACGCCCGCCGCATGACCGACAAAATGCCCGGCAACTTTTTCATGGTCGGCCTGATCCATCTTATGCTGCCCAACGCCAAGATCGTGCATGTCAACCGCAACCCGGTGGACACCTGCCTCTCGTGCTTCGCCCGGCTCTTTCATCACGGCCAGGAACAGACCTATGATCTGGCCGAGCTTGGCCAGTACTACCGCCAGTATCGCCGCCTCATGGACCACTGGCGCACTGTCCTGCCGCCCGGCTCTTTTCTGGACATCCACTATGAAGATCTGGTTGCCGACACGGAGACGCAGGCACGCCGGCTGCTTGAGTATTGCGGCCTGGAATGGGATGATGCCTGCCTGGAATTCCATGCCACCAAACGCAAGGTGCGGACCGCCAGCATCACCCAGGTGCGGCAGCCGATCTACACCTCATCGGTGGACCGATGGCGGCGGTATGGGAACACCTTGGCCCCGCTACTCGAAGCGCTGGGCGATCTGGTCCCGGCATCATGAAAAAAGGCTGGCTGCTGCTCCTGCTGCTTTCCCTGCTGCCGGGCCTTGCCGGGTGCCTCGCGCTCTCGCCGGAAGTGCGCCGGAGCAATGCCGGCCAAATGGCGGCCGCTTCGGAATGGAAACAGGTCCGCCTGCCCGCGGGCCGTTTTGTCCTGGCCGGGTATCTGCCCAAAACCATTCCCGCCAACACTACAACCCTGACCATCTATATCGAAGGCGATGGCCTTGCCTGGATAAATCCGTCGCTCGTCTCCCCCGACCCCACGCCGATAAAACCCGTGGGCCTGGCTCTGGCCTTGCGGCACCCCCGTGGCGCCGCCGCTTACCTGGCTCGTCCCTGCCAGTATGTTGCGGGGCCCGACACCCAGGGCTGCTCGGCACGCTATTGGACAAACCTGCGTTTTGCTCCGGAGGTGGTGGACTCCGCCGATCAGGCGATCGACCTGCTTAAAGAGCGATTTCAGGCAACACAGCTTGTCTTGGTCGGATATTCAGGCGGCGGCGCAGTGGCGGCCCTGATCGCGGCCCGCCGCCATGACGTGGCGCTTCTCGTTACCGTGGCCGGAAACCTCGACCCTCAGACCTGGACGGCGCAGCACCACGCCACGCCCCTGACCGGATCGCTGAACCCGGCGGATGCCTGGCCGCAATTGCAGGAGATCCCGCAACTCCATTTCGTCGGCGGCAAGGATCGAATCGTCCCCCCAGAGGTAGGAAAATCATTCGCCAACCATTTTCCGGCAGACCGACGCCCCGAGATACGAATGATTCCAGATTTTGACCACACCTGCTGTTGGGCGGAACAATGGCCGGAGCTTTTTACGCCCTATGCCCGCTGAAAAATCGATGAATTCTTACTGAAACGGAACATTGAGGAAACATCTCTAGCGGGGCAGTATCCTGCTTAGCCGCTGGATTGAAATAACCTTGAGGACGCAATCTTCCAACGTGGTGTTTGCTGTGTCGAGGAGCAGATCCGGGGAGTCCGGCGCTTCATACGGAGAAGAAACCCCCGTGAACTCTCCAATCAACCCTTGCCGCGCTTTCTTGTAAAACCCCTTCACATCACGTTGTTCACAGATCTCAATGGGACAGCAACAGTACACCTCAAAGAAATTTTCCTTGCCTACCAGTTGTTGTATCCGCTCACGATCAGCGCGAAACGGCGAGATAAACGCGGTTAACACCAGCACCCCTGCCTCCATGAACAACTTGGCCATCTCCCCGATCCGCCGGAGGCTTTCCGACCGGTCTTCCCTGGAAAAACCAAGATCCGAACACAGACCGTGCCGGACATTATCACCATCAAGCACAAAGGTTGCACATCCCAACTGATGCAGTTTTTCCTCAACGGAATGGGCCAAGGTGGACTTCCCGGAACCGGAAAGCCCCGTAAACCAAATGATTCCACTCCCGTGGCCATGTAGTTTCTCTCTGCGTTCACGGGTCACGGTTGCTGCATGCCAGACTACGTTCGGACACGTGGACATAGGGCTCTCGTTTGTTTACGGTATACGAAGCTGAGTTCAGGAGCCCCGGTCAGCGCGGCAAAGCCCCCTGTCGTGTTATTCCCTGAATTTCTCCGCCAGTTCGGCGGCAACCATGGCGTAACGGTTGGAGTTGTTCCATTTGGTGATGGCCTGGAAGTTCGGGTAGCCTGCCACGTACTGCATCCCGCCGTCCGGCAGCTCCAGGCCGACAATGGTGAGCTCCTTGTTCTCCGGTGAGGGCGGAAGGTCGATCTTCTGGATCTTTTTCACCTCGGCGCGGGAGACAAAGCCTTTTCGCCCCTGGGCATAGGCTTTTTCCAGCTTCTCCCCCTTCAGCTTCTTTCCCAGCTCCCGGTAGATCGGGGCCTTGAGGGTCCAGCCGAATCTCTGCAGATAGTTGGCAATGCTGGCCAGGACATCGGGCACCGACTCCCAGACATCGCGGCGGCCGTCGCCGTCAAAATCCACGGCATAGAGGCGGAAGCTTGAGGGGATGAACTGGGTCTGACCAAAAGCCCCGCCATAGGATCCGGTGATGGCCAGCGGATCAACCCCGGTTTCCCGGCAGAGCAGAAGGTATTCGACCAGCTGTTCCCGATAGAACTTGCTGCGGCGGGGATAGGCGTCAAACATGGTGTTGAGGGTCTGAAACATACTGAACCCCCCTTTGTGTTTGCCGAACTGGGTTTCGATCCCCCAGATGGCCACGACAACCTCCCGCTCGACCCCGATCTCGTTTTCAATCCGGTCCAGCACCTCACGGTGTTCGAGGAGAAGCCTTTTTCCCTCTTGAATCAACTGCGGAGTAAGGAAACGGGGGAAATACTCAAAATAGGGCTTGGCCTCCCACTGGGTATCCATGAGCTCCAGCACCCGTTTCTTGATGGTGACCCCGGCAAAGAGCCGGTCCAATTCTTCCGGGCTGAAGCCGTGCCGCGTCACCAGCTCCTGAAAAAGCTCCTGATAGCGCGGGCTGGAAAGATCAATGGCCTGCCCGTCCTCGACCAGATCGGCGGCCAGCGGCTGCGGCTCCCCCGCACCGGCTCCGGCCCAACTCGGCGGGCAGGAAATGCAGACGACCCAGGACAACAGGAGAACCAGCCCAACAACACCTCTATGCAACACGGAAAACCTCATGGGGAAAACACCTCGAAAAATTTCCGGCAAAAATCCTCAACCTGGACGCCCGGCAGCGCATTGATCCCGGCCGCCGCAGCCCGTCCACCGCCGGTGGGAAACGCACGGCACAAAACATCGGCTCCAACACGCCGGGCAATGGGCGCACGCACGCTGACCATGAAGGTGGTGTCGCCATTGTCCACCAGCAAGGCGTGGGCCGCATCCTCCCTTTCCCTGGCCTTTTCATTGCTGAACACCCCGGCTATGCGGCTGGCCCATTTTTCCGCGGGAAAGGCAAAAATCCGGCCGTGTCCGGTTTCCCGCAGGGGGGGCACCGCCCTGGCCCGGCGCAGATCATCGGCAAACCCTTGGCGCAACTGGGCAAGGATCCGGGCCTCTTTGCAAAAAACCAAGGGGTCAACATAGGGCTGCACCGCCGCATAGAGCGCCTGGGGCGGCAGATGCAGATCAGCCACCTCCCGGCCGTAGCCGTTGTAGTTCATCAATTCGCCCAGTTCACGCAACTGCGCCACCTGACCTTCGGTCAGATCCAGACTGGCTGCCGCCTTGCGGGCCGCATCGTGCAGATTGTCGCCAAAGGCGGCGGCCACACCCCATCCCCGGAAACGGCCGCCCAACAGGGAATCAACAATGAGGGAGGTGCAGATCTCGGGGCTGGGATCCAGATGGGCGATGAGGTTGGGGCTATCCGGCAGATCACCGGCGTAGTGGTGATCCACGTAAAAAACCCGGCAGGACTCCAGCAGTTGCAGCAAGGGAGCCCTGTTGCTGTCCAGGGAGATATCCAGCACGGTGAGTTCCGCCCCCCGCACTTGGGCCACCTGGTCAAGAAGCCGGACATCCCGCTTGACCCCGGTTACCAGGGTTGCTTCCCGAGGCTCTGCCAGACGAAGCTGGTGCAGGGCACAGATGCCGTCCGCATCGCCGTTGAAAATGTCGTAATATGCCGTGGTCATGCAATCGCCGCCTTGCGTTTCCCTGCCTTCCGGATCATGAAATCACAGATTGTCCTTGCCCCAGCGGGCAATACGGCCAACGCCATCGAGGGAAAAAATAACCATCACCCGCTGGTCATCGGGAGTCCTGCTTGCCTCCATCTCCATCATCCAGCAGGCTGGTTGGTAGACCAAGCGAAGGCGGGATTCCACCGTATGGTCCTCGGAAAAAGATTTGACCAAGGAAGCGGTGGCGGTGAGCGTTTCGGTCAGCTGCGTCCCTGCAACGCCGATCAGGTCATGGGTTGACTCGCCGAGATCGGTGTAAAAATAGGGGGCCACCATGCCGCTGTCCTGGAGATACCGGTAATTGAGGCCAAGTGTATGCCCGCCGGTCAGGCTGAATTGGTTACGCAACTCATACCGGGTAATGTTTTTGCCATACATGCTCAGATTGGTCTGGTAACCCAGCACCCATCTGGGCACGGGAGAGACTGCCGCCTCGAACCTGAGATCGGACCAATCATACCGCCGATCGGTATCCCCGAGGCCCAGGGATTGGGGATTTTCCTTCCGCAGATCATAGGTCTGCAAGACCTTGAACAACCCGAGATTGCGGTTCCAGAATCCACCACGCTCGTTGGTGCCACCCATTTCAAAGTAATTATTGAGCTGCCAGGTGAGCCAGTTTCTCCTCTCCAGACGATCCACGCTGTCAAAATACCCAAGGCTGTCGCCAAGGCTTGGCAGCTCCTCGGTTCTTGTCAGGTATTCATAGACAAGGTTGGGCCGCACCATGTGCTCAAGCCAGTCGGAACCACCCAGATCAAAATCGCGCAGGAAGATGGTGGCCATATTGCCTGTGAAATCAGAGGCCTGCCGGTCCTGAAAGCGGTCCTTATCCCAGGAGGAGTCCCCATAGGATTCAAGCTGGTACGCCGTTTCCCGCACCCCGCCGCTGACCTTGCCTTCGATCCATCCGCCCCGGGGCAGAAAAGAGATCAGCTTGGGGTGCAGATCAAGACGCTGGGTCCCCATCCCATCCGCCCGCCAGTAATTGACGTATTCCGACTCCCAGGCGGTGCTCATCCGTGTCCCGCTGATGGGGATGCGCCCGGTGAAATCCAACCTGGGCAGCGCCTGCAGAGGGCTGGTTGGCCGGGAGAGAACAGAGTATTCCCCCGCTTCCAGCACCCCATCCCCGTCATCCGTGCCCAGAAAAATGTCGTGGGCCGTATTCTGCCTGGTGCGCAGCTCAGCGCTGCCGACCATGTTCGACCAAACTTTAATCAGCTGCAGGGAAGACTCCCGCTCCAGGATGGTTTCCTCCCGCAGGTCCCGGCCAAACTCATCAAGAAAGAGGAGCTTGCTCGCCGTATAGCCCATGGAGCCGTCCTTGAATTCCTGCAGGTAATCCTGGTCGGAAACAAGATCAAGGTCAAGCCTGCCGGTGAGGTGGTCGCCGAAATCATGGTTGGCCTTGCCCCGCAGCCAGTACCGGTTGGACTCTCTGCGGATAAACCCGTCCGTTTTGTATTCGGTCGTAAGATCCGCGCCGTCGACGAGATCATCGCGCATGTAACTGAGCATGAAGGTGCCGTAGGATTCTGGCCCTTTCACATAACGGAACTCCCCGCCATACTGGACCCCCCTCTCGGAGAGGTAGCCGGGATAGAGGGTGATGTCCGTGCTGGGCGAGACATTGAGGAAAACCGGAACCATCAGGCCGAAGCCGCTCCGGCTGGAATGCGACCACTCCGGAAAGAGCAGGCCGCTTTCCCTTTTGGTCTTGGCGGGAAAGGTGAAAAACGGGGTGTAGGCCAGGGGCGCGTCTTTTACGTGAAAGACGGCGTTGGTCATCTGGGCCATGCCGTCAACGGTGAGCTTGGTCGTGCTGCTGGTAAACGACCAGGGCGGGCTTTTGCCCTCCTCGGGCTTACAGGCGGTGGCCCACCCTTTTTTCAGGGTGTAGCTGAACTCGCCGGTTTTCTCCACCTCCTGCCCGGTGACATACATGTGGTTTTCCGCCATGAATATGGTGGAATCGCTGAAGGTGCCGGTCTGGGTCTCAAGATCCATATCCGCGCGGTCGGCGGTGATCTCATCCGCGCCCGAGAGGATATAGACATTGCCCCGGGCCTTGACCGTGCCGCGCTCCACATCGTAACGGGCCCAGTCCGCCCGGATAACCATGCCGCCTGGGCCCTGGCTCTTGGGCCGGATCACAATGACATTGCCCTCGGCCAGAATACTGTCCGGTTCGTTAAGATGAACAAGGCTGTCCGCCGTGATCTCCCAGGGAATGGGCCGGGCTGATGCCTGGGCGGGGGCAAAAGCGGCAAGAGCGGCCAAAGCCACCACGAAGCTGCACAGGACGCCGCTTGGAGTTATCCGTCTGTCTGCCATTTCTTCCCCGTCAGGCACGATGCGGGGCCGGGACTGAATCCCGGCCCCACGCTCTGTTCTTGGCATCAATCCGCCTGCCGGTTGCAGGCATCATCCCGCAACACCGCGCCGGTGCTGCCGGAGGTCACCAACCGGGCATAACGGGCCGCGTAGCCGGTGGTGATCTTCGGCGCGGGCGGCTGCCAGTTGTGCTGCCGCTGGGCCAAAATCCCTTCCGCCACCGCCAGTTCGATGGATTTGTGCCGGATATCGATGGTGATCCGGTCCCCTTCCTCGACAAAGGCAATGGGGCCGCCATCCGCCGCTTCCGGCGAAACATGGCCGATACAGGCGCCCTGGGTGCCGCCGCTGAAACGGCCGTCGGTGATCAGGGCCACGCTCTTGCCCAGCCCCATGCCGACAATGGCCGAGGTCGGGGAGAGCATCTCCGGCATGCCTGGTCCGCCCTTGGGGCCGCAATAGCGGATGACCACCACGTCGCCGGCCTTGATCTTGCCGCCCAAAATGGCGGTCTGAGCCTCGTCCTCGGATTCGAATACCCGGGCCGGGCCGCTGTGCTTGAGCATCTCCTCGGCCACCGCCGACTGCTTGACCACGCAGCCGTCCGGGGCGAGATTTCCGTAGAGCACGGCGATGCCGCCGAAGGCATGATAGGGCTCGTCCACGGAGCGGATGATATCGGCATCCCGCACCCGGACTTTTTCCAGATTTTCACCCAGGGTCTTGCCGGTGACGGTCATGACCTCCAGATTGAGGCCCGCCTCGGTGTTGAGCAGTTCGCACATCACCGCCGGCACGCCGCCGGCCTCGTCCAGCTGTTGCAGGCTGTGCGGCCCGCCGGGGATCAGGCTGCAGAGATGGGGCACCCGCTCGCTCACCTCGTTGAACAGGGCCAGGGGCAGCTCCACCCCTGCCTCCTTGGCAATGGCGGGCACATGCAGCACGGTATTGGTGGAACAACCCAGGGCCATATCGATGGCCATGGCGTTTTCAAAAGCCGCGCGGGTGGCGATATCCCGGGGGCGGATATCGTCGGCCAAAAGCCGCATCACCGCCATGCCCGCTTCCTTGGCCAACCGGATCCGGGCCGCGGCCACCGCCGGAATGGTGCCGTTGCCCGGCAAGCCGAGACCGATGGCCTCGGTGAGGCAATTCATCGAATTGGCGGTGAACATCCCGGCGCAGGAACCGCAGCCGGGGCAGGCATGATCCTCGAGTTCGGCCAATTCTTCCGCGCTCATGGTCTCGGACTTCACCCGGCCAACCCCTTCAAACACGCTGACCAGATGCACCTCCTTGCCGCGGAAACGTCCGGTGAGCATGGGGCCGCCGCTCACCATGATGGCCGGGATATTGACCCGCAACATGGCCATGAGCATGCCGGGCGTCACCTTATCGCAATTGGGAATCATCACCAGGGCGTCAAAGGGATGGGCCATGGCCATGATCTCCACGGAGTCGGCGATGATCTCGCGGCTGGCCAGGGAATATTTCATCCCCTTGTGGTTCATGGCCAGGCCGTCGCACACCCCGATGGTCCCGAAGGCGATGGGGGTGCCACCGGCCATGCGGACCCCGGTTTTCACCGCTTCCAAAATCTTGTCAAGATGGATATGGCCGGGGATGATCTCGTTGTGGGCGTGGGCAATACCTATCAGAGGCCGCCGGATCTCCTCGTCGGTGTAGCCCATGGCCTTGAGCAGGGAACGATGCGGCGCCCGCTCCACCCCTTTGCGTATTGCATCACTGCGCATCTTTTTCATAGGTCGATTCCCGTCAATTGTCCTGATTTTTTCATACTTTTACCAAAACTTGAGAATACTAGCAGGCCGCTGTCTGCTGTCAAGGCAAAAGTCTCCTGGCGCCGAATTTGGCGGGCAGAGCGCGGCCCGAATCGCGTCTATTCCGGCTTGCCGTCAAGAGGGTTTTTATGCCGCCCGCCCCTCGACAAACCCGGCCCGAACGGAAAGAATTATCAGCACAGGTCGCTTTCGATTGAAAAAATTGCCGCCCGCTCCCAAGCTGTGGTATTTTGTCCGCACAAGAGATCCCCGGATGGGGTTGATGTTAGTACGAGCAAATTCCGTAAAAATCCCATAGAGTTGAAATGCTCACCTGCGGAATTGGCTCCTGTTGCCGTCGGCAGGACAACCAATAAAAACTCCGACGAGGTATCGCCCGATGAAGACAAGCAAGCGTACGAAATATTTCCGTCCCGGTTTGATGCTCGCCATCTCCCTGCTCCTGTGGAATCCTCTCCAGGCCGGCGCCTTTCCGCAAAACGGCAGCGGCGCCGGGACCGGTGGGGGTGGCATGGCGGAGGGATCGTCGATGCGTGGGGTCTCCGGCAAGGTGGTTGAAACCATGAACAGCGGCGGCTATACCTATGCCTTGGTGGACACGGGCAGCGGCAAGACTTGGGTGGCCCTGCCCCAGACCGAGATCGCGGTGGGCAGTGAAATCGCCTGCCAGCCGGGCATGACGATGAACAACTTCAACAGCACCACGCTGAATCGATCCTTCGAACACATCGTCTTTACCCAGGGGCTTGCCTCTCCCGGCGCGGCCGCGCCCTCGGCCCCGGCCGCCGCCCCGGCTGAGGCGATCACGGTGAGCAAGGCTGGAGGAGCCAATGCCCGGACCATCGGCGAGATTTTCGAAAACAAAGCCTCCCTGGCGAATAAGCCGCTGGTGGTGCAGGCCAAGGTGGTCAAGATCAGCCGCGGCATCATGGGCAAGAACTGGCTGCACCTGCAAGACGGCACCGGCAGCCAGGCCGCCAGGACCAACGATCTGGTGGTCACCACCGATTCGCTGCCGGAGATCGGCGAGGTGGTCACCATCACGGGAAATCTTTCCCTGGACCGTGACTTCGGCGCCGGCTACCGGTACGGCGTTATTGTCGAGAACGCCGAAGTGACCGGCAACAAGTAAGGCCCAGGCACCCCGTTTATTCACCCGCCCGAAAAGAGATCAAGGCCTTGCCGGAGGCAAACGGTTTAAAAAATCCTGGGAGGCCTCGTTGCGGCATTGACTCGATCCAGGCGTTTCCCCGTGGCGGGCCGAGAAATTTGCCTTGCCAAGAGCGACGGATTGTTATACCTTGCCAATCAAGAAAAAATCCCTGCCAGCGGAGGAAAATACTCCTGCGACCCTTGACGCTCAGACCTCTATCCTCAGCCGTTTCGCCGCGGACCCGTAAAACCCCATGAAATATGTATTCGGCCCGGTCAATTCCCGCCGCCTGGGAATTTCACAAGGCATTGATCTCGTCCCCCCCAAGATATGCAACTTCAACTGCATCTATTGCGAGATCGGCGCCACCACCACCCACACCTGTGTCCGCAAGGAGTATATCCCGCTGCCCGAGCTGCTGGCGGAGATCGACATGGTGCTGGCCGACCGGGAACTCCTGGCCCATCTTGATGTTTTTACCATCACCGCCAGCGGGGAGCCCACCCTGCACAGCGGCATCGGCCAGGTGATCCGTTATCTCAAGGAAAAATCCGGCAAGCCGGTGGTGGTCCTGACCAACGGCGCCCTGCTGTATCTCCCGGAAGTGCGCCAGGATCTGCTCGCTGCGGACATCGTCATTCCCTCCCTTGATTCGGCCAGGGAGGAAAGCTACCGCCGCATCAACCGGCCGGCGGCCTGCTCGCCTCTGGCCGAGCTGATCGAAGGGCTCATCGCCTTCCGGAAGGAATTTTCCGGAAAATTCTGGCTGGAGATCCTCCTGGCAAAAGGGATCAACGACAGCCCGGAGGACATCGCTGCCCTGGTGGCGGCGGTGCAAAAAATCCGGCCGGACAAGGTGCAGCTCAACACCGTGGCCCGGCCGCCCCTGGAAAGTTTTGCCAAACCGCTGACCCGGGCGGAACTGGAAGCGGTTGCCCGCCGGCTTCCAGGAGAGGTGGAGATCCTGGTTGATTTCACCACCCGGGAGCGGGAAAAATTCCGCACTCTTTCCGAAGACGAAATTATTGAAATGCTGAAAAGACGCCCCTGCACTGCCAACGATGTCAGCGAGGCCCTCAACCTGGACCCGGACACCACGCAGATCATGTTACAACAAATGGCCGCCAGCGGCCGCATCATAGAGACGACACACCATGACAAACGATACTACCAAACCAGCAGATGAACGGCCAAACGGCCAGGGAACGGAAAACAACGGGGAAGAGCGCGGAATTCTCTCCCGGGTGAGCAAATGGTTGAAAAAACCAGGCCGGCCCGGCGAGGAAGAAGGCCAGTCCGCAAGCCAGGCATCCCACCCGGCAGCCCCGGCCGCAACCTCGACAAATCCCGCCCCTTCCTCCGGCGAGCCCCCACGGCCCGAAGGCGAGGCTGCCTCCCCCAACGGTTCCAAACCCCGCCGCCGGAAACGGCCGCCCCGGAGACGTTCGAAAGGGCCCAGGCCTGAAGGGCAAAAAACCGAGACAGCCGTCGAGGGAGAACAGCCCGCTCTGCCCCCGGCTGAAACAGTGATGAAGGAAAAACCCGCCGCCCCGGCCAGACCTCCGCGCCAGCGGCCGCCCCGCAAAGGCAAGGAGCGCGCCAAGGAAACAGCGATGCCGGACGAGGGCCCGCAGCCGGTCAAGGGGGACACCACCCTGAAGCTGCTGATCAACACCGATGAGCCGGAAGAATGCCGCCTTGTCCTTCTGGAAAGCGGCAAGGTGGAATCCTTTTACGTGGAAACCGTCAGCCAGGCGCAGACCAAGGGCAACATCTACAAGGGGCGGGTCACGGCGGTGGAGGCCAATCTGCAGGCCGCCTTTGTCGATTACGGCACGGAAAAAAACGGCTTCCTGCCCTTCGGCGACATCCATCCGGAATATTACGCCACCGAGGTGGCGGCTGACACCCACTGGAAGGATCTGCCCATCCAGAGTGTCTTGAGCAAGGGCCAGGAGGTGCTGGTCGAGGTGGTCAAGGAGGCCACCGGCAACAAGGGCGCCACCCTCACCACCTATCTCTCCCTGCCGGGCCGCTACCTGGTGCTCATGCCCGGCAGCGACAGCGCCGGGATCTCCAGGAAGATCGAGTCCGAGGAAGAACGCAACAAACTGCGGGAGATGATAGAGAGCGTCAGCATCCCCGAGGGCATCGGCTACATCATCCGCACCGCCAGCCAGGAGATCACCAAGACCGCGCTGGCCCAGGATGTCCGCTACCTGCTCAACCTCTGGAAGGAGATCAAGAAAAAAGGCCAGACCGTCAAGGCCCCGGCCCTGCTGCACAAGGAACAGAACATCGTCTCCCGGTTCCTGCGCGACCACTTCACCTCGGAGATCGAAGAGATCCTGGTGGACGACGAGGAGGCCCTGGCCCAGGTCAACAACTTCCTCGAACTGCTGCCGGCGGCCCAGCGCAAATCCACCGTGGCCAAGCTGCACAAGGGAACCCAGCCCCTGTTCCATCAATACCATGTGGAGAAACAGATCGAACAGATCTACCAGCCCACCGTGCCCCTGCATTCCGGCGGCTCCATTGTCATCAATCCCACCGAGGCGCTGGTCGCCATCGATGTCAATTCCGGCCGCACCGGCAAGGACAAGAGCTTTGAAGACGCCATCTTCCTCGCCAACATGGAAGCGGCCGAGGAGTTGTCCCGCCAGCTCAGGCTTCGGGATCTCGGCGGCCTCATCGTTGTTGATTTCATCGACATGCGGGATTCCAAACACATCCGCGAGGTGGAAAAAAAGGTGCGCGACTGCATGAAGCGCGACAAGGCCAAGGTGGATTTCTCCAAGATCTCCAAGTTCGGCCTCATGCAGATCTCCCGGCAGAAGATGGCCGCTCCGGTCGCGGTGGGCAGCTACCGGATTTGCCCCCACTGCCAAGGACGCGGCATGGTCCGTTCCGTGGAAACCCAGGCCTTGGTGCATTTCCGGCATATCCAGACCGGGGTGACCAGAAAAGAGGTCAAACGCGTGCTCTGCCGGTTGCCCATGGAGGTTGCCCAGTACATCCTGAACAAAAAACGTCAGGATATAATCGAGCTGGAACAGGAGCATCAGGTCGAGATCAACATCATCCCGGATCCGGCCATGCCGCCCACCGAGAGCAAGATCGATTTCCTCAAGGAATAATCCGGTTCCAACCCAAGACGGAACCACGGGGAGGACGAGAGACACCATGGCGGACGACAAGACTTCCAAGGCGGGATATACCATCCTGGTCGTCGATGACGTGGACATCATGCACATGGTTTTGCGGCAGATGCTCGGGATGCTCGGCTTTTCCCAGGTCATCTCGGCGCTGGACGGCAAGCGGGCGCAACAGATCCTCGAGACGGAAAAAATCGACCTGATCATCTCCGACTGGACCATGCCGGAGCTGAGCGGCATCGCGCTGTTGCGGCTTGTCAGGAGGAACGCCGCCTGGGCACGCATCCCGTTCATCATGGTGACCTCCGACACGGCCAAGGACTCCATCCTTGAAGCCAAGAGGGCCGGGGTGGACGACTACATCCTCAAGCCGTTCACCGCGGCAACCCTGGAGGCAAAGATCAACGGGGTTCTCAAGCTCAACCGCCGGATGACGGACAAATAACCTATTCTTCCTTGGCGTCGGCAAACCGCAAGGCTATATCCATGAAGGCTTCCCCCTGGGAAACAAAGGCCGCCAGGACATCCTTGTCAAAATGGTGCGGCATGGTGCGGCCATCTCCCTGGGTGATGATTCTCACCGCCTCTTGATGCGGATAGGCCGGTTTGTAGGGCCGCTTGCTGATCAGGGCGTCGTAGACATCCGCCAGGGCCATCAGCCTGCCGGCCAAGGGGATCTCTTCCCCCCTCAACCCCTGCGGATAGCCTGAGCCGTCCCATTTCTCATGATGGGTATAGGCAAACTCCTTGGCAATGCGGAGGAAGGAGTTGCCGCCCAGCTTCCTTTCCGCACCGGCAATGGCATCCCGGCCATAAATGGTATGCCGGGTCATCTCCGCGAATTCCTCCCGGGTCAGACTGCCGGGCTTCAACAGGATGGTGTCCGGCACCCCCACCTTGCCGATATCGTGGAGGGGGGCCGACTTGTGCAACAGGTCGATGGTGGTGTCGTCGAGCGCCGCCCTGAATCCGGGATGGCTGCGGAGCTGGGTGGCCAGCAGCAGGATATAGTGCTTGGTGCGCATGATATGGGCGCCGGTTTCCGGATCTCGGTATTCGGCCAGCGCCGCCAGAGAGTCGATGGTGACCTCCTGGGTCAGGGCCAGTTCCCTTGTTCGTTCCCGCACCCGCACTTCCAGGATCTCATTCTGCCGGGCCAGCTGCTGCTGGGCCAACCGCAGGGAGATATGGGTCTTCACCCGCACCCGCACCTCTTCGACCTCAAACGGCTTGGTGATATAGTCCACTGCCCCGAGATGAAACCCCCTGGACTTACTGGTAATCTCGGTAAGGGCGGAGAGGAAGATGACCGGAATATCCCGGGTGGCGGGAGATTCCTTCAGGAGGCGGCAGACTTCATAGCCATCCATCCCCGGCATCATGATGTCGAGGAGGATGAGGTCCGGCGGATCACTCCGGCAGATGTCCACGGCAGTCTGTCCATCCATGGCCACCATGATGTCATAGGCTCCGCCCATGGCGCCGATCAAAACATCGATGTTCTCCTTGGTGTCGTCCACCAGCAGCACCGCGCATCGAGCAAATTCCTTCATTCCGAGCCTCCACCTTCCAGGGCGGCGAGAAGCCTCTCCGCAAGTTGCCGGGCCTGCCTGAATTGATAATTTCCAATGGCCCGGATCAGGTCGTTTTTCTCAAGCTGGAGCGGGACAGGCCATTTGGCCGCGTTGATCCTCGCGACATGCTCGGCGCAATGAATCGGCCGATGGGTCTGAAGATCAGGCAGCATGGCATTGAGAAGAGCCCGCAGCGGAGCCGGGTCGAGGGAGGATGCCTCGGACAGCTCTTGCGCGGGAGGCGATGGCGCCTCGCCGGGCGGAAGCGAAAGATGTGCCCGCAATGCCAGGATAAGCGAAGCATGGTTTTCCTTGAATGCCGCAAGGAGTTCCGGGGAAACCAGCTGTGCCTGGCAACCCTTTTCCAGTTCCACGATGAGATCGAAAAGTTGTTGGGCGCAGATGGTCCCCACCACCCCCTTCAGGGCGTGCAGCGCCGGGCAGGCCTCTTCCCAGTGCTGTTGCTGGATAAGCCCGGCGATGCTCTCCGCCCGGGTCGCATATTTTTCCGTAAACTGACAGAGGATATTCCGGTAGAGGCGTGCATCGCCGAGGCGTTCCAGGCCGACTGCCAGATCAAGCCCCGGAATTTCCCCCGGCAGTACACCCTCCACCCCTGGCCTTTCGCCCGGCGGCGGGATGATCTCCCGCGGAGCCTCCTTGAGCGGAAGCCATTTTGCCAGGGTGGCGAAAAGGATCTTCGGCTCGATGGGCTTGGTGACGTGGTCATTCATGCCGGCCCCCAGACTGAGCGCCTCATCGCCCTTCATGGCGTGGGCGGTCATGGCCACGATGGGCAAGGTGGCCAACCTTTCCACGCCGCTGCCCCTGATGCGTCTGGTTGTCTCCAGGCCATCCATCCCCGGCATCTGGATGTCCATGAGCACCAAATCGTATCTCTTCTTCAAGACCAGGGCCAAGGCTGCCTCACCGCTATCCGCGGTATCCACCACCATGCCAGCCCGTTCCAGAATCTCCCGGGCCACCTGTTGGTTGATCTGGTTGTCCTCCACCAGCAAGACCCGCGCCCCTTGAACGAAGCTCCCTGCATCGTCCCCCTTCTCAGCCGCCGCACCACCCTTGGAGCGCCCGGAACCGTACAGTTCCATGATTGCCTCGAACAAGCCGGCCCTGCTCACCGGCTTGGCGATCACCCTGTCGCATCCGGCCGCAAGACAATGGCCAATGACCTCCTCAATCCGGCTGGAGGTAAGGACCAGTATCTTGGGCTGGCCAATGGCGGGTTGTCCTTCCCGCACCGCCCGAGCCACAGCCTCGCCGCTCAACCCCGGCAGGCGGTAATCCAGAAGGAGGAGATCAAAGGAGCCCTTCGCCCCTCCCTGGCGCCAGACATCCAGACATTCTTCGCCGCTGGCAACCGCCTCCACCGTAAAGGAGAACGACTCCAGCGCCCGGCGCAGAATGGCGCGGACGGTGGGATTGTCTTCCACCAGCAGCACCCGGAGATGCCGCTGGTCCGGATGTGGCGGCAGGATGGGGGCATCGGCCCCGGCCTGTTCGACCAGGGCGGCGGTAAAGGAAAAGACGCTGCCCTGCCCAGGGGCACTTTCCACCTGGAACTCCCCGCCCATCAGCTCCACCAGCCGCTTGCAGATGGCCAGACCCAACCCGGTGCCGCCATGGGTTCTGCTGATGGAGCCATCAGCCTGACTAAAGGGGGTAAAAAGCCTGCCGAGCTGCTTCTCGGTGAGTCCCTGGCCGGTGTCCCGGACGGAAAATCGCAGAACCAGCTGACCGGGAGTGCGATCCGTAACGGAGATTTCCACCACCACCTCGCCATGGTCGGTAAACTTGATGGCGTTGGAGGTGAGATTCAGCAGCACCTGCCCCAGCCGCACCGAGTCGCCGATGAGGCGGTCCGGCACATCGGGGGCCACGCTGAACATGAACTCCACCCCCTTTTCCTGGGCACTGATGGCGGTGACCCCGGCAAGGTCGGCCAGTACCCCTTCCAGCGAGAAGGGATGGGGTTCGATCTCCAGTTTTTGCGCCTCGATCTTGGAAAAATCCAGGATGTCATTGATGATGCGCAGAAGGTTTCTTCCGGAGGTGGCGATCTTGGAGAGGTAATCGTGCAACTGGGGCGACAGCTCCATCTCCAGGGCAAGATGGCTGAGTCCGATGATGGCGTTCATGGGGGTTCTGACCTCATGGCTCATCCGGGCCAGGAAATCGCTCTTGGCCCGATTGGCCTCTTGGGCCGCATCCCGGGCCAGAAGAAGGGCCTCCTCCGCTTCCTTTCTGGCCGTGATGTCGTTGACCAGCCCCACGGCATGCCATTGGTCCTTGATCAGAAGCGCGGAGAGGGAAAGCTCCACCGGAAACTCGGTCCCGTCCTTGCGCAGCGCGGTTACCTCCACCTGATTGCCGATTATGGTGCCCTCGCCGCCGTGGCGGAAGCGGGCGAAGTTTTCCATAAATCCCTTTTGGTATGCGGACGGGGCAATCAGCCGGTGCAGATCCCGGCCGAGCGCTTCCTCCCGGGTCCAGCCGAAGATCTGTTCCGCCGCCTTGTTCCAGAAGGTGATGCCGCCATCGCTGTCCATCATGATAATGGCGCTCAGGGCGGCGGAGGCGATACTCGCCAGGGTCTCGGTGCGCTCCTGCAGGGCATCGGTCAGCTTCTTTCGTTCGCTGATGTCTTCCTTGACCGCGATATAGCTGACCACCGCGCCGTCGTTGTCGGTGACCGGAGCGATGATGACATGCTCCCAGAAGAGGGTGCCGTCCTTTTTCCGGTTGCATATCTCGCCCTGCCATGTTTCCCCGGCGGAGATGGTCTGCCAGAGGTCGCGGTAGAATGCCGCATCGTGGACCCCGGATTTGAGGGCGCGGGGTTTCTGCCCGATCACCTCGGCCAGCGTATAGCCGGTAACCGCGCTGAAAAAGGGATTGGCGTATTCGATGTTTCCTTCCGGGTCGGTGATCACGATGGAGAGCGGGCTCTGTTCAATGGCTTTGTAGAGCCGTTTGAGCTGCTCTTCATAGATCTTTCGCTCACTGACATCCTCGACCGTGGGCAAAAAGTAGAGGGGTTCGCCGTTTTCATCCCTGACCAGCCGGATGGTCGTTCTCCCCCAAAAAGACTCGCCATCCTTGCGGAGGTACTTTTTATCCGCGCCGGACACCCCCGGATCGCCGGCCAGGATTTTAGCCAGATGTTCGAGGCAGGCCTCCCGGTTTTCCGGGGAGACAAGATCGGCAAAGGACCGGGAACGCAGCTCCTCCTCGGAATAGCCGATCATCCGGCAAAACGCTTCATTGGCCGTGATGATGCCCCCTGTTACTCCGATCAGCGCGGCGCCGAACGGCGCCTTGTTGAAGGTAAGTTGCAACCGGGCCTCGTTTTCCCGCAGGGTTCTGTTGGCTGCCTCCAGCTCCCTGGTGCGCGCTCGCACCTCTTCCTCGAGCCGGACCGCATGGTCAATCTGCGCTTTTTCGCGCAACTCCCTTTCCTTGATCCGGCTGAAGGCAATGGAGAGCTGGGCGGCCACCCCCACGCAGAAGTCAATCTCGGCGGGCGCCCATTGCCTGGTCTTTCCTTGGGCCTCCAGGCAGAGCACCCCAATGATTTCTCCCTCCTGCTTGAGAGGGATGTCGAGCATGGAGTGGATATCCAAGGGAACGAGGTAATTTTCCGTGAATTCCTTGGTGATCGGGTGGACTCTGGCATCCTCCGCAACAATCGGAGTATCGTGTTTGAGGGAGGCGGTATAATTCGAAAATTGCACGGAGGAGAGAGTCTGCCCCTGGGAAAATTGCTTGTCCGCCAACTCGTAGAGGCAACAGCACCATAGCTTGGCGCCATCCTCGCGGAACATCCACACGGAGACCCTGCCGATCCCCAAATGCTCGGCAAGCCAGGAGGTCACCATCTGGTACACCGGCTCCATGGCGGCGGTGTCCCGGCAAAAACGGCTGAACTGGGAGATGAACTGCTCCCATTCCTTTTTTTCGGACATGGTTTCCATAATGTGCTTCCGTGCCATGTCGTAGCGGTGGAATACCAAGACGGTGAGCAGGGCCAAGGCCACGCTGGCCACGATCATGCCGATCTGGACCTCCTGGAGAAAGGCCCTGTTCTGCTCCCGGCATTGCCAAAAGATGTTTTCCATGGCCTTGGTGGTATCGATCAGCCGGCTGAAGGCGTTATCATACCGCGAAGCCAGGGAAACTCTGACCTCGCGGTACGCGGGCGCCAGCAGCCGTTGGCGACCCAACAGCCGCAGGGAATCAAGCTGCGCTCCGATCTCCCGCTGGGCTTTCGCAACCTCCGCGGAACCGTGATGCCGGGTCAAGGGATGCTCTTCGCCGGATATGGTCAAGAGCCGGGCCTGTTCGATGGCCCGATCCAGCTGTTTCTCAACCACGCCGGGATCCTCCGCCCGGTTCCCTCCCAGGATATTCTCAAGGGTGAGGTGGGCAGCGGTGGCATCGGCCTGTATGTTGCTGAGGGCTTGGAGCTGCTTTTTGTGAAGGGTTCCCAGGGCATTGAGGACAAAAACGCTGAAGGCCTGCATGGAGATAATGGCGACAAGAAAAAGCGCCGCAACGATGCGTTTCTGCGACAGGGAGATGGTGGTGCGATCCTTGGTGGGGCGGGGGATGGGCATGCCTGAATCCTTCCGGTGTCAGCTTGGTTGGGGGTGAAAATTTCCTGATGGGATTCATTACTATATTGCGCGAACCCCGATTGTGCAAGCCTGCTCTGCCGGACAAGAGCGCACGGGCTCTCCATCCCGGCAAGGAGATGCACCGCGAAAGCCCAGGCTGCGCGGAACCGACCCGTTGTTCGTGGAAACAACGCCACCGCAAACAGGATGGCGAAAGAGCCGCGGTTTTTCCATCATCCTGAATGATTACAGATTACACTGC
>JBAYUD010000010.1:0-54479 GCA_041675265.1 Desulfurivibrionaceae bacterium | reverse complement strand
GTTAAATTCCAAAGGGCAACCCGTCGCACTGAAAACCAGCAGCCCCCTTATGTCCGCCACCACCGAAGGTTTTGGCAATAGCTCCGCAGTCGACATCGCCCCTGGTCGAGTATATAGAGACTGTCCATTTTCCGGCAGGCGGCTTAAGCCGAACGAAGGTTATCATCAGGTGGTGTTTGACGGGATTGTAGACCGAATCAAAAACCTTGGAGTTGGTGAACCCACGATTCGCGCAGACTCCTATCATCCCATTGAATTCTGTCTCAAATGCATATGCATTGCAAAACTTGGCGTTCTGTTTTGCTTCATAGTCAAGGATCACCCTGCCAGTGTTCGCCACACTGTCAGTATTGAAGAAAATAGCACTATTCCAGAATTGGATATTATCTGGCGTGGTGTCTTCAAAATTTCTCATTCCATACTGGAACGGGAGCACGTCGAAATCTGCCGCATGGTCCCAAACATCATATCGTCCAAGAAGAAAAACTGTCCTTGGCATTGGAGATTCCGGGTGAAGGTATTCCCACGTCAATTCACACCCGGCCTTTCCTTCCTCAACTAACTGGCCTCCACCCGCAAGAAAACCAACAGAGAAGGCATCGTTTATCGCCGTCTTGTGATGGTCGATCCAATGTAGTTCGCAAACGTTATTCAACTCCTCCATGTCGCTGAACGGTTGCAAGCCGAAGTCAACCATATATACCGTTTCACCCTCTTCAATATCACCCCAAGGGAACGGTTGGCCGTAGTTGATCCCTCGCATTTCACACTCGGGGAATTTCAATTTAACAATTGCCCCTGAGCAGTGCCCATCAAGGTCAGACGAATGGTAAAAACATTTCATAAACACCTCAAATAATTTTAAATTTAACCAGTCAGTTCAGCGGAAACCGCAAACTACGCGGTTCCGGTGACTTCGCCGTTATGTGCCTTAAAACATGGCGAGTTGACGTGTGTCTTTCTCAAAGCGCATACTCGCCGCCTCATAGTAATCGCGGTCGATTTCACAGGCCACTAGGTCGCAGCCGAAATAATGCGCCGAAACCGCTATACTTCCACCTCCCAGGTGGGTATCAAGAACCCGCCACCCTTTGCAAGCATATGTCTCGAGCAGCCAGTCATACAGCTTCACCGGCTTCTGGGTCGGGTGTATCCGCTTCTCATTCAATGCCTTATTGCCCTGCTGCCGGAAACTGCCAACACTCTCGCCCTGCATCATCCCGCGCCACATATACCGCACAACATCAACACGCTCATTCAGGCTGCAGTAGGCTATCTCCGCCCCACTCTGGTCAGAGCCATCGTTCATCTTGTCCCAAATGATCCGGCCGCCAGGTAATGCCACGGGGTAATAGTTCACCCCCCAGATAATTTGATGCTTCGCCACCCGCTTCAACTCGGCAAAATATTCCGGCGACGGGGGCTCTTTGTCCCAATTCTTTTTCTGGTATCCGCCATCGAGGCAGCGCAGCACGGTCCCGTTTTTCTGCTTCACGTTACTGCAGCGGTTTGTTCCTCCGTCCTCGCCGCGCCCATATGGTGGGTCAACAATCGCCAAATCAAAGGCGTTGTCAGCGCAACCTCTCAGGTATTCCATGCAGTCTATGTTCAGCAGTTCTATCATTTCTGTTTCCTGCAAGTCCGGCACACAACCAGGCAATCCACCCGGACGGCTAAAGCCGCCCGTGATTTTTGTCGTTAACTGTCAACTCAACAAAACTTCATACATCCATCGTCGCGCCGCTTTTGTAGGCTTCCCGTTCAAAGTTTTGGTCAACCCAAGTTCCTGCATAATGCAAACCATCGTGTGCCCGTTCCGGTAATCACACACGCTTTTTAATACGGCCTTTGCCACTGCTTTTCTTCTTTCTCCAACTGCTTCCATATTGGGGCCAAAGTTTGTCCCTTTGAACGCCTCGTTTATCTGGTCGTCTTCTATCAAAATTCCGCCTAAGCCCATATCGTCCCCCCAAGTAAGAAAAACAGTTAACAAGTCATCCCATCGGACCGCGAGTCCGGTCGTTATTTGCCAAGCTCCCGGCGCGGTCCGGTGGACTCAGGCGTTATACACAACCACCATTCCAGCTTCTACCAGGCTCTCCATCCCACACCAAGAAGTCGCGGAATGAATTGAAACAGTCTCCATACTCCAGGAACCGTTGGTATCGTGCCTTTGAGCGGCTTGGCTTCTTCGGCGGCTCGCCAATAATGGCGGTTCCAATAAAACACCCGAGACTGTTCCACGCAGTGCATTGCCACCCACATGAGCATTTATCCTTGTCGTTGCCGTTGCCTCCACGGTTGCACTCGCAACAGGCTGTCCATCGTTTCCCGGCTGTATCGGTAAAAGAATGCAAACAAATCCCTCCATCGGACCCGGTAAACGTGCGGTACTCCCGGCTGGTCCTGGGCCGGGTCCGATGAGTTCAGGCGTTAAACGTTTGTCCCATCCAGCAGCCTGTTGCATGCTAATATCTGGGGCTCATACCCGCGGCGCTTGAATAATTTCATTATTTTTACTGCAACCGCCGTCACAGGAATATCAGCATTGTCTAAAAGCAATCCGACAACAATGGTCATAGTCACATCGTTATGCATTTCTATTTCACGTAGAGCTGCGTTTTTTACCTCGCTTGATTTCGACGGGGAAAACGACGGCGTTTTTTGGCTCCTGCACGCAGAGCACGGCTTTTCTGTCATTTCTACAACCTTGCCTGTATCACAGCATATTGGGCAGTCTGCGGTATCGCTTCCACTCATGGTTTTAATCTCCTCATGTTAGGTTTTCAATCCATGCAGCCGGTTGTATTCATCAACCACGGCGCGGCCCGTAAGAATCACGGAAGGGGCACCAGTCAATTCTTCTCGTAGCAGCCTCACTTGTTCTGCCAGTTCTTTTATGTCGGCAGCGGCCGAGGCTGGCGGCTGGTCCTGCGGTCCGCCAAACAACCGCCGTATATTTTCAGACGGCATACCTGTCGCAAATGCTGTGCTTGTGTGGGGCATAACCATATTCCTCCATCGGACCCGGGAAACGTGCGGCTATCCCGACTGATCCTGGGCCGGGTCCGCTGAGTTCAAGCATTATCAATTAGCCGCTATCTTTGCTCGAAACGAAACATCGAAATCACCTGCATCAAACTGCTCTTTTGCCTTTTCAATGGCCTCTTCCTCGGATCTGGCAGTCACACCAATTGTCTCTGAGTGCTCAACCTCTACAAAGACATTCCACCTCTGCTCTCCGTCGGCGCCGTAGAATTCCTTACATCTGGATTCATAGTCATGCAGCGCGGCGATCTGGTCAGGATCTCCAAACACAAGCTTCTTTTTCAATATCTCCGGTATTTGTGGAGTGTTCATCACAGTATCCTCCCGTTTTTGGTTCCCGCGGCTCAGCTTAATCTTTGGGCCGCACATCAATAGCAAACACCTCAACCGGCTCCGGTCCAAAATGCGGATGCGTAATCGTCTTCACCGTGCACCCTTGCCACGGCAGCACCAACCGCCGGTCGGAGTCGGTGCTTTTCGGATATCCCCAGGTCACAATCACCCGGTCAAAAACCTTACCCTCGATCCTCCTGCACCAGTAAGCAGAGCGCAGCCGGTATTCTTCCGGCTTGAGCCCAGCGGCGATCTGGGCGAAGTAGACCCCCTTGACCGGCAGGATCAGATCCATCATCGCACCCCAAACAGAGCCAGCAGATACTCCCGGTCCTGGTGCCTATGGCCGTTGGCCCGGTACACCGTCAGCCTGTCCCACAACCACAGCGCCTTGCTGATCGAGAGCTTCATGACCTTGCGGCTCAGGATCGCCATGGCCTGATGATTCTCCCGGCAGGTATGCTCCGCCAGGGCCGCGGCGATACGCGGGGCGATGCCGGCCAGACTGCCTGAGTCCACAGCCAGGGTGGAGGTGGCGGCGAGCAGCAGCAGGATCTCCGGTTCGCTGAAACTGCCCTCGATCATCGCCTCCATGCCGAGCAGATCCAGCAGGGAATGGTAAAACATCAGGTCGCGGCTGACCTGGCCGGAAAGCGCGTTTTGCTTGTTCCCGCATCGGCGGCCCAGCTCTTCCATGGTCTGCTGCGGGATGGTCAGGCTGTTTTTTATTTTTTTCATTTCGGTGCGCTTTCTTGCTATCTGTATGAAAAATCGTGGATAACAGTTAGTTTTCTACTTGTTTTCAGGTAGGATGATTTATTCATCCTGTGGCATGTCTGCCCAAATATCCTCGAGCAGCGCAAACACCTTCTCCCTGGCCACCGGGGTCAGAAGATGAACTTTGTCTTCCGGGAACCTCCCATCTGAGTACAGGAGAGAGTTCCCCAGATCTTCCCATACGGTCTCAAAGGTGAACCCGCAGAAAAAAGCAGCGGTGACGCTCCGGCAGTCAAGACAGGTCTTGCACCGCGACCACTCGCCCTCAAAGAGCAGCGTGCATAGCTCGTACTGCTCTCCGGGCTGAATTATCCGGTAGCACTCCCCGCATTTAACCTGATTTATTGCGAAGATAATCTCAGTATGGGTAGACTCTGCATACTCATCACCACAAGATTCAACGCAGGCACATTCCATAATCAATCCTCCTCACCCTTGAACACCACCTGAAACCGTGATGTCGATGCGTAATCACTAAGCAGGCGGCCAACGGAAACAATCATCGCCTCGATCATGTCCGGCGTCTTTGCCTGATCGCCTTCCACCAGCTCTATCCAGGCGGGCACCTGCCCCTGGATCATGGCCCGGAGACCTGCGTCGAAAACAACCGCCCGGCTGGCCAGCTCCAGCTCAAGATTCGCCCGGAGGATGTATTTGCCCTCCAACGCCTCCCTCTCGATCTTCGCCTTGAGGGCCTGCTCCTCGGTGCGGCAGATTTCGGCGGTGAGCTTTCGATTCTGCAGCTCGGTCGTCTTTTTATCCGCCTCGGCCTGGCCGGTGGCGGCGGACTGAAGGTGGAGAGCATAGCTGTCCACGTCCTTACGACTGAACACGCCTTTTTTTTTGGTCAGCCGCCGCTCCCGCACATGGTTGGAGAGGGCGGATTTACCGATCTTGTAACCGCCCGACTTTACGAGGTAGGCCAACACCTCCTGCTGGGTGGCGAAGGTCTCCGCCGCGGACGGTTTGTTTTCCGAAACTGGAGCGGAACCGGCTTGGCTCATTTAGGGAACTCCAGGTGTTCCTTGCCGTCCAGCAGGCGACCGGATGCTTTCTTGCCGACGCGGGCCACATAACAGAACCCATCTTCAATAAGTGCCCGCTCGCCTTTTATTTTTCCACCTGGATAGCAATAAGACCGTTGTTGTTCTGCAAAGGAAGTATGTGCAACCGGTGAGCAATATCCGCTGTGCGGGGTAGACCTCGCGGCTTCTGAATCCGGATCGCATTGCGCCCATTCCCCCCACTGCTTGAAAAAGAACGGCACCCCGGCAGCCGCGCACTGATCGCGCTGGGCTCTTACCCAGGCGGGATGACCCGGCCGGGCATTTCGGCCTGACTCCAGGCCACAGATAACCCAATCCAACATAGGGATCATGCAGTCGATGTATTCGTGGGCCTTTTCCGCAAAAGCAACCTGGTCACGCTTCCACAACCGCTGCGGCCAGAAGTGCGAAGCCAAATTAATCGGCCCCAGCATCGGCTCGATGGAGACAAAGCGGTTTTCAGCCCTGGTCTGGAGCAGGACAGGGATATTGCGGTCGGCGCTGGCCTGGTCCCAGATCGTGGTGCCGAGCCACAGGTTGGGGAGAGGCAAACGCAACTCCCCGATGATGTTTGGCGCGGAGGTCTTTACCGTTTTCACCCCATCAACCCAGCCGCGGAAATAAGCAGCCATCCGTTCCGGCCGCTTGGTCAGCACCATGAACGTGTGCTGCGGGGCCAGGGCAATCACCGCAAAGATGCGGTCCAGATATTCGTCCGAAACGGCAGGGTGGAACAGGTCGGACCGTTCAGCCACAAACCAGACGGTGGGCTTCTTGGTCCTGAGCGGCAGGTCCAGCTGGTCCTGGCGCATGAGCACGGTACCGTTCCATTTGCCGTCTGCATTGGTCAGCCCGCGCAGATAAGGCAGCGAACCCGCAAACCGGTGGGCATACTCGGCGGCAAAGCAGTTATCGCAGGCAGGCGAGCATGGGGTGCACCCTTCCAGCACCGACCAGTTGCGGTCCCACCACAGGCCTTTTGCAAGGCGCTTTTCGGATGGCATGGTCACTGTTTTCCCCCTCCCAGTTCGGATTGATTTCCGGTGAGCATGGACTCAACTGCATACATATTCGCCCGAACCAGAGCCTCGGCAATCGGCGGGCAAACGCTGTTGCCGCACTTGGCGACCTGTTCCGTCTTAGTGATCGGTTTGCCGTGCGAATCGCGGTCGATGATGTAGTCATCCGGGAACCCCTGGGCGCGGTACAGTTCGCGGGGCGACAACATCCGCATGCCGATATCGACTATCTGGTATTCTTCTCCCTTGACGGTTACCAGGCCGAAGCGGTCTTTTGTGGTCACGGTGTGGAGCGGATCCAGCAGGTTCGGGTCCTGATCGGTCCCGTAATATTTCATCAGGAAGGCCCGGACCTCTCCGACATGGGTGCCGCCGGACGTGATGGTCGGAGCCGGTTTGGTGACCGGCTGGCCATCCTTGCAGGTGCCGCGCAGCTTGACCAGATGGGAGGTGACCAGGGAGTCTTTATTTTTCCCGGTTACGGTGCAGGCCGGATTGTCTATGTCTACACCGTAGCTTGAACCATAATGCCGGGCCAGGTGCGCGGCGACGATGCCGGTCTTGCCCATGCCCCCGGCGGTGATGGTGCCAACCGGCTCGGATGGCGAAGAGCCGACGCTCTCGCCGAAATGACGCACCACACTGGCCGCCACGAAAGAGTGGTGATCGATCCCGGTAACCGTCCCTATTGGTTGAGCCAGGTCGGAACCGACCACTCCGGTGTAGTGCTTGGCGAGAAAAGCCGTACAAAGTCCCATGGTGTTTCCGGTGCTCGGCTTGACAGGGGTGCCGCCTGCGGTCAGAGTGTGGATTGGCTCATTGAGGGCAGAACCAACAGAACCATTGCGAAACTTGGTTATAAATGGGGTAACAAGGGCGAAATGACCGCCTTTCACCTGGGCGCACTGCGTCCGCAGCGGCCCGTCTGCTGGCATATTCCGCTGATTCGACGCATTAGCATGTTCGGTGAGGAAGGGGGTAACCAGCGCCAACTCCCCGCGATTTGCCCCGGTAACCGTTTTGAATGGCTCTTTAATGCTGTGATTCGAGCGTTTTCCGTGGTGGGTGAGCGGCACAATAAACGGCTCTTTGCTTTCCACCACATAGCGCATGACACCCTTGGCGATCCGCCGCATGGTCGCCTCGGCAAGAGGGCGCTGCCGCTCGAAAATTGAAGGGCAGGGGAGCGACCAGTCGATGCACTCGGCCGCGGTGCGCCAAGGAAGCAAGCGGCCGCTCTTTACCGCCTCGCTCTTCGGGTCGGCGTGGGTCGGTTCCGGCCAGATAATCGCCTGTCCGTCGCAGCGGGCGACCAGAAAGAAACGCTTGCGGATGGTCGGCGCCCCGTAGTCGCAGGCCCGCAGCTCTTTCCAATCGACTTCGTATCCACGGTTGCGAAGCGAATTGACGAAATGCCGGAACGTCTCCCCCTTCCGTCTCTTGCAGGGATAACAGTCTCCGTTTGCCGCTGTAACCAGCGGTCCCCAGGAAACAAACTCCTCAACATTTTCCAGGATGATTATTCTTGGCCGAACCGTGGCGGCCCACCGCACTGCCACCCAGGCCAGACCGCGGATCTTCTTTTCCACCGGCTTTCCGCCGCGGGCCTTTGAGTGGTGCTTGCAGTCCGGGCTGAACCAGGCGATTCCCACCGGACGGCCGGCGCATATCTTGCGCGGGTCCACAGCCCAAACCGATTCGCAATAGTGGCGCGTGCCGGGGTGGTTGACTTCGTGCATGGCCACCGCGCCCGGGTCATGGTTGATGGCTATATCTACAGGTCTACCTATAGCAGCCTCGATTCCGGTGGACGCTCCGCCCCCTCCGGCAAAATTGTCGATGGCCAGCTCTCCGAAGTTGATGGAAAGCTGTGGAGACTTGCGGAACCGGTCGCGGTATTTCAGGATGATTGAGGTCATATCTTGATCCTTCTTAGAATGCGCACAACTGAACCATGGAGGTCCGCTCATGCTGCAGCTTCACATAGTTCGGATTCAATTCGATCAGCACCGCATTGCGGCGGTGCCTGGTGGCCACCCGACCCGTGGTGCCGCTACCGCCGAAGATATCCAGCACCACCCCCCCCCGAGGGCAACCAGCCTTGATGCACGGTTCGATAAGTTTTTCCGGGAAGGTGGCGAAGTGGGCCGCCGAGTATGGCTGCGTGGGCACGGTCCACACGGAGCGTTTATTGCGGCTGTTGACCAGATCGACTATGGCGGCGGAGTATTGCGGGTTGCTCTTTACTCCAAAGCCAGCAGCCGCAGCCTTTGGCCCGACACCGGAAATTTTCCCTTTTTCACGGCCGGCCTTATGGAATGATCCGTGCCCGCCATCCCCGGTGCTGGTGTCCCATCCGTCCGGCGACTTGTAACCGCGCCGAGCGTGAGCCGTGCCTGTTACCGGCTCCTTGATGGCGTCGTGGTCGTAGTAATACTTTTCTGACTTCGAGAGCAGAAAGACATACTCGTGCGCCTTGGTCGGCCGATCCTTGCAGCTTTCCGGCATAGGGTTCGGCTTGTGCCAGATGATGTCGCAGCGCAGATACCAACCGTCGGCCTGCAGGGCCAGGGCGACACGCCAGGGGATGCCGATAAGGTCTTTCGGTTTCAGGCCGGGAACGGCGAGGTCGGAGCGCGGGATTACCGCATTGTCCCTGCGGCGGCTCACGGTACTCAGCCCGCCCAGCTTCGGGCCGCCGCCGCGGTGGCCGTTGCCCGCCAGGGTGCTTGACGCGCTTGGTGCCCCGCCGCGGCTTGATTGTCCTCTTGCCCCGGCGTAGGTATCGCCAAGATTCAGCCAGAGCGTCCCGTCGTCCCGCAGCACCCGGCGGACCTCCCGAAACACCTTGACCATTTCGGAAATAAACTCCGCCGGGGAGGACTCCAGCCCGATCTGGCCATCCACCCCGTAATCGCGCAGGCCCCAATACGGCGGCGAGGTCACGCAGCAATGGACGCTTTTCTCCGGCATGAGCGGCAGGATTTCCCGGCAATCGCCGGTGAGGATCTCAACCGTCATATTTTCGCTCCTGACAGCATATTTCCGCCGTTGATCACCATGGCAGGATGCCGGTGAATGGCCAACCCGGCCTGCTCCGACCTAAAAACAAGATCGGAAATCCGGTTGGCCGTTACTTGGTTCGCATGCCGCCAAGCCGGTTGCCACTGAATGCGCACCTCTCCGCCGTCCTTGCTCTTGAGCACCCGCACCGGATGCGCGACCAGGAGCGCGGCCAGCTCGGCAATGTCGTCTTGATCGACACAGGCTTCTCCCGGCGTCACCGTTTCTTGTTTTTCCCCATCATTTGAGGCAGACGCATCAACCACCTCGGCATCGTCACCATCCTCGATTTCCGCCGTCCCCCCACACAAGCCAGAAAAAGCTGACTGTCCGGGAAGCTCCGCAAGGCCGGAACCGACCGTGAAGACCGGCGGCAGGCCGGCGAGGATCCATGTCCGCAGATCAACCCCGGCCTTGTGCGCCTCGCCCGGGTCCTTGCCCACCGGCACCGGCCAGCGGAGATGGGAGGGGAAGGTTACGGCCCATTTGGCCAGGGCCCGCTGCAGGGCCGGGGTGGTCGGATCGTCCGCGTCCAGGGCGTCGAGGATGATCAGGGCCTTGGCGAGGATGGCCGCTGCCTCGGCGTCAATGTTTCCCTCGAGGGTTTCGATGGAGACGGCGCCGACTAGATCATGGGCGGATGAGAAGATGGCGCAGGCGTCCAGCTCCGCCTCGACCACGGCGAAGGCCCGGGAGGATTCACCCAGGATCATGGTGGTGATGGAGGAGCCGGGGATCCGGTGGTATTTGCGTTTCGGTAAAAATTTTTCCCGTTCCGAGGCCGGGCGGCGGACCCGCACCCGCTGGAGAACTCCGGCGCGGTAGACCGGGATGACCAGGCCGGCGGGCAGCCAGAGACGCAAGGGTCGGCCGGTCTTGCCGTCCAGTTCCTGGGGAAGTGACCAGCTTGCCCGGTCGCGGTAGGTGTCCTTGGGGTTCCAGCCGAGGCGGCAGGAGATGGCCGCGGCCTTGCTGATCCCCCTGGCGGATAGGTAGGCCAGTTGTTCCGGATTGGACAGGAGCTGCTCATGGCACCAGGCCACGAACTTCTCGGCATGCTCGATCCATACCTGGGACGGGGAGGAGAAGGGGTGGATGGTGAGCTTGCGGATCTGCTCCGGCTCCGGGTTGGATTCCTTTGCCCGGCCAGGGATGGAGGCAGCGGTCTTTGACTTTGGCTCGATGCCGAGGTAGGCGCAGGCCTCCAGGTATCCCATGCCCTGGAAATCCTTGAGCCACTGGATGGCGTCGCCGTTATGGCCGCACTTGCGGCAACTGAACATGCCGACCGGCCCCTGGTGCGGCCAGATCCGCATCCGGTCGGTGTTGTCTTCGGTGCAAACGCAGTCTGGACCATTGGCTGGACATTTGCCGTGGTACTCTCCACCGTTTTTGTTTCCGGCGCGAAATCCGGAAAAGCCAGGAAAACCATGGAATTGCATCATACTCATCTTCTTCTCTCTTCTCCTTTATGGATAGTTGGACAGTGTGGAGGGTTATATATTGCGCGTGCGCGTAAACATTCCACCCTTGAATATATTTGGCCGTGTACTAAGGTCCAGACTGTCCACTGTCCACGCGCAAGAGCGCAAGTGTGTGTAATCATGGCAAATAATGCATGGTTGATGTTCCATGGAATGTCCTGGAATATGTCCATACCGTCCAGAAGCATCAGTACAACCTCTTGTAGTCTGATGGGTTTTCGTCTTTGATGGCCTCGGCCAGGATCTCCGGTTTGACCTCCAGGCCAAAGTAGGTGACGGTGCCCTTCTTCTCCTTTTTGAAATGGATTTTTAGGCCGTCCCCGAAGTTGCGGCTGTTGGGCGGGGTGTTGTTGACGTTTTCCCGCCACCAGACCCGGAACGTGGTGTAGAGATTGGTGGCGTTCTCCCTGAGATCTGGGCCCTGGGTGCAGCAAGCCTCCACGTAATCGAGGATCTGGTCCTCGCCGCGCTTGTAGGCGGCGGTGGGCTCCTTGATGCTGTCCGGGGTGCAGAGGCCGGTCTTCTGAAAAAGGAGCGCCCCCTCCACCAGCCAGCCGAGAATGCCGGAGGCCTCGGCCAGGAGCTTTTTCTGAAGGTCTGGGTCCGCCTTTTTCTCGTACGGGGCCTTGGGATCCTCCACAAACGAGAAAGGGAATGGGATGATCTTGGCCCGGTTGAAGAAGCCATGATCGTCGGCCGGCGCGTGGGGCGTGTAGTTGGTGAGCAGGAACATGGTGTGGCTGGGGATGAACTCGGTGAAGTCTCGATCCTGGAGTCCGCGGCCCTTGAGCTTGTCGCCGCCAGCGTAACGCTTGACCGCTGCGGTGGCGAATCGTTGGCCTTTTTCGGTCTCGCTGGCAAAGACGGGGCGCTTGCCCTTGAGATCCATGATCTCCGGGGTCGGGCTGCCGGCAGCCTTGGCGAACTTGGTGGCGATCAGCATCTCCGACTGGATGGTGCCGGCCACCTGGCCCAGGACCGAGAGCAGCACCTCCTTGATGGTGCCCTTTCCGTTTTGGGAGTGCTCCCCGTGGAAGATTGGGAAGACCCGGACGCCGAGATCCGCGCCGATGATTGCATAGCCCATGAGGCGCTGGAGGTAGTCGATGGTGGATTGATCCACCAGCACCTCGATAAGAAAATTTCGCCAGGCATCGCATTTGGCGGTGACGCCGTGGTATTCGGTGGGGGAGACGATGGTGATATGGTCCGCCGGGCTGCCGTCGCGGCGGAGGCCGGTGCGCAGATCCACCACCCCGTTTTTTACGCCCAGGAGAAAAGGGTCCTGGTCCAGCTGGTCATAGGTGATGACCAGTGGGTCGGAGTTGGAGGTGGCCAGGTCGAGGACGTTCTTGCGGCCGCGGCCGGTGCGGAGTCGGTTGCAGCGGCCGATGATCGAGCCTTTTTTCTTCTTGAGGGCGACCACGATGTCCTTCTTGTTTTCGTCGCCGCCGAGGCTGAGGAGCTTTTCCTCGATATCGGCCAACACGCGGAGATAGGCCATGACAACATCCTCCACCGCATCGAGAGAGCGGCTGGTTTTGTCGATCTGCCAGTGGTGGCCGGTGAAGGCATACCAGGTGCCGAGGGTATCCACGTTTTTCGCGTACCGTTTACGGTGTAGGGCGCAGTAAATCTCCGAGTCGCCGACCTCGTTTTTGTGCCGGCACTCTTCGATGAATTCGAGATCCAGGCCTGCCACCCCTCGAGGTTTGTCGGCTGGCGCGGCATCCCGCTCCGCATCCGCCCTCTCCTGGATCAATCGCTTTATCTCGTCTATGTCAGAGTGGGATTGACTCCCGCGATTTTCCGGTTGATCGTCAGACACCAGACGCCCCCTGTTTTTTACGGAAATGATAGATGGTGCGCTCGGCAAAGCCAGTGGCCTCGGCGATCATGGCGGCGGTGAGCGGTTTTCCGATCTGACCGGCCAGGTGAAAAGCGATTTCCTTCCCGGCCTTGCTTACCCTTGGGCGATCCGGATTCAGCACGAAAATTTTTCGGCAACCAACGGCCCGGCACCGCATTACCTGGCGACCTCCAGAGGTAAATCCGTTCCGAGTCCCACATGCAGCATGACAATGAGGACAGATCACCATGACCGTCCCCCCACATTTTTGCAGCCGCAAGAACAACTCCAACCCAATTCCACAATTCCACCCCTTACCGGAATTTCCGCGCGCAAAAGAATCGAGGGGGGCCGACCCTTGCTGGAGGAGTCCCCCAGAAGGACCCGCGAAATGTGGCGACCCCATTGGACATTTGGGAATGATTCCCATAAGGGAGGGGGAGGGGGGGCGAAAATCGCGCGGCTCATGGATGAGGTACGGCCACCAATGGCGGTCTGCACCTTCGCGGCATCAAGCAAGCGCGGCGTCTGCACACAGGAAACGGCTTGCGGCACGAGGTGGCCATCTGATTGATGCAGGCCAATGGTATCAGGCGACATCGATTGTGGTCTCCCTACGACTGTCCTTGGATGCAAACCCAGGCCACATGAAAAAGCCCACCACGGAAAAGCCGAGGTAGGCTGTAAAGAGCCCTACCTGTGGCCAAAGTCCACGGTAGGCATTGGCTATGATCCAGCCGATATTGCTGAATATCCAGACGGTGAACCCAGCACGGCGCCCTATGGCGTTAAGTCCTGCGCCTAGAACGCTGGCTGCTGTCAATCCCCATGCCGGATCTATCATGCTGCCCGCTCAACCATCATGGAGCGGATGGCGATGATCAGGGCGGCGGTGTAATTGATGGCTCCGAGCAAATCGGCAACGGCACGCTCCGGGTGATCATCGCAGCAGCGCACTGCCTCGAGTATCTTCTTGCGGGCCTGGCCCGCAGGGAACCCGAGGCCTACTGCCATCGCCTCACGCAGAATCGGTTGCTCATGGAATGGTTTGCCGTCGGCGTGGCGGTCCAGTCCCTTGCCATTTGCAGCCTGGTCAATGGCCTCTTGGAGCACTGAGGTTAATGCCTCGTATCCATCAGGCACAGGCAACGCTGACCACTTTGCCACGATAGCATCGTCAGTGAATTCCTGGGCAGCCATGGGAGGCTGGCCCCAAACTCCTTCCGCGATGGCGCCCCGGATCAATCCTGCGGTAATCGCCTCCAGGTCTTCGTCTTCCTCCGGATCATGCTCTATCAAGGCGATTCCGTTACCGATACCGAGAATGCCCAAAATGTTTTCGCATGTTTCCCGAGGTCCTGGAATGGTAACGGATGATTCTCGAATTGGCTCTCTGGCCATGAGGCGGTTGAGGGTGGCTACCTCTTCCGTGAGTTTTGCAACCTTCGCGGTGGCGCTGTCCAGTTCAGCCATCAGTTGTACGGCTCTTTCTCGTATTGTGTTACACCCTTTGACGCCAATGATTTCCGCCACTTTGCTGTATTCCTTCGCAACCGCCTCACCCTGCTCTTTGTGGTGAATCACGTTGGCTATGAGCGTGTCAATGTGATTCGGTATCTCAGACAAAGGCTCGAATGGATCAAGGCCAAGAGAAAGGTGGATTGCTTTCAGAATAAGGTGCTGGGACTCCACCAGCCCGGCACCGGCGTGGGGGGCCGCAGGATATGACGGCACCGAGGCCGGGCTGATGGATTTCTTTATAGCTTTGGGCCCAGATGGCCTAATCTTCTTGCCGCATTTGGCCCGGTGAGCCAGGTGGTCCAGCAAGGCGTGGCCATAAAGCCCTTTTTTAGTGGTGGGATCGTAACAGCCGCCGCATACTCCGTGGGCAGCCAGGGGGTGGACCGCACCGCAACATGGGCAAGCGCTGGGTCTGGCTCCGGTTATCACCGGCCGCACCCAATAGGCTTGCGTGTTCAGTTGCTTGATGGTTATCAGCCGCATCATATCCGCAGGCATTGGCTTTATCTTCTTCGCCAGCTCAGCCGGCATGGTGTACCCCAGCGAATCTCCCATGATCTCTCCTTTCACTTCTTCTCAAAATACAACTGCAGCGTTACGGGATCTTTGTGCCACCATCCAACTACAGCCATCTGGGCCAGCTCCCTCTGCACAGCCTCAACGAACGCGATCTCATTCCGCAGCGCCTGATTTACATGGGCGCCAAGCATGGCCCCGGCAACCAGGGAAACGCATAACAGCGTGACGACCTGGTCAGCAATCTTCATTCGTCCGGCTCCCATGCTGCACAGGCAACCCCGCTCCGGCTCTGGCAACCCCAGGCCGTGCGCCACGTACAGTTTCCGCAGCGCTCAACGCTGGTCATGCCTTGCCACCTGCAAACGGGCATCTTCTTTGACAAAGTCCACATAGCAAGCCGCCATGCGTGGTCCGGTATGATTTGAGGCAGAAGTCAGGATGCCCGTGCTCGCCGCCCAAGAGAGTGTCACCATCGCGCCGCCTATTCCCATGAGCAACACCGCCACAAGCAGACCTATTCCGAGACTGTGCAGAAATTCCTTTGTGCATGCCATCATACCCCCACCTCAGTTTGCGTTGATTCCTGCCGTGCTGCCCGATATTGGGCTACCACCCGCAAAGCGCTCCTGGCTCCGTCAACCCGGCAAACCCGATGGACAACTTCACGTTCCATGTCGTTGGCCTCGATGGAGTCCAGGGCCAGATCAACCGTGGGCGGGGATGAAGAGGAAAAACCTGTCCACTGCCGATCGCCCATTGCCTTATCCTCAGCCGAATTCCTGCCGGATCATTTCGTCCAGATTCCGCAGCACTTTTATTGCGCAGCACCAGTCTCCAGATCCCTTGGCGCGCAATCCTTCGCCAATTGCCTGATTCGATGACCGCGAGGAGTCCAGCCCGTCAAGCTGGCCACGAAAGTAGGGACTAGGCTGTTCCGTAGCATCACCGGAGAGCATCAGGCCCTTGCCTCACGTTTGGACTTCTTTGCTTTCCCAAACAAAATACGGTGGTTATCCACGAAATATTGCCAATCGTCAGGACGCACAAACAGGTGCTTTCCCAGCTTGATCGTCTTGAACAAGCCCTGCTGCCTCCAGTAAATCAGGGTATTTGTAGGCACCTTGCCCTTGGTGATCTTGACGATATCCTCGGGGAATGCGTACAGCTCTGGCAGCGCCAACTGGTGTTGCACCACGTCGGTGATCTGCTTGGCCATTTCGCAAGCCAGGGCGGCGAGGTCGGCGCGGGTCATGGTGACGGTTTCGGGGCTCATGCCGCCTGCTCCATGTGGTTTACCCAAAGTGCAGTGATTCCCACGATGGCGGCCAGGTGCTCTCTGGTTTGTGAGCGGATATTTTCGGAGTTCGAGCCAGACCTAAGGGCGCGCACAAGTTGGTTGCGAGCTTCTGTAACGCGAAGCATGGTTCCTGGGGAAATTGTTTCGAGACGAAAGCTAAACTTGTCGTCAGCAGCAACCAGCATCAATGCCAGATATGCTTTCATTATTGACGCGGCGGCTATGGCTGGCAGATTTTCTGGGCGGCTGTTTTCGATATCGTTGATGGAGATACCGAGGTCGGTATTAATGTTTTTTGCTTTTTCCAGATTCATGCTGATGCCTTCTGGGACGATTGAAGTAATCCAGATTTCCCAGCAATCCTGCAGCTTGGCTCGCATTATTTTCCACACCTTGACCATGCTGTGGCGCTCCATCTCTGCAACCGGAAGCCCTGTTCCCAGATATGTCAGCTCTGGGCTGCTCAATATCCACCGCTCCACCTCCGGCCAGGGGGCAGTAATAAAAAAGATGCGGCGGCGGTCGAGATGGTCGTGGTGAAGATCGATCCCTGTTCTGTCCAGGAAATAGGAAACGAAATGCTTGTTGCTCAGGTCATAGGAGTAAGAGGAGACCGCCAAAAGCGCCGACGGTTCCTGGCAAATCTGCATGGGGTGGACCCGCCGCCAGCCGGTTTGCTCCTGGATGGTCGGGCACTCTCTCTTGGCTGCAAAAAGCGCTTGCTGGTTCATGCCGCCTGCTCCTCCGGTTTGTGGTGTCCGCAATCCTTTACATATTTCGCAAAGGTCCGCTCAATCTCTTCAATTGCCGCCTTTTTAAGCGCGTTTGCCTCTTCGTATGGCCTGCACCTTTCAATGGCGGACTGAAACTCAGCCAGGGCTATGTAGTCGGCAAGTTTTTCCTCTGCCAGTGTCGGCAGCAGCTCGCTGACCATTGGCAGCTTTTCTTCCTCAAGCGATGTTCCTGATCTGAGAAAATTAAGGCAGGCGCGGACAATTGGGGTGTGTCCCTGGTCATCCAAGGCGTCGAGCAGATCCTTGACTCCCTGGATAGGGTCAAAAGCTCGGTCTTCCTTTCCCGTGTACCTTGGGTCTTCACACCAATAGTCAACAGTCCTGGCGTTCTTTTTTCCGAAAATGGCATACAACACGCTGCGGCCAAGGTGTTTTCTTGCGAAATGCAGCACCTGCCAGGATTGCATTTTCTTGTCTCCGTTTGCCATTTACCCTCTTCTCCCTGCCTGATACGATGACGCCATGATGATTCAAGTAATTTTTAGGTATTGCACAAAGCCCCCCGGCCCTGATAGGATCGTCAGTGCCACCCAACAAGCCCGAATTGCGTCCAGGGCCAGGGGGATATTTCGTTTAAGCGGCCTGCTCCTCGGATTTTTGGACCGGCCATATCTCTTCCACCGGCTTGCCGATAGCCTCGGCGATGGCTGCGCGGATGCGCGGGTTGGGACGCTCGTTGTTGATCACCTGGTGGACAGCCGGCGGATGATGTCCGCACTGCTCAGCAATGTCCTTGATCTTGGTTTGGGCCAGCACCATGGCGGCCCGTATTTCATGCGGTTTCATTGGTGTTCAACCTCTTTTTTTGTAAGGAGACTTCATGGCAAAAAAACCTTGCTTCACCCTGAAACAGCACCGGAAAGCAGGCCAGCAGCTCCAACTGATGCAGAACAAACTCTCAACTCTGAGCAGCGAAATTTCAAAGGCCTACCCATTGTCCACCAAGGTTTTGCTCCTGACGAACAGGGCGGAGGATGCTATCAGGAAATTGCGCGATCTACTCTTAAACCTCAGCTACCAAGAGAGTCCCGGCCACAAGCACAACCTGTATCTTCTGGGAGGGGGTTATGGGCAACCAAAGAAGCGTCCCCGCGAAGAGTGAGCAAGGTGGAATCCTTGCAGTGCTTGCAGTGAATACAGAGAGAATCACCCATAAACAGGGCGACGATCTTGCGATGCGATTCTTTGATGGTGAGATCAGCCAGGCTGTTCGGTTGCCGACAGTTTGGGCAAGTCCAGCCACGGCGGTGGGCTCCGGAAAAGTAAAATGTCGAGGGGTCATTTGAAAACAGCGGTTCGCCATCCAAAAGACAGCACTCCTCGGGCGACACCTGATGACCGCTTTCCAAGACCAGTACTGGCTTCTGGTTAAACCTGAATACGGAGGAAACTTTGGAGGTCACGAACTCATTTGTATATAACGGCCTGACCCTGACCTCCAGGCCAACTAACTCGGTGTCTTTTTGCATGATTTTTTCCTCCTGATTTTATGGTTTGGCTAAAACACTAATTTGATCTTGGAGAATCTCAGATGCCCCAATCAATAAACTTCGAGAAACTGACTGCTGCGCTTGAAGAAGCGTTTGCGGCATTCCCTGCTGAACCTTCAGGGCTAGACCTTCAATCTCTTCGGTTGAAAAAACAGTTGGCCACTCTTCAGCTTGCCTGCGAAAAGATGCGGCTGAAACTTGCACGGAAAGCGTCACCGAAATCCCGTTGATGCTCAGGGTGGAGGTAGTGGAAAAGCTCATGTGCTTGTCATCCGAATTGGTGAATGTTTGAAAGCGTGTTCCTTTAGGACGATAGTAAGCGAAATTCCGAATGATAGTCAAGCAGATTTTTGGATGAACCAATAATTTTTTATAACATGTTGATATATTATGGAAAATAAATTTGCCGAGCGCTTAAATTCTTTGCTTAGTGGACTCTCTGGGAACGCTTTTGCCCGGAAATGTGGGATTAAGCAGACAACAATGAGCGGGTATCTGAACGGTTTAAGTGAGCCAAACAGAGAGAACCTCATCAAGATCGCCCGCGCCTGCAACGTCACCGTCGGGTGGCTGGCGGACGGAGAAGGGGAGGAGGCAACAGGACCGCAGGCGACCTTTGCGCACCTGCCCAACCGGGATGCAAACCCGAAGTTTGATGACTACATTGGCAAGACCGCACGGGTCATCACCTCAAAAACCATTTACCGCTCCGCCCTGGAGCGCAACATTGACGCCTTTCACAAGGCAGTGGAAACGGAGGATGAAATGCAGGGGGTAAGAGAAAAACTGGAGTTGATGCAGGTGAAACATGATCGGGATATGGAAGAACTGAAAAGGCTGATTCTCAACCAAGGGGCAAGCCAAAAAAGAGACTCGGCGGCCAATGCTTAGGCTTATACCTGGCCGCTTATCGGCACAACCACAGCTTGCACAATACTGAAAAAATACGGGGAAAATGACACACCATGAAAAGAAGCTTGTTTTTTATCCCAATTATTCTTTGGTTGGCAACTACCGCCGGGGCGGAAACCCTTATTAAGGGAGCCCCAGTTTGCACGACAAAAGAGTATTTCAAGGAATATGTCAAAAACAGAAAATCCCCGCAGGTATTATCCTGGATGCTGATTGACGGAAAATGTAAGTGCAATGTTATGGAGGGCATGAAAGCCGACGTGCTTGCATGGGATGGGTTCAGTCTTACCAAGGTTAAATTATTATGGGGAAATGAATATTTCATTGGATGGACAGATACTAATTTTGTCAAATAAGCTGATTAGCCTGGGGGGATCTACAATGTGGTTCTGGCTTTTTTGGGGTGGTATTTAATGAGCGGTAAACAGGGGGGCTGAAATGGCGTTAATACAATGCGAGGATTGCGGGAAAGATGTTTCGACCATGGCCCCGGCCTGCCCGCACTGCGGTCGCCCTGTTGATCTTGCGGTAGCCATGGACGAAACTATTGCGGCGGTGGCCGCAGGCAAGCGCATCGCTTGCCCTGACGGAAGCTGCACCGGAATTATCAAAGAAAACGGACGGTGCGGTACGTGCGGTAAATCACATGACTGGTTTGATCCTGATGAAGATGGATATTACGACTTATCAGAAAAGAAAGTACTTCAACCTGTTATTTCTTGCCCGACATGCGGTTCAACTTCCGTAAACAGAATAACAACTGGATCAAAGTTGAAGTATGTTGCAGTCGCGGGATTTTTAGCCCCCGTATTTAAAAAAGTGCGGAGCCAATTTATATGCCAACACTGTGGTTACAAGTGGTAGCCATTCTCCTCCTTGTCACCAACGCCAGCGCCGCGGGCAAGCAGACGGAAAAATACTACCAGGACAAGTGGTGCGCCGAGCATGGCGGGGTCACGGAATACGTGTTGCCGGGTGGTGGCCGGGTGGACTGCCTCACCGATACCCTGGCCGTTGAATTCGACTGGGCGAAAAAATGGGCTGAAGGATATGGCCAGGCCAAATACTACGCGGCAATGACCGGGCGGCGCGGGGCCGTGGTGTTGATCGTGGGCCCCCGCGATGGCCGCTTTGTCGACAGGCTCAAGGTGGTGGCGGCTGGGGGTGTCGAGGTCCTCACCATGGCTCGGGAGATGTAGTATGACCGCTTCCATCACAAAGCAAGGCCCCAAGTACCGTGTCCGCTGGCGTCTTTATCTGCCGGACGGAACGTGGTTGGATAAGAAGCTTTCCGCCGCCGACAAATCGCAGGCCAGAGAAATGAAGGCCCTCGCCGATCTCATCGAGATCAAGACCATGCACCAGGAACTCACGGCCGCGGATCTTGAACACTGGCATCGACACCGCATGATCAGCCGGAAAGATGCGGAGCGGCTCAACACCTATCAGGATGCCAGAAAGACTTTGGCACAGGCGGCCGAGGAGTACAAGCAATCGAATAGCTGTTATGACTGCTGCAAAGCAGAAGCAGAGGCCCGCAAGGTCCGTGTCGGCCGGGTGGTCGAGATCCTCGGGCCGGGAAAAGCCGTGGGCGATATCCGCCACTCGGACGGTGAGCGCATCAAGACCGCGCTGCGCGATGGGTGGCAGGGTAAAACATACAAGGCAGTGACCATCAACAAGCACCTCCAGGACATCAAGCGGATGTTCACCTTGCAGATGGCCGAGGGAGTGATCGAGCACAACCCGTTCGGGGTGTTGAAAGGGGCGAAGATCCCCAAGGAAGAGGTGATCTCCCACACCGTGCTTTCCTATGAGGAGATCGCCGCGGTGCTGGCCAAGGCAGAAATCAGCGACCAGCGGCGGGGTCCGGGAAACCCGGCCAGCCTTGGGGGGCGCCTCACCTTGTTCCTGCTCATGTTTTTCGGCTGCGGCATGCGGCTCAAGGAAGCCATGGCCGCGAGGATGGAGAACATCAACTGGCAAAGCCGCAGCCTGTTGCTCAATGTGACCAAAAACGACGAAGAGCGCTCGGTGGGCCTGGGTGAGCGCCTATACAACTTGCTGCTGCAACGGAAAGGTGAGGTCGGATATATCCTGCCAAGATTTTACGCAAACTCGGTAAGCAGGGCGGTCAGCAGACATTTTCGCAACTGCGGATTCAAAATGCGGTTGCATGACACCAGGCATACCTTCACCACCCGCCTACTCGACCTCGGGGTGCTGCGGCACGATGCCATGGGCCGAACCGGGCACAAAGACAGCAGGATGCTTGACCACTACACCCACCCGGAATTCGGTGAGGTATACGAGGACCAGTTCCCGTTCATGCGCCAGGAAGAAAAGCCGACGGCGGAACCACCCCAGCAACCCGCCAAAAAGGAGAAATGTCGGCTGCGAGTGGTAAAATAATGGAACACAGGCCGGAAATCCTTGCGACACTAACTGCGAGACACACCTCTCACGCCGGTAACACGGGTTCGAGTCCCGTAGAGGTCACCAAGTGAGAAATCAAGGAGTTACGTCACGCGACGTAACTCCTTTTTTTTTGTATGCCGGGCGTTCGTGGCGGCGTCCGGCCGCTTCGCCGTCAGGCCTTCAGTCTGAACACGACATCGGCGTAGATTTTGGCGCATTGGCCGAACATTTTCCTTCTTTCCTTCTCTCCGGGATTGACGCAATCCCTTGCCTCATCCCAGTCACCATCAGCAGTTGCACTGCCGTCTTTCAGATAAAAGCCGATCTCCTTTCCCGAGCCGTAGGCCCCTCGCTTCAGGCCAAGAACCAGGGAGTAGATGCCATTTTCCGGAATCAGGATTTTTTCCGGCTCATTGACGAGGTCGACGGCAAAGGCGGGGACGTCGAGCTTTATCTTCGCCATTACGTTTTGGTACGAGGCCTTGCCGGTGGCCTGGATGAATCCTTTTCCTGCGTATCGGTGGAAGTCGGCATTCATCAGCATCTCGTCGGTAATGATTCTCTTGGCCGGTTTTTCGGTGTTGACGATGGACGTCATTTCCGCAAACAAGGCCGCGGTTTGGGCCTTATCCTTGGCGATGTCGGTCCACTTGTCCGCCGAATCCTTTGCCGACATGGAAGTGGTGAGCAGGGTCTTGAGCTTGTCGAAGTTGGCATCGTCGATGTTTTTTCCCTTGGTAAAGGTTCTCTTGGCCGAGTCGGTTACCTTGAGGTAGTCGATGGCGGTCATCTGCGCGATCAGATAGTCGGAGAGCTGCGTCTGCCCATTGGCCACTTTCCCCGAGTTGTACGACTGTTTGCCCGCGGCGGAATAGTAGTACTGCGCCCACGTTTCCCGGTACTTGTACGTTGAGCAGTAGTCGTTCCCCTCCATGATCGGTTGGAAATGGGACTCGCCGTTGGCCGTGGCAAGGCAGTACGCTATGTGCTTCTTGTTGCCGACGGAGAATTTGATGCAGGTATGGATGATGCTCTTGGTGTTCTCCTTCACCTCGGCCGAGGTTGGGAAGGATTTCAGGATAAGATGATCTTCAGCCCCGGTTTTGGCGAAGGTGGTCTGGATCTCCGCCCGGTTGGCCTCCATCTGGTCGGTGAAAAACGCGGCCGCCTCCACCTTCTCCGTGTCGGTGAGGTCCGAGGGGATATTTTCGTCGTGGATTACCTTGAGGCGTTTCAGAACACCCTTGTCGTCGACCGCCTTGTAGGCTGCCTTTTCGTCCGCCACGGTCGTGCTTCGGTCCAGCAGATCCTCGATGGTCTTGAAGCCGGTCGCCGTCGTCGTCTCCACCCCCTTGGCATCCTTGGCGGTGGTCGTTATCCTGCTCAGGGTGTAGACGGACTTGAGGGCGTCGAGGAAGGACTTGCCCGCCAGCAGATCCAGGTATTCTTTCTTGGCGGCAAAGGTAAGTTTATTGTCCGTCTTGAGTTGGGCGATCTTCTCTTCGTCGCTCAAGGTGGGGGCTCCTCCCTCCGTGGCAGTCATCACCTTGTCCCTGAAGTGGACCACCTGGATGAAGGCGGCGTCGGGGTTTTCCAATATCATCTGCTCGAAACCCCTGATGAAGTCAGCGAAATGCTCCTGTTTTTCCGTGCCGGTGGCAGGGTCGTTGAAGATGAAATCCGTCCCCTTGCCGTCGGGCGTGCCTGTGCCGACGATCTTGGTCAAGATTCGGGCGTGAGGCGAAAAGACTTCGGCGCTGCCGGCGGCATCGGTGGTGATCCAGAGCGGGCCGTAGGTGTTCAGCCAGTTAATGTATTGTTGCAGGGAGAAGTTGGCGGCTGTAGCCTCGCCGGTCATGCCGAGCGCCGCGATGAATTCATCTTTTTCGCTTGCCTGGAGTCCTTCGCCGCTATTGAATTTGACAAGGTACTGGTCCCCGGCCTGGCTGAGAACCTCGGGCACAGAGAGGGACTTTCCTTTTTTCCAGCACATCATCATGGTGGCGGCGGTTGCCCAGCAGGCCAGCTTGTTCTTCTGCAGGAGCGTCGGAACGATGCCCGAGACCTGCGCCAGCACGGAACTCGTGTTGTTGCCGCTTATCTCCACGGTTTCGGTGTTTCCCTCGGGGTCGGTCTTCTGCGCCTTGACACCCTTCCCCTGGTCCGCAGCCTTGACGGCGGCGTCGGTGAGCGTCGGTTTGGCAGTTTTGGCCTTCTCGTCCTCCGCCTTCTTGCTTTCGCCTCCATCTATCTGTTGCTGGAGGTGCTCCTTGACCAGCGTCCCGTAATCCTCCTGCGAAATCGCCCCGGATTTTTTCGCATCGTTGAGAGAGCTCATGATCTTGTCAGAGTTTTCCGTATTGTGGCTCTGCATCGCCATGCCCTTGGCCATTTCGGCGAATGCCTTGGCGTTCTCCTGGTTGGACAGGTAGGTTTTTATGACGTTCTGCTGGTTGGCATCCAGCCCGGTGATGTCCTTGAAGACGCCGCTCTTGCCGAGCAGCTCCGACAGTCCTGTCAGACCTGCTCCCGGCGCCGGGGCGGCGGGGGCGTTCTGGATGCTGATGAGCGGCGAGACCAAATCCTTGAAGGCCGCCTTCCAGTCGGTAATGGTGGGGCTGGGCGGGGTGAGAGGCAGAATCTGGGTAGGCTCGTCGGTGTTGGGGAACCGGTTCCAATCCTGCAGACGGTCGGATTCGATCTCTTCGCACGAGTTGCAGACCCCCAGCACCGCCTCGGCGAACACGCCGCGGGTCGGGACGCTGATGCGGTATGGTTCCACCGGGGTCAGCGGCTGGTAGTGGTCGAAGAGGGTAACCGTCTCGTTTCCTTCCTCCGACCGGGCTATGATGTAGGACTGGCTCACCCGGTAGCCTGCCGCGACCGGGAACACCAGCGCATTGCCGGTTATGGTGATGAGTTCGTTCTTCACCACCGAGGCGAGGCTGCGGTATCCGGCGGGGAGGTTGAAGTCGTTGAAGATCTGGATGTTGAAGCCGTCCAGCAGCATGTAGCGCCGGTCCGGATCCAGGTTGTACCAGAGCACCTTGTTGTAGTGCTCCAGGTTGCTGTTCAGGTGCTCCAGCAGCTTGTCGACCAGATAGGCGTCCTCTTTTCTGGGGTTGCGCTTTTCGTCGCTGTTTTCCGGGATGAACAAGGAGGTGCCGTCCAGAAGGTCGTCGTTGACAAAGCCGCTGTAAAGCGTGCCGTTGTAATGGGGGGTGGAATAGTAGATGCGCACGTTTTCCACGGTGAGTGTCACCGACCCGTTCAGCTTTTTGATGAGTTCACTGCCTGAGAAAATCTTTAAATGCAGCGGGAATTCATTCCGCTTCAGGTTGGTGGTGCCGTTCAAGGCAATGCGCATCACCCGCTCGCCGCCGCGGTAGCGAACGGTGCTGGTCAGGTCCGTCGCGATGAATTCCATATTGATGCTGTCCACGATCTTCGCGAAGATGACCGGGGCCATGTCGTTGTGGAAGATCTGGTCCCACTCGGAGATCAGCCGGTTTTTGAAATAGTGGTCGAGCATCTTGAGCACGTCGTCGTACCCAAGGATCGAGGCGTAGGTGGTCCAGAGTTCCTTGTCGACGATGTCGTTGTCGAAGAAGTCCATCCCGGAAATCTGGATGGTGATGCCCATGATGGTCATGCTGGACGGCTGGAAGTTGGTCACCCGGATGCATTGCGCCGGCGGGACCGTTTCGTAGTTCGCATCGAGCTGCATGAAGGCGTCGAAGATCTGCTTCTTCACCAGGGTAACGGTGGTCTGGGTGTCGGCGCCGATTTCGGCGCCGACAGAGGTGCCCATTGCGCCGCCGACCAGGGCGCCGATAATCGTTCCGATCCCCGGAACCACCGAGCCGATCACCGAGCCGATGATGGAGCCCGCAAGGCCTCCCGCCGCGCTGCCTGCCGCGGCGCCGGCCATGCTGCTGGTAGTCGTGGTGCGTGTCACCACCGGCAGGGATAAAATCCTGTCGTACCTCGTCTTGGGTCTGGGCAAGTTGGTTCTCAGATAGATATCGCCCTTGACGAAGCTGATCCGTTCGTCGTCGTAGCTGCCGGCCGGGAAGTCGATATTGGCGTAGTTGGTCGTGATCCGCTCGTTGGCGTCGAAGGCCCTGAGCAGCGGGTGCTGGCGTCCGAATCCGATGAAGCTGAAGGGCTGCAGATAGGTGTTGGAGGGAAGGGGCAACAGGTGGCGTGCCAGCACATCACGCCATTTGTAGATGTTCTGCGTGGTGAAATTGGTCATCAAAAGCGGGACGAAGACGCACTCTTCCACGCTGGAGAGTTCCTGAAAGATGGCGTAATGGCGCAACACCTCGAAGTACATCATGGTGAGGGCGTGGCAGTGGTTATGGTTCGCCACCACCTCCGTCGTCGCCGTGTAGCGCTGTCCTTCCTGCACCGTGGTCACCACCGAGGCGTTCAGCTGCCGGTAGGATTCCGCGTTCTGCATGATGGACTGGCGCAGCTTCTCCCCGAAGAACTGCGAGACGGTGCGCGAGCTGTCCTGCGAGGCGGAGGAATTGGAATTCGCCACGCCGCCCGAGACCCCCAGCACCGCACCGACCGGTCCGATGATGGCGCCGATGCCCAACCCGGCGCTCACCCCGCTGGTGTTGGCGGAACTGCTTCCCGTCAACGATTCGCTGATATTGCCGCTCAGCTGGTCTGTTATCTCCCGGTCATCCACGATTCCGGCGGCCAGCCTCTCTCCCTGGGAGATGGTTTGGCTTTCCGCTCCCCGCAGGGAGTGGGAGGAGTCGAACACCACGATCTCCTTCTTTTGGCCCGGCGCCAGCGCCAGTGAATACAAGAGATCCCCCATCGAGTAGCCGTCCGCCTTGAACAGCGCCTTGTAGTGCAGGACATGCCCGGTGGCGACGGACACCGTCTGGTAGAAAGAGAGATTCTTTTTGTCGTCCGGGGCGTCCTGCCACTGGATCGGGTTGGTGAGGTCGACCGGGGCGCGTTTCCTCTTGCCTGTTCCTCCGGTGAGGGTGTAGGAACTTCCTTGATATACGCCCCCCTGGAGTTTGTCCGTCTTGGCGAGGGTGTAGTTGGCCACGTCGGGGTCGGAGGTGCGCACCACCGCCTTGTAGCTGTACTCATTCAGGGTGCGGTTCGGGGTCGAGAGGTTTACGCACGACCCGCCCAAGTCCTGCGAGTAGTCCGGGGAGCCGATCAGATCCGCCTGGTCGGGAAGCCGCGATGCCTTGCCGGACTCCTTGCCGTCGCACTCCTCGTCGCCGGCCACCGGAACGCAATCGGATTCCTTGACCAGCAGGTAGAGGAAGTCGTCCGAAATGGTCTCGTTTTCCTTGCCGGAGACGATCGGGATGTCCGCCGGGTTGTCCGGGGTGAGGCAAACGATCGCCTGGGCCTGCCGGTAATCCCCGTAGGGATAGGGCATGGTGAAGTTGCCGGAGCCATCGGTGGATGCCGATCCGACGATGCGCCAGATGTCATCCCCTTCTTTTTTCGCCTGAACCACCACCGTCAGATTTTTGAGCGGGGTCTTCTTGCTCAACCTGATAACCTGCCCCCTGAGCTTTTTGTGCTTGCCGACCGCCGGGATCCTGTCGGCCGGGTTCAGGGTGACGGGGCGCAGCAAGGGAACCTCGATCTTCAGGGCGCGCAGGGCAGGGTCTTCCGGGTGAAAATCCTTTGTATAGAGCAGCGAGCCGTCGTAGGCCTTGACATCGACGGAGATGAGGCCTGCAAGAGTATTCCGGATTACCGGCCGCAGTTCGGAGAAGGAAAACGGGACGGTGTTGCCGGTTATGGCGTTACTTTTGTCCCAGTCGAAGTGCAGCGTCCGGGTGTGCCCCTCGCCCTCTTGGCTTTTCTGAAGGTATTCGACCGAGAGGTCGTACAGGGAGAGATCCTTGGCGGCAATTGCCGAACCATCGGAGGTTGTGACGGTGAAGGAGCCGGCGATCTCGACCGTCTTCATCTCCGGGACGGCCACCGGGAATTCGAACAGGCTGCTGAACTGCTTCTTGATGGTCTTCAGGGCTTCGACCGGTTTGCGGACGCTGGAGAGCATTGACAGCGCCATCTCGTTCAATTCTTCGCTCTCTTTAGCCAGCAGCGGTTGTTTTTCTTGTACATCCGCCAACAGGGCAATGATCTGCAACAGGTATAACTCTTCAAACTCCGAGGATCGTTTTTTCACCTCCACCATGCCCGGCAGCGAGATCTGCCTGAAAAGTTCAAGATATGCCTTTTTGTTTATCAGGAACATCATCCGGGCCAGCTGTTCCTGATAAACATCCGGATGCTTCATTTTTTGTTTCAGGATCTTGGAGATCGACGGCGTCTCGGTGTGGTCCAGTTTCAGGAAGTAGAGGGCCTCGAAGCTTTCCTGTCCCAGAGGAGTGTCATTTGTCTGCGTCAGGTACCGGACATCAAAGGCCGTTGTCAGATGCTCCAACGTGATGTCCGGCTGCATCAGAAAGCTGGTGAACATCCTGATGTCCTGATTTTTTTCGCCGGTGATGGAGCTGGCCGGGAATTTCAGGTTGTATCCCGTGGATTTCAGCTCTTTTCTCAGGGAGAGCGTTTCCCGCGCCGAAACGATACGGCGCACCACGGCGCTGCCTTCGTCAACCTCCTGGTACTCATAGACCGGGAAGTCGAAAAGCAGGTTGATTTCGTCGACCGGCGTTTTTTTCAGGTCTCCCTGATAGTGAAATTTTCCTTGGATTGTGAGCATTTGGTTTCCCCCCCTTGGTAGAAATTTTCGTATGATGCTTCAAGGGGAACGCAGTCTATTTGTTCGTTATCTTTGCTTGTTTACGGAGATAATCCACAAAATCGACTGCGTCCTCCCATATGTACGCATGTTCGCATTGCCGCACGACGTTCTTCTCTCCCTGCGCTAAGATCTATTGCAGATATAATTTGTCAGGCCGGGCGGCAAGGCGGTTACCTTTGTCTGCACATCTTTTCCCTGTTTCCAGGTCAGGTAGCGACAGGATTTTTTGACCTAACTGGTTGAATTTAATCTAACTGTTAGTGTAGTGTTTCAGCGATTCCTGCTGGTGTAAAAAAATACAATATGACAATTGTCAGCATGTTATGCGTTAGGCATATGCAAAGTCAAATGAAAAAAAATCCTGCCGTAAGTCCGAATTTTGTCCTTGCTCAGGTGCATGAAAATATCCCTTGCCGGGTCGCTGTCCGCACCTTTATCCCCTTCCCCGGCAGTCCTGTTGGAAAATGTTTTGACAACAGCGGATTATTTCTCTACACCCATTGCATGCTCCATTCTCGGGTTTGGCGGGGATGTTGTCTTTAAGGCAACCTTAACCATTTTGATGGATTGAACATGAAACGATTCCTGGTCGCGGTGGTATTCACCCTGTGTCTGTGTTTTTCTCCTGCCGTATATGCCGCGCCGGATAAGCCTATGGCCGTTGTCGACGAGCAGATCGCGGCTCATGAGGGGCAAAGCGGCATATACGTATTGGACACGGGCATGGAGGCACTGGTGGCGCGTGCCTGGTTGGCCGACCATGCCCAACATTCGATTGAGGTGCAATACTTCATCTGGAGCACGGACAATATCGGCATTCTTGCCTCGGAGACGCTGTTACGTGCCGCGGATCGTGGGGTTCAGGTGCGCGTTATCGTGGATGATCTGCTCATTGATGCCCCGGACAAGGCCTTGCTGGCGCTGGCGAAGCATCCCAACATTGCTATCCGTATCTATAATCCCAAACATTCCGTCGGCACGCCGAGGCACAAGTGGGCCCTGAATGTGGTCACGGACTTTCGTGGCATGAATCAGCGCATGCACGACAAAACCTTTGTGGTGGACGGCAAGGTGGGTATCACTGGCGGGCGCAATATGGCCAATGAATATTTTGACTACAACCATGAGTATAATTTCCGCGATCGTGATGCCCTTGTGCTGGGCGCGGTGGTCAAGCCGATGCAAGAAAGTTTTGAGCGTTTTTGGGGCAGCGGGTTGAGCGTGAACGTTGAGGATCTCTACGATGGCCTCGGACTCATGCAAAAGAATGTACGTGTGGATGATGAAGAAATCAAACGGATTTACAAAGAGTTGCATGAATATGCCAACTCGCCGGACAATTTTGCGCCCGAGGTGCGCGCAGCCATCGAGGCTGTCCCTGCATCTTTCGCTCGGCTTACCGGAGAGTTGGTCTGGGATGACGTGAAATTCATCAGTGACAATCCCGGGAAAAACAAGAGCAGGATCAGTCTGGGGGGCGGGGGGATGAGCACCGCCGCCTTGGCGAAACTGGTCGAGGGCGCCCGCGATCATATTGTGATCCAGTCGCCGTATCTGGTGCTGTCCGGCAAGGCCATGGATCTGTTCGAAAAGGCCATTGCGCGCGGGGTGCGCGTGCGAATCAATACCAATTCGCTGGCCTCCACCGATAATCTTCAGGCTTTCAGCGGTTATCGCAAGCAGCGGGACACCTTGCTCAAGATGGGTTTGGAAATTTATGAATACAAGCCCGATCCCGAGGTGCAGCGCCACTTGATGCAGCAGGTGCTGACGAAGAATGCCGCACCTCCGGTCTTCGCCCTGCATGCCAAGAGCATGGTGGTGGATTCGGAAATTGTTTATATCGGCACATTCAATGTCGACCCGCGTTCGGAAAACCTCAATACCGAGGTGGGGGTGATCGTTAAGAATCCTGAATTGGCGCGCGCTGTAGAGGCGAAAATCGAAACCGACATGCTGCCGGGGAACAGTTGGAATGCGGCCAGCGACCAGCCTGATCAATACGTGCCTCTGGCCAAGCGGAGCAAGGTGCGGTTTTGGCAATCGATGCCTATCAAACCGTTATTGTGAGAGTCGTTGTACAGAAGATGAAATAGAGGGTGGAGACCGGTTTGCTGCATGAGATCCTATGTCAGGTTCCGTCCCCGGTTACGCATCCCGGCCTCCCAATCTACCCCACAACGGCAGGGAGGTAGATATCAAAGGTGGTTCCCTTGCCCGGTTCCGAATCCACGGTGATCGCGCCGCCGTGTTTCCTTATGATCGTATCGCATAGTGTAAGCCCAAGCCCCATGCCCTTCTGGGAGCCACGTTGTTTGGTGGAAAAATAGGGATCGAAGATCTGGGGCAGATTCTCCTTGCTGATTCCACATCCATGGTCCTCGATCGAAATCCTCACATAGTTGCCGGGGGCCAGGATGGGGTGTTTTTCGTGGTTCTCCAGCAACGACACATTGGCGGCTGTTATCCTGAGTTTGCCGTTTGCTCCCGGGGGCGTGGCCTCCCTGGCGTTCAGCACCATTTGTTTTATGACATTGCGGAATTGTGGAGGCTCAACCTTGATGGGATAAAGAGTATCCGCAAGGTCAAATTCGGCCACCAGTCCGGAACCTTCCAAGGCGGAAATCGTTTCTTCCTCTATGAAACTCGCCGGCTGAATATTTATCGGGAGGATGTCGCCGCCGGGGGAAAAGGCAATAAGCCGATTGGTGAGTTTAGTGGCCAATCCGTACGCTTGCTCGGCCGTTTCCAGAAACGGGAAGGCCTCGCTTGATTCCTTGGTGTGCATCTTGGCAAGCTGGATGTTGCCGATAAGCACCTGAAACAGATTGTTGAAATCATGCGCGATGCCGCCGGCCAGGATGGCAAGGGACTCAAGATTTCTGATTTTCACGACCTCGGCTTCCAAGCGTTTGCGTTCGGTGATGTCGCGGTTGCTGATCCGCCGTCCCTTGAATACTCCGTCGTTGCCCCAAACCGGGTGGCAGATATGCTCGATCCAGCGTATCCCTCCATCGCGCCGGATAACACGGAAATTCAGTATTCCATCCTCCTGATTGCTGATGTCGTGCCGGTGAACCTCCGCCTGTTGGCGGTCATCCGGGTGGATAACGCGCATGAGCAGGTTGGGATCGGCGATGAACTCGGCGCGGGAGTAGCCGGTGATGGCCTCACACGAGGGATTCATGTAGATGATTTCGCGTTGCAGTCCCTCCCAGTACTCCCATCCCGGGGTATAGTCGGCCACGGTGCGGAACTTCTCTTCATTCTCTTGCAAACTTTGCTGTTGCCGCAGCACAATTTGATGCTTTGCCGTCAGTCTCCGAAGCGTTGCCAGTAAAACCACCCCCAGGGTCAAGATCACCCCAAAGGCCAGCAAGCCCGCGATTACTTCCCCGCGATAGTGCGACCAGACGTCTTGCAGGGTAAATTGAGGCGCGATTTCGAAAGGGGGGACACGGAGTTCCCGCAACATGTCTTCCACTGAACTGTAATCGGCGGGCACGACAAAACCGTGGATGCCTATGGCGTGGATGGCAGCCTTGTCATCTTCCAGCAGGAAAAGCACGGCAGCGACGCGTCTGGCAAGGGTTTCCTCGATATGCGGCATGGCGGCAAACGGCCACTCCGGATAAAGCTGGGTGGAAATTTGCATCGGAAAATCGGGGAGATTCTGGCGATTGAGAATTTTGAGCTGTTTGATGTCAATCTTGCCTTCTCGCGCCAAGTTTTCCAGCACGCCGCTGCGCACGAAACCGACCTCGGCCCGACCGCTCAGCACTGCCTCGACAGCCGTGTCATGGGGCATGCCGGTGCTGAGCAGTTTGATATCCCGCGGCAGACGAAGCCCCGCCCGGCTGAGTTCATACGCCTGCATCTGATAACCACCCAGGGATTCGGGGTCAATGGCTGCAACGGACTTGCCCTTGATGTCGAGCAGCGTGTTGATGTTTTCCTGTCCCGCACGACAGAAAATGACGCCACCGAATGCCGTGACGGCCTGGTCTTTTTCATTGAGAGCCAGGGTGGCAAGTGGGGAAGACAATCCGTTACGCCTCGCCAACATCACGTAGTGGCCGGAATTGGTCAGTACGAAATCCAGCTGGCGGGTGGCTACAGCTTGATTCAACTCGGGATAGGTGAGTGCTTCCACCACGAAATCGTATTCCGGCAAGGCCTTTTTGAGTGCGACGGCCAAAGGTCGCCACTGTTTCATCGTTTGCGGTTTGGGGCGGAATGCCAGCACGCCAATCTTCACCGGTTCCGCGGCGTAACTTGCAGAGGGCAGGTGTGCTGCGCCGATCAGGCAAAACAGCATCATCAGCACGCGCATGAATGGGGGGTTGGGCATGAGTCGCTCCATGATCAGTTTTGCTGAAAATCAGTGGGCAGAAAATCGGCTCGTATCAGTGCGGTGAGTGGATCATCCTGTTTGAGCAATCCATTCTTGACCATGGCGGCTGACAGTTTCCGGGCACCGGGAAGCAACTCGGGGGAAGTCCCGGCAAGCAAACGATAGTTTTCGGCAGCGCCGGGTAACATCAATCCCTTGAAAACGGAAAGCACATGCGCCGCCGGCAGACCAAGGCGGGGAGCCATCCGGTAAGCGGTGTCCTGCGGGTTTCTCGTCAGATGATTGAGCGCGCGAAAATGCGCGGCTATCAGGTGACGGATCGCCCTTGCGTGGCTCCGGTCGAGGACATCGTTGCGTATCGCCAATACATCAACGATGAGGTTGGGGATTTGCCGGCTATCGAACAGCTTGCGTGCACCTTGCCCCAGCAGCTGACTGGCTACCGGTTCAAAGGTGACTGCGGCATCCAATTGATTGCTCGACCAGGCATCTAATTGCCGGCCAACGGGGAGTATGACCAGTGTGACCTCTTCTTTTGTCAAACCCGCGGCCCGCAAGGCTTCGGTCAACATCAATTCACCCGCGGCCCCTTGCTCGATGCCGATGCGTCGGCCCTTGAGGCCGGCGAGATTCTTGATGCCGGGCTGCGCAACCATCATGTCCGCACCGGCCGAGATATCAAAAATCATCACCACGGAAAGCGGCAGACCGTTCGCCCGTGCTTTCAACACCTCATCCAGGGTCAACGCGGCCCCATCCACCCTGCCTTCAGTGAGCGCTTTCAGGGAATCCGTGGTTGAGGCCGTCTCCACCAGGCGCACCTGTTGTGCGTCCAGCCAGCCTTGATTCCGCGCAAGAAACATCGGCTCGTATCCCGGCCAAACGTAAGCGCCGATGGAAACGGGTTTGTCGGCCAACCATCCACAACCGGGCAATGCCAGGGTGAGTGGTAATAACCCCAAAAACATCATGAGTTGCCGCCGAGAAACCATTTTTCGCTTCCTTTTCCACGGATGCTCCGGTTCGCGTGAACTCCGCCGGGGTACTTATTTATTTACGCATACAGGTTCTTATCGCGTCAATAGTTCTTTCGGGGAAAGGGGGAGTGATGCTGCGCAAATCCTGGCCAAGGGCAAAAGATGAAGAGAGGGAGGCGCGGCTTTCACAAAGCTCGCCATGGGGATTTGCCCTTTTTCGTTTTGGGAGCCCGTGGTGACAGTTTCCTTTAAGGTTGAGTCATTGTGGGTAGATGTATCTTTTTGAAAAAATGAGCAAAATTTTCTCCGTGGAATGCGGGCTCGGAAATGTGATACGCTGGTTACAGGTCGGCATGCCGTCCGAGTGGATAAACAAACAACACCGCAGGCTCTCCATGGCAACAGTGCTTTTGATCATCGCCCCAGATGGGTTCAGGGATGAGGAGTTGTTCCTTACCCGGGAGGAACTGGAAAAGGCTGGGCACCGGACCGTCATTGCCAGCCTGGTAAAGGGCGTTTGCCGTGGTTCGCGCGGCGGTTCCGCCACCGCGACCCTCACCCTTGCGGAGGTGGAGGAGAAGGACTACGCGGGGGTAGTCTTTGTGGGGGGCGGCGGTTCCAAGGTGTATTTTGCCAACCGTGATGCCTTGCGGATTGCCCAGGAGATGTCCGGGCAGGGGAAGGTTGTCGCGGCCATCTGCGTGGCTCCGGTAATCCTGGCAAATGCCGGACTGCTCAAGGGAAGGAACGTCACGGTCTTCGGCAGTGAAGTAAAGGCCATCGAGGGCAAGGGCGCGAAATATACCGGGGCTGGAGTCACGGTGGACACCAATATCGTTACCGGCGATGGCCCGAAGAGCGCCGGATTGTTTGGCCGGAAGATAAATGAACTTTTGCAAGGTCACGGCACCCCGGGAAAATAGCCAAGGAAAGTAGGAGGCTGCGCATCAACCTGTCGGGAGGAAAGACTATGCCCATTGGAGAGTTTTGCAACCGGGAAGTAGTGTTTGCCACCAGGAAAACCAGCATCATCGAAGCCGCGCAACTCATGCGCCGGTACCATGTGGGCGATCTGGTGGTCGTGGACGAGGCCGGGGGGAAGCGAGTGCCGGTGGGCATGGTGACCGACCGGGATATCGTGATCGAGATCATTGCCAAGTCCTTGCCCGTTACCGACTTCACCGTCGGCGATATCATGGGGCCGCAGCTCATCAGCGTGCAGGAGGCCGAGGGGGTGGTTGAAACCATTCGGCTCATGCGGGCCAACGGCATCCGGCGGATTCCGGTTGTCAAGCAAGATGGAGAGCTTGTCGGCATCATGTCGGTGGACGACATGATGGATCTGCTGGCCGAGGAGCTTGCCGAACTGGCCAAGGTCGCGCCGCGTGAACAGGCACGCGAGGCCCGAACCAGGGAGCAGTGATCCCTCGCGGGAAGAGTTTATGCGCCGGATTATGCCAAGGTGTTCTCTTCCGGTGGTCCGGTGTAGTTGTCCATGGCGGCGGAGATATCCGTGCCCTTGGTCATGGCGCCGATGGAGTTGGCAAACTCGGTAAAGGCGGTGGTGTCGGCTTCGCTTGCCTCGGCAGGCGTGCCAAGCTCGCTGAACTTGGCCATGAAATCGCTTAGATTGGTGAGCTTCTGGTCAATAACTTCCTGGCGATTGCCGCTGTACTCAGCCTCGACGATGGCGGCCGTGGCGTTCAGATAGCCGCGTCCCAGTTCCTGGTCGGCGCTAAAGGCCGTGGCTGCCTGGGAGGTGAATTTTGCAAAGATGGCGGGGTTGCCCAGGCTGCTGACCGACTCGGCTATTGAGCCGTAGCGTTGCAGATCCTCGCTGCCCATTTGCCCGGTGGCCATGGCGATATCGGCGATGGCTTTTCCTGAAATGTCGCTGCCGAAGCTCCGGACGATCTTGGAAAAGCCGCTTGTCGCTGCCTCGTTGCCGGTGGCCTTGAGACGCTGATAGGTTTTGCCGAGACTTTTGGATGCGGTGGAGACGAGCACCGAGTCCGCCTTGGCCTGGAGAATGTCCTCCAATTGGGGGGAGGAGCTGCTTTGGCTGTCGGCGGCAGACTGGATGTTGAGAATTGTTTTGAGGCCGGAGAGGCCGAGGTTGTTGATGGATATCATTTGCATGACCTCCTTCTGTTTATAATTATGGGTACTGAGGGGGCAAATGTCAATGTGAAAGGGGAATCCGTGCGACCGGGAGAGGAGACTTCCCTCCGTGTCCGCCGGTCGGCCGCGGTTACTGCTGTGGCAGGGGGGAAACGGGTTGTTGAAGAATTTCCTTGCGGAGTCTGGTGTGCAGGTAGAGGCTCTCCAGCTTCTTTCTGGCCCATGGGGTTTTGCGCAGGAATTTGAGGCTTGATTTGATGCTGGGGTCTTTGGTGAAGCAGTTGACCGTGATCTTCTCCCCCAGCTTTTCCCAGCCGTAGTGTTCCACCAGCCGGGTAAGGATCATCTCCAGGGTGATGCCGTGCAGCGGGCTGCTTGCCTGGGTTGTGCTCATGTCGCGTCCTTTGCTTTGTATTCCCTCAATGCAGCGCTCAAATATCTCGGGTTCCATAATACGCCGGTTTGTTTCTTTTTGCCATAGGGAGACGGAGAAACTGTTCCGTGATTCCTTGCCCGGTGAAAGCTTTCTGGAAAACCCGGCCAGGATTTTCCCATGGAAAGCAACGGTTGAAACGTGATAAGGTGGTCAGGAATCGGGGCGCCACAGGGAAGATGCCCATGAAGTCCCTTTTTTTGAGCCTCTTGCAAAAAGAGGGAACAACCCTTCGACAGGCTCATGGCGAACGGTAACCAGCTTGAAATCATTATAGTGTCTTCCGTTCATGCTGAGCCTGTCGAAGCACAATAAATCATTTTGCAAGAGCCTCTTTTGTTACGGAAAAACCAAGGAGTGAAGCGATGTATTTTGGCTACTGGCTGATTCTCGGCGTCGTCCTGATCGTTTTGGAAATAGTGATTCCCTCCTTTGTCGTGATCTGGTTCGGCATCGCCGCCCTGCTCACCGGCATCGCCTCCTACTGGGTGACTGACCTCACCGCCCAAACCGCCATCTTCGTTGCCCTCTCCGCGCTTTCCTTTACCATCGGCTGGTTCGGTTTTTTGAAAAACGCCAAAGCCCGCTCCCAGGCAGGGCAGGGCAAGGAGTCGGTGTTCGGCGAGTCCGGCATCGTCTCCGCTGTCAAACCGGGGGATTTTCCCGCGGGCACGGTCCGCTTCTCCGTGGCGGTGCTGGGCTCCGACGAGTGGGAGTTCACCGCCGAGGAACCCCTTGGGGTGGGCGACCGTTGCGTGATCGTGGATGTGCTGGGCTCGAAACTGAAGGTGCGCAAGGCATAGTTGTTTTACCGTCTCTCAAACAGAAAAAGGAGAAAGCATGCCTATCTTCACCGTTATCGTCTTTGTTCTGCTGGCGCTGGTCGTTATCACCATCGTGGCCGGGGTCAAGATGGTCCCCCAGGGCCATGAATTCGTGGTGCAGCGGTTGGGGAAATACCACCAGACCCTCAAGCCGGGGCTCAACATCATCGTCCCCTACATCGATCAGGTGGCCTACCGGGTGATGACCATGGACGAACCCCTGGACATCGAGCGTCAGGAGGCGATCACCGCCGACAACGCGGTGATCTGGTGCAATGCCATCGCCTTCATCAAGGTGCTTTCCCCGGAAAAGGCCATGTACGGCATCTCCGATTACAAGTACGCCATCCGCAACCTGGTCATGACCAACCTGCGCGCCATCATCGGCAACATGACCCTGAACGACGCGCTTTCTTCCCGGGACAAGATCAAGGCGTTACTCAAGACCCAGATCAGCGACGATGTGGTGGATTGGGGCTTGGTGGTCAAGTCCGTGGAGATCCAGGATATCCGCCCCTCGGACACCATGCAGGAAGCCATGGAGAAGCAGGCGGGCGCGGCCCGGCTCAAGGCGGCGGCGATTCTGGCGGCGGAAGGGGAAAAACAGGCCATGATCCAGCGGGCGGAAGGCACCCTGGAGGCGGCCCGCATGGAGGCCGAGGCCCAGATCATCCTGGCCGACGCCTCGGCCAAGGCCATCAAGGATATTGCCGACGCCGTGGGAGACAACGACCTGCCTGCCATGTTCCTCTTGGGCAACCGCTACATCGAAGGGATGCGCAAACTGGCCGAATCCTCCAACGCCAAGATGATGGTGCTGCCCGCGGATATCATGGCGGCGGTGGGCGGGCTTATTAATCGGAAACAGGGGTAGGGCGAAGCTCGGGAAGAGAGAGCTGAGGGCTCAATCTGCCCATTTTTTGTTCAGGGATTGATAGGGAAGAACTTATATTTCAAGACCTGACCCCGTATATTTTGCTCTGGGCGATATGGGCGGAGGTCTGGGAGCTGCAGTAGAAGGCTTAGGGGCGAATCCGATGGCCGGACAAGTTGCAGGGAGTTTATTCGCTGCGCCCATCGACTTTGGACTGTCCGTTTTTTTGTCTGATTAAAAATTTGTGGAGTTAATGATTGTGGAAACTAATAATAAAATTATTTGCAAATTGCCTTCATGGTATATTTGGTTTTTTAGAAATGCGATAAAGATAGCGCTAGTATGTATATTATCTTTAGAGTCTTTTCTTTTCATAAGCTACGGAGAAATTAATACTGTTATAACAATGCTCCTACTATTATGGTTTGTAATTATATTAATAATAAACCATTTCAATAAAAATATAGTGTTTTCTATTGAAATAGACTTTTTTCTAAAAAAGATAGAGTTTGTTACTCTTGGTGAAAAAGATAAATTGATATATAATTTTGAAGATATCGAATCTGTGGTTTTAATGTGGGCGTTTATTTTTAAATTTAAGGATAGAGAATTAAAATATCCTGATTATCAAAACAAAGAACTACTAGCGTCCCTTGAAGGAATAATTAAAGTTGACAATAAACGTGTACAGAGATGACGCAAAGGGGGGGAGGGGACGCACTGGAGGAGATGGGGAAGGGAACGGAGTGAGTTCCCCTAGTTTTACGGACACCAAGATAAGGGTTGATTTTGCCACAATTTGGGGGAACCGTCGGGGCAGGTCTTGAAAAGTGAGTTTTGCCAGAACCCTCCAATGAAAAGGGCTTTACAGCAGACATACTATTACCTATACTGCTAATAGTGTGATTGTGAGTGTTGTAAAGAATACTAAGGAGGCAAGGCATGTCGAATCTATCTGCCAATGATCTGAAAATAAAAGGCGTTTCCGCCATTGAGGCCGTACTTGCCCATCGTCAGGAGGCAGTCATTTCTGTTCGGGGCAAGGAGCGATTCGTGGTGATGGGTATGGAGCATTACCATTACCTGAGGGAGTGTGAGCTGGAAGCCGCCCTTGCGCAGACCCGTGCAGACATCGCCGAAGGGCGTTTTGTCAAGGAAAGCGCCGAAGACCATCTGGCCCGGTTGAAGGCTGCTCAAGGATGAGTTGGTCGCTGGTTTTTACCGAGCAGTATGAAAAGCGTGCCCTGCGATTTTTGAAATGTCATCCCGATCTGGAAAAACAGTATCTGAAAACACTGCAACTGCTGGAGGCCAATCCGTTTCATCCCTCACTCCGCCTGCATCAGTTGTCCGGGCGGCTCTCGGGTTTGCATTCAGTTTCAATCAATCTTGCCTATCGAATCACCCTTGAGTTTCTGATTCAGGAACAAGAGATCATCCCGGTAAACGTGGGCGATCACGATGCGGTATATTGAGGAACTGTCGGGATCAGATCTTAAAAAGTGAGTTTTGCCAGTAAAAACCGGGTCAAATCTATTCTCCTGCCGAGGACAAACTTGGCTCATCGCCCTTCCTTCCGCTGCACCGCTCTGTAAACCGAACAGGGTCAGATTCTGTAGTCCTGATTTTCGTCGAAATCCAGAAAAAATGTTTGGCAGTTGCCTGGTGCGCTATGCATAATGAACCCAGGCACAAGTTAGGCTGGTAAGGTTGTGTTTGAACCCAAACTCCAGGTTGTTCGGCGCTGTCGTCAAGGAGAAAGACTTTACCGTCACCATTCAAATGGCGAAGAATGGATAGCCCTCTTGCCTGATACCAATAATTGGTATATATAATGCAGTGGACAGTTGAGTTTACAGGCAGGGCCAGAAAGCAAAAAGACAAGCTCCCCGTCAAGGTACAAGAAATTTTGTACCAGTTGGTGCGTGAGATTGAGGCAGCCGGGCCCGTGCGGGGCGACTGGCCAAATTACTCCAAACTGTCCGATTGCGAGCATCATTGCCACCTGAAAAAGGGCAAGCCTACCTATGTGGCAGTGTGGCGGGAAAGCAAAGGTGGAATTCGATTTATAGAGGTGATATATGCCGGTAGCCACGAAAAAGCCCCATATTGACGAAGACATGATAACCCTGCGCTTGCGTGTCCATCGCAGCAATGCGCCAAGGATTAAGGAGTATGTCCAAGCGGTCGAGGCCGGGGATGAGCGGACTTACACCATCGCCGAGGTGTTTCCCGAATATGTTGGGAAAGAGCAAGTCGCCATCCGCGCTTACCGTTATCGTGAAAACCTCACGCAACGGCAATTAGCCGAATTGACCGGGATTCCCCAGCGTCACATCTCCGAGATGGAAAACGGCAAGCGCACCATCGGCAAGGAGTTGGCCAAGAGGCTGGGCAAGGCGTTGAACGCCGATTACAAGGTGTTTCTGTAAACAGTTTTCCGAGAAGAAAAAGGGGGCAGGCTACTTGTGAAAAGCGGCCAAGGCTGAGGACTGAATCATGAATAAAAAGCTCATCATAGCCCTTATCGTTCTGCTGGCCGGAGTCATCGGCTGGGCCCTGTTCTACTTCAGCGACCAGCAGGTGATCAAGCGCAAGTTTACCGCCATTGCGGTCTCGCTTTCCAAGGAGGGGGAGGAAACCCCGGTGATGATCGCCCTCAAGATGAGGCCGGTGAAGGATTTCATCGCCCCGGCCTGCGAGGTTACGGTGGTGGAGCGCGACTACCATGAGATTCTGGAGCCTGGGCTGGTCACCCACTACCTTATCCTGTACCGCTCCCGCCAGGCCAACCTGCACGTGGCCCTGGAGGAAATCACGGTCGAGATCCCGAGCGAGGGCAGGGCTGAGGTCAGCGCCCTGGTCCATGTGATTGCAAACTACAACCAGCCGGACTTCTTTGACGAAACCCATCGGGTGACGTTTTCCCTGCAAAAGCAGGAAAAGAACTGGCTCGTCCGCAAGGCTACCTTGCCCGACGCCCTGGTGCGCAGATAATCGCCTGCCCGCCCAAGCGGGATCTTGATTGTTTTCCGATTCTCCCCACCCGATACACAAACCAGCAATTGGCGGACTCCCGCCAGCTCCGGGCCTTTCCGCAATGTATTGTAAGCGAAGGGGGGGAGCGGCGTCTTGCGTGAGAATGGCAGGTGGGGCGTAAACAGATATTTTTCATATTGTATGGTTGGTTATGGGCAACTATATATAAAAATATATGACTTAATATTGGAAATATGCTACCTTAAATAAAAAAGGTGGCGATATGACAAGCGAAGAATTTTTCCATCAACTCGGGCTCCTGTATCGCAAGCGGCGAATCGAGCTGAAAATCAAGCTGCTGACTTTGGCGACCAGATGCGCCATTTCCGTTGACACCATGCGGGCAATAGAGCGCGGGAGCGAGAAGGTGAAAATCGGCTCCTGGCTCGCGGTGGCCGAGGCCATTGGTCTTGCGGAAGCATGGAAGAACCTGCTTGCGGAACCGGTTGACCCGTTTGCCGAATACGACCGCAAACACGATCTTGAAGAAAGAGTCCTGAAAAGCGGGTCCGGTCATGAAAAGCACTGACGCGATATCCCTGCACGTTTCCGCTATCATGCCTGATGGGGAGGTCGTGTATGTGGGGCGGCTTTTATCGCGCAACCTCTCTTCTCCTGACAAAAAAGAAGGATTCTTCAAGTACGACGACGCCTACCTCCTGCGACACAACGCCTATCCGCTCGACCCGATTCATCTCCCGCTTCTTCCTGAAACTTTTGATGCCCACCGGGGGGAATCGGGGGTCCACGCTGTTTTTGAAGACTCCCTGCCCGATGCCTGGGGCCGAACCATCCTTGCAAAGCGGGCGGGCCTTGATAAGTCCCGTTTCACAGCGGCGCACCTTCTGGCCGCCATGAAGGGAGCGGGGTTGGGCCGTTTGCTCTATGCGGGAAAGCATCCTGCAAAGGTCCGGGGTGAAGAGCATAGTATCGACTTCACCCGGATCAGTAAGGCGATGCAAGAGGCCGCGGTTTTTGAAGGGAACATCGACGCGGAGAACAAGGCGTTGAAGCATCTGCTCGCCTGCGGCAGTTCCGCCGGGGGAGCGCGGCCCAAGGTGCTGGTGCGCATGGACGATCACCTCTGGCTCGCTAAATTCTCCAGCATCCGGGATATCTCCCCCTCTCTTTGGGTTTCCCTGGAGCACGCGGGAATGCTGTTGGCGCGGCATGCCGGGCTCGATATCCCTGAGTTGAAGCGCCTCACGGTGGGGGATCGGGAAATTTTGCTCGTAAAACGGTTTGATGTTACAGCGGCAGGCGGGCGGAATGCCATTGTGAGCATGCGCACCATGACCGGCGAGGAAAATCCGTACCTCGCGTCGTATTCGGCCATGGCGGATGTTGTCCGGCGCATTTCCTGGCGGCCGGAGGTGGATCTGGGCAGCCTCTTTCGGTGGATGACAATCAATGTCCTTCTCCAAAACACGGACGATCATCTGCAAAATTTTTCAATGCTCCACACGCACGCAGGCTGGGAACTGTCGCCGGGATACGATATCACCCCCAATATTTATCAGGAGCGCCATATCCTGCAAATCAACGGTACGGATGGCCCTTTCTCCCGCGAGGATATACTGCATGAGGGGCGGCGATTCGGCTTGTCGGCTCAAAGGTGTCGCCGCTTGCTTGAGGAAACCTGCGCTGGCCTTTCGGGATGGGAGGAGATTTTTGAAGAATGCGGAGTCCCCTGGGGGCATACCCAGGGATTGCGGGAAAGTCTTAAGCAGAAACGGAAATTGGTAGGCGGGGCGAGTTAATCTTCTGTTCCGGCGAGGTTTTGGATTAGAATTTTTCTGCGTTTATTTGCAAAATTTTCTTATTTTACGTGTGCGCTTACAGTGCTATTGCAACCATCTGCAACTCAGGCGCAACCAGAATAAAAAAAAGGGTTTCCATGATTCATGGAAACCCTTGGTATATCTTGGCTGGGGGACAGGGATTCGAACCCCGATAGGCAGAGTCAGAGTCTGCAGTCCTACCATTAGACGATCCCCCAAGATGTGCCGGGCAAAGAACGGTCGAAAAATAGAGGAACAGGCCGATTATGTCAAGCAGAATTGTGGCCTGCCCCTAGGTTTTTCAGGAAATCACCAAGCCTGCGTACCCGACCACCTGATTGGTGTCGCCGCTGGCCTCGCCGGAGTCGGTATAGCGGATGAGCCGGGCCTGGGTCGCGCCCAACCGGAGGGCGGCGACAAGGGCGATGGTGGCGGGCATGATCCCGCACATGGTGATGCCCTTGCCCAGCACCGTGTTGTACAACCCCTCGGGGTTCAGGGCTTCGAGCTGCTGGATGGCCAGGGAATCCTTTGCCGTGGCGGACTCCCGGGATTCGTAATGGGTCATGTCCGAGCTGGCCACGATGAGGACGGGCTTGTCGTACTGTCGGATCGCAGCTGCCAGCGCCTCGCCCACTGCCTGGCAGGTCTTGAAGGAAAGATGGGAGATCACCATGGGGGTCAGGGTCATGTCCGGCCGGAAATATTGCAAAAACGGCACCTGAACCTCCAGGGAATGTTCAAACCGGTGGGCCAGGGTGTCCGCTTCGATGAGATCTGTCTGAGAGAGGAGGTTTTGGGCAAGGACGGTGTTGATCTTTACCTCGCCCAGGGGCATGTTCCAGGCGCCTTTGTTCATTAGGGATACCGGTGCGCCATAGCCGTGATGATTGGGGCCCATCACCACGATATCCTGGGGAATCTCCACCGCGGCGAAGGTTTCTCCGGCTACACCGCCGGAGTAAATATAGCCGGCATGGGGTGAAACAACGGCCAGGGCTTTTTGTTTGGTAGTGGTGGGAGGAATGAGGCGTTCGAGGGTGTGTCTGAGGGTGGCGGGGTCTCCGGGGTAAAACTGATGGGCAACCGCAGGCTCTCGTTTCATGGCGGATCTCCAGGCGCAAACCGAGGGAAACAGGCAAAAAGGCGTTTCACTCATTATAGCCCAGAAAGCGCGGCTGAATCAAAGAGATATGCGAAAAAAACAGTTTACGGGAGTTTGACCTGCCAGGAGGTCCCGGTGGGGCCATCCTTCAGTTCGATGCCCTGGGACAAGAGCCGGTCGCGGATCTCGTCGGCCCGTGCCCAGTTTTTTGTTGCCCTGGCCTCGGTTCTGTCCGCGATACCCTTTTCGATCTCCTCCGGGGTAATAGCGAGGGTCTTGAGGATCTTCTCCTGCTCTTTGTGCATGAATTGCACCGGCTCTTCGCTGAGCAATCCCAGGGTGTTGGCCATTTCCCTGGTGGTTCTGGCTCCTTGCTTGAGCAGTTGCAGGTCGAGGCTGGCCGGTTTGCCCGGCAGATGCTGGCGGATCTTGTTGAGGAGTTTTACTCCTTCAAAAAGATGTCCCAGGGCTTGGGCTGAGTTGAAGTCGTTGTCCATGGCCTTGAGGAAACGCTCGGCCAACGTTTCGATCTTCTCCCGGTCCGCCTTGGAGACGGCGGAGGCAGCCTGATCGTTGCCGCCAGCGGGAAGTTGCTCGATCTCGGCCAGGCAGGTGTACAAGCGATTGAGACCGGCCACCGCATCGAGCATGGCCGCTTCCGAATAGTCAAGCGGGTTGCGGTAGTGGGTGGAAAAGATGAAGAGCCGCAGGGCCTCCGGGGCGAACCTGTCGAGCACCTCGCGGATGGTGAGGAAGTTGCCCAGCGACTTGGACATCTTCTCGTCCTTGATCGTGACAAAGCCGTGGTGCACCCAATATTTAACGAACTCTTCCCCGGTGACGCCTTCGCTCTGGGCCATCTCGTTTTCATGATGGGGGAAGACGAGATCCTTGCCGCCGCCGTGGATATCGAGGGAGTCGCCCAGGTATTTGCGGCTCATGGCCGAGCATTCGATGTGCCAACCGGGACGGCCCGGGCCCCAAGGGCTTTCCCAGGTGGGTTCCCCGGGTTTGCTCCCTTTCCAGAGGGCGAAATCCATGGGATGTTCTTTTTTCTCGTTCACCGAGATGCGGGCGCCTGCCTGCATATCTTCCAGGTTGCGGCCGGAAAGGGAGCCGTAGCCGCCGAACCCGGTTACCCGGAAGTAGACATCGGTGTCCACCTGATAGGCGAGCCCCTTGCGGATGAGATCTTCGATCAGCTCGATGATCTCCGTCACATGTTCCGTGGCCTTTGGTTCGATGGTGGGGGGGAGAACGTTGAGAGAAGCCATGTCTTCGTGGAACATGGCGATGAAGCGGCTGGAAAGCTCTTCGCAGGTAGTGTTCTGTTCCTGGGCCCGCTTGATGATCTTGTCGTCGATGTCGGTGAAGTTACGGACAAAGGTGACCTCGTAGCCCCGGTGGCGGAGGTAGCGGACGATCATGTCGAAAACCAGGGCCGACCTGGCATGGCCTATATGGCAGTAGTCGTAGGCGGTGATGCCGCAGACATAGAGTTTGACCTTGCCCTCTTCCAGGGGAATAAAAGGGGATTTCCGGCCGGTTTTGGTGTTGTAGATCTCGATACCCATGGTCTGTTCCATCGAGTTGCCATGCAAGAAAGGAAAGCCGGGACAGTTTGCCGCTGTCGTATCCTGGGCATTTCCCGGCGCTGATTCTGAATTTATGATAAAGGAGTTGTCCCCTTTGTGAAAAGATATGTTATATACCCGTTTTCAGGAAAGAGGGCAAGCCTTGTTGTGTGCATATGCAAATATCAAAACAGGTTTTTTTGCCCCTGGCTGATAGCTACCGAGGAGTTTTATTGATGGATATAATCGAGCAACGCAGACTTGAAAACAATATGACCCTGACCGTCCATGACCAGTCAAAAACGATGGCCGGAGACCGTTGGCTGATCAAGATCGTTTGCGAGGCAAAGATTCCGGTTGATGAAGGTTTCTTCGCCCGGGTGCCGGAGGATGATCCGGACTTGCAGGCGGAGATTCGTGAGGCCCTCGGAGGGTCGCTAACGTTTTCGGTCATCAAGGAGAGAACCTTTGTGGCCGACACCGAACGGGCTGCGCTGGTGGAGCGCATGGTAGCGGAGATCATGGGCAACATGGTGACCTACCTGAACAAGCCGGAATTTCCCGACAGGCTCTTTGCCCGTAAATACGCGGAGCTTCGCGAAGGTTGCGTCACGGCCCGGCATTACCGGGGGTTGCGGGATGAAGACCCTGATGGGGACGGTGACGAGGGGCCGGCTGATTTTTCCGCCTGCTTCAAAGAGTAGGAGAAGCGCGGCAAGACGGGGCTGCCGCTCTTGTTTTATTCTTGACAAACTTCCCTGATCACATAATATTCGGCATTTTAGGTGCCGGGAATCCGGGTATTTTGGGTTTTTCGAGTCTGTATTATCCGCGCTCTATCCATTTGCCAAGGTTTGCAAAAGACTTTGGCCGCTTTCCATATACAAAGGAGAAACAATGAAAGTTCTGATCAGTGACAACCTGTCGCCCATTGGTGTTAAGATTCTCGAGGATGCCGGGCTTGAGGTTGATGTGAAAACAGGCCTTTCCCCGGAGGAGCTTAAAGCCATAATCCCTGAGTACGACGGCCTGGTTATCCGCAGCGCCTCCAAGGTTACCGAGGAGATCATCGAAGCGGCCGAGAAGCTGAAGGTTGTCGGCCGCGCCGGTATCGGCCTTGATAATGTCAATATCCCCGCTGCGAGCAAGAAGGGGATCATCGTCATGAACGCCCCGGACGGCAACGCCACCACTGCGGCGGAACACGCCATCGCCATGATGATGTCGCTGACCAGAAACATTCCCCAGGCCACGGCCTCCATGAAAGACGGCAAGTGGGAGAAGAAGAAGTTCGGTGGCCGTGAGGTAACCGGCAAAACCGTGGGCATCGTCGGCATCGGCCGGATCGGCAGCATCTTTGCCGAGCGGGCCCAGGGTTTGAAGATGAAGGTTATCGCCTTTGATCCCCATATGCCCAAGGAGCTGGTCGAGAAGATCGGCGTGGAGCTGGTGAGTCTGGATGAGCTGTGCAAGCGGGCCGATTTCATCTCCGTGCATGTGCCGCTCACCAAGGAGACCAAGCATCTGCTCTCCACCAATCAATTCAAGATGATGAAGAAAGAGTGCGTATTCCTCGATTGCGCCCGCGGCGGCGTGGTTGACGAGGAGGCGTTGTACAATGCCCTGAAGGATGGCGAGATTCGCGGGGCAGGGCTCGATGTTTTCGAGGTGGAGCCCACCACCAAGGAAAACTGCAAGTTGCTGAGCATGGACAACTTCATCTGCACCCCGCATCTGGGCGCATCCACGGCGGAGGCCCAGGAGAACGTCGCCGTGGCCATCGCCGAGCAGGTTGCGGCCTATCTGCTTCGCGGCACCATTACCAACGCGGTCAACGTTCCGTCCGTGAGCGCCGAGGTTCTTTCCCAGGTCGGCCCCTATATCACCTTGGCCGAGATGCTGGGCTCCTTCCACATGCAGATCGCCAAGGGCGGAGTGGAGGAGATCACCATCGAGTACTGCGGCGATCTCTCCGAGATGATCACCAGCCCGATCACCGTTGCCTTTCTGAAAGGTCTGTTTACCCCGATCCTGAAAGACGCGGTCAATTACGTCAACGCGCCGATCATTGCCCAGGAGCGCGGCATCCGGGTGGTGGAAGCCAAAACCAGCAAGAGCGACGACTTCCTCAATCTGGTGAACATCCGGGTGAAAACCACCGAGGGCGAAAACGTCCTGGCCGGAACGGTATTCGGCAAGAATGAGCCGCGTCTGGTGCGCCTCAACGGTTTCCGCATGGAAGCCCTGCCCGCCGGTCCCATGCTCTTTGTCCAGAACAACGATGTGCCCGGGGTCATCGGGCTGCTCGGCACCACCCTCGGCAACGACGGGGTGAACATCGCGCGGATGACCGTCGGCAAGCAGCGGGAGGGGGACAAAAATCTCAACGTGATCCTGCTCAACACCGATGGCTTGGTTCCCCAGGCCTTGCTTGACAAGGTTCGCGCCTTGCCGAACATTCATGCCGCCATGGTTCTTGAACTGCCGGAGTTGGTGGGCGCGTAACAGCCTAGTTTTCTCCTTCTTCCCAGTGGAGACCGCCCATGACTGAAAACGAGAAAAAAGAGAAAGGGTGTTGCCCGGAGGGATATGTCCGGCAAGGCGGCAATTGCGTCCTGCCGGAGGTTACCTTTACCACCCTGATCATGTCGCTGAATACCTCGGCGCTCTTTCATCTGGGTGATCTTCAGGATCCGGAGACCGGCCGGACCGGCAAGGATCTTGTTTTGGCCAAGCATACCATCGACACGTTGCAGTTGCTCAAGGACAGGACCAAGGGGAATTTGACCGACAAGGAAGAGGAACTTCTCGGGCATGTGCTTGCCGATTTAAAACTGCGGTATGTGAAAGACAATAGCTGACTTTTTCCACGCATTTGAAATAATTTTGATCGCCTGGTTTTCAATCCGCTGAAATCAGGCGATCTTTTTTTATGACCACGGAGAACAGGGGCCAGGAAGTTGCCGAAGATGGAAAACGAGAGCGCAATGGAGCTTGTCCGCGAGGCTCCGGCAAAAATAAATCTCTATCTTGCCATTAAGGGCAAGCGGGCGGACGGGTTCCACGACCTGGAAACCAGGATGCTCAAAATCACCCTGGCCGATCGTTTGCGTTTTGTCAGGCGGGATTCCGGCATTTCGGTGGAATGCCCGGAAAGCGACCTGCCCACGGGCGAAGGCAATCTTGTCCATCGGGCCGCGAAGGCTTTTTTTGCCGCCTTGGGCAGAGGCGGGGGCGTGCATGTCGTGCTTGAGAAAAAAGTGCCGATTGCCGCCGGGCTGGGAGGGGGGAGCAGCGACGCCGCCGCTGTATTGCAGGGGCTGAACACCCTCTACGATTTGCCGTTTTCTTCGGAACAGCTTGTCGATCTGGCCCGGCCGTTGGGCGCCGACGTGCCTTTTTTCGTTGATGACTGCGTCGCCGCTTGGGCTACCGGGATTGGCGATGAGATCCATGCCGAGGATCTCCCTCTCTTCGACTGGATCGTTTTGGTAAACCCTGGATTTGCCGTGTCCACCAAGTGGGTGTATGAGAATTTTACATTGACAACGGGTGGCAATCCATATATCTTAGGCCGCGACTTCGTGCATGGTAACGATGCATGTGCCGGGCCGGGGAATCTTCCTTTATATAACGATTTAGAGGCCGTGACCATCGGGAAATATCCGGAGCTCGGCCGCATCAAAGACGAGCTTCTGGCTGATGGTGCCCACGGGGCATTGATGTCCGGCAGCGGCCCCACAGTGTTTGGTCTTTTTGCGAACGAGGCGCAAGCGCAAAAGAGCGTTGCTCGATTTGCCCAGCGTTTCGGCCGGAATGTCTTTCTTGCACGACCACTGAACACACAAGAAAAGCGTTAGGCGTTGGGGCGTCGTCAAGCGGTAAGACACAAGACTTTGACTCTTGCACTCGCAGGTTCGAATCCTGCCGCCCCAGCCATTTTTCTCCTTTGGCGCGCTGTCGGTTGAGGCGATTCGAAGCGGCGGAAATACGATAACCCGAACTTCAGGCAACAGCATGAAAGATATGAAGGTCTTTGCCGGTAACGCCAACCCAGCCTTGGCTGGAGATATATGCAACTATCTCGGGGTACCCCTGTCCAAGGCGGAAGTCCGCCGGTTCAGCGATGGGGAGATCTTTGTCGAGATCGGCGAAAACGTTCGCGGCCGCGATGTCTTTATCATCCAGCCGACCTGCCCGCCCGTGAATGACCATCTCATGGAGCTGGTCATCATGGTGGATGCCATGCGGCGCGCCTCTGCCCGGCGGATCACCGCGGTGCTCCCCTATTATGGCTATGCCAGGCAGGATCGCAAGGTTGCCCCCAGAGTGCCCATCACCGCCAAGGTGGTGGCCGAGATGATGATGGTGGTCGGGGTGCGGCGGGTTCTGACCATGGACCTCCATGCCGGGCAGATTCAGGGCTTTTTCAACATCCCGGTGGACAACCTCTTTGCCGCGCCGGTTCTGCTTGATTACATCTCGCAGAAATTGAGCAACGACGTGGTCATGGTTTCCCCGGATGCAGGCGGGGTGGAGCGGACCCGCGCATTCGCCAAGCGGTTGAATGCCAGCCTGGCGATTGTCGACAAACGTCGGGAGCGGGCCAACGAATGCACGGCGATGAACGTCATCGGCGATGTTTCCGGGAAAACCGCGATTCTGCTGGACGACATGGTCGATACCGCCGGAACCCTGTGCGCCGGGGCTGATGCCCTCATCGCCGCGGGCGCCAAGGATGTGTATGCCTGTTGCTCCCACGGGGTGCTTTCCGGTCCGGCCATTGAGCGGTTGGAAAAGTCGAAGATCAAAACCCTGATCATCACCGACAGTATTCCCCTCAGCGAGGCTGCCAGGAATTGTACGAAAATCAAGGTGCTTTCCGTCTGCAAGCTGCTGGGCGAGGCGGTGAAGCGAATTCATAGTGAGGATTCTGTCAGTTCATTATTCGTGTAGTGAGTAAGACAGAGATATCTATACAACCGGAGGCCACTGCATTGTGGCCGTTGCTGGTTTTTTGTTATGAGAATCGGTACATGAGGAGGTCAGTTCAATGTTACAAATCGATATGACGGCGCGGGTCCGGAAAACTGTTGGTAAGGGTGCGGCAAGGACAATGCGCAGGGCGGGGAACACCCCTGCTGTTATTTATGGTCCGCTGGGAGCGCCTGTTGCATTGGAATGCAACACCAAGGATCTCACCAAGGGATTGCTCTCGATCCATAGAAAAAATGCCTTCATCAATCTGGAGATTGATGAAGACGGCAAGAAATCGGTGCGCCACGTCATTACCCGTGAGATCCAGACGGATCCGATACAGGACAACGTTCTGCATGCCGATTTCTACGAGGTTTCCCTGGATAAGCCCATGGTATTTCAGGTGCCCCTCAAGTATGTCGGTAAGGCCAAGGGCGTTGACATGGGCGGCGACATGACCATCCTCAAGAACAAGGTCACGGTATCGGGCAAATTGCTTGATATCCCCGATGTTATAGAGGTTGATGTTGCTCCCTTGGATCGGGGCGATTCCCTGACCTGCAAGGATCTGGGGCTTTCCGCTGGAGTGAATCTCGTCACGGCCGCGGATGCTGTGTGTGTTTCTGTTTCCGGCGCCGCGGAGTAAATCGTCTGGAATACGTTTTTTTCCAATACAGCGTGGTTAAAGCCGAAGAAAGGAGCTTCCTTTTTTCGGCTTTTCTTTTTTCTGGTCAGGCAGGGCCGGGAACCGTTGTCCGAATAGTTTGACGGCAGAGAGGGAAATATCGTGTACGTCGTGGTCGGTTTGGGAAATCCCGGCAAAGAGTATGCTGCTACCCGGCATAATATCGGCTTTATTTTTCTTGATTATCTGGCGGAGAAGTACCGCTTTGCCTTCAAGGGCACAAAATGGCAGGCGGAAACGGCAAAGGATCTCTCCTGGGGGTATCCCGTCCTGTTTGTCAAGCCGCAGACCTTTATGAACAGAAGCGGCACGGCGGTAAGGGCGATTGCCGATTTTTATCAGGTTGATCCCGGCAAGATCATCGTGATCCACGACGATCTCGATCTTCCCCTGGGGCGCACCAAGATCATGACAAAGCGGGGGGCGGGCGGCCATAACGGGATCCGTTCCCTGATCGAGCATCTCGGCACCAATGACTTCGTGCGGGTGCGGGTCGGCATTGGGCGTCCGCTGAACGCGGAGCGGGTGAGTGATTTCGTGCTTTCCCGTTTCGGGCAAGAGGAAGCGTCCATGGTGCTTGAGGAACTCAACCAAATTGAGACAGGGGTTCGCCTGGTCATGGAAGAAGGGCTTTCCGTTGCCATGAACCGGATCAATGCGGAATGAGTGTTTCCTAATGTGTTGTAATATCATGTTTTTTTAAGTTTGATTTGATAATCCTGTGATCTGTGGTATAGTGCCCCCTAATCTTCATTTCTTCGTCGGTATTGGAGTGCTTCCTTGTAGAAAAAGGAACAGGGTGTTCCATAATTGGCGAAAGGGAGGCACGTGTGTTTAACGTTGGTGATATGGCAGTATATCCGGCCCATGGCGTTGGCAAAATAGAATCCATCGAGCAGCGGCAGGTCGGGGACAAGCAGCAATCCTTTTATGTGATGAAGATTCTTGATTCAAGCATGGTTATCATGATCCCGACGACCAGTTGCAAGAATGTGGGGTTGAGGAGTATCATCAGCCCCAAGGATGTGAGCAAAATCTACGATATCCTGAATGAAAAGGATGTGGAAATCGTCTCCCAGCCGTGGAATCAGCGGTATCGGGAGTATATGGAAAAGATCAAGACCGGTTCTGTTTACGAGATTGCCCAGGTGCTTCGCGATCTTTTTCTCTTGCGGGTGGACAAGGATCTTTCTTTTGGCGAACGTAAGATGATGGACACCGCCAAAAGCCTTCTTGTCAAAGAGATTGCCCTTGCCAACGAAGCCAAGGAAACCGAAACCCAGGTGGAGAAGAACATCGAGCAGATTTTTTCCTGATCCTGTTTAGCTGTGCCATGTATCTGTAAATTTTCGCCTGTGCTATCATCCGGTAGCACAGGCGTTTTCTTTGGGGGCGCCGCATTCCTTTCCATGACGGATCCACACTTTTTTCGTGCCGTGAGCCTATGAGCCAAAATCGGTTTTTTGTCGTTGAGAGAGCAGGGCAGCGTCTTGATCTCTATCTGGCGAGCCAGCTTGAGGGTGAGGGGTTGACGCGTTCACGGATTCAGCAGCTCATCCGGGCCGAAACGGTTCTGGTGAACGGGATTGCCCGGAAGGCCAAGTATCTTCTTCAGGCCGGGGACAACCTTTCCCTTGTCATCCCTTCCGAAACTTCTCCTTCAGAGCTGATCGGCGAGCCGGTCGCCTTTGTCACCCTGCACGAGGATGATGATCTCATCGTGGTCGCCAAGCCCCCCGGTGTTGTCGTGCATCCGGCGGCCGGCCACAGCAGGGCGACCTTGGTGCATGGGGTTCTCCATCAATGCGGGGGGTTATCCGCGATAAATGGGGAGCTGCGCCCCGGGATCGTCCATCGGCTTGACAAAGACACCTCCGGGGTCATGGTGGTTGCCAAAACGGATTTTGCCCACCAGGCCCTTGCCGATCAGTTCAAGCGGCGCGAGGTGAAAAAGATCTATCAGGCCCTTGTCGACGGCAAGCCCATCGGCCAAGCCGGCAGGGTTGATCTGCCCATTGGCCGTCATCCCGTGCATCGTAAAAAAATGGCGGTTCGAGAAGATGGCCGCGAGGCCGTGACCAACTGGCGGGTGTTGGAACGTTTTGTCCAGGGGTTTGCCCTTCTGGAGCTTGGGCTGGAAACCGGGCGCACCCATCAGATCCGGGTGCACATGGCCGCACTGTCTCACCCCGTGGCCGGTGATCCGGTCTATGGCCGGAAAAATTCCCGTTATCCGGAGCTGGGCATAACCCGCCAATGCCTGCACGCGCACACCTTGTCCTTCTCGCATCCCCGGACCGGGGAGAATTTGCGGTTTACCGCGCCGCTCTGGCCGGATATGCTGTATACACTTGAGTTGTTGCGGCAGACGGACGGTGTTTAGGCCTTCGTGAGGTGGGATGGTGGTTCAGCAGGAGCTCGGATCGGTGGTTGCCGTTACCGGAGGCATGGGGTCGGGCAAGAGTTCCGTGGCGGCCTATCTCTGTGAAATCGGCGGGGCCAATGGGCTCAGTGCCGATGCCATCTGCCGTCGGCTCCTTGAGCCGGGGGCTGCCGGTTGGCTGGCTGTCCGCACCGCGTTTGGCGAGCGATTCTTTTTGGCGGACCAGCACCTCGACCGCCCCCTGTTGCGCAAGATCCTTTTCGAGGAGCACGAATTCCGCCATGAACTCAACGCCCTTCTCCATCCCCTGGTGCGAAACGAAATAGCCGGCTGTATCGAGCGAGAGATGGGCCAGTCTTCCGATACCCGGACTTCAAAGCGGTTCGTGGTCGAGGTGCCCCTTCTCTATGAGGCGCGCTGGGAGCATGATTTTTCGCAGGTTGTGGTGGCGTATGCCGATGAAGCAACCTGTCTGCGCAGACTCATGCTCCGTGATGGAGTGAGCGAGGCCGAGGCCAAACAATCGATCGGGGTACAGATGGACCTAGCGCACAAGGCGCGCCTCGCGGATCACGTTATCGATAACAGTGGTTCCTGGTCTGACACCTGTTTGCAGATTGTGCATCTGTGCAATCTCCTTTGGCAGGGCCTCGGCTCCGGCAGGGGATAATTCCGCTGGGAAATGGGTGTTTGGCCCAATCTTCATGCCTTAAGAAACGCGTGGCATGGAAAAGAGCAGGAGCTTGTTTGCCGGAAATCTCCAAGGGGTGAAAGCATCATCGTTTTTAGGCGCGAGGAAAAGACTTGGGTAAGTCCGTGGCTGAAAAAATGGAAGCGGTTTCACGAAATCCGACCGAGGGAATGCCTGCGGTTTGGAGGCTTATCGTTGCCGTTGAGCCTGTAGGAAAACTCAACTCATTGTAATTTCGACTTTATTTATGTGCACAAGCACTGTACAATGACTGCAATATCCCGGAACAAAACCGCTTAACTACAGCACAAGGATATTGCAT
>JBAYUD010000009.1:0-57374 GCA_041675265.1 Desulfurivibrionaceae bacterium | reverse complement strand
TTCAGCAAGCTTGCTGCCGGGCTTAAAGCGAGCAACTTTGCGGGCCTTGATGGTGATGGCCTTTCCGGTCTGAGGATTGCGACCCTGACGGGCAGCCCTCTTGGTCACGGAAAATGTGCCAAACCCTACCAAAGTTACCTTGTCACCCTTCTTCAAGGCGGTGGTAACCGCGGCCAGCATGCCGCCAAGGGTCTTCTCTGCTGCAGCCTTGCTGATACCGCCAGCCTTTGCCATGTTCTCGACTAATTCACTTTTGTTCATTCCTCTCCTTCCTCCTCGTGAATTTAGAGATTCTCTGCCTTCTACAAGCACCGTAATGAAGTTGCCTTAGGGGCGATTTAAACTTATGTGATGTGATTGTCAAACAAAAAAAAGCGTCTGTCAAAGAAAAAATGCGATGAAATAAGAAAAAAATGCGATACCGGTGCAAATTTTTCATCCGCCAGACTGCCTAAAATTACCCCAACGGCTCATATCTCCCTTGCGAATCAACAATAACCTTGCTCACTCCCAACGACATGAATCCATCGTTAATGGCTGAAAACACATGCTTTTTTTGCACAGCAGGCAAGTCCTTTTGCTGAACGGCAATGCTTGCAGTTTTCTGGGAAAGGCGTACCCGAACCCCCATGAACCCATGTTCTTGCAGCAACGCCTCGCACCGGGAAACCAGCACAATTTTCTCCCTGGTAATGGGCTCATTGTGCGCTATTCGGGTAGCCAGACAGGAGGAGGCATGGACATTCCATGTTGACAGGGCAAAATCCCTGCTGAGCAAACGGATTTCTTGTTTGGTAAAACCGATATCAGCCAAGGGGGTCTGCACCTTCAATTCAGCGACCGCCTGCAACCCTGGCCGCTCCTGCCCGAGATCGTCGCGGTTGGTGCCATCAAACAACAGCGCGCTTTTGGGGAAGGAATAATCCGTCAAAAATGCTTGGTAGATATTTTTCTTGCAGAGGTAACAACGATCAGGAGCATTGGCCACGAATTCCGGCCAACCGAGCGGATCGATCTCCACGGCATGGAAGCGGCAGCCACGTTCGTTGACGGTGCGCTCAACCCGCCCAGCCTCCATGGGGGAAAGGAGTTCGGACTTGGCATGAAAGGCGTGAACCGCCGAAGAACCTATGGCGGCGCAGGCCGCATACAGGAGAAAGGAGCTGTCCACCCCTCCGGAAAAGGCGACAGCAACCTGTTTGTGTCGGGATAATATTTTTTGCAGCTTTCCGTACTTTTGGGATAAGGAGATCTCCACCCTGGCGCACTTATTCAGAGGGCAAGGTCTGGATGGGTTTTTCAAGTAAAAACTTGCCGGCTGTTATCCACCCCTTGAGAGTCTCGGCAATTTCCCGTGCCCGGACCACGCTGGAGAGCGGCGCCGTGGGCACCATCTTGCCATTCACCTCGATCTGGCCGCTTTTGAGCTGGGCATAGCTGACCTCGCCATAGTTACGCGCCACACCATGGGAATAGTCATAGGAATAATCAACGATCTGGGTGAAGATCTCCGCATCGGAAACCCCGGTATAGGCGGCCATCTCCTCGTTCAGGATGGGAATGGGTATCCCGATGCCCACAGCCAGGGAACTCCCGTAACCCTGCATGCTCACGCCCTTGAGCCAGCGGGAAGACATCTGCTTCAAATCCCCCTGCACCATCAAGGTGCCGGCCGCTCTTCTGGTGGTGCCGTTCTCCGACCGCAGGGCTTTCGGGTTATGCTGACTGCCCTGCCAGGTCACATACCCGACTCCGCCCCCTAGGAAGATCCTGGTGCCCAAGCCGATGGTCTTATAATAGGGATCATTCAACAGGGGACTCAACTCACCGGCGCTGCAATAGGTCGCATTCCGCACCTGGGGTTTCAGGGTTCCCATGTAACAATATACGGTGCGATCGGAAAGATTGATGGCGCAATTGTAATTCTGGTAGCAGTTGCGGGGATTCACCAGGAGGGCGTATGGCAGATCGGCCAGGGTCACCTCTTTTTCCACATTTTTATTGGGATAACAGTCGGTGCCATAGCCAACCGCCTTGAGCAGCACCTTCTTGCCTGCCACCAGATCCTCAAGCACATGGCCGCCGCCATAGAGAAATTCACCGGGGAAGACCTTATTCAACGGATCATCCTCGGTCGGCTCCGTCGCGCCGATATACACATCCACCGCCGCAAGCCCGGCATAGGCGGGGACATTGTTCATCCACACCTTGAGCGCCTTGGTGGTGGGATTGGAGTGGCCGAAATTGATAAACGCCCCGGAGGAACACATGGGCGAGAAGGTGCCGGTGGTGACCACATCGACCTTCCGGGCTGCTTCAACCGGGCCATGCTTTTTGACAATGCCGACCATCTCTTCGGCGGTGACCACCACGGCCTGCCCCGCCTTGATCTTGGCATTGATCTCTTCGTATGTTTTCTGAACCTTGAACTCGCTCATGGAACCCGCTCCTTCCCGGGAATAATCAGACAATGGCCGGAAACTAATCCACCACCGAAACAACCTTGTGTCCGGCATCTTCGAGGGCGTCGATCGCTTTGTCCAACTCCCCCTTCTCCAGCCTGAAACAGTACAATTTTCGCCGGGAGGAATGGCTTTCCGTTGCCACGCTGATTATCTCACACCCGTGCGCCTTAATGATTCTCGTAACATCCTCGACCCCTCCGACCTTGCCGACCAGAACATCCAGCCGCGAGGAGTCCCGCAACAACCCCATCATATTAATGAAGGCGGAAAGCAGATCTATGGCGGTGATGATCCCCACCAGTTTCTTTTTGTCAAGGACCGGCAAGCCGCCGATCTTGTAGTCGTGAATGAGGCGGGCAGCCTTTTCAATGCTGGCGTTGAGATTGACGGTAATGGGGTTAAGCACCATTACCTCATGCACATGGATATCCTTCTCCTGGGAAGGGAAGGAATACTGCCGCAAATCGCTTTCCGTGATAAAGCCGACCAGCTGTTCATCCTCCACCACCGGCAGATGGCGGATGGAATGTTTTTTCATCAACGCCCCGGCCTCTTGCAACAATGCGTCCTTGCCGACGATAATCAGATCTTTCTGCATGCAATTTTTTACTTTCATGATCCGGCCTGGGAAACGATTGGGCGTTTTTTCTCAAACTCTGCCTGGCATAATCCGGCCTTCCGTTACGGCAAAGGCATGATTATCTACTATGATGTTTATACATTATCCACCCGGAGAAGCAAACAGTTAATGCCCTTCCCAAGGGACTTTCCTCGGGCAAACAACCCTGCGAACCCGAGAGCACTTTTCCCTTTTATTTTTCCCGGGATACGATTAAGAAAGTCTCTACACCCAAGGAAAATTGCCCGAAATCATAAAAAACCGTACCCGGAATACGGGCACACAGTTTTCAAGCCCCCAAAATAGTGATTATGAAAAACACAAAAGACCTCACCCTTGCCGATGTCCGACAACAAATCGACGCCATAGACAGTCAATTTCTGGAGCTCCTTAAAAAACGACTGCTCTGCGCCAAGAAGATCGGCGAGCTCAAAAATCAGAACAACAAAGCGAAATGGGATCCGTTGCGCGAACGGCAGATATTCGAACGGCTGCTGGCCGAAAACAACAGTGCGTTTCCCGAGGAGCCCCTCGTAAGCATCTTCCACGAGATCATCACCACCTGCCGGCTCTCGCAAAAACATGTGGAGGTGGCCTACCTGGGGCCCGAGGCGACCTTTTCCCATCTGGCCGGGGTGAAATACTTCGGACACGCCGCCAAGTATCTTCCCTTGGAAACCATTGAAGACATCTTTGACGAGGTTGAACGGGGCAGAACCGAGTACGGCATTGTGCCGGTGGAAAACTCCATCGAGGGCGCGGTCACCTCGACCCTGGACTCCTTCATCAAGTACAACGTCAAGATCTGCGGGGAACTGAATCTGGGCATCATCCAAAACCTGGTCAATAAATCAGGCAATATGGACGACATCAAACTGGTGGTTTCCCATCCGCAGCCCATTGCCCAATGCCGGCAATGGCTGAAGAAGCATCTCCCCAAGGTCACGATCCAGGAGGTCTCCAGCACCAGCGCCGCCGCGAAAATGGCGGCGGAAGACCCAGGCGTGGCAGCCATTGCCAGCTCACTGGCCATCACCACCTACCACTTGCAGACCGTGGTCAAGGGCATCGAGGATTACCGGGGCAACACCACCCGTTTTCTGCTCATCGGCAAGGAATCGCCCTCCAGAAGCGGCAAAGATAAAACCTCGCTCCTGGTCAGCCTCCTGGACCGGCCCGGCGCCCTCAACGACGCCTTGAGCATCCTGGCCCAGCGCTCCATCAACCTGACCCGAATCGAATCGCGTCCGGTCAAGGACGAACCGGGGCGCTACCTGTTCTTCATCGACATGCTTGGCCATCTGGAGGATGAGATTGTCAAGGATGGCTGTGAACGGCTGAAGGAAATCTGCTCGTATTTCGAATGGCTCGGATCCTATCCCAGGGTGGGAGAGTAACGCAACCTGTTGCGCCTTGCCCCTTCTTCTCTACCCGCCTATCCGCGACATCTGCCCGTGGCAGCTCCCCCCGCTCTCCACCGAAATGGTATGCCCCTTGGGCTTGTTGAGAATAGCGGCGATGATAAGCTCCCTGATCTCCGCGTCGGTTGCCCCGTTGCGCAGCCTCTCCCTGAGATCGGTTTCCTGGTCGGACAAGAGACAGGACCGCAGCCTGCCTTCCGAAGTGAGCCGCAAACGGTTGCACCGGTCGCAGAAGTGGTGGCTGATGGGGCTGATGAAGCCGACCGTGCCCACAGCCCCGGCAAACCGGTATATCCGGGCAGGGCCGTCCATCCGCTTCGCAGGCACCGGCTCAAGCGGCCCCAGGGGCTTGAGGAGGTCCATGATCCCCTGGGAGCTGATGTATTTTCCTTTATCCCATAGGGCAGAAGCACCAATGGGCATGAACTCGATAAAACGAATCTGCAGCGGCTCGGTAAGGGTCATCCGGGCAAAATCGATGAACTCGTCGTCGTTTACCCCATTGAGAGCGACAATATTCAGCTTGATCGGAGAAAAGCCAAGCTCCCGGGCCTTGCCGATCCCGGCCCAGACCCGGGCAAAGGCGTCCACCCCGGTGATCTGCCGGAAACGCTCCGGACGCAAGGTGTCAAGGCTGATATTCAGCTTGCTGATTCCGGCCTTCCGCAACTCTTCGGCATAATCGGCCAGCAAAACGCCGTTGGTGGTAAGACGGATGTCCGCAAGCCCAGGGATTTCCGCCAGCGTCTTGATAAAGGTGAGCACATCCCGCCGGACCAAGGGTTCGCCGCCGGTCAACCGGACCTTTTCAATACCGAGCGAAACGGCAATCCGCACCACCCGGAGAATCTCCTCGTAACGCAACAGCTCCTCGTTTGCCAGCTTGATCCGCCCTTCCTGCGGCGTGCAGTACTGACAACGAAGATTGCAGTGATCGGTGAGGGAAATCCGCAGATAACTGATGGAACGGGCAAACATATCCGTCAACCGCTCTCCCTGGGATTGACCGGAAAGAGCAGACCCGGGCGGAGAGCCGGGAGTGGTTGGTTGCCTTACTGCATCTCGTTCGTGATTGGTTTTCATGCTCGTCATGTGGAGTATCTTAAAAAATGGACTGCAAGCAGGAAAAAAATTTCACCCCGACGCCCCTCCCCCGGATGTCCGAAGGAAATCGTCGGCGCCGCCTGCATCAATCTTTGATTTTTTCCGGCTTTCCTGCTACATAGTGAGGGACGTAACACTACGACGCCTGAACGCATTCGTCAATCGTCATTTATGCACTCCCCCCTTAAATTTCACCTTGGAAAAAACCGTCCATGCTCATCCTCGGCATTGAAAGCTCCTGCGATGAAACAGCCGCGGCGGTTTTGCGCGACGGCAACATCCTGTTGAGCAATGTCATCAACTCCCAGATAATGGTTCACAGCCCGTATGGCGGGGTGGTTCCGGAACTTGCCTCCCGGAAGCATCTGGAAAACATTTATCCGGTGGTGGAGGCGGCCCTTGAGCAAGCAGGCGTCAGCCTGGACGATCTTGACGGCTTGGCCGTCACCCAGGGCCCCGGCCTTGTCGGCTCGCTGCTCATCGGCCTTTCCTTTGCCAAGGCCATTTCGGCGGTGAAGTCCATCCCCTATGTGGGGGTGGACCATATTGTCGGGCATCTGCTCTCCCCCTTTCTGGAAAAGGAACAGCCGGAATTCCCCTACATCGCCCTGGTTGCCTCGGGAGGACACTCCAGCATCTTCCTGGTCCATGACCACACCACCATCCAGCCCCTGGGAAGAACCCGTGATGATGCGGCAGGCGAGGCCTTTGACAAGGTGGGCAAGATCCTCGGTCTTGAATACCCGGGCGGGCCGGTGATCAGCCGTTTGGCCGAGCAAGGGAACCCCGCGGCGATTCCCTTTCCCCGCGCCTGGCTTGGAGCGGACAGCCTTGATTTCAGCTTCAGCGGCCTGAAAACATCGGTGGCAAACTATGTCCACCAGCGCCAGCAGAAGAACGAACCGTTCAGCATCCCCGATGTCTGCGCTTCCTTCCAGGAGGCCGTGGTGGAAGTGCTGTGCGAAAAGGCGCTCAAGGCCGCGCAGATGCACGGCATCTCCACCGTTGCCCTGGCCGGAGGGGTGGCGGCCAATTCGCGATTGCGCGCCGCCCTGCAAAACCTTGGCGCCCGGCGGAACATCCGGATATTCATGCCCTCCCTTGAGCTCTGCACGGATAATGCCGCGATGATCGCCCTGGCAGGCTATTATCATTTTACCGAAAGGGCCACGACCTCGTTTGACACCGATGCCTACTCCCGCTCGCCGGTTCTGCATCCGGGTTCTGTTCTCGCGAAAAACCCGCCACCTTCGCCCGCGGTCCGTGCCGAACCATGAAGCCCAACCGCGCCGCAAGATACTATTACCTGAAATTCCTCCGCTTGCAGGGAGACCCGCATTCCCTGGCCCTGGGGGTGTCCATCGGTCTCTTTGTCGGCGTTACTCCGACCATCCCCCTGCACACCGCGCTCATCATTCTCTTCGTCTGGCTCCTGCGGGGAAATTTTTTTGCCGCCCTGATCGCGGCCACGGCCATCAGCAACCCCCTTACCTGGCTGCCGCAGTATTATTTCTGCTGGCGGTTGGGAAACTGGCTGCTGCCGGGAAACCTCTCCTGGGAGCGGATACAGGCGCTCTTGAACCTGCTTGCTTCCGACACGAACATCAGAGATACCCTTGCCTCCATCTGGCAAATGGGGCTCGATGCGGTTGCGGTCATGCTTGTGGGCGGAGTCCTGCTGGCAATCCCCTTTACCTGTGCCGGATATATTCTCGCCTTCAAGTTTTTCCGCGCTCTCCGCAAAAAGAGACAGGAAAAACACATCCTTAAATGAGACCAAATGACCAACGATCTGCCCATAAAAAAAATCCTGACCGAGCGTCAACTGGCCCCCAGCAAAAAACTGGGTCAGAATTTCCTGGTCCACCGGCAGACCGCGGAACGCATTGTCGAGCTGTCAGGGGTTACCCCGGACGACGCTGTCTTGGAACTTGGCGTGGGCTTGGGCTCCCTGACCTTGCCCCTGGCCGAGCGGGTCAGGCAGGTGATCGGCCTGGAGCTTGATGCCGGAATTATCGCCTACCACCAGGAATGCCGGGATCTGCCCGACAACGTCACCCTCATCCACCAGGATCTTCTCAAGGCCGACTTTGCCGCGCTGGCAGCCCAGACCAACGGCCCCCTCAAAATCCTGGCCAATCTTCCCTACTCCATCTCCAACCTGCTTCTTTTCAAGCTCATTGAAAGCCACGAATCCCTGAACTGGGCCGTGCTCATGCTGCAAAAAGAGGTGGGCCAGCGCCTTACCGCGCCGGTGGGGTCCAAGGAATACGGGGTGCTCTCCGTTCTGCTCGCAGGCTGCGCCTCGGTGGAAACCATCATGCAGCTGGGTCCCGGCCAGTTCCATCCCCGGCCCAAGGTTGACTCTGTCGTGGTGCGGATCACCTTTCACCCCATGCCGACGCGGGTGGCGCAGCTCCCTCCCCATGACCCAAAATTGCTCCGGCGCATCGTCAATGCCGCCTTTGGCCAGCGGCGCAAAACCCTGCGCAACTCCTTGAGCGCAGGCATGATCAACGGGTTATCCAAGGAACATATGTCCGCCCTGCTCAGCCAATCAGGGATCAATCCGGAAACCAGGGCGGAACGGCTGACCATCGAGGATTTTGTCCGTTTGACCAACGCCGTGGCCGATTGCCCTCCAGGCTGACCCCGTGCGCGATTTTGTTTTTCACAACCCGACCCAGATCATCTTCGGCCAGGGCGCCCTCGGACAAACAGGCGAGCAAGCCGCATCGTTCGATGCCAAGGCCTTGCTGGTCTCCGGCAGGGAGAGCCTGAAAAGGCTCGGGGTCTACGAGGCCACCCTTCACTCCCTGCGCCAATCCGGGGTAGAGGTTGTCGAGCATCCTGGCGTGCAGCCGAACCCGATCTTGAGCCACGTCCGCCAAGGGATTGTCCTTGCGCAAAAAAGCGGGGTCGGGGTTGTTGTCGGGGTGGGGGGCGGCAGCGTCGTCGACAGCGCCAAGGCCATTGCCGCCGGAGCCATGGCGAGTCACGACGTGTGGGGGTTTTTCAAGGGGAAAAAAAGCATCAAGGGTGCCCTGCCGGTTGTCGCCCTGCCCACCGTCGCCGGTTCGGGCTCGGAAACGAACAACGGCATGGTGCTCACCAACGAGACAACCGGACAGAAAATCGGCATCGGCAACCGGCATCTCTTCCCCAGAGTCGCCATCCTGGACCCAACCCTCACCTTCAGCGTTCCACCGGCCACAACCGCCTTCGGGGCAGTGGACGCCTTCAGCCATCTGCTTGAATTTTACCTGGACCGGGAAGAATCCTTTGCCCCGTTGCAGGATCACTACAGCGCCGGGCTCATGAAAACGGTGATGACCGCCTGCGAGGCAGTCTTGGCCAACCCCTTGGATTACCAGGGCCGCGCCGAACTCCTGTGGGCAAGCAGCCTGGCCCTCAACGGCATCAGCTCCGCGGGACTGGGCCGGGTCGGATTCCCCTTCCACCTGATCGAACACTCCCTCAGCGGTCTGCACAATATCCCCCATGGCGCGGGACTCGCCGCCATTCTGCCCGGGGCCATGGCTTTCGCGGCAAGGAAAAACCCGGCCAGACACGCTCTTTTCGCCGCGCAGGTTTTCGGGGTGCATGGCGCGGACCAGCGCCTCCTTGCCCAGGAGGGAATCCGGCTTCTCAGCCACTGGCTAAGGAAAATAGCCGCCCCCACCTCGCTCGGCGATCTTGGCCTCTCGCGGAAGGACATCCCCGCCCTTGCCGAAAACACCCGGGCGCAGGCAAGGTTGTGGCGACTCAGCGAGTATCGGCCGGAGGTTGTTGAGGCAATTCTGCTGGAGTGTCTTTGATGATGAAATGCCCGGCAGGCCCTGTGTATTCGACCAGTTCCGCCGTCAGAGAGCCGATGACGATCTTCGCCTTGATCTTAGTGGGGATTCTCCAGGCATCATCGGTAAGCCAGACCAAGGGATCCCCGATCTTTTCATAGAGCCCCTTGAACTTCAAGTGCGGCTGAACCTTGATGATATTTTTCTTGCCCAGCACGCTTTCCTGCTCTTCCCTTCCCTCCACGCCAACGACCACCTCATGCCGCTTTTTATCGGCAAAGGTAGGGACGATCATCGGGGCATCCCCGGTAAACGACAGGGCCCGCATGAAGAAAAACGAGGAAAACTCATTATGCATGGGGCCATCGAGCTGATACACATCAGCCGGCTCGTCATTTTTACGATAGGACACCCGGAACCTCTCCTGGTCATACAGGGTAAGCTTGCTGTTTATGCGACGCCCCTCCTTTTGCTGCATTTCATGACGGCTCGGCAAGCGCATCCGCCCTTGCACGATGGTACGGAACTTGTCCTCCACCGGATAGAATACCGCCAGCAGCCCGGCACTCCTGGCGGTAACCTCAATGGCAAAGGTCTCATGGCCATCGCCAATTTTATTGACCTGCATGACGAGCTCTCCCGCCTTTATCCCAAGCCAGCTGACCGTATAACGCAAGGTTTCCCCTCCGGCATAGGCGGTTTGCAACAACGCCTCATCAGGCCCGGTGCCAGGATTTGCCCCGGCTCCACGAGGGGGAGAAGCACGCACGACGAGAAAACCGTCGGCATCGATAAGCGCTTCGCCCCAGGCGAGGGACGAAAAAAGCAGGAAGCCTAGGATAACAAGAGGAAGCATGCCTGCTCGGACATTGGAGATATTTTTTGCCACCATTATCTGCACGAAAGCCTCACCCTAAAAAACATTATTACTTGATTAAGATCCTCATTTCCTTTGCGGTTTACCCCTAACCCTCTTATGATACGCGCTTACAATATCATCGTTGCCAAGGGAACCCAACACCGCAGATACAGCCTCGGTGCAAAAAACAGCGAGAAGACCATGTCCGCCACCACTATGAAACAGTATGGCCAATTTACCGCCAACATGCACAGGGAATACGAACAGGCAGTGAAAAAAATGCGGGAAGAACTGTCCCAAGGCCGGACATATGATCATGCCTGTGACACCTTGGTGGAGGTCAGTCAGGAAATAAAGGCCTTTGTCAGGGAGGATTTTCTCAAAATCATCATTGCAGAAGAGCATTTCGGGGCAGGGATCGAAATCTCCGACATCGCTCTCTTGCTTGAACTTCCCTACGAAAATGTCGAATCCGCCAGACTAGCCCTGCTCAACGACATGATCCGTGAAGCAGAGAATCATCTGGAGCGGCGGGACAACAAAATCAACTGACCCTCGCTCCGACTTTGCGCTCACCAACCAAGATTTGCGGCAAAAAAAAGGTGGGCTCCGACGAGGAAGCCCACCCAAAATCAAAAAAACACCTGACGAAACTACCAGCGACAGGAGCGCCGTTGGGGGCTGGAGCCCATGCCCATGCCGCCAGGTCCGCCACAAAGACCAGGACCGAAACCGGCCTTGGCCAAACCTGCCTCCTGAGCCTTCTTGTGCATCTGGCCACGGAGGTCAAACAACTCTTCGGAGAGTTTTGCCGCTTTTTTCTCATCCGGCTTTTCCCCGCTCATGACCGCGTCCAGTTCGGTTTTCTTGGAAAACATCTTTTTGCGCAGCTCCGTGTTCTCGTTAAAAAACTTCTCCCTGGCCTTCATGGCCTCTTCGCTTATCTGCCCCTGGCCTTGTCCCATGCCCATCATGGCACAGCCGGGCCCCATGCCCGGTCCGCCTCCCCAGGGTTGCGCCTCGGCAAGCTGATACCCGGCCAGACCAATCGTAGCTATCGCGGCAACTGCAAGTAATGTCTTTTTCATTGTCTACCTCCTGAACATATGGTGTTGAATGGAATGGATTGTAACGGTTTCTCTCCGTATCTTGCTGTTACAATAACCATGCCAACAGCCGACAACAACACACAACATATTGAAATAAAAGTACTTTTCGTAAAACGAAAAAAATCTTCCCACGCGGAATCAGAACAAAGAATTAGGACTGGATATTTTTTATCCATGCCCCGGACGGCCCATTGGTTATTTTTTACCCAATTCGGAATCCTTGAGAAGCTGAAGATATGCCACATCCCGCGAACACACCGTTTCCCCGGCAAAAAGAGGCGCGGAACAACAATTGCTAGTACTTCATAATCGTGGTTTTATAAAAACGGGCATGCTCTCCGTACAAAAGAAGATTTCCCCCAGGATAAGGCATCATGAAAAAAGAAACAAAGATCGTCACCTCTCCCTTTGCCTATGCCTCCCCCTGGATTCTGGCCACCGCCATAGGGATGCTCATTGCCATTGTTTTTTTCTTTGCAGTCAACAACCTGCAGCGGGAAAAGCGGATCTTGACCGAAAGTCTTTTCAACAAGGGGCAGGCCATAGTCCGTTTTATCGGCGCGGGCACCAGGGCCTCGATGATGATGGGCGGCGCCAATCCCCAGCAGTTTCAGCACCTGATCGAACAGGCCGCCGGTGAATCCAGCATCCTTTACATCGCGGTTGCCGACAGCACGGGAAAAATCATGGCGCACAGCACTCCGGCCCTGGTGGGCGCCAATCTCGATCATCCCCTGCTTATCGACTCGGAACTTAGCCCCCTTGGCAAATACCAGATCATCAACGACCCGAAAACGAAACAAAAGGTCTTTGAGACTGTCGCGCCGTTCAAACCGTTCATGCGCGGTCGCGGGCGTTTTTTCAAGCAACACATGCAGACCATGCAAGAACCGGGAAGAGCGACGCCGCCTGCCGGGGAAGGTCCGGGCAATGGCCCGCCATGCCAACCTTTCCCGGGCCAGGAGGCCTGGCTGCCCGGAGAGAATCTCTCCATTGTCGTCGGCCTTGACATGGCGGAACAGGACAAAATTATCCAGCAGGACCGGTACCACATGCTGTACATGTCCATTGCCATGCTGCTGGTGGCCATCGGCGGCTGGATCGCCCTGCTCACCGCGCAAAGCTACCGCTCCTCCCAGAAAACTCTCATGAACATGCGGGCCTTTACCGACCTGCTTATTTCCCGGCTGCCCGTGGGCATCATCGCCACCAATGCCGAGGGGCATATCCAAACCTTCAACAGCACTGCGGCACAATTCACCGGAAAAACCCCGGCACAGACCATTGGCCACCCGCAGGCCACAGTCCTGCCGGAGATCGAGCAACTCATCCCTTCCGGAGAACATGCGGGCGAGGTGATCGACCGGGAGATCTTCCTGCCCCCGGATTCTCCAACACCCAACCACGTGCGCGTCACCTCCGTGCCCATCATCGATACCCAAGGCAACACCATCGGCAGGGTGGTGCTCATGTACGATGTCACGGAGATTAAAAAACTCGAAACCCAGGTCCGGCGGCATGACCGCCTTGTCGCCCTGGGAAAGATGGCCGCCGGGGTTGCCCATGAGGTAAGAAACCCACTGAGTTCCATCAAGGGGTTCGCCACCCTGCTGGGCTCCCGCTTTCCAGCGGAAAGCGAGGAGGGGGAGGCGTCCCGGCTGTTGATCAACGAAGTGGAACGGCTCAACCGCAGCATCACCGAGTTGCTCACCTACGCCCGCCCCCTCCCTCTGAGTATGGCCGAGGTGGAAATCAAACCGTTTATCGAGGCATCCCTCAAGCTGATCCAGAGTGACGCCAGGGAACTGGGTGTTGCCGTCCACCACGAGGTTGCCCTGACGCGCAAACAGATGCGGTTGGACAAGGACCGGCTCAACCAGGTTTTGCTGAATCTCTATCTCAACAGCCTGCAAGCCATGGAGCACGGGGGGCAACTAGAGGTGGCGGTGCGTGAGGGGGATCTGCCCGGCACCGTGGAAATAAGCGTGCGGGACACTGGCTGCGGAATCGCGGCGGATATTGTGGAGCGGGTCATGGACCCGTATTTCACCACCAAGCCCGAGGGCACCGGCCTGGGGCTGGCCATGGTCTACAAGATAGTCGACGAGCATGGGGGCACGATAAAAATCGCAAGCAAGGAAGGACAAGGCACCACGGTGAGCATCATCCTGCCGGGGTAAGCGGTTCCCAGGAAAAAAACATGGCTCGATCTCTAAAATGAAAACGCGCAGCAGCGCCGCTTCGCTGCTGCCGCAGATGCGCGTGTCAATTGTCGGCAGCAGTGCCGACCAAGAGGCCCGCGACGTGTGCTATTGCACATGAGCTGGCCGATGACAGCTAAGCGAGCGTAGCGAGACTGCGAAGCAGATGCGGTGCTGCTGCACGTTTACTCTTTTTCGCGCCTGATCCGCGCCCCGGCCCGGGTAAGTTTGCCGACCAGGTCGTCATAGCCCCGGTCCAGATGATAGACCCTGGAGATATGGGTTTCCCCCTCGGCGGCAAGGGCCGCGATCACCAGAGAGGCGCTGGCCCGCAGATCCGTGGCCATCACCGGCGCGCCGCTCAACCGGCCGGTGCCGGTGACGATGGCGCTGTGCCCGTCCACCTTGATATCCGCTCCCATGCGGTGCAGCTCGGCCACATGCATGAAGCGATTCTCGAAGATGGTTTCGGCAATCACGCTTAAGCCCTCGCTCAAGGTCATCAGCGCCATGATCTGGGCCTGCAGGTCCGTGGGAAAACCGGGATACGGCATGGTCTTGACATCCACGCTCTGGAGCGGTCCCTTGCGGGCAACATGGATGCGGTCCTTGCCCTCTTCGATGGAAAGTCCGGCGGCCCGCAATTTTTCCAGCAAGGCCGGCAGATGCTGCGGGTTGCAATGCGTCACCGTAGCTTCGCCGCCAACGGCGCCAACGGCAATAAGGTAGGTTCCAGCCTCGATCCGGTCCGGGATGACCTCCATCTCGGCCCCGTGCAGTTTCCTTACTCCCTCGACCACCAGGGTGTCGGAATCCTTGCCCTTGATTCGCGCTCCCATGGCAATGAGCAGATCGACAAGGTTCCCGATTTCCGGTTCACGGGCCGCATTCTTGATTATGGTGACACCCTCGGCCAGGGTCGCAGCCATGAGGATATTTTCCGTCCCGGTAACGGAAGGGATATCAAAACAGACGGTGCCTCCCTGCAACCTCCCCTTGACCTTGGCATCAACATACCCTTGACTCAATTCATATGCGGAGCCAAGTTTTTCCAACCCTTGGAGATGAAAATTGATGGGCCGGGCGCCGATGGCGCAACCGCCGGGCAGGGAAACCCGGGCCATGCCGTGCCGGGCCAGAAGCGGTCCCAGCACCAACACCGAGGCCCGCATGGTCTTCACCATCTCGTAGGATGCCTCGCAACTGGTGATCGTTGAGGCGTCAAGCACCAGCACCGTGCCGTCTTTCCGCCACTTAACCCCGAAAGACTCAAGCAAGGCAAGAAAGGTCCGGGTATCCCGGAGATCGGGCATGTTGTGCAAGGTTATCGGCTCAGAGCTCAACAGACAGGCGGCCATCAGCGGCAGGGCCGCGTTTTTGGCGCCGCTCACCGCAATTTCACCATGCAGGGGATATCCGCCTTCAATAACTATCTTATCCATGAGGTTCTCACTTATAAGAAAATCGCGGGGAAAAATGCGGCATTACGGCTCAGCAGCGGCGGGCCTGGAAAATACGCGGCAAACCGGCCAGATCAAAATGGACCTGCAACCTATCATATTCCGGAAAGGAAGAAAAGATTTTCAGCACCGCCTCCCGTTGGTCCGCACCGATCTCCATAAAGAACATGCCGCCGCTCAACAATACCCCGTGAACCTGCGATGCCAAAGCGCGGATATCGGCAAGACCGTCAACACCGCCGAACAGGGCGGAATGGGGCTCAAAATCCCGCACCTCCGGCTGCAGGGCGTCCATTGTTGTTGCTGCGATGTAAGGCGGATTGGAGACAACCAGGGCAAACCTTCTCTCCTGCCGTATGGGGGTCAGCCAATCGCCGTTTACTAAAAAAACCCTCTGCCGCACCTGATGGAGCCGGATGTTTTCCCTGGCAACCCCAAGGGCACCGAGGGAAAGGTCCACCCCAAACACCAACCGATCGGAAAGTTCGCGGGCCAGAACAACGGTGATCGCGCCGCTGCCGACCCCCAGATCCAGTGCCGGGCCGGGCGGCAGACCATCCTGACGCACCGTGGCGAAAATTTTCTCAAGAAGCTCCTCGGTTTCGGGGCGGGGAATGAGAACCTTGGGGGAAACCGCGAAGGGCAACGACCAGAATTCCTGCTCGCCGAGGATGTAGGCCAACGGCTCCCTGGTGAGACGCCGGGAAAGGAGGGTATTGAAAAGGGAAAGATGCCGCGGCGGGATTTCCCGCTCCAGGGCAAGGAAAAGCTGTGCCCGGGAATAGCCCAGGACATGCCCCAGCAAAAGCGCGGCTTCGATTTCCGCCTCGGCAACGCCCGCATCGGCAAGGCGTTGAACGCTCTCACGATATACCTGCTTGAGAATCATGGGCGGCTCTTCAGGCCTAAGGAAAAGCGGGAGACCGCCTCCACGGGCCACACGTTATTGCATGAGTTGCAGGGCTTCGGTCTGAAAATGGACAATGAGGGGTTCGATGATGTCGTCGAGCTTTCCCATGAGGATTTCATCGAGCTGATACAGGGTGAGATTGATCCGGTGATCGCTGACCCTGCCCTGGGGGAAATTATAGGTTCGGATCCGCTCGCTCCGGTCACCGCTGCCCACCTGGCTTTTGCGATCCGCGGACATCTTCTCGTCCTGTTCTCGCTGCATCTTGTCGAGGAGCCGGGCACGGAGCACCTGCAAGGCCTTGGCCTTGTTCTTGTGCTGGGATTTTTCATCCTGGCAGGTCACCACCAGTCCGGTGGGCAGATGGGTGACCCGCACCGCCGAATCGGTGGTGTTAACGCTCTGGCCGCCCGAGCCGGTGGAGCGGTAGACATCGAAGCGCAGATCATTGGGGCTGATATCAAGCTCAACCTCTTCCGCCTCGGGCATGACCGCCACGGTAACGGCGGAGGTATGGATGCGCCCCTGGGTTTCCGTCTCGGGGACACGCTGCACGCGATGAGCCCCGGATTCATATTTCAATCTGCTGTAGACGCGCTCGCCGCTGATCAGGGCGATGATTTCCTTGAACCCCCCGATCCCGGTGGGATTGCTGGTCATCACCTCGACCTTCCACCCCTGCTGTTCGGCATACCGGCTATACATCCGGAACAGATCGCTGACAAACAGGGCGGCCTCGTCGCCGCCGGTTCCGGCCCTGATCTCAAGAAGGGTATTCTTGTCGTCATTGGAATCCCTGGGAAGCAGGGCAACCCGCAGCTCCTTGACCAACTCCTCCTGGCGGATTTCCAGCTCCGCGAGGTCGGCCCGGACAAGCTCCCGGAGTTCGTTGTCGTCTTCTTCCTGGAGAAGAAGACGATTATCCGCGATTTCCTTGCCCACCTTCGTGTAGTTATTGTACAGCTCGTCAAGTTTTGCCAGATGGGAATGTTCCTTGGCAACCCGCCGGAATTCGGCCTGATCACCTGCCAACCGTGGGTCTGAAAGCCTGGCCTCAAGGGCAAGCTTGCGTTCTGCAACATTTTCAAGTTGGGCGAACATAGGCATTCCGTCAAAAAAGGAACGCCCCTGAGCCATCTCCCCTATCAGGGATGGCCCAAAGGCGTCATCAACACACAGAAAAAACGTTTCTTACTTGGCTGTTTGCTTGCCGTATTTCTTGTTGAACTTGTCGATCCGGCCGGCAGAGTCGATCAGCTTTTGCTTGCCGGTGAAAAACGGATGGCAGGCGGAACAGATTTCCACTTTTATTTCAGGATGGACCGAGCCAAGTTCAACCGTGTTGCCACAGGCACAAACGGCATTGATTTTATGATATTCGGGATGCACACCTTCTTTCATGGAAAGACCCTCCATTAAATTAACAAAAAATCCATTACACAACCCTGACGGGCACATTTTCCTGCCAGAGGCGAAAAAACAGTGGATTATATCTTTATATTCTTTTTTTTGCAAGCCAGGAAATTAAGACCGATAAAATCAACCGCCCTTCATCATGTCAAAAAATTCCGCATTGGAGCGGGTGCCCTTCATCTTGTTCAGAAAAAACTCCATGGCGTCGATGGGATTCATCGAGGAAAGCAGCTTACGCAGAATCCAGACCTTGTTCAGCTCTTCAGCCGTGAGCAACAGCTCTTCCTTTCGGGTTCCGGAACGGGCCATGTCGATGGCGGGAAAGATCCTGCGGTCCGCGATCTTCCGGTCAAGAACAAGCTCCATATTGCCGGTCCCCTTGAACTCTTCGAAGATGACCTCATCCATCCGGCTGCCGGTCTCGATCAGGGCAGAGGCAAGAATGGTCAGACTGCCGCCCTCTTCGATATTCCGCGCCGCGCCGAAAAAGCGCTTCGGCCGGTGCAGGGCGTTGGAGTCAACACCGCCGGAAAGAATCTTGCCGCTCGGCGGAACCACCGTATTGTAGGCTCTGGCCAGACGGGTAATGCTGTCCAGCAGGATAACGACATCTTTTTTATGCTCCACCAGACGTCGGGCTTTGTCGAGCACCATCTCAGCCACCTGAATATGCCGCTGGGGGGGCTCGTCAAAGGTGGAGCTGATCACCTCGGCATTGACGCCTCGCGCCATGTCGGTGACCTCCTCGGGCCGCTCGTCGATGAGCAGAACGATAAGGATGATTTCTTTATGGTTCTTGGTGATGCTGTTGGCGATATCCTTGATCAACACGGTCTTGCCGGTTCGGGGCGGAGCAACGATCAAGCCGCGTTGGCCCTTGCCGATGGGAGACATGATATCCATGATCCGCATGGAGTAGTTGTCCGGTTCCCGCTCAAGGTTTATGCGCTGCTGGGGATGCAACGGCGTGAGATTGGAAAACAGGGTTTTATCCCGAGCCTTTTCCGGCGGATCAAAATTGACACTGTCAACCTTGAGCAGGGCGAAGTAGCGCTCGCCCTCCTTGGGAGTGCGGACCGGCCCTTCAATGGTATCACCGGTGCGGAGATTGAGCCGCCGGATCTGGGAAGGAGAGACATAGATATCGTCGGGCCCGGGCAGGTAATTGTAGTACGGGGCCCGAAGAAAACCAAAGCCATCGGGCAACACCTCGAGCACACCGCTCCCCCAGTTCTCGCCGTTTTTCTCGGCTTGCCCGCCGGCGGCCTGCAGGATGGCAAAAATCAGCTCCTGCTTGCGCATGGCGCTGTATTCTTCAATACGGTAGTCCTTGGCGAGCTTGGTCAGCTCGGTGATTTTCATCAATTTAAGTTCAGATAAGTTCATGCAATCCCTTTCTCCATCTCCCGTATACGGCTGGCAATGTTATAAAGTTATATAGTTTGTGTGTGAACCGCGGCTGACCCCGGCACTATAGAAAATCAGACCCAACGTGACCAAAAGACGTGAAAAACACGATCTCCGTGCCCATCACCATCACAACAGAAAAAATCTGAAATGAATACCTTGAAATGTTTCGGCGGAATCACGAAGATATCAGGACAACCATCGCGATCAGTCGATGTGAATACCTGACAATTTTCGAAGATGCGAAAATTTTACAGAGAGCGAAATGTGAAATTTGGACAGGTTTTTCGAGAATTGGGGGTTAGAGGCTGATATATATTCTCGGAGTATCTTTGACCTTACTAAACTTTGTTAAGGAAGGATACTTGCTTGATTTTTTCGTATGCGATGCGGAATAGTATTGAGTAATCCGCCCAGTGTCAACATTTTTTTAATAAATTCAGGAAGGTCACAAAAAAAACTAATAATTATTTTTTTGTTCACTTTCTCTTGCCATGATCTGATACTATTTGTATAGTGTCAAGTTTTCTGCCCCGGTTACAAAAATATCAGTATTCACCTACAACAGAAAGAAAACTTTGAAACCAGGAGAGGTTAGCCCGTGCCTGCCGATATAAAAGCCAGATTACTCGAAGCCGGAAAGGATGAAGGATGCGTAACCCTCAGCTTCCTGAACGACCTGATTCCGGAGGGCAAGGACGCTGATGCCATCGACGGCATTTTCGACTTTCTCAACGAGAACAATATAGAAATAGTCAGCCAGGAGAAATCCGGCAAGAAAAAAACCCTCGACGGCAAAAGCTGGGAAGGTGGCGGGGACAACCAGCTCGAAGACGTCCCCCTGGACGATGACGACGACAAGCTCATGGACGCAGCCGCCCTTGTTTCCAAGGAGGATAGTCCGGAGCCGGAAGAAACGACCACCACCTATCTCCGGGAAATGGGCAAGTTCGAGCTGCTCACCCCCCAGGAGGAAGAAAAATACAGCAAGACCATCCGCGAGGGATTTGACGGAATAATCCGTGCGGTTCGCCAGAACCAGCATGGGACCGAGGAACTGCGCCAGCTGGTTGAACGCATTGACCTGTGGGAAAAACGCGATCCGACCCTGAAGCCCAAAAAACAGCACCTCAATTTCATGATGCGGGCGATTGCCAAGGCCTGCCAGGTGCATCCCGGCAACAAAAAGCTCCAGGAAATGCACTGCAAGCTGGAGATGTTCCACCGCTCCATCGAGGTCGCCAAGGATGCCATGATCAAGGCCAATCTCCGCCTGGTGGTCAGCATCGCCAAACGGTACATGCACCAGGGCCTCACCCTGGCCGACCTCATCCAGGAAGGCAACCTCGGCCTGATGCGGGCCGTTTTCCGTTTTGACTACACCAAGGGCAACAAATTCAGCACCTATGCCAGTTGGTGGATCAGGCAGGCGATTACCCGGGCCATCCTGGACAAGACCAGAACCATCCGGCTGCCGGTGCATTTCCTTGAACTCAGGAGTCAGTTCTTCAAGGCGTTTTACTCGCTCCTCAAGGAGCTGGGCCGCGAACCGACCCCCATTGAGATCTCCGAGAAAACCGGGTTGCCGATGGACAAGATCCTCGCCATCCTGGAGGCCTCCCGAGAGCCCATCTCCCTGGAAACCCCGGTGGGCGATGACGACTCCACCCTGGGGGACTTCCTGGAAAACCAGGAATCGGTCTCCCCTTACGAGGCGGTGCAGAACCAACAGCTCTCCGACCGGGTCACCAGCATCCTCAACACCCTGAGCACCCGCGAGGAAAAAATCATCCGGTTGCGCTTCGGCATTGGCGAGGACGCGGAATACACCCTTGAAGAAATCGGCAAGCGGTTCAACGTCTCACGGGAACGGATCCGGCAGATCGAGAAGAAAGCGCTCAATCGCCTGCGGCATTCGAGCAGACGGGAAAAGCTCAAGCATTTTCTGGACTAAAAACCCAGGCCCGGTCTTCACTTTACTACGCATATCGTCACCCCCCCGAATAATCAGGTCAGCCGACACTTACTGAACCTTTTCCAGCGGGAAGCCGTAGACAAAGCACATGCTGCCCGAGACAGACCGCAACCCTCTCCTTCCGGCGCTCCTGGCCTTTGCCGCCGGGGCAATGACCGCGGGAGCCGATTGGCTGCCGGAAACCGCCCCACTTTGGCCGGCCGCCGCCCTGCTCGCGGCAATGACCACCTTCACCCTGCTCCGGTGGCCGCGGGCACGGGCCTGGCTCCCGGCCCTGCTGCTTCCCCTGTTCTTTTTCTGCGGCCTGCTGTACACAGCGTCCTTCCTCTCGCCCAGATTGCCACCCCATCATCTCGCCCACCGCATCCCCGAAAAACAGGATGTCAGCCTGACCGGCAAATTGATCCGCAAACCTGTTTTCAAGAATGGCAAAACCCATCTTATTCTTGAAACGGACAGCATCCTTCTCCCTTCGGCTCAAGCCCCCCTTGCAACAACCGGCCGCGTTACGCTCACCGTCAACGCCCCCCTGCTCAAGGGACTTGTTCCCGGCAATGACTATCTGGTCCGCGCTCGGCTTTCGCTGCCGGAGAAACTGGCAACCCCGGGCGTCTTTGACTATGCCGGGTATCTTGCCGCCGAAGAGATCATGGTCAAAGGGTGGGTTGCCACCCCCATCTTCATCCAACCCATCTCCCCTCGCGGCGGCAGCCGCTTTCCCTTGCCGGCCCCCTATTTTCTTGAGAGATTCCGCCAGCAGTTCGAGGCCTTTCTCCATGCTCGCCTTGCCCCAAGCGACGCCGCGCTGTACCAGGCCCTCCTCATCGGCGACAGCAGCTCCCTCTCGCCGGAAGTCTCGGAGATGTACCGGGCGACCGGGATCATGCACATTCTTGCCATCTCCGGCAGCCATCTCGTTGTCGTGGCCTTCCTGACCACGGTTTTATTCCGCTTTCTGGTCAACCGCGTCCCCTGGCTCCTGCTCCGCCTGCCCGCCGACAAGATTGCCCTGACCCTCTCGTTTCCCGTGCTCTTTCTTTACACCGGTTTTGCCGGTTTTCAGCCTCCGGTGGCGCGGGCACTGATCATGACCGGGGTCTTCATGGCCGCCATCCTTCTGGATCGCCAGTGGTCAAGCCTGAACAATCTCGCCATTGCCGCTTTCTGCATCCTCCTGCCGAACCCGCTCAGCATCCACACTGCGTCCTTTCAGCTCTCCTTTGCCGCCACCGCGGCCATAATCCTCGCCATGCCGCACCTCGCGGCCCGGCGCCCCAAAAAGGACAACCGGACTCCCTGGCAAACCCTGCGCTACCTTCTCATCTCGGGGCTTTTCATCTCAATCGCCGCCTTTCTTGCCACCGCCCCCCTTGCCCTGCACCACTTCAACAGAATCTCTCTGGCAGGCCCCATCACCACCCTGCTGGTCACACCTTTTCTTTGCTTCTGGACCCTGCCCCTTGGGTTGCTGGCAATCCTCAGCCAGCCGCTTGCCCCTGAATTCGCGATTCTCCTTTTAAAAACAGGCACATTCGGCATCCAGATTTCCCATGCGCTGACCGCCTTTCTGGCCGGACTGCCGTTTTCCTCTCTCTGGCTGCCCACACTGCCCATTCCCCTGCTGCTCCTTTCCTACGGGATACTTCTTCTCATCTTCCACCACCGGCGAACGCTTCCCAACCTGGCCCTGCTTGCCCTGTTTTCCCTGCTGCTTTCCGGCTACACACCGCTGCCGAAATGGCATGACAACTCGACACGAATCTCTTTTTTAGCCGTGGGAAACGGCAGCGCCACGGTCGTCGAACAACCCGGCGGCCGCGTCACCCTCATCGACGGCGGCGGCCCTCCCACCGGACTTTTCAACGTGGGAGAACGGGTGATTGCGCCATTTTTATGGCATAAACAGATCCGGCGAGTGGAACAGATCATCCTCACCCACGCCCATGCCGATCATTTCAACGGCCTGCCCTGGATCATCAAAAGGTTTCAGCCAAAGGTCCTCTGGCTCAGTGAAAGCAGCGGCCGGGAGCCGGGCTTTGCCGCTTTTCTTCATGAAGCGGAGCAGGCCGGTTGCCAGGTGCGGATTGCCGGGGATGGGGAAGTGCTTGTCAACGGGGGGAATGGCTTTAGCATCACCTGCCTGGCCAATCTGGCCTTGGCCGGAAAGACAGGGCAGCTTGCGGACAAAAAGGAAATCCCGGAAAACCCGAACAATCGGGGACTGGTCCTGCGCCTGAACAACGGCGGCAACACCTTTCTCTTTCCCGGAGATATCGAAAAGGACTACGAAGAACCCATCCTGGAGAAGGAAGAACTGCTCAAAGCCGACGTCCTCCTGCTGCCCCACCATGGCCTGAGGTCATCGGGCAGCCCACGCTTCATGGAGGCGGTGGGAGCACGCTACTCAGTGGTGTCGACAGGGAAAAAGGAGCCGTTTCCCCCGGCACAGTATCAGGATTCAGGGGGTTGCATCTTTTCCACGGCCCGGCATGGCTCGATATTGTTTCTGTCGGACGGAAAGAACATAACCGCCCGCCCCTATCGGGCCGCAACCGATTCACGAAAGGGCCGCGGAACGGAAGACCAGCTGGCAACGCCGGCCGTCACGCGTCGGTAAAATCCGTGGGCGGCTTTTTGAGGAACTGGACAAACTTGCTCTTGTCAATGCAGTTTACGTAGGCGTCATCCCCGGAGATCCAGCCTTTCTTGATCAGATCCATGATCGCGTCATCCAGGGTCTGCATGCCGAATTTCTTCCCGGTCTGCATGGCGGAGGGGATCTGGTAGGTCTTGCCTTCACGGATCAAGTTCCGCACCGCCGGGGTGCAGATCAGGATCTCCAGCGCGGCGCAGCGCCCCTTGATATCCACCCGTTTGAACAGGGTTTGGGAGACCACGGCCTTCAGGGCATCCGCCAGGGTGGAACGGACCTGGGCCTGCTGGTTGGAGGGAAAGATTTCGATGATCCTGTCCACGGTTTTGTTGGCGTTCAGGGTATGCAGGGTGCCGAAGACCAGATGGCCGGTCATGGCCGCCTCCATGGCCAGGGCAATGGTTTCCAAGTCGCGCATTTCGCCGACCATGATGATGTCCGGGTCTTCACGGAGCGCGCCGCGCAGGGCGGCGGAGAAGGATTGGGTGTGCAGCCCCACCTCCCGGTGGTTGACGATGCAGTTCTGGCTCTTGTGCACAAACTCGATGGGGTCTTCGATGGTCAGGATATGATCTTTGCGCAGCTTGTTGGCCTGATCGACAATGGCCGCCAGGGTGGTGGACTTACCACTGCCTGTCGGGCCGGTGACCAGAACCATCCCCTTGGGCAGGGTGGCGAGCTGGGCAACAACTTGGGGCAGCCCCAACTGGTCGCAACCCAGGATATTGCTGGGAATCTCGCGGAATACCGCACCGATCCCGTATTTTTGCATGAAAAGGTTGCCGCGGTAACGGGCAAGCCCGGAAATTTCGTAGCCGAAATCCACATCCCCGGTCTCCTCGAAAACCTTTACCTTTTCCTCGGAAACAATCTCATAGAGCATGGCCTTGAGTTCATCGTTGCCAAGAACCTTGTACTTGACCCGCTCCATCTCACCCCGGATACGAAGGATCGGCTGCTGACCGGAAACCATATGCAGATCCGAGGCGCCCTGTTCGTTCATCAGTTTAAAAAAAGCATCGATCTGAGCCATGAAAAAAACTCCTGTAATCGGCAGGTTGAAGGTCTCGGCGAGATAGGCCCGCAATGATGCGGCTCATCCATACAGCATTAATGCACCAGTAATGCTAGTATATAGACTCAAACAAAATTACTCCACGCAAAAAATCAAGCACACGGGCAAAAAAGCACCCCTGAAAAATGACGCCGTACATTGATCTGCATACCCACTCAACCTGCTCGGACGGGCTGCTCTCCCCGGCCGCCCTGCTGGCCCTTGCCGCCCGCCGGGGGCTTGCGGCCATCGCCCTTACCGACCACGACACCGTCGCCGGGCTTCCCGAGGCCCTTGCCCACGGCGCACTCACCGGGGTTGAGGTTATCACGGGAATAGAGATCAGCAGCGCCCTCGATGGGTTTTCCCTCCATATTCTCGGCTACGGCATCGACCACGGGCACCCGGGCTTCCTCGCCTTTCTGGAAAGACTGCAACAGGCCAGACACGACCGCAACCAGGGGATACTGGAACGCCTCCAAACCCTCGGCATCTCCATAACCGGCGAGGAGTTGACCCGGATTGCCGGAGACCAGATAGGCCGGCCCCACTTCGCCCGGCTGCTTACCCAAAAAGGACGGGCCAAAAACACCCAGGACGCCTTCAGCCGCTACCTCAAACGAGGCTGCCCTGCCTTTGTCGAACACGCCAAGCCCCAGGCGGACGAAGTAATCAGGAAAATCACCGGGGCCAACGGCCTGGCGGTACTCGCCCATCCGATTTACTCTGATCCGACCCTTGAAAGGATCCCCGCTCTTGTCGCCCAGCTCAAGGATTACGGGCTGGCCGGGCTTGAGGCCATCTACCCCACCCACTCCAAGAAAGCCTGCCGTTTCCTGCACACCCTTGCCACGCGGCACGATTTGCTCATCAGCGGCGGCACGGACTACCATGGAGACAAGCGTTCGATCACCCCCCTGGGCGGCAACGCCAAAACCATCCGCGTCCCTCTCCAGATCCTGCAGGAGATCAAGCACCGGCTGGCCATCAATGCTGTGCAGGCAGACACCCACAAGACCTCTTGCAACAATGGCCCAACGGAGTGCCGGGGATAAAAAGCACCCGGATTCCCTGCCGAAATTTATTTTTCACGGTCGGTCTCTCTTTTTTTTTGCGAAAAATCCCGGTTTGTTGCGGCAATGCCTCCGAAAAATAAAAAGCCATGGCCATTCCTATGCTAAAAGCGGGATTGACTTCCTGACCAGCCGACTGTACTACAGATACGTTCCCTGGCGCTGGCCGGGGCATGTGACCAAGACACAAAAAATCGCATCTTACCCCGCGGATAACGGACAAAGACGGAAAATCCTATGACGGGCGACGAATACATCCTCTCGATCCTCAAGAAATACGAAGTCCCACGCGGGCCGGAATCTCCGGCGGAACAGGCAGCGAGCCGCATCGCCCCCAAGATACAACGCTGGGCAGGAGGATGGCTTGCCTCCCTGTCGCCTTCCGGTTCCTATGCAAAGCAAACCGGTGTGCACGGCGTAACCGACATGGATCTCTTCATCTCCCTAAAACCGGAGATGCCGGGGACTATAAAAAAAATCTACGACGAGCTGTTTACCCTGGCTGCCTTGCATGGCTGGAATCCCCGCCGTCAAAATGTTTCCATCGGCGTGTCCATCCATGGCGTGAACCTCGACTTGATTCCCGGCCGGGGACAAACAGGCTATGAAAACTCCCATGACCTCTACTGGCTCAAGTCCGATTCCCTGCGACAAACCGACGTGAATCTCCATGTGGATACCGTCGTGAAATCACATCGCCTCCGTGAAATCCAGGCCATCAAAATTTGGCGGCACATACACCAGCTTGACTGGCCGTCGCTGTATCTTGATTTTTTTGTCATCAACGCCCTGACAGGAAGAAACACCGACTCCTTGGCGCATAATGTCCTGCATGTCCTTGATTCGATAGGGGAAGCCCTTGAAACGACCTGCATAATCGACCCGGCCAACCCCGACAATGTTCTTTCAGACGACCTCACTGCGGAAGAGAAGAAAAACATCGCCGGCCAGGCAAAAAAATCAGCAGCCGAGCAGCATTGGGAGGACATTATCTGGTAAATCCCCCCGCCATTTCCGGCAAAAACTCGCCGGTCCCGCCTATCCCCTTCCTCCGGCGTCATCCCTTTTTTCCTTGATCCATTTTCCCAAATGGTCCTATGATATCCATATCGTTTGCCCATTTTTTCTAACAAACCATTATCTCTTCTTCAGAAATTTTTCCAGCAAACGATACGAGGGAGAGGGCCGCACCGGCCGCCTCCTGTTGAGGCATCTTTCCCTTGGAAATACATCCCGTTAAGGACGCGCACCACATGGCCAGAAAATACAAACTCCTCATCGTCGATGACTCAACCAGCATCCTGAAGGCCCTGGCAAGAACCTTTGCCGACACGCCCTATGAGGTTACGACCTGCAACGATCCCGTCAAATCCTACGAGATGATCGAGGACGAACATTTCGACATCGTTATCAGCGACATCATGATGCCGGAACTGGACGGCCTTTCCCTGCTGCGCAAGATCAAGAACTACAACGGCACCATCCAGGTGATCATGATCACCGGCTACATTACGATCAACAACACCCTCAACGCCTTTCGCTACGGAGCAAACGACATCTTCTTCAAGCCGTTCAAGGACATGCAGGACCTCATTGACGCCGTGGATGCAGCCGCTAGAAAACTGAACCGCATCAACGAGATTCTCAAAGTGCTGGCCAGCGAAAAAGGAAACTGACATGCCGTACGACGTTGATCTTGACGCACTCCAAGGCTTTATCGATGAATCCAACGATTCACTCCAGGGAATCGAGGCGGACTTCATCGCCCTGGAAGAAGATCCCGGCAATGCCGAGATCATCAACAGGATCTTCCGCCCGGTGCACAGCCTCAAGGGCAATTCCGGCTTCTTCGGTCTCACCAATATCAACAAGTTCTCCCACCGCCTGGAAAATCTCCTTGATGCCTGCCGCAAGGGAGAAGTCCTGATCAACAAAAAGATCATCGATATCCTGCTCAAGGGGATCGAATACCTGCAAGCCATGCTCGACCGGGCTCAGAAAGACCCGGCCGAAGTGGCCTTTCTCCCGGAAGAAAAAAGCTTCCTCACCCAGGTTGAGGCGATTCAGCCCATTGCGGCAACCGGTTCCATCCAGAGTGTCATCACCCTGGAACATCTCCTCCATGAATTCCTGGACCTTGGCCACAACATCCACGCCCATCCTCTGATCCCGGGGTTGCTGAACCAAATCGAGAAAGCCAACATCGACCTTCAGTCGATTATTGCCGCACAGCAGCAAAAAGGACCGAGCAGCGCCTTTTCCCCGGACAACCAGTATTTCCTGGGAGACAAGGATTTCACCGGCCAGATGGCCCAGTTCGGGCTGATTCTCGAACTTCTCGAAGGCAAAAAACCCGTGGGCAAGGAGATCCTGCTCACCTTTGCCGAGGCCCTTGCCCAGGTGAGCGAAGCCCTGAAAGGCAACAGCGCCATTGCCGGAGAGCTTGACGAGCTCTGTGCCATGCGGAACTTCCTTGACGATGCCCTGATGGTGGCTAGCGACGAATACAACACCCTCTGCCGCAACCTGCTCAACTCGGTGATCGCTTGTTTCGAGGCCAAGGCCAAGGCAGGCTCCACCCGCTTGGGCGAGATTTTGATGGAGCAGCAGCTTGTCAGCGAAGCGCAGATCTCCGCGGCCCTGGGCCGGCAGAAAAAAATCGGGGAACTGCTCGTCGAGCAGGGGGCCATCCAGAAGGATGATCTGGAAAAGGCGCTGGCAATCCAAGAAAAAAGGGCACTGGATGCCCACATCAAGGAAACAAAGAGTGCCGAGCAGACAAAAACCATCCGCATCGATCAGGCTCGGCTCGACAACTTCGCCAATTCCGTGGGCGGGCTCTACATCAGCCTCGACTCCCTCAATTTCCTCAAAAAACAGCTCGAAACAAAGCTGGCGGATTTCGGACTCGTGACCAGATTCGACGGCATCATCAATGCGCTTGACGAACAGCTCGAAAAACTGCACGCCAACATCATGAGCATCCGCAGGGTGCCGGTCAAATCCCTGTTTCAACGATTCCCCAAGGTGGTCCGTCAGCTGTCCAACTCGCTCTCCAAGGAGGTGTGCTTCACCATCACCGGTGAGGACACCGTCATCGACAAAGACCTGCTGGAAAAGATCGAAAATCCCCTGGTCCACATCCTGCGCAATTCCTTGGACCACGGCCTTGAAACGCCGGAGGGGAGAAAGAAATCCGGCAAGCCGGAACAGGGCGCCCTCAGGCTGCATGCACGGGCCGACGAAAACAATGTCTACATTATTATTGAAGACGACGGCCTGGGCATCGATCCGCGCAAAATGAAGGAAGTCGCCCTTAACAAAGGGTTCATGACCGCTGAAGAGCTGGAACGGCTGAGCGACAGAGAGCTGATAAACCTTGTTTTCAAGCCGGGGTTCAGCTCGGCCGAGAAGGTCAGCGAGGTCTCGGGCCGCGGGGTGGGCATGGACGTGGTTCTGTCCGGGCTCAAGGAATGCAACGGCTCCATCCAGCTCGATTCCACCATCGGCAAGGGAACCACCGTTTCCCTCACCGTGCCGCTGACGAAAACCCTGGTCACCAAGGATGCCATGCTCGCGGAATCGGGCGAGGAGACCTATGCCATCCCCTCCGACGAGATCACCACGGTCATCGAAACAGAAAACATCATCCCGCTTCTTGCGGAAAACAACTGCATCGCATATGATGGCGCAATCCTGCGGCTTGTAGAACTCAACACCTTCTTTTACCCGAAAGCCTCCTCGACCCTGGCTGACCCGCGCAGTAAGGTTGTTGTGGTCTGCAAGCCCCACGGGATCGGCATCCTGGTTGACCGGATCCTGTCGCATCAGAAGATCGTGGCCAAGGAGTTCGGCGACGGATACAAGAAACTCCGGAAAATCAACGGGATCTGCGGCTACACCATCATGGGCAACGACGATATCATCCTGATTGCCGATATCAAGGAAATCGCCGAGCATGCCGCATAGCATGCCTGCTTCCGCCCCGGCCCGTTTCCCAAAGAAATCTTACCGCTGCAAGGCTGCCTCCACATGAACACCGTACTGATTGTTGACGATGAGCCGAACTACCAGATCGTCCTCTCCGAGCTGCTCCGCGAGGAGGGGTTCGGGATCTTTACCGCCGGAAACGGCGAAGAGGCTCTCAAAATCCTGGGCGAAACCGATATCGACCTGGTGATTACCGACATGCGCATGCCGGGGCTTGACGGGCTGGGCCTGCTCAAGGCGGCCAAGGCGCTCAACCCGGATCTGCCGGTGATCATGGTCACCGCCTTCGGCGAGGTGGAAATGGCGGTGGCGGCCATGAAAGCCGGGGCCTTCAACTATCTCACCAAGCCCTTCAACAACGATGAGCTGGTGCTGAACACCAACAAGGCCCTGGAGCATTACGCCGTGCTCCGCGAGAACATGCGGCTGAGGGAGGAAATGCGCTCCCGCACCTCGTTCGCCAGCATGGTCGGCAAGAATCAAAAGATGCAGGCCATCTTCAACCTCATCGAAAAAGTAGCCCCCACCTCCACCTCGGTCCTGATCACCGGCGAGTCCGGCACCGGCAAGGAGCTGGTGGCCAGGGCCATCCACTGCAACAGCCCCCGGGAAAAAAATCCGTTCATCTCCCTCAACTGTGCCGGGTTGCCGGAAAATCTCCTGGAAAGCGAACTTTTCGGCCATGAAAAAGGCGCCTTCACCGGGGCCATCGCCCTGCGCAAGGGAAGGTTCGAACTGGCCGACACCGGCAGCATCTTTCTCGACGAGGTCGGCGAGATGGCCATGCCGCTCCAGGCAAAGCTGTTGCGCGTTCTCCAGGAACGGTGCTTCGAGCGGGTCGGAGGCAGCCAGACCCTGCGGGTTGATGTCCGGATCATCGCCGCCACCAACCGCGATCTCAAGGATGAAGTGGACAAAGGCCATTTCCGGGAAGATCTCTATTACCGGCTCAACGTGCTGCACATCCATCTCCCCCCCCTGCGGGAGCGCACCGACGACATTCCCCTGCTGGTCGCCCATTTTGTCAACAAGTACGCCAAGCAGCTCAACAAGCCCAACCTGGAGATTGCCACGGAAACCGTCCGGTTTCTCACGACCCTCCCCTGGGAAGGCAACATCCGGGAGCTGGAAAACACCATCGAACGGGCCGCCATCCTCTGCAGCAAAAACATGATCCGCCCGGAAGATGTCCAACCCGAGACCATGCCCGGAAAAACGCCCATGCAGTGGCTGAACGGCTTTGACATGGAGCAGGCGATCCCGGCCAACACCCCCCTGCCCGACGTGCTTGACGGCATTGAAAAGAAAATGGTCCTCTCCGCCCTGGACAAGGCGGATTATGTTCAGACAAAAGCGGCTGACGCCCTTGGCATCACCAAGAGCCTGCTCCAGTACAAGATGAAAAAACACGGCATCCTTAAACGCTGAAATTTCCCCGGATCCCCGCCGGAGGACAGGTCCGGCCCGTCCGGAGATCGCGCATCACCCCACATCAGGTTCTCGCCATGAGCTTTTCCTGCAAAAACTACGATTACAACGATGACAAGTGCCTCATGCTCAAGCAGGATTGCATTCCCGGCCGTCCGGGGTGCGTGCTTGAGGGGAGGATAGCTCTGAGCGAAGCGCTCATGGACCGGATCAAGGCGCTGGAGCAGAAAAAACCCTCCGGCAAGACAGAGAAGAAATAATCCGCCCCATGGCGCAACCCGAACATTTTCTTGGCAATTGCCGAGAGACACCCTTCCCCACCCATGCCTGCCATGAAAAAAATCTGTGATTACTGTGGCGGTTCCGGCCAGATACAATTCTTCGCCGGGGTGAGCAGATTCTTCCTCTCCTGCGAAGAATGCCCTCACTGCGCCGGGATCGGCCATGAACTCCCCCCCGATGACACCATCATCCAGGACAACCAAGACCCTTGTCCCGCGAAAAAATCTTCCTCCCGGAAGAGGTCCGGGTGAACCCGCCATGAGAGAGGAACCCAGGGTGGCGGTGGTCGGCGGCGGCCCCGCCGGACTCATGGCCGCCACCGTGCTCAGCGGGGCAGGCCTTACGGTGGATATTTTCGATGCCAAGGGTTCGGCCGGCCGAAAATTCCTGGTTGCCGGTCGCGGCGGTCTGAACCTCACCCATTCGGAACACGCCGAACCCTTTGCCGCCCGCTACGGAAACAATGCCGAAACCTTCAAAAAACTCCTGGCCGGTTTTTCCCCGGACGACCTGCGCGCCTGGCTGCGTGACCTTGGGGTGGAAACCTTTGTCGGCACCAGCGGCAGGGTCTTTCCCAAGGACGCCACCGCCGCCGGTATTCTAAAAATCTGGCTTGAGGGTCTGGACAGGCGCGGGGTCGAATTCCACTACCGCCATCGCTGGCAGGGCTTTTCCGAAAAAGGCGCCCCGCTTTTTCTCACCGAAAACGGCGCACTCCTCGAATTTCCGGCCCGGGCCGTGCTTCTTGCCCTGGGCGGCGCAAGCTGGCCCCAAACCGGCTCCGATGGGAGCTGGACCACGTTTCTCGCTGCCAGAGGCGTCCACCTTGAACCGTTCCGCCCGGCAAACTGCGGGGTCGAAGTGGCGTGGTCCGAACATTTCCGCACCCGCTTCAGCGGCCAGCCACTCAAAAATGTCGTGCTCAGCTGCGACGATCGGCAGGCCACCGGCGACGTGATCATCACCGCTCACGGCCTGGAAGGCGGTCCGGTCTACGCCTTGAGCGGGGTAATCCGCGATCGGTTGGAGAAAGACAGGCCGGTTCCCGTTCTTCTCGATCTCAAACGCGATCTCCCGCTGGAACGTATTCGCGAAAGACTTGAACATCGCCGCGACAAGGAAAGCCTCGCCAATTTCCTCCGCAAGACACTCCACCTCGCCGGGCCAGCCTATTCGCTGCTCCGGGAAATCTGCTTGCCGGAAGATCTGAAAAACCCGGCAATGCTTGCCGGACATCTCAAGAATCTTTCCCTCCCCGTTATCAACACCAGGCCGCTTGCCGAGGCAATCTCCTCCGCCGGAGGCGTTGCCTTTTCGGAGGTGAATACGGACCTCATGCTCCAAAAACTGCCGGGGGTATTCGTGGCCGGGGAGATGCTGGACTGGGAAGCGCCCACCGGGGGCTACCTGTTGCAAGGCGCCTTTACCACCGGGTATCAGGCCGCCCAAGGCATGCTCAGATGGCTGGGCCACCCGACCCGCCGGCAATGATCCCCATGCAGTTCCCGGCCTGGACAGCTGCCCGGTCGGCGATTTCTCCGCTTGCAATCAAAACAAATTTATCGGACAATCCATCCTGTTATAATCAGACGCTGTTGTGGTATAAATAAAGATCGGGCCGGGATACTGTTCCAGCCCCTAAAAACAATTTTCACACGGAAACCCCATGAAAATCACCATCACCTACTGCACCCAATGAAACTATCTGCCACGGGCTTCCAGGCTGGAAGCCGAACTGAAAAAACAACTCGTTGCCGAGGTTGAACTCATTCCCGGCTCATCGGGCATCTACGAGATCATTGCCGATGGCCGCCTGGTTTTTTCCAAGCAGGCAGCCGGCCGTTTTGCCGAACCCGAGGAAATCATCAGCCTCATCCGGAGCCGCGGGTAACGGGATCCCCTTTTGACGACCATGACCGCGCCATCGGAAACACCAGCGACCCTCACCCTTCTCGATGCCCAGGATGCCAATGAGCACCGCTGGCTGCTCAACGGCGGCACCACCTATACCTTGGGCCGGGTGACCAGCACCGATATCACGCTTCCCTATTCCTGGGTCTCCCGGAAGCACGCCATGATTCAAAGGGAAGAAAATGGCCGCTTCAATCTCCTTGATCTGGGAAGCTCAAACGGCACCTTTCTTAACGGCCGGAGGATCCATACCCCCGCCACCCTGCAAAACGGCGACTGTATCGGCATCGGCAGCACCCGTCTTTTGTTCCATCAGGATGCAATCCCTGTCCGGCCATCGCCACTCCCCGGCCCGGACCTCGATGAAATGACCGTTGCCTTTGTCCAAAAACAGATCATCACCATCCTGATCTGCGATATCCATGAGTTCACCAAGCTCTCGGAAACCATGGGCGACCAGTGGGTTTCCCAGCTTCTGCAACATTGGACCGGCAGGGTCAGCAAGCTGGTGCAAAAACATAACGGGATTGTCGACAAATTCATCGGCGACGCGGTGATGGCCCTGTGGGCAGGGCCAAACCTCCAGGACAACATCCACCAAGCCCTGAAGACGGCCATTGCCATCAACACCTTCACCAGCAGCCTCAAGAAAAAGGTTCCGGATCTTCCCTGGCCTTTACAAATCGGCGCGGCGCTCAACACCGGCGAGGCAATGATGGGAAACCTTGCCCAGGACGGCAACTACACCGTGGTCGGAGACGTGGTCAATGTGGCGTTTCGTCTGGAAAACATGACCAACAGCCAGGATGATCTGGACATCGTCATGGGCGGCGACGCCGCCGCACACCTCCTTGAGCCGGGGGATTTCCTCAAAAAATTCTCCTTCCAGCTCAAGGGGAAGCAAGGGGCGGTTGAAGCCTATGGCTGCAGCTTCGCCGAGCTTTCAACCTATCTGGGACAAAACCTTGGGCCGCCTGAAGCCCACAACACCCCGGCGGACTAACCCGTCTGCCCCACGCCCATGAAAATTCCGGAGACCCTGTAGAGAAATGATCCCCGAATCCAGAAAATTCATCCGAATTGTCACCGATTATCTTCTGGCGGAAGACAGGAAGATTGATTTCAACATCTACACCAAGCCTCCCAACAGCAACAAACCCCTCCTGTTGATCGCGGCCAACACCAATATCGCCGACATCAAGGAGACCCTTGCCAGAAAAAGCCACGGCCCGCTCTACATTACCCAGGAGTCCGCCAAAAAATTTGAAAATTTCATGGAGGACTCCCTGGATGCCATTATCAGGAACAGGGATATTCCCCTTGAACAAAAATCCTCTATTGTGCATTCCTGCGCCAAAAACATCATCCGGGATGTGTTTGAGGATCCCCGGAGCGGCAAACACATCTCCCGCGCCAGAAACGTAACCAGCAACATCATCGATCTTACCCTGACGGACACCCAATCCATCCGCCACCTGCTTCGCCTTGGTTCCCACGACTACTACACCTTTTCCCACTGCGTGAATGTCGCGGTCTTCGGCATTGGCCTCTGGCTGATGATCCGCAAGGGAGACAACACCGAACTCCACGATTTCGCCCTGGGCTGCATCCTGCACGATGTGGGAAAAAGCCAGATCGTGGACGCCATCCTGAACAAGCCGGGGAAACTCGACTTCGAGGAATTCGAAATCATCAAAAAACACCCGGGCCAGGGCCACTGGCTCATGGCCAAGCACGCATCCGAAATCACCCTCGATGTGATCATGCACCACCACGAACAAATCAACGGCAATGGCTACCCCCACGGGCTCAAAGGGGATCAGATTTCCGACAACGCCAAAATCGCCACCATTGCGGACGTCTACGACGCCCTGACCACCAACCGCCCATACGGCGGGGCCCGGCGCCCCCTCAGCGCCCTGACCCTGATGAAGGAAGAGATGGTCGGCCACTTCGAGCAAAAAAGGTTTGAGGATTTCATTCTGTTTTTGGGCGGGAGGTCGGCCTGAGCCGCCCCCCCTCACCCCCAGGCAACAAGGAGCAACGCGGCATGTGGTCATCAAAGGACGTGTATTATATCTCGGACAGCACCGGCATCCTGGCAACCAACCTGGGCCAGGCCCTGATCTGCCAATTTCCGGAAATCAATTTTCACGAGGAAAAGTTCCCATTTGTCCTCAACAAGGAAGAAGCGAAAAAGATCCTGGACTATATCCTGAAAAAATCCTCCGGCCGCAGGCCGCTGATTTTCAGCACCATCATGACCAAGGATATCCGCGCTGTTTTCGACTCCCCCGAGGTCGAACTCTTTGACGCCTTTGAGATTTTCATGACCCGGCTGGAAGGCTGCCTTGAGGCGAAGGCCCTGGGCGTGCCCGGCTTTTCCCGGCATATCGACAACCTTACCATGGCCAAACGGGTCGAGGCGATCCACTTCTGCCTGGAACACGACGACGGCGTCAACACCCATGAACTGGACGAGGCGGAGGTCATTCTCCTTGGGGTTTCCCGCTCGGGCAAGACCCCGGTCAGCGTGTACCTGGCAACGCAGATGGGAATGAAATCGGCGAATTTTCCCCTCACCGCCGAGTATCTCCAGGAATACACCCTGCCGGAAGCGATTGTCAGGAACAGAAAACGCGCCATCGGCCTGACCACCACCCCGGAACTGCTGCACAGTGTCCGGGAAAAACGGTACGCGGACAGCAACTATGCCAAACGCTCCACCTGCGCCGAAGAGATCCAGACCGCGGAAACCATCTTCCACAACCACCACATACCCATTGTTTCCACGGCGGGAAAATCCATCGAAGAGATTGCCACCCAAGTTTCCCAGGAGCTGGGCCTTTCGAAAAAACCCGCCTCCCTGAACGAACGTTCCTGATCCTTGGGCGGTAACTCCGCCCCGCTCCTTATTTTTTCCATGGGCTCTTTTTTTCCCATGCCCCCCACCGTGGCATCATGGTATGCTGCTCTGAACAATCGGGGGCCCTCAATCTTTTGACCCGCGTTTTTTCATACACAACAAGCATCCGAGGTTTTTTCTTGGCGTCATTATTGTGCACCGTATTGCTGCTGCTCTTGGGCGGACTTCTGCCGGATAACGCCCTGGCCTTTCAACCCCACGCCTATTCCGGACTCTACATCCACCAGCTTGCCCATTTTTTCCTGATTATCTCCCTTTTCTTTTTTGCCGTCAAAGCCCGCCAGACCCGCCTCGCCTCTCTCAAGGGCTGGCAATACATCATCGCCGGAACCTGGCTTCTCATGCTCTGGAGCGGCGCCACCATGGTGGGCCATGTTCTTGAGCTGGAGATCGAAACCGCCCTGTTTCTGCCGCCCGAGGAAGATATCCCCCTGCTGCGCCTGACCGGCTGGCCGGAGGTGCTGTACTATATCCTGAAACTGGATCACCTCATCGCCGTGCCGGCCATGTTCCTTTTCTATCGGGGCCTCAAGCAGCTCAGGGAGGAAAAAGCAACGCTCTCCTCTTCCGGACAGGACCGGCCATGATCACCATCTCCCTGCTCCCGATCTGGCTCATTGATTTCGGCGGCGCCGTGGCCCTCATCCTTCTTTCCGGCCTCTGCCTCAAGCATGCCCTGGCCTTGGCCCGCATCGACCGGGAAAGTCCCCTGATCATCTTTCTCCTCTGGTTCTGCGGAGCGCTTTTCGCCCTTGCCCTGTCGCGTTCCAGCGGCCACATCCTCAAGCATCTCCTCACCCTGTCCGGCAGGGAAGATCTCTGGCGGCTGCTGGCCCCGTTCAGCGGGTCGGTCAACAGCATGGCCTTCATCGTCATCGCCTCGGTGACCCTCTTTTTCAATCGAATCGAAACCATCATGGAACGAATGGTCCGGGATCGTGAAAAGATCGAAAAGAACAGCCAGGATCTTTTCCGCCTGAACAAGGAGATCGAAGCGGTCATCGCGGAGCGGACCAAAGCGGCCATGGCCCTGCGCATCGCCCATGAGGTGCGCAACCCGATCACCATCATCGGCGGCATGGTTCGCCGCCTGCTCAACGCCTATCCGGCGGAAGAGGAGGGGCGGTTGAAACTGATCCATATCCTCGACCAGGCCCGCAAGCTGGAAAATCTGGTGAGCAAGTTCGAATCCGTCCGGCCGGAATCAAGAAAGATCTTCGCGCCCCTGGACCTCAACCCCATTGTCGCGGAGGCTGTGGAATCCCTGCAACAAGAGGCCCGGGCCAAGGAAGTCGGCCTCAGCCCCGACCTCAGCCAAATCCCGCTCTTTTTCCACGGCAACAGTTCGCTGATCAAGATCGCTCTTGCCCATCTGCTCCGCAACGCGGTGAATGCCTGCACCAAGAACAACCGGATCATCATCGCCACGGAGATGACCTCCGCCGGCTGCCAGGTGAAAATTACCGATGACGGCCCGGGAATCTCCAAGGAAATGCTCGAGGTCATCTTCGACCCCTATCAACACATCAACCGGCAGAGCACCGGCCTCGGCTTGCCCTATGTCAAGCAGATCATCAACGAGCACATGGGCACGGTCACCGTCACCAGCGAGCAAGGCACAGGCACCACCGTCCTGATCATTCTGCCGACCCACCTTGGCGAGCTCACCGGCGTTGCCGGTGGCACCTATGCCATCTAAGGATCCCCAGCCACAACCTGCTGTAATTGCAAACAATTACGCGATTCCCCTGCGCAATCCCGGAGTTTAAAAAACCGCGGCTGGTCTTTTGCAACATCTATTAGAAATACCCGGCGTAATGTGCTATGGTGTCCGATTGTTCTTGCCCTCAATCGACAATCTCAGCGGATAGTACACACCCATGCTTGCCATCAACCAGCTCTCCATCCAGTTCGGCTCCAAACACCTGTTCAAGAATGTCTCGGTCCGGGTCCATCCCGGCGAAAAAATCGGCCTGGTCGGGGTGAACGGCGCGGGAAAATCCACCCTGCTCAAAATCATGGCCGGGGTAAAGCATGTGGATGACGGCGTTCTTGCCCGGTCCAAGAACGTCTCCATCGGCTACCTGCCCCAGGAGATCACCGCCTTTCCTCCGGGCCGCACCCTGTTCGAGGAAGCGCAAACCGCCTTTGCCGAGGCCCTGGCGCTGCAAAAAGAGCTCGACCAAGTCAACCAGGATCTTGGCCGGATCCCGCCGGAGGATCCCGGTTTCGCCGACCTGCTCCACCGCCAGGGAGATCTGCAGCACCGGCTGGACCAATCCGACATCTTCACCATGGAGTCCCAGGTGGAAAGGATTCTGCTGGGGTTGGGTTTTTCCCAGAGCGATTTCGGCAAGGACAGCATCTCCTTTTCCGGCGGCTGGCTCATGCGCTTGATGCTGGCCAAGATCCTCCTTGCCAAGCCGGACCTCCTGCTGCTGGACGAACCGACCAACCATCTCGATATCGAGTCGCTCACCTGGCTCGAAGAGTTTCTGCAGAATCACCGGGGGGCCATGGTGATGATCTCCCATGACCGGGCCTTTCTCGACAACCTCACCACCGTAACCTGGGAAATATCCCTGGGCGAGCTCACGGTCTACAAGGGCAATTACTCGAAATACCTGGTGGATAAAGAAAACCGGATGATCATCAAGCGGGCGGCCTACGAAAACCAGCAGGCCATGATCGAGCAAACCATGAAATTCGTGGACCGGTTCCGCTCGAAGGCCACCAAGGCCACCCAGGTGCAGAGCCGCCTCAAGCAGCTGGAAAAGATCGAGATCATCGAACTGGACGAGACCGAAAGTTCCATCTCCTTCCGCTTTCCGCCCTCCCCGCCTTCCGGCAGAACCGTGCTGGAGATCGAGGGTCTGAACAAACACTTTGGCCCCCTAGAGGTTTTCAACGACCTCTCCTTTAGCCTGCAACGCGGCGAGAAGCTGGCCGTGCTCGGGGTCAACGGCGCGGGCAAATCCACCCTGGTGAAGATCCTGGCCGGCCTGATCACCCCGGACAGCGGCACGATCCGTTTCGGCCACAACGTGGCCATCTCCTACTTCGGCCAGCATCAGGCCCAGGAGCTCGACCCCCGCTACACGATCCTGGAAACCCTGAGCCATGTGAACAACGAGCTGAGCGTCACCCAAACCCGTTCCTTGCTGGGCGCTTTCCTCTTTCGCGGCGACGACGTGGACAAGAAGGTGGGGGTGCTCTCGGGCGGGGAGAAAAGCCGGGTGGCCCTGGCCAAGATGATCGCCACCCCGGCCAACCTCCTCATCCTGGACGAACCCACCAACCACCTGGACATCCAATCCCAGGAGGTGCTCCAGGAGGCGATGCGCCAATACGACGGCTCCATCATCGTGGTTTCCCACAACCGCTATTTCGCCAACTCCTTTGTCTCCAAGGTTCTGGAGATCAAATCCGGCCACGGCACCATCTTTGACGGCAATATCGACTACTATCTCCACAAGATCCATGCCGAAGCGGCCCCCACCCCGCAAAAGGCCGCAGCCGCGCCCAAACCGGAACCAGGCAGCCCTAACCAGGAAAAGCAGACAAAAAAAGGCAAGGAATCCCGCAAGCTGCAGGCGGAACTGCGCCAGCAGAAAACCCGGGAGATCGCGCCGCTCAAAAAGATCGTCGACCGCGCCGAGCAGGAGATAGAGCAGCTGGAAACCAGAAAGGCCCAACTCGAACAGGCCATGGCCGATCCGGAGCTTTACAAGGATCAGGACCGCTTTGCCGAACTCAACAACGAATACACCGCACTCGGCCGGAAATTGAAAAGAACCTACGCGGAATGGGAGCAAACCCAGGCCAAGATGGAAGAGATCGAGGCCCGTTACGCCGGAGAGTGTGGAGATTGAATTTCCCCGCCGCAAATAAGCGCATCGCACTTGACCGGCGTCGCATTTGCCGGTATCTTCAACGCTTGTTTTCCAGTGCCCCCAGAGGGCTTACCCATCGTAAAAACGAACAGATAGCATATTTCCCTTTTTTATCCATTTCACTATTCCGGAGGCCCACAATGAAAAAAATCCACTCGGCTACAAAACTTGCCTGCACCCTCACCTGCGCCGCCATGCTGGCGTGCGCCCCGGCTGTTCTTGCCTCGGGCGGCGGGCACGATGCCCCGTCCGTGCCGGTCAAGAGCGCGGAAGCCACGGTCAAGGCGGCGATCAGCGGCAACGACCAGTTCACCGGCCACAACGACAGCCACCACTTCGACGGTTTCCAGACCGGCCAGGCTCCGACCCTCACCGTGGTCACCTGCTCCGATTCCCGGGTGCACACCCACCTGTTCGGCATGGAGCCGGACAACAACATCTTCGTGATCCGCAACATCGGCAATCAGGTCAAAAACGCCGAGGGCTCGGTTGATTACGGGGTGCGCCATCTGCCCACCAATATCCTCCTGATCATGGGTCACTCCAGCTGCGGCGCCATCAAGGCGGCCATGGGCGATTACTCCGGCGAGACCAAGGGCATCAAGGAAGAGCTGGACAACCTGAAACCGGTGATCGCGGCTGACGATAAGTCCGGCGACGCCAACGCCCGCTGGAGCAAGAACGTGGAGCGCAACGTGGACTACCAAGTCAAGACCGCCCTGGAACTGTACAAGGAAAAGATTGCGGCCAAGGAGCTGACCGTGGTCGGCGCGGTCTATGACTTCAACGACCACTACGGCAAGGGGCGCGGCAAGCTGGTCATCACCAACATCAACGGCGAGACCACCCCGAACAAGATCATGACCCATCCGGTGCTCAAGGAGCTGAGCCGGGGCGAGATCGTCAACCACATAGGCAGCTTGGCCCCGGCCCTTTAAGGCATGGACCATTCCATCCGCCTGCAGATCGAGGAGCGCGAGGCCACAGGCCTCGCGCCCTATGCCGCCCTAAGCCGCAACAGCAAAGGCAGGCTCCGGCCCGAAGAGGAATGCCCCATCCGGGGCGCTTACCAGCGGGATCGGGACCGGATCATCCACTGCAAGTCCTTCCGCCGCCTCAAGCATAAAACCCAGGTGTTCCTGGCCCCCACCGGCGACCACTACCGGACCCGGCTCACCCATGTGCTCGAAGTCAGCCAGATCGCCCGGACCATCTCCGTGGCCCTGCGGTTGAACGGCCATCTCACCGAGGCCATCGCCCTGGGCCATGATCTCGGCCACACCCCCTTTGGCCACGCAGGAGAAGCGGTACTGGACGAGCTCTACCCCCAGGGCTTCCGCCATTACGACCAGAGCCTGCGGGTGGTGAATATCCTGGAAAAAAAAGGCGAGGGACTCAACCTCACCGTTGAGGTGCTGGACGGCATTGCCAAGCACTCCAAGGGGAGACGCGAGATTCTGCCCAAGGATCTCTCCGAGCTGCCTTCCACCATGGAAGGCAGGGTGGTGCGCATCGCCGACATCATCGCCTATGTAAACCACGATCTCGACGATGCGGTGCGGGCCGGGATCATCAACGAGTCGCAAATCCCCGCCCATCTCCAGAAGCTGTTCGGCCCCACTCACTCGGGCCGGATCGGCACCATGGTCCATGATCTCGTGGTCCAGACCCTGAAAAACGGGGGGGAAACCCTGAGCATGACCCCGCATCTGCTGGAGGGCATCGGTGAACTGCGCTCCTTTCTTTTTGAAAACGTCTACGAAACCAACCGGGTGCACGACGACTTCATCAAGGCCAAAAAGGTGCTCCGCGAGCTGTACGAGTATTTCATCAACACGGACGACCACTGGGAAAAGGTCATCGACTATGACGAGACGACTCCGCGCGAGCAGATGGTCTGCGACTTCATAGCCGGCATGACCGACCGCTATGCCCTTGATCTCTATACCAATATCTTTCTTCCAAAACCCTGGAGTGTAATGTAACCGATGAGCGAAAACCCCTCCGCCGCGACCGGCGATCACGAGCTGGCCAAGGCCTACGAATTCAAAGAGGTTGAGGCCAGGTGGTACCAAAAATGGCTTGAGCAGAAGAACTTCCAGGCCACCATGGAGGAGGGTAAGCCCTCTTTTTCCATCGTCATCCCGCCGCCCAATGTCACCGGCGTTCTCCATGTGGGCCATGCCCTGAACAACACCATGCAGGATGTCCTGGTCCGCTACAAGCGGATGTGCGGCTACAACACCCTCTGGGTGCCCGGCACCGACCACGCGGGCATCGCCACCCAGAACGTGGTGGAGCGCCAGCTCGCCACCGAGGGCAAGAGCCGCCACGACCTCGGCCGCGCCCAGTTCATCGAGCGGGTCTGGCAGTGGCGCGAGGAAAAAGGCGGCACCATCATCAACCAGCTCAAGCACCTGGGCTGCTCCTGCGACTGGGACCGGGAACGCTTCACCATGGACGAGGGGCTGTCCAAGGCGGTGCGCACCGTGTTTGTTCGGCTCTACAAGGAAGGGCTGATCTATAAGGGCGATTAGATCGTCAACTGGTGCCCCCGCTGCAAAACCGCGCTCTCCGACGACGAGGTGGAGCACGAGGACACGGCGGGCAAGCTCTACCACATCCGCTACCCCTATGCCGACGGCTCCGGTCACGTGGTGGTCGCCACCACCCGGCCCGAGACCATGCTGGGCGACACCGCCGTGGCCGTGCACCCCGACGACGAGCGTTACAGCCACCTGAAAACAATCGGCATCAAGCTGCCCCTCACCGACCGCACCATCCCGGTGGTCTACGACCACCACGTGGAGCGGGAGTTCGGCACCGGGGCGCTCAAGGTCACCCCGTCCCACGACCGCAACGATTATGAGATCGGCTTGCGCCACAACCTCGAGCGCCTCAAGGTCATGGACGACTCGGGGATCATGAACGACGCAGCCAGCCCCTATGCCGGGCTGGACCGCTTTGCCTGCCGCAAGCAGATCGTCGCCGATCTGGAGGCCCAGGGATTCCTGGAAAAGATCGAAGAGTATGCCCACGCAGTGGGCCAGTGCTACCGCTGTAAAACCGTGGTCGAGCCCACCACCTCGCTGCAATGGTTCGTCTCGGTCAAGCCCCTGGCCGCGCAAGCCGTGGCCGCGGTGCGCGACGGGCGGACCGCCATCCATCCCAAGACCTGGTACAACACCTTCTACGCCTGGATGGACAACATCCGCGACTGGTGCATCTCCCGCCAGATCTGGTGGGGCCATCAGATCCCGGCATGGACCTGCGACGCTTGCTCCCACTTCATGGTTGAGGAGCACGCGCCTGGATCATGCGAAAAATGCGGCTCCGCCAAACTCACCCAGGAAACCGACGTGCTGGACACCTGGTTCTCCTCGGCCCTCTGGCCCTTCTCCACCCTGGGCTGGCCCGACGACACCAAGGAGCTGAAGCTCTTCTACCCCACCTCGGTGCTGATCACCTCCTTCGACATCCTCTTTTTCTGGGTGGCCAGGATGATGATGATGGGCATCCACATCATGGGCGAGGTGCCATTTAAGGACGTCTACCTCCACGCCCTGGTCCGCGACAAGCACGGCAAGAAGATGAGCAAGTCAACGGGCAATGTCATCGACCCCCTGGTGGTCATGGCCGAATACGGCACCGACGCCCTGCGCTTCACCCTCACCGCCTTTGCCGCCCAAGGCCGCGAGATCAAGCTCGCCGAGGAGCGCATCGAGGGCTACCGCCACTTCATCAACAAGATCTGGAACGCGGCCCGCTTCGCCCTCATGCACATCAAGGAGTGCGATCCCGCGATCAGCAAGGATATCGACCCCGCCGCCCTGCCCCTGGCCCACCGCTGGATTCTGCACCGGCTCAACCAAGCCATCACCGAGACACGCCAGGCCCTGGACGACTACCGCTTCAACGACGCCGCCTCGACCATCTACCAGTTCGTCTGGAATGAGTTCTGCGACTGGTACCTGGAATGGATCAAGTCCGACCTCTACGGCGACAACGCCACGGCCAAGGCCCAATCCCAGGCGGTGCTCCTGGCGGTGCTGGAAAACGTCCTCAAATTGCTCCACCCCATCACCCCCTTCGTCACCGAAGAGATCTGGCATGTGCTGCCCGGAGAGCGGACCAGCATCATGGTCGAAGCCTTCCCCACCCCGAACCCGGCCTGGGACGATGGTGAAGCCGCCGAGCTGGCCGCGCTCTTCATGGGCATCGTCGGCGGCATCCGCAACATCCGCAGCGAGGCCATGATCCATCCCTCCGCCGAGATCGAGGTGCTGATCGTCTGCCACGACGAAACCAAACACGCAGGGCTGACCTCCCTTGCCGGTTCCCTCAAGACCCTGACCCGAACCGGCACCATGGCCGTGCAAAAGGAAGGCACCCGGCCCAAGGGTGCGGCCTCCTATCTCTACACCGACATCGAAATCTTCGTGCCCCTGGCCGGACTGGTGGATGTGGACAAGGAGCAGGCCAAGCTCAAGAAGGATCAGGACAAGACCGAGGCTGAGCTGGCCCGTTGCCAAGGCAAGCTGGCCAATGAGAAGTTCATGGCCAACGCCCCGGAGGAGATAAAGGCCAAGGAGCGGGAAAAGGTTGCGGAGATGGAGGCCAAGCTGGAGAAGATCAAGGCCGGGATGGCCCGGTTGGCTGAGCTGCGCTGATATTTAGGGCGGATCACCTAATATAGCGGCACATCGACCCCACTGGATTACAACCTGTAGAAACCAACCAAAGGAAATTGGGGGGTGTCCCTAGTTTTCCACGGATTACTTGAGAAAAAGACTATGGCATCAATACTACCAATTAACTTAGAAGACCTGCTATACCTACGCAGCGTGGAATCATCTCGCGTGGAATTTAAAGCGTCCTGGGATGACAAATACACCGGGGCTCAAGTTATCCGCTCCATTTGCGCCTTTGCCAATGATTTCCAAAACCTTAACGGCGGGTACATTATCATCGGCGTTGCCGAGCAGGATGGCACAGCGGTATTGCCGCCGAAAGGGCTCACCCCTGCGGAAGTTGAGGCCGCGCAGCAATGGCTTCGCGGTCGATGCAACGTAATCGATCCAATCTATCAACCTTTACTCTCTCCTGAATTGGTCGACGGCAAGCATATCTTGGTTGTCTGGGCACCAGGTAGCCAGACACGGCCGCATCAAGCACCAGAATCGGTTGAGAAAGGGGCGGCTCGTAAATATTTCATCCGCCTTGGTTCCAGCACCGTCGACGCCGATTCCAAACCCGAGCTGAAAACCCAGCTCATTCAGCTGACCGCCAGGGTGCCTTTCGACGACCGGCGGGCACTCCAGGCGAGTGTTCTGGATATTCGCGAAACCAAGGTGCGAGAGTTTCTGCATGACATCGGCAGTGGTCTGGTTGATGAGCCAGACACCCGCACGATGTACCGCAATTTAAGGATCTCCGAACCAGTAAATGGCCATGATGCCCCGCGAAATGTGGGCTTGTTGTTTTTCAGCCAAAACCCGGAACAATGGTTTCCTGGGGCACACATTGAGGTAGTGCAGTTTGCTGCGGATACCTCCGGCAATGTCATGGAGGAAAAAAGCTTCGCGCAACGGCCTATACACGAACAGTTGAGAGAATGCTTGGCTTATCTGGAAAACCTCTCGGTGCGGCTGATTCAGAAATTGCCAAACCTTGCGCAAGCTGCCCATTGGGTCAGCTATCCTTCACTGGCATTGCGTGAGGCATTGGTCAATGCGGTGTATCACCGGTCTTATGAAGGCGAGCCGGAACCGATCAAGGTCTATCTATTCCCTGACCGGATGGAGATCATCAGCTATCCTGGACCGGTACCCGGTATCGAGCAAGATCACCTCGATGGAATGACAGCTCTGCCGCCGGTTCCGGCTCGCAATCGCCGTATTGGCGAGCTTCTCAAGGAGTTAAAACTCGCTGAAGCCCGTGGCACAGGTATTCCCAAAGTCAGAAGGGCCATGCAGCAGAACGGCTCGCCTCCACCACGGTTTGATTTCGATCATAGCCGCAGTTACTTCCGGGTAACCCTGCCGGCACATCCAGAATATGAGGCAATTCTGACGTTGCAGGACATTGCCAATCTTAAAGCGGTAGGTGATACAGAAGGAGCGTTGCAACGGTTAAAAGATGCCTACGCTAAAAGCCCGGCTGCCTTGGGACTTGGATTAGAACTGGCGAAGGAATATATCGCTCGGGATGACATTCATTCCGCGGAGACCGTGTACGAACAGTTCATGGCGACCAAGTCCATGCTGAATCCCGCGGCGCTGATCACGATCATTGCCTCCGCCTACCTGGACAAAAACCGGTCGAAGGAAGCGGTTACATGGTTGAATCGCCTACCCCGCCTAGATGCGATTAGCGATGCCTTCGCTGCGGCGGTTCAGGAAAAGCGGGCTGGGCGAATAGAGCAGTCACACCGCTATTTTGTGGCTGCAGGCGATGCGGTAATGGGTGATGTGAAGGCATTGCATGAGTTTGCCCAAGTGAAAATAAAACTGGCGGAAAAGGCAAAGCCAATTGGACGGCAAGCCAATTGGACGGCTTATAATCGACTGTTGGATGAAGCACGGGAGATGCTGCAGCGAGTAGTACAGATGGATGCCCCCCGCACCCGCCATGCCTGGGCGTGGTTTGACTTGGGGCGTGTACTAAAGTGGCGGCGCTCTCCATTGCAGGATATTCGCCATGCATTCCAGCAAGCGATAGAACTTGAACCCAATGAGAATCGTTTCAGAGAAGCATTGGACCGTCTGGAGGGCGGCCATGGCGCTAGTTGAATTGGAGGCATTTCAGTGAAAGCCCCGCACAGAATTCCGGGGACACCATGAACACAAAGTGCACAAAGGGGACGTTGTTGACTAGTTGACCATCTCTTGAAAATCAAGGACTTCCCCCCACCATATTTTTATTCCGTTATGCTTTACCTTAACAAACCTCCCCACCCAGCTCGAAATCTAGACAGACGAGACGAAAAAATATGGAGGTTGACAATGAGCCACACATGGCAATTACAAGAAGCAAAAAACAAGTTCAGCAATTTGGTTGAGCGCGCACAGCAGGAAGGCCCCCAGGTAGTCACAAAACATGGGAAGGAAACTGTCATCGTGCTGTCGGTGGACGATTACAAAAAGATCACCAAGCCAAAGGATAGTCTGGTTCAGTTTTTACAGAAATCTCCACTTGGTGACGTTGAGATGGATCTTTCCCGAAACAAAGGAACCACCCCATGAACATGCTGCGCTCAAAAGCCTGGCGGATCCTGACAGTTGCCATTCTCATTGCTATTGCCGGCTGCAATTCCGGCGAAATGGTGGTAACCATGACCCGCGATGAGATCCAGGCGCGGGTTGCCCCCCGGTTTCCCATCACCAAAAACTGGCTGGTCCTGAATGTCGCGCTCAGTGAGCCGGAGATTTTTCTGTCCGAGGGCGCCAATCAGATCGGAATCAATACGCGGGTGGAGCTGAACGTTCCCTTGCTCAAACCGATCACCGGATACCTGGGGATTGCGGCGGTGCCGCGTTACGATGCGGAATCCAAGGCGTTGTATCTCGATCAGGCCACGGTGGAACGGCTGGACCTGCCGGGACTCATGCCCGAGTTGCAAGACAAGGCCAGAGCCGCCATCGAATCCATCGCCCGGCAGGAACTCGCCAAACGCCCGATCTACGAGCTCAAGGGCAGGAATCTCAAGGAGATCACCGCAGCCTATATCCTGCGCGAGGTGCGGGTGCGAGACGGAAAACTACAGGCGACTTTTGCCCTACCGATGTAGCCCTAAGCGCCCCCTCCGGAGAGGGCCAATGGCTTTTCCCCTTGCGGCTCCGGGTAAACCCCTCTATTATAAAGACATGACTTTTTATCTCTATCCTTGGCTCACACAGGAGTAACGAAAGTGACCTCTTCAGACTTTTTCTCCCTGCTCAGCGCCGTAAGCCTTTTTGCCATTGCCATCGCCCTGGTGCCGACCTTCCTGCAGTTCCGGCGCACCTTGCAGAAGCTGGAGGTCTTTATCGAGGCCCTGAACCTGCATGTTGACCCGCTGTGCCGCTCCCTGACCGAGGCGGCCAATGAAATCCAGCTTCTCTCCATTTCCTTGGGCGATAAGGTGGAGAAAACGGATGCGGTCATCTATACCGCCCAGAAATCGGCGGAAACCCTGCTCTCCACCACCACCATGTTCAAGGACGCGGTACGCCCCTTTATCACCACGCTGGGCGGTTTCAGCGCCGGGATCATGGCCTTTTCGCAGTTCCTCAACCGATCACGGAAAACACCCAAAATAGGAGACTGATATGAGCAGAGACAATTGCGACAATTCCAGCACCGCAGTATTGGCCTTCCTGGCCGGCACCGTAGTGGGCGCAGCCATCGCCCTGTTGACCGCCCCGAAGACCGGGCAGGAGACCAGGGAAATGCTGGCCGATTATGGGGCCGAGCTGAAGGAACGGGCAAAGACCCTGCCCGATGATTTTCAGGAATACAAGGAAACCGCCATCGAGCGGAGCAAGGAGATGATCGCCAAGGGCAAGGAACTCATCAGCAGAGGCACGGACCTGGCTGCGCAAGGAAAGGAATTTCTCGACGAGAAAAAAAGAACCCTCAGCGAGGCCATCGAGGCCGGAAAGATCGCCATGCAGGAAGAGCGGGAAGCCCTGGCCCACAAGCTGGAGGACAAGGATTAGCCCTCAGCCTCAGCTTCTCGGGGCTGCCTCCCCTCCCTCGGAGTCTGCGCTTACCTGACGGGAGGGGATTGAGGGGTGGGTGACGTTGCAGACTGATTCCGCACCGGCAAGTTCCCCCACCTCCTAGCCTCCTCCCGCAAAAGGGAGAAGGAATTTACAAAAAAAGCGGCGATCTCATTGTTTTGAGACCGCCGCTTTTTTATTCACGCACTACACTCCCCTCACCGCTTGTTTTTCCGCACCTCGCCCGCCCTTCCGCCCCAATTCAGTTTGTTGCGCAGAATTTCAAAATAATCCTTCTGGGGCGAGCAGATAAGCCGCAGGGGTCTTTCCGAGGCCACCACCTCCAGGGTGTCGGCGGCCGACATCTCCCAGGCAGGCTGGCCATCGACAATGACCTTTACCTCGTTGGCCTGCTCGGCAAGCCGGGTGGTGAGACAAACCGCGGCAGGGAGAAGCACCGGGCGGCTTTCCAGCATGAACGGACAGATCGGCGTCACCAGGATGGATTGCAGGGCCGGATTGACGATGGGCCCCCCGGCGGAAAGGTTGTAGGCCGTGGAGCCCGTGGGCGTGGAAAAGATCAGCCCATCCGCCCGGTAGGTTGTGATGTACTCCTGATCGGCCCAGGTGCTCAGTTGAACCAACCGGTCGACGCTGCCCTTGCTGATCACGACATCGTTGAGGGCATAACGCCAGACAGAGGCCTCGCTGCCGCGATGGACCCTGGCCTTGAGCATCAGCCTTTCCTCGACAACAATCTGCCCGGCGAGAATCCTTTCCAAAACTTCGTAGCGCTCGCCCACCGCCACTTCGGTAAGGAATCCGAGATCGCCGAGATTCACCCCCACCACCGGCACCCGCAGCCGGCTGGCCTGGTCCGCCACATGGAGGAGGGTGCCGTCTCCACCCAGGATGATAAGCAGATCCATATCGTCGGCAATGGCATCGACCTCGGTGCCAATACCCCGCTCAGCCAACCAGGGAAGCAATTCCCTGCTCATCTCCAAGGCGGCGGCGGAATCCTTTTTGCAGATGACCCCAACCTTACGGATGTCCATCACAACTCCAATCTACTTGCCGGCGCCGGCGACCACCAGCCGACCAAGCTCGCAGGAGCGGTTGGTGGCGGCCTCGACCGCGTTGGTTACCAGAGCCCGGAAGGCCCCCTTTTCCAGCTCATGCAAACCGGCGATGGTTGTACCGCCGGGGGAGGTGACCATGGCCCGCAACTCGGCGGGATGCCTGGTGCCGTCCAGGGCCAGCAAAACCGAGCCAAGCACTGTTTGCAGGGCCAGACTCTGCGCCACGGGCCGGGCCAAGCCCACCTTGACCCCGGCATCGATGAGGGACTCGATAAAGGTAAAGACATAGGCCGGACCGCTGCCGCTCAAGCCGGTAACCGCGTCGAGATATGCCTCGTCCAGCACAAAGCTGACACCGACCGCATCAAAGATGCTGGTGGCCACGGCCAGATCCTCGGCACTCACCCCCTGGCCGGGGCTCAGGGCGGAGGCGCCCTTGAGCACGATGGCCGGGGTGTTGGGCATAACCCGGATCATCCGACAGCCGCGCCCGGAAACCGCGCCTTCCAGCACAGCCAAAGGGATGCCTGCGGCAATGGAGATAATCAGGTGGCTCGCGTTGATCTGTTCGCGGGAATCGCTGAGAACCGCGCCGATCACCTGCGGTTTTACCGCCAGGATGACAACCTTGCACTCCGCCCAGACAGAGGTAGCTTCCGACACCGCGGTAACATTATATTCCTTCTGCAACAGCGCCCGCCGGGCGCTGCTGGGATCGGCAACCAGAATCTGTCCGGCCTCGACAAGACCGGCCCCGGTGATCCCTTTGATCAGGGCTTCGGCCATCAGCCCCCCGCCGACAAAGCCAAGTTTTCCTAAAAAACCCATAGCGAACTCCTCATGGTTAAGCCAGGCCGGAGTTGAAAACCCGGCCATGACGGATCAACGATAATGACACTGCTGCATGGTACCAATTTCCCCCGCCATTGCAAGGAGGATTGACAGGTTCGCACAAAGCTCCGGTCACCGGGCGTAAAAAAACCCGCGGATGTTGAACATTCGCGGGTCGTTCCTCTCGAAAGAGGCTGGATCGTTCAGGCGAAGCAGGGTTGCCCGGCAAGTGCGATACTGGGGGGCAACAGATAGGAGAGCAGCTTGTCGCCAGCCTCCCTGGTGCTCACAACCACCTTTTCCAGCACCCGGTTGTCCCCTTCCTTCTTATAGGCAATCAGATCCCAGCGCTCGGGCTGGGCGGCAAGCTGTTTCATCAAGGAAAAATGATGGCCATGCCCGGATTTCCTGGTCACGACATGACCGAGCAGGGGAAAGCCCAACAGGGCCAGATCGCCGATCACGTCAAGGGTCTTGTGCCTGGCGAATTCATCGGCGAACCGCAGCCCCTCGGCATTGACTATGCCGTCATCGTCGATAACCACGGCGTTTTCCAGGGAACCGCCCAAGGCAAGCCCGCTCTGCCGGAGCTTTTCGACCTGATCCAAAAACCCGAAGGTTCTGGCCCCGGCAATCTCCTGGGCGAATTTCTGGGGATTCAGATCACTGGAAAAGGTCTGCTTCCGGATCAGGTGGTGGTTGAACTCGATCTCGCAGGTAACCTTGAACCCGTTATAGGGCAGAATCCTCACATAGGAATCGCCCTCGGAAAAAGAGATTTCCTTCTTCACCTTGAGCATCCACTTGCAGGCGTTCTGGCGGCGGCGGCCCACCCGTTTCAGCACATGGACAAAGGGACCGGCGCTGCCATCCATGATGGGCACCTCGGGGCCATCCAGCTCGACCACCGCGTTGTCGATGCCCATGCCGAAAAGCGCGGCCAGCAGATGCTCGGTGGTGGAGATCATCGCCTCGTCCTCGGTGGCGATGGTGGTGGCAAGCCGGGTGTCGATGATACGATCCATGAAGGCCGGGGTTGGCGCGGCCTGCGGCATATCACTGCGGACGAAACGAATCCCGCTGTTCTCCTCGCCGGGCAGAATGGAGAGGGTGGCAACCTTGCCGGAATGAAGGCCGATGCCGGCGAAACTTACCGGCCGTTTGATGGTGTGCTGTAAAGAATCCATATGATAAACACTCGTTTGTGGTCTGTGTGTATTTTGCAACGATAACGATACCGATAGTGGATTAGTGCAAGAAACAGACCACCACGGAAAAACAGGGGGCAAAAACATAAAGTTTATTTAATTTCGCTATGTTACAGACACAGGACACAAACGGCGCAAAACAGAGAGGAGCCAGACTGTTGCGAAAAACACACACCCCGAAAACATCCACTTCCGGGTGAGTATTTTTTCAGAACGCTCCTACCGAGGCTGCTCGCAGAGGTGATCGGCGATGAACCGATCGAAGCCCGGATCCATATGCAGTTCGATGGTCAGAGCCAGAATGGGAAACTCCCTGAAAAAAGGCCGGAGTTTGACAAAGTCCTTTTCCGTGGTGATCAGCGCCCGGGCTCCGCGTGCCTGGGCTACAGCGACAAGGGCGGCAACATCCTGCGCCGTATAGCCGTGATGGTCCTTGAACTCCTTGAACCCGGCAAGAGAAAATCCCTCCTGACGCAAGGTCTGGCGAAAGGAATCCGGGTTCGCGATCCCGGCAAAGGCAAACACCTCCATGTTTCTGGCCTCGGCAAGGGTGCAATCCTTCTCCGGTCTGCTGTGCCAGATGCCGCGAGGATGATACTCTCCCAGAAACACGGGTTTCCCGGGAAAAGCCCCCTGGAGCCAAAAAAGGAAATCCTTGACCCGGTTACGGTTGCCGCTGTCCACCCCGGTAATGACAAAGCCATGGGCCCGCTTCAGGGCGGAAAGCGGCTCCCGCAATTCACCGCCGGGAAAAACCCGGCCATTGCCAAGCAGGGTTCTGGCGCTGAACAAAACCAAATCAAGATCACGCTGTACGGCGAGATGCTGAAAGCCATCATCCATGACGATTCGGTTCACCCCGAACTCCTCGATGGCATGCCTTGCAACCACCGCCCTTTCAGCCCCGGTCAAAACCGGAACCCCGGGCAGCGCTTCGGCCAGCATAAAAGGCTCATCCCCGGCCATGTCCGGCGCAAGCAATGTGCTCGCGCCATCGGAAACAATATTCACCGTGCCGGAGGCCTTTCCGCCATAGCCACGGCTGACAATGGCAGGACGCAAGCCACTGGCCAGAAGCAAACGGGTTAGGTAACGCACCATGGGCGTTTTTCCGGTGCCCCCCAAAGTGAGGTTGCCGATGCTGACCACCGGCACCATCAACCGCTGGGATTTCAAAAAGATGTTTTTCCAGTACAAAAAGGCGCGCAGCACCATGACCAGGCTGTACATCGGCGAAAAAACACGCCCGACCAGAAACAGGACACCAAGCAGCTGCTTCATCCCCTCTCCTCCCGCGCCAAGACGCTGCGGATCAGCGCGAGATGCGCCCCGGTGACTCCGCGCCGTGCGGCAATCAGCTCCTGTCCCCGGCGCCCTGCCCGTTCCCGCTCGACGGAATCTCCCAACAAAAGAGAGAGGGCAGCGCAAAGCTCCTCTGCATCATGAACTTGCCTGGCCCCGCCCGCTGCCAGGAGATCGCGGCTGATTTCGGCAAAATCCTCCATGCACGGCCCGAACAAGACCGGCTTCCCATGCACCGCCGGCTCCAAGGGGTTATGCCCCCTTTCCTCCACCAGGCTACCGCCGACAAAGGCCACATCGCAGAGAGCGTACACCGATGCCAATTCCCCGAGGGTATCGAGGATCAGCACCGAACCCTCCCCTGCACCGGAAAGCGAACGGCGGAAGGCAGGAATACCCAGCCGGGCCGCCATGGCCGCAAGCTCGGCTCCCCGCTCCACGTTTCGCGGGGCCACGACCAGAAAAAGATTGGCAAAAGAGTGGGCAAGGCTTTGAAAGGCGGAAAAAACAAGCTCTTCCTCGCCCCGGTGGGTGCTGCCCGCCACCCACACCAAGGCCTGCTCCGGAATCCGCAACGCAGCCCGGTCAAGCCCTGCCTTGACACTACTTCCGGACAGGGCCGCGTCATATTTGAGATTGCCCAAAACCACCAGACGGGCTGGGTCAACCCCCAGCTGGCGCATGCTGACCGCGTCCTGCTCGGTCTGCATGGCAAGGGCCTGAAAAGAATTGAACAGCGGCCCGAAGAACCAGCGGAATCTTCGGTATCTGAGCAAAGAGCTTTCCGAAACCCGGCCATTGACCAGCAGTGATGGGATGTTCCGCCGGTTGAGTTCCCGCAAAAAATTGGGCCAAAAATCGGTCTCCACCAGAACAAAGAGATCCGGCCGCGCCCAGGAAAGCGACCGCCTTACACTCCACAGCAGATCAAAGGGAAAGGGGACAAAGCAATCAACATGTTCCTGGAGGGTGGTGCGAGCAAAAGACTCCCCAGCCCGGGTGGCCGAGGAAAAAAGGATGATCCCGTCAGGATAGCTTCGCCGCAGCTCCCGCACCAGATTCCGGGCGGAAGCCACCTCGCCCACGGACAGGGCATGCACCCAGATGCGGGGCATGTACGAACCGTCACCGCCGGAGCTCTCCCCAAGGGCAAACCCCAGCCGCTTGCCGGCACGGCTGCGGTACTTGGGGGTCAGTATAACTTTGACGAAAAGAAGCGGAGCGAATACAATCACCCCCACCGTCACAAACAGATTGTATAAAAAAACAGACACCATATTCATTATGAACCTAATCTTACTCCATCCCCGGGAACTGACCGGTCAGCACGTCACCCTGACCGGACGCCGCGCCGAACACATCCGCAAGATTCTCCGCGCCGCTGTCGGGGACAATCTCCGGGTCGGCATGCTGGGCGGGTTGCTCGGCACCGGCTGCATCCGGGAGATGGCCGGCAACAGCGTTGTCCTTGAGGTGCAACTCACCAGCGAACCGCCCCCATTCCCGCCCACCGACCTGATCCTGGCCGTGCCCCGCCCCATCATGCTGAAACGGGTCTTAGCCCAGGCAGTCTCCATGGGGGTGAGCCGGATCTTCCTGATCAACGCCAACCGGGTTGAAAAAAGCTTTTTCAGCTCCACCCTCATCCAGAGCAACGACTTTACGGAACCGCTGTGCCTTGGCCTTGAACAGGCCATGGACACCAGGCTGCCGGAGATCTCCGTCCACCCTCGCTTCCGGCCATTCGTGGAAGATTTGCTGCCCCAACTGCTCAGCGATTGTCCGATCCGGCTCCTCGCCCACCCGGAAGGCGACCAAACCATTGCCCAGGCAGCCGAAGGGTTGTCGGGACAGCCGGGTCAACGGGCAATCCTGGCCATCGGCCCGGAAGGGGGCTGGGTTGATTTTGAGGTGCAACGCTTCAAGGAACAAGGCTTTATGCCCTTCAGCCTCGGCGCCCGCATCCTCCGGGTCGACACAGCGGTCCCTGCCCTGCTGGCCCAGCTCAGCCTCCTGCGCCAGCTCCCCTAACACCGGAAGCCGTCTTCATCACCAGCCAAAACGCTGGCGAGCCCGCTCCACCAGCATGGTCAACTCTTTGAATCCCAAAGCATAGAGCGTCACCCCGTAGATCGCGCCTCCGGTTGCAACAGACACCACGAGCGCGGCAACACTTCCCGGGAAACTCGCCAGGGCAAAGGGGGCGAGGAGATAGTGCAACCCGGTCAGCCAGAGGGCCATGCCCAGGGAGGCGCCCAAAACCTTGCCCAACCCGGCAAAAAGATAGCGCAGGGAATATCCGCCGAGCTTCCGGTACAAGACCGTGCTCAGAAAAAGGAAGTTCAGAATCATGGCGCAGGAGATGGACAGGGCAAGGGCCTTGTGCTGCAAAAAGCCGATGGTAAGCCAGACCAGGAGCACGTTGACCGCCATGGTCAGAAAGCTGCCCAGCACCGGATAGCGGGTCTCATCCAGGGCGTAAAACACCGGCACCATGATCTTGACCGAGGAGTAGGCAAACAACCCCACGGCATAACAGGACAACGCCTCGGCGGTTCGCGTAGTGGCCAGGCTGTCAAAGCTGCCGTGCTGAAAAATGACCCGGGTGATGGGCTCGCCCAGCAACATCAACCCCACCGAGGCCGGAATGGTCAGGGAAAATGCCAGGGTCAGCGAGGAGGCATAGGTTTCCCGGAGCTTATCCATATCCTTCAACGCCGCATACCGGGCAATCACCGGCAGGGTCGCAGTGGAAAGCGCCACCCCGAAAAGCCCCACCGGCAGCCAAAACAGGCGAAAGGCGTAACTGAGCCAGGACAGACTCCCCTCGGCCAGGGAAGAGGCAAAATAGGTATTGATCAACACATTGATCTGCAAGGGCGCAAGGCCGATCACCGCCGGGGCCATGAGTTTCAGGATGCGACGCAGGCCGGGATGGCGGAGGTCAAGGTGCGGCATAAAAACGAATCCGGCCTTGAACAAGGCCGGGACTTGACAGCCAAGCTGGAGCAGGCCGCCGATCAGGGTGCCGATGGCCATGCCCACAATGGGCGGCTGACCGAAGCGGGGCATGAGCAGGGCAAAGCCGACACCGCCTACGATGGACCCGAGGTTGAAGAAGCCCGAGGCCAGGGCCGGGATGAAAAAACGGCCCCTGGTGTTCAGAATCCCCATCACCACGGAGGAAAGGGAGATAAAAATCAAAAAAGGGAACATGATCGTTGAAAGAAGCGTGGTGAGCGCGACTTTTCCCGGAATCGCCTCAAACTCGGCCTCGACCATGAAACCGACGATCTGCTCTGCAAAAATCACCCCCAACAGGGTAAGACAACTGAGCAGAATCCCGATAAAGACCAGGACATTGCCGGCCAGGGCCCAGGTCGCCTTTTCTCCCTTATTGGTTTCATAGTCGGAAAACACCGCGACAAAGGCGGCGCTCAAGGCGCCTTCGCCAAAGAGATCCCGCAGCAGATTGGGAATGCGGAAGGCCACCACGAATGCGTCAAAGGCAAAGCCCGCCCCGAAAAACGCGGCAAAAACCTGTTCCCGGACCAGACCCAGGATCCGACTGCACATCACGGCCACGCCGACCGTACCGGCGGATCTGGCTATTTTTCCCGTATCCTGGGAGGGTTTTTTCATGGCATTTACCAAAAAACGAGGGGATGCAGCCGGCAAAACACCTTGCCCGGCAACCAATATCGCAGACACGGCTTAAATTGTACCGACCAAAATAGCAGGTTGCCGGGAAGAAGACAACAGGCATTCCGATTAGCTGCTTGACTTCATTGGATTTTTCTTACTACTATGCGACAGACTTCAACCTGCCCCAAGGAGACAGCGCATGACAGCATACACCGGCGGCATACTGACCATCAGCGACAAGGGTTCGCGCGGAGAGCGGGAAGACACCAGCGGCCCTCAGTTGCAAGCAATGCTCATCGAACAGGGATTTTCCGTGGTGGCCTACACAATCGTCCCGGACGAAATCGCCCAAATACAGGAAACCCTCCGTGCCTGGGCGGATGAGAAGAAAATCGACCTGATCCTGAGCACCGGCGGCACCGGCGTTTCCCCCAGCGATCAGACCCCGGAGGCAACCCGGGCGATTCTTGACCGGGAGATCCCCGGCATCGGCGAAGCCATGCGCGCCGCCAGCCTGCAAAAAACCCCCAACGCCATCCTTTCCCGGGGCATCGCCGGGATCAGGAAACAGAGCCTGATCATCAACCTTCCGGGCAGCAAAAAAGCGGCCAAGGAGAACCTGGAGGCGGTGCTCCCCGCTTTGCAGCATGCCAT
>JBAYUD010000008.1:0-58351 GCA_041675265.1 Desulfurivibrionaceae bacterium | reverse complement strand
CAGGACCAGGCCGATGGTGCAGAGCATCAGGGCCCAGTTCACCGGCCCTACGTAAATCTGGCCGATGTGGGAGGACGAGGTATGGGTGATGCGCAGCCGGGGGAGGTATCCCAGTTGGATCGCTTGGCGGGTGAGGGAAAAGGAGCCGGTGATCACGGCCTGGGAGGCGATGATGGTGGCACAGGTGGCCAGAAGCACCATGGGGATCATGGCCCAATCCGGGACCAGGGCGTAGAATGGGTGGTACGCCTCTTCCGGCCGGACGAGCAGGAGGGCGCCCTGGCCGAAATAGTTCAGAGCCAGCGCTGGAAAGGCGACCAGAAACCAGACCAGCTGGATGGGCCGTTTGCCGAAGTGGCCCATGTCGGCATAGATTGCCTCGGCCCCGGTAACCGCCAGGAAAACAGCACCCAAGACGATGAAGCCGTGGAGCCTGTTTTCGATCAGAAAGCTGATGCCGTGCCAGGGAAAGACGGCGGCCAGGACCCCGGGGTAGTTGATGATCTGGGCAATGCCCAAGGCGGCAAGGGTGCAGAACCAGAGGAGCATGATCGGCCCGAAGAGGCGGCCCACCCTGGCGGTGCCGCTCTTTTGCAGCAAAAACAGTCCGCCCAGGATAATAATGGTGGCGGGGATGATATAGGACTCCAGCACCGGGGTGATGTTTTTTACCCCTTCCACGGCGCTCAGCACCGAGATGGCCGGGGTGATCATGCCGTCGCCGTACATCAGGCAGGCGGCAAAGAGGCCGATTCCCACCAGAGCCCATTGGGGGGTGCGCGGTTTGACGTTTTTTGGTTTGATCAGGGCGGTCAGGGCCAGAACCCCGCCTTCGCCTTCGTTGTCCGCCCGGAGGATGAATCCGAGGTATTTGACGCTGACGATAAGCAGCAGGGCCCAGAAGATGAGGGACAATACGCCGAGCACATTGTCTGGGGAGGCCGTGATGGCATACTCGCCGTGGAAACATTCCCGCATGGCGTACAGCGGGCTGGTGCCGATGTCGCCAAACACTACGCCCAGAGCGGCAAGCGACAGGGCGGTCAGTTTCTTGCCTTCTATTTCCTTGGAGGGAGGATTCATATAATTTCTTCCTTTATGTCAATAAGCGGCACTATTGGCGATTGTCCATAAAAGAGCAACAAAAAAACTCCGTGTCCCATCCTTGTGGCTTTGCGCTTTGTCCTCGCTGCTTTCAATGCTATGGTGTACGCAATAAGTATGTTTCAATCCTCGGGAAAAGGCAAAGGTTTGCGCACAGGCCGCGGAGAGCTTCATTCTTAGCCGGCCCGTGCATCTTTCTATTGTAAGAACCGGAGCGAAACAGAGGAGTTGCACGTTATGTCCGATGGATACACAGCCATCTTCGCTCTTTTTGTCCTTGTGGCAATTGTTGCCTTTTTTGTGACCAAGGTGAGCCGGTCCATGGAGCAGCTGGACGAAGAAGGTGATGACGGCAAGACAGGGCTTTTCGGACGGTTCCGCCGCCGGGACGATTTTTTTGTGGTCGACGCAACCGGCAAAACCATTCTCATGCAGGCCGTTGCCCAGGGATTTGAGGAAGGGGTCGATCATGTTCTGGTCAAGGCCAATGTCGAAGCGGTCAATTCCGCCACGGATGACGGGACCACCGCGCTCCATTGCGCCATCGCTCCGGGCAATCCGGCCATTGTTTCCCGATTGTTGGATTTCGGCGCTCAACCCAATGTCGCCGACCATGACGGCAGAACCCCCCTCTGGCTTGCAGCTCACCGGGAGGATGCCGGGATTGCCGCCCTTCTTCTTGATTACAAGGCGGATCCGAACTGCCGGGTGGGGAAAAACCGGTTGACCCCGCTCATGGCGGCAGCCAAGAATGGGCGGATTGAGGTTGTCAACCTGCTCCTTGACCGGGGTGCGGATCCCGGTCTTGTTTCGGAAGATGGCAGGACCGCGGCCAATTTCGCCAGGGAGAATTTCAAATCGAACATGGTTGAACAGGTCGCGTACAACCAAAAACTTGCCCGGATGGTATTACGGCTTGAGGCCGGGCTAAAACCCAGGGTCTGATGTAACCAGTCGGACTTCTGGCCGTCATGTGGATTTTTCCCTCGGATTTCCGCGAAACTTCTGCCCCGATTGCTCCAGGCAAAGCAAAAAAATTTGCTCCTCTTCCGTGTTGGTTTTTCTGGTAAGCTAATACACGATTTCTGTTGCGGAACATGTTTGTAGCGCACCAACGCGGAGGTACGGCTTGTCCGATCCCGGCTGATGTGGGATGAGGATGCGGGAGCATTAAGGCTTGACAAAGCTTAAGCTTTTTCTTATTTAGGAGCATAATCTTTTAATTACATGCTTAATCTTTATCAGCGGCATCGACAGGGGGGCCTTCGGTGAACAACTTGGTTGCAAACAGAGTTTCATGGTGCGGAAGGTGAAGGGGATGAAGGAAAAGAAGAATCGTAAATATTGGCAGTTCGCCCTTGCGCCTCTTGTGCCGCTTGTAGTGATCGGTGGTTATTTTTGGCCGTATCTCGGCTATATCGCGATCACCATGCTGCTGTTCATGCTGACCCTTTCCCTGTTCCGCGGCCGTTATTATTGTGGCTGGTTTTGCGCCATGGGTTCTTTTCATGAGCGGGTTCTCGCCTTGGTAAGCCGTCAAAGGAAGATGCTGCCGGTTTTCAAGGCGCAATGGTTTCGGTGGATTGTCTTTTCCCTGATGATGGGCCTGCTGATCTCGCGGCTGATCCTGGCCGATGGTGATTCCAGAAAAATCGGGGCCGCTTTTGTGATGATGTGGACTATTTCCACGGGGATGGGCATATGGCTAGGCCTGATTTGGAAGCCGAGGTCATGGTGCAGCATCTGTCCCATGGGACTGTTTCAGGGGCTTATCGGGTTGCGCTCCTATCGGCTGCAGGTCGGAGACGGGTGCCGCGAGTGCGGCCTCTGCGAGAAGGTTTGTCCCATTGAGACCAATCCCGGCAGTATGCGGAGCCTAGGAGCTGTCAAAAGCGCCGATTGCATGCGGTGCGGGAACTGCGTGGTGAATTGTCCTTCCAAGGCTCTCTCGTTTGCGGGGCGGCCTGCTGCCTGCACTGTGAGGGATCCTCATGGAAAAGAGGCGGGTGAACTGCTGGCCAGACGTTAGTTGCCAGAGGGTCGGCGAAAGAAGTCGGATACTTGCTTGCACACAAAAAAAACCCGAATCGCTTCCAGGCGATTCGGGTTTTTTGTGTGTGTGATCTGGGGTTGCGGATCAGCCCTGCAACAGGCTCAGAACATTCTGTTTGTTCATGTTCTTGGCCTGGGCCAGGGCAAAGGATTTCGCTTCGGTCAGAACCTTCATGGTGGTGAAATTGATGGTTTCTTCCGCCAGATCCACATCGGCGATGCTCGATGCGGCGGCCAGCAGGTTGCTGCCGGAGGTGGCCAAATTATTGATGGTGGAGGTAAGCTGATTCTGGGTGGAGCCGATGTTTGCCCGGGAGGCGTCGATCTGCTCCAGGGCTGCATCGGCAATCTTGATGGCATCCTGGGCGGTTTCCTGACTCAGGACATTGATCTGTGAAAGATTGCCCAGGGTCGGGCTGCCGAGTTTATTCGCCTCTGCCGAGGCGATGGACAGCTTGATGGTTTCGCCGCTGTTGGCTCCCACCTGCACCTCTTTCCCGGTAAAGGTGCCGGCGAGCAACTGTTGCCCGTTGTAGGTGGTATTCTCGGCGATTTTGTCGAGTTGGGCCAGGGAGTTGTTGATCTCGTTTTGGAGAGCCTGGCGGGTTTCCGTGGTTTGGCTGGCGTTTGCCGCCTGCATCGCTTTTTCGCGGATGGATTGCACCAGAGCCGTTGACTGGCCCAAGGCGCTGTCCGCCACCTGGGCCATGGAAACGGCATCGTTGGCATTGCGCAGAGCCTGGCCCATTCCCTTGGCCTGACTGAGCAGGCTGTCGGCGATGGCCATTCCCGCGGCATCGTCCGAGGCCTTGTTGATGCGTCGTCCGGAAGCGATTTTTTCCAGGGATGAGGCGAGGTTTTTCTGGCTGCGCCCCAGTTGGCTTACGGCTAATGAGCTGCTGTTGCTGTTGATCGTAATAGCCATGGTATACCTCCTTGTATATTCTATACTATGCGGATAAGCTGGCGGAAGTCAAGGGGGAAGGTGGGAATTGATTCGTGAACTTGGGGAGATGCGCAGTGCCGGCGCCGCCAATCCCCCGGAGGGTTCGATGTCTTGCCGGAACAGATTCACTCCGCCTCCGTGTCTGAAGGCTGATCGGTTTCAGCTTCCAATGGGAGTCCTTTTTTCTCCAGCAGGCTCTGTTTTTTCTCTTCCTTCTTTTTTTTCTTTGCCAGCTCTCGCTGTCTTTTCTCGTATTGATAGTTGGGTTTTGCCACGTTGCCACCATTTTGGGGGAGAGGATTGATCGGTTGTCGTGCCTGGTTAGCGATTCACCGCCCGGAGAAATACCCGCAGGGGGGCCGGGTAGCCTTCCACGGTCAGGGCCGGATTGTGTGGGTCGATAAAATTTTCGTAGGATTCAAAGGTCATCCATGGGGTTTTCCGTTGTTCCTCGCTGTTCATGGGGTGGCTGCAAAAGATTTCCACCTCGGCAAAGCCGGTGCGGATGAGCCAGTTTCGCAGGCAGTTGGCCGTGGGGACGAAATAGGTGCCCGGCACCTTGGCGTAGCGCTCTTCCGGAAAAAGGGCCACCGGCGCCTCCCCCGGAATGGCCTGGGACTCGATAATCAACACGCCGCCGGGCTGCATGGCCGCCCGGATCTCCCGCAACATCTCCACCGGCGAGATGCGGTGGTAGATGATACCCATCAGAAATACCACATCAAAACAGGACGGGAAGAGGGGGATATCCTCCACTCCCATCAGCTCGATGAACAGTTCCTCCGCTCCGGCCAGGTGGCGGAGGGTCTTGAAGCAGTAATAATGCTGGAGGAATGGCTCCAGCCCGACAACGCAGCGCGGTTTATGCTCCAGCATGCGAAACATATAGTAGCCGTTGTTGCAGCCGATGTCGGCGACGGTCTTGCCGGTGAGGTCGGGCAGGGCCGGGAGCAACCGGTTCCACTTGCGCCAGCTCTGCCACTCCGCATCGATCTCAACCCCGAAGACATCAAAAGGCCCCTTGCGCCAAGGCATGAAAGCCCGCATGGACTCGTGTACCAGAGAGCGGTCCGCATCATCCAACTCCTCGGCCCGGCCGATGGTCACCGCATCCTTGCTGAAATCGGTGAATTGGGCGTGCAGATGGTGCAATGCCTCATAGGGCTCGCGAAAGCGCAGGAAGCCTTTCTTGGGCTGGGTCAGGCGGGTGGCCGTGTCTGCCCGCCTGGCGCGGATGGCGTCCTTGTTCGCGTTTTTCAGAAGATCGAGATAATCGCGCATGGTCTTGAAACGAAAACTATTTACCCGCGGGCAGCTTGATTTTCTTGTCCTCTTTCTGCTCTTTATTCTCGCGGAAGAGCAGGAAGGTCTTGCCGATGATCTGGGCTATCCGGCTTTTGGTCTTTTGGGCCAGCAGCTCGGCAGCCTCTTCCCTGGCGTAGGGGCAGCCGTCCTGGATCTTGACCTTGACCAGCTCGTGCGCGGTAAGCACTGCTTCCAGCGCAGCGGTGAGATTGTCGGTAACGCCATCCTTGCCGATCATGACCAGGGGGGAAAGATGGTGTCCCAGTCCGCGCAGGTGACGGGCCTGTTTGCCCGTAAGATACAGATTCTTGCTCATGTTTTTCGCCTAAGCCGTTGTAGTTAAGATGCTATCGTCGTCCGGGTGCCGGAGACGGCTCCTAAAAGAGGTTGGAGATAATTTTGGAGCCGCCGACCCACATGCCGGCAATGGCGCCAATGCTCGGCAGCATAAAAGCCAGGAAAAGCCGCAACAACCGGTTGCGCCACCAGCCGCGGACGCTTGCCATGTCCTGCAGAACGGTTTCAAACTCAATAACCAGCGGCGGCTGGGCCATGACCTGGATAAATGCCGTGAGATGTCCCACGCCGAGCACGGGCAGCAGGGTGGTGATGGGTGCTCCGAAAAAGGCGCCGAGGATGGTGAGGGGATGGGCCAGCGCCAGGACGGCACCTAAGGCAGCGGGAAGGCCGGTGGCCAGAATCCAGAAGAGCAGATTGTCGCCGGCCACTGCCGCGCCCTTGGTGAAGGCGATCACGGCCAAGGCCAGCACGATGATGGCGGGAATGGCCCAGCCGACTACCTTCCAGATCGGGGAAACGGGGGGGATCAGGGTGATCTCCTCCATCCGGTCGCTGCGGTCCTCGCCAAGCGCCTTCTTGATTCCGGCCACATGTCCGGCCCCCACCACGGCCACCAGTCTCTTGCCTTCGGCACCCTTGATCTTTTCCGCCAGAAAGGTGTCCCGTTCGTCGATGAGCACCCGTTTGAGTTCGGGCATGGCCTGACCCAGTTCATTGAGCAGCTCGGAAAGGACATCGGTCTCTTTCAGCTCCCGCAGCTTGTCCTCGGTGATCTCGGTTTCCTCGAACATGCTGGTGAGGATGCTGGCCAGCAGATAGTTTTTGCGCCAGAACGAGGTGGAATGCCAGGCCCGGCGCAGGGTGACCCGCACATCCCGGTCGCAGAGCGCCACGGCGATTCCATATTTCTCCGCCTCCTGCACGGCCTCCAGCAATTCGGTCCCCGGCTTGACCCCCATCTGGTCGCCCAGCCGTTTTTGGTAGGAGGCCAAGACCATGTTGATCAGCAGGGTGGCGAGCTGTTTCTTGCGGATGATCTCGCGCAGATCGAGAAGCTCCCAGGTCTTGCGCTTGGCCAGGGCCTCGTAGCGTTTCTCGTCAAGTTCCACGCAAACGCAGTCCGGTCTTTCGTCGGCAATAACCCGGCGAACCAGCTCCACGGATTCCTTGGAGATGTGGGCTGTGCCGATGAGAAAGATTTCCCTGTCGCCCATTGTAAGGCAATGGACGTCCGAGGGATAATTGGGGGCGGAATCCGCCGTGGGTTCAGTCATGTTTTTTGGTCACATTAGAAGCGGTATTGCAGCCCGGCTGTAATAAGGTGGGCCGCAGAGTTGTCGAAGGTACCGTTGATGCTGTTGGTATTGGTCGGTACAAAACGACTTTCCTTATCGTCAAAGAGATATGCCGCGCCAAGGGTAAGATTGCCGGTCGGCTGATAGCGCAGACCGCAGGAATAGATCTTGGCGTCGGAATCCGGCAGCTCGAAGCCCAGAGTCTGATCCGGGATCGGGTTCTTGTCGATGGCGAACCCGGCCATGACGGTCCATTGGGTGTTGAGTTTGTGGGTCAGGCCGATGCGGAAGGCATCGGAGTTGACCCAGTTTTTGGCCTTGGGGTTATCGAAGGCGGCCTGAAGGACACCAAAAGCATCGGTGATGGTGGTCGCATAGTTGAAGTCGAGCTTGTCGTAGGCATTCCAAAAGGTTTTGTCGTAGGTGAATTCGGCGGTGGTTTTGCCGTTGTTGCAGGTATAGGCAGTCGCCAGAGTCAGAACTGCGGGAGCGGGAACAGAGACAGAGGTGCCGCCAGAATAGGTTGCACTGTTTACAGTGGAAAACAGGCGGGCGTCTCCTTCTATGTCTAGATCAATCTTGGAGCGATAGGTGGCGGCGAGGGAAAGATTGTCCACGGGTTTATAGGTAAGAGCCAGATTGTAGCCGTACTCGGTGGTGTCGCCGTCCATGTCGCGGCTGATGGTTGTCGGGCCAACAACGCCAAGGCTTTTCACCTTTCCCTCTGCGTATATCGCCCGCACCCCGCCGCCGATGGCAATCTTTTCGTTGATCTTATAGGAAATCGTGGGGTTGATTTCGTAGGTTTTTAATGTGAACTCCTCCGCCGTTGTCCTCGGAAACGAGTTGTCCCACCGTTTGGACAACCCATACGGATAGACCACGGAAAGGCCGAAGCGAAAGTTCTTATATTCAGGCGAAACGACATGCAGGTTGGGCATGGCGAAATCCTCGCTCCGGGAGCCGCTGTTGCGGGAAGCAACGGCATTGTCCGTATATTCTATGCTGGCCAGATGGATCCAGGTGAGGCTTGCCTCGGTCTGCCAGTTGTTTTCAAGCCAGCTCATGTTGGCCGGGTTGTAATAGCTCGCATCCGCACTCGGAGTGTTGGCGACATACGCCGCGCTCAGGGCGGTGGCATTGAGGGACTGCTCCGGGATCCTATAGCCCGAGGCAAAAGCGGGGCCGGCGGCCAGTATCCCTGTCAGGGCGACAACAGCGATTTTCTTTTTCATCTCCTCTCTCCTTTCACTCGGTTCATCTGATCAGGGAACTGCTGGTGTACAGATAGCGTTTTATCTTATGGGTCGCGGTCTTGGTGAATGGCTCGCGGTGTTCGCTCGTCTGGGCAAGCTGCGCATATTGGGGCAGTTGCTGGTTTACCTGTCTTTTGATCTCCGCCAGAATCCCGGTGATATGATCCAGTTGTCTGGCCTGGCCCTTGCCCCGGGTTTCCGCGTCAATCAACCCGTAATCGAGATAGATCAGGGCTTCCAGCCGGTTGTTGCGTTCGCGTACCAGCGATTCCACCACATGCTGGAAGGCGTTGATCTTTTCCTCGATGGTCTCCGGGTAGATATTCTCCCCGTGGGAAAGGACAATCACGCTCTTGGAGCGCCCCTTGATAACGAGATTGCCCTGGGCGTCCAGAAAGCCGAGATCGCCGGTGGCCAGCCAGCCGTCCGGGTCGAGGACTTCCTTGGTGGCTTCGGGGTTGTCGCGGTATCCCAGCATCACATTGGGTCCCCGGACCAGAATTTCGCCCACTTTCGTTTCGGGGTTGGGGTTGTCGATCCGGACCTCCACATCCTGCACCGGTTTGCCTGTTGACCCCAGGGAGATGTTCGGGTCACCCCATGGCCCTGCGCTGACCAGGGGCGAGGCTTCTGTCAGGCCGTAGCCGGCAAGATATGGGAACCCGGACTCGGCCATGAATCGTTCCACCTCGATGTTGAGGGCGGCTCCGCCGATGGCGACAAACTTCAGCTTGCCCCCGAAGAACATCCGCAGCTTCCGGCCGATTTTTTGCAGGATCTTCCGGCGGACCAGGGGCAGCTTCATGGCCGCCCGCATGAAAACATTGGCGCTGATGGCCGGGAGCACCTTTTTCTTGTAGATCTTTTCCATGACCATGGGCACCATGCACATGATGTCGGGCTGTTCCTGGCCGCAGATCCGTTCCAAGACGGTGGGAGTCGGGGTTTTTCCAGCATAGACAATGCGGGAGCCCGTGGCCAGGGGCGCCAGGAAGCTGATGGTGAACTCATAGGCGTGGGACATGGGCAGGATCGAAAGGAAGGTCCAGCCCTGTACCGGCTCATGGGGAAAGATGGAGAGGGTGGCGCGGACGTTGCTGGTAAAGTTTTTGTGGCTCAACATCACCGCCTTGGCGTGGCCCGAGGTGCCGGAGGTGTAAATGATCGAGGCGATGTCGTCGGGGTCGGCCAGATCCACGGCAAGCGCTTTTTTGTTTTCCGGCAACCCGCCGGCCCCGGCAAGAAATTGGCTAAAAGGGAGGACGGCCACGAGGTTGTTCTGGTCGACACCGTCATCCAGGGTGATAACGGTCTTGAGTGTTTTGCCGGGAAGCTCATAGAGCTTTTCCAGCTGGCGCTGGGTGGTGAAGAGAATCTTCGTTCCGGCCTCGTTCAGGATGTGTTTGACATCGGCCTCTGGAAAATCGGGGAGAATCGGGACCGCTATCGCTCCAAGGCGTACGATGCCGAAGTAACTCATGCCCCACTGGGGGGAGTTGTCGGCGAGAATCGCCACCCGGTCGCCTTTTTTGATGCCGCGCTCCTTGAGCAGGGCCGCGATTTCCAGGGATTTTTGCCGGAACTCCCCATAGCATATGGGGGGATGAAAGGCGAAGCCTGCCACGGGGCGGTTTTCGAAGGATCGGGCGCTTTCCTCCAAGAGCAGGTTCAAGGTTGTTATGGTGGCGGAGATCATGTTCGCATGGCGTTATTTTTTTTGAAATCGCAAGGGAAAGCCGCTTTTACAGCAGGAAGCGAAAGCGATCGGCAACGGTCGGTAAGCTGTAAATTTTTGATTTCTGAGTCTCGTTTGTCTGTGCAGCGGACCCGCGCCGATGGGGCGAAACCCATCCGTTGACCGCGTTTTTTCACGTGTCCATCACTTTTTTCAGGGTCTGGTACAGGGCCTGAATTTCCACGGGCTTGGTCAGATACTCGTCCATGCCGGCTTCAAGGCATTTTTCCCGGTCGCCCTTGATGGCGTTGGCGGTGAGGGCGATGATGGGCAGCTCAAGCCGCAGGGATGTGCGGATGGCCCTGGTGGCGGCCAGCCCGTCCATCACCGGCATCATGACGTCCATCAATACGGCGTCATAGGTTTTGCTTTGCAGGGCGACAAGGGCTTCCTGACCGTTGCCCGCTATATCAACCAGAATGCCTGTTCTTGTCAAGAGTTGACTTGTTACCATCTGGTTGACCCGATCGTCCTCAACCACGAGCACCTGCTTGCCGGTCAGCGCCGCGAACAGTTTTTTTTCGTTGTCCGCTTCCGGAGAGGGCGGGATCCGGTCTTCTCGGGTGGGGTCTGTTGTCCCGAGGCAGGTGGCGATCGCCTCATATAAGTAGGACTGCTTGAGCGGTTTGTTCAGAAAGGTGATCCCGGGGCAGGGGGCGGTGCCATCAAACGCTGTTTCCGTGTCGGGCTGGGTGAGGATGATGACCGGAATTCCGGGGGCATCCGGCTGGGTGGCGTTGCGCTCCTTGAGAAAACCGGGCAGATCGAATCCTGTCAAGGAGCTGTCGAGCACGAGGAGTGCATGATCCCGGGCCTGCAAGGCAATGGCCAGGGATATGGTGTCCGTGCCGGGATTGGGGAGTGTTTCTGGCCTGCAACCGAAACCGGAGAGCATCTCCAGCAAGGTTTCCCGCAGGGCCGGATGCCCGGTTGCCACGAGTACCCTGGCGCCGGAAATCGAGGCGGGAAGCGTCAGGGGATGTTGTTGCGCCTGGGGTTGCAGCTGTACCCTGATGGTGAAATGGAAGGTGCTGCCCTTGCCCGGCTCGCTTTCGGCGCTGATTTCTCCGCCCAGGAGAGTGACCAATTGCTTACTGATGGCAAGGCCAAGGCCGGTTCCTCCGTACAGCCTGGAGGTTGAGCTGTCTGCCTGGGTATATTCGCTGAAGAGCTGTCTGATCTGGTCATGGTTGATGCCGCTGCCGGTATCCCGGACGGAAAAAGACAGCATTGCCTCGTTGTTGTTTTGTGTGTCACAACGCGCCGTGATGGCGACCTCGCCTTTTGCCGTGAACTTGATGGCGTTGTTGACCAGGTTGATCAGGATCTGCCGCAGGCGAAGGGAATCCCCGGTTATGGCGTATGGGGTATTGCCGCTGATGTTGATCAGCAACTCAAGGCCCTTGTCGGCAGCCTGCTTGCCGAACAGGTCCGCAAGGCTCTCCATGGTTTCCCGCAGATCGAAATTGGTGCATTCCAGATCAAGACGGCCGGCTTCGATTTTTGAGAAATCGAGGATGTCGTTGATCAAGGCAAGCAGCGCCATGCCGGACTCCTGGATAATGGCAAGGTACTGTTGCAGCTTTGCGGTTTTGGCCGTTTTTGCCGCCATGTTCGCCATGCCGAGGATGGCATTCATCGGGGTGCGGATCTCATGGCTCATGGAAGCAAGAAACTGGGATTTGGCCTTGCTGGCGGATTCCGCCCGTGCTTCCGCTTTTTGCCGGTCCCTCGCTTCACGGGCAAGATCCTCATTGGCTCGGCTCAGGTTTGCCGTTCGTTCTTCGAGCAGGGCCTCCAGGGAGTTTTTAAACTGTTCCATATCCCAGAAGGATTTTTCCAACTCGCCGTGGGCTTCTTCGAGCTGTCTGGCGTAAACGGTTTGCAGCTGTTCTTTTTCCTGTTTCATGAGTTGGAAGCGGTCGGCGAGCCCCATGGACAAAAGGATGACTTCCCAAGCCGAGCCGATCTGGATACCCCAGTGGGTAATAAAGGTGTGGGGCAGGATGCCGAAGGTCTTCAGCGCGTATACCGTTACCCCCAGCATGGAAACAGACCAGGCCAGGAAGTAATAACGGGCAGGACGGTAGCCTCTGATCATGCAGATGAAGCCTGCAACGATGAGGGCAACCACCGTCAAACTCATCAGGGTTGCCAACCGGATGCTCAAATTGTAGCCGACAAAAAGAGTCAGAGCGCTGCCGATTATGGAAAGGACGAGCCCTGCCCGGAGAATGGTGTCAATCCGGGGGACGTTTCTTGCGGTGTCAAGGATGTTCCTGGTGAACTGGGTGGCGAAGATATAGGCGAGGAAAATAAACAAGGGCGTGCAATTGTTGGCCCACCAGATCTGGCTGGGCCAGAAATACTGGAAGGCCATGCCGTTGACGCTCAACTGGAACAGCATGTAGGTAAAGACAAAAAGAACGTAGTAAAGATAGGTGCTGTCCCTGAGGCCAAGATAGATGAAAAAATTGTAGATCATCATGACCAGCAGGATGCCGTAATAGATGCCGAGCAAGGTTTGTTCCAGGCTGATTTCGCCGGCCAGACAGGCAGGGGAATGCAGTGTGAGCGGCAGGTTCAGCGAACTCGTCGTTTCGCAGCGGATATACAGGGTTTTCTCCTCGCCGGTAGCAAGTCTGACCGGGAAGATGTTGTTCTTGTGTTGGATGGTCCTGTTTTTGAAAGGGAAGCTGTCTCCTGCCTCGAGAACGGTGAAACCGCCCGTGCCGGTGGGGGTATACAGATCCACATGGTCAAGAAGGGGGTATTTCACTTCGAGGAAATATTCCACGGAGTGAGGCAGGCTGTTTTGTACGGTAAATCGAGCCCAGACCGCGGAAGTGGTAAAACCGAAACTGGGGGTGGCGGCGGTCGAAGGGGTAAACCGGGCTTCTGGTCGCCCTGCAACGATGTCGGTGATCGTGAGATTTCTGCTCGGATCTTCAAGGAGTTCGAGGTGTTTCGCCAGGGAGTATGTGCCTTGTTCCGGGGTGATAACCACCGGGACCGGCATGGCTCGGGCCGTTGCCGGGGCCGCCAGGAGGCAAAAAAACGCGAAGCACCGGAGGCAGCGCCCTATTCGTGATCCGGTGAGCATGAATGCCTCCCGTGTGTGCATGACCGCATGCATGTTGATCTTGTGTTTTCCCGTGCCAAGAGGAAGTGTTCCGCGGGACACCTTCAGTATAAACATGAAAAATAAAGCAAAAACAATATGTTTGTCGAGTGTTATCAGCGGGGAAGATGTGGTGGCAAGGGATTTTTTAACGGGCTGTGTCACGATGTGGTATATATGAATTGCAGGGAAAAGATAGGCGTTATCCAAGGCAACGGCGGCTTAAGGGGCGAGGTGGTGGACAATGTGCATCGTCTGCCGCCTGGAATGTTCCAAGCACAACGCAGGAGGCTGAAAGATGAAGGAAAAGATTGCAGTCATTGTCGTGATGGCGGCATTCCTGGCAATGGTGTCTCAGTCCAGGGTATTTGCCAATGACGAGGGCGGAGAGACGGCCTACCGTTTTGATCCGGCAACCCAGACCAGCCGTGCCCTGGAGGATAAGAATACCTGGGCTGGCTACAAGCTGTATCGGAGTAATTGCAAAAGCTGTCATTTCAGGGGAAATGACAAGGGGGCTCGGTTTTTGGATACAGATTCACGCACCATGCGGGGTTGGAATGCTGTGTTTTATAAGAAAAGCGTGCAATGCGCCAAGGACGGCTCCTGGGCCAAGCTTTCCCCGGAAGAATTGCTGAATATAAACGACTACCTCTACAGCAAGGCCTATGACACCTGGGATCCCATGTCCAGTAAAAGCTGCGGCTGATAAGCCCAGGCTGCTCCCGGTCCGGGGGCGATAACAATCAGATTCTGGTGAAGTTCCAACTCAGCGGCCGGCCGTCTTTGTAGGGAAGATGGCCATGGAAGATGCGGGGGTCGGAGTCAAAAACCAGAGGCAGGAAATACCGGTCTCCCTCCCACATCGGCAGAAGATGCAGGTGCGCGATGGGGTGCCAGGCGAGCGCCCCTTCTTCATTTTCGGCAAACGGGGTGCCGTGGAAGCGGTCGATCCGGAAGATAAAACCCAGCCAATCTTCCCCCTGCGGACCGAAGCCCGGCCAGTTGATGGTTCCGCGCAGCAGAATCTCCTCGCAGTCGATTCCGGCTTCCTCCTTGATTTCCCTGGTGATGCAGGTGAGGACATCCTCGTCCGGCCGCATTTTGCCGCCAAGGCCGTTGTACTTACCCAGATGGGCGTCAGAGGGCCGGGCATTGCGATGGACCAGAAGGGTCTCGCTCCGATCCGGAGAAATAATGTAGCCGAGGGTGCCGATGATGGGGGTGTAGATCATGTCCGTCCTGTTGTCGGAAGTAGCGAAAAGGTTGAAAAGATTTTTGTTGAAATCGCAAGAAGCCGCGATTACAACGGTTGTCGTTTTGTAACTCTTTGATTTTGTGTTGCGGACATGTGGGTTTCCCCCTTTTTTCCGCGTCTGTCATATATGTCCCTTTTCAAATCCGGCATGATTCTATACCATGGTTTCATGCAGGGCAAGAGGCGCGGCAGGGGTATCCGCCTGCCGCTTTTGCCTTAGAGCTTGTCCGTAAATAATCTTTGGTGCTCGCATCCAGCTTTTGGCCGGCTTTGACCGCTCCTCAATCGCAAAATCCGTCTCAAAATCAGGCGCGATCCCTGAAAAGCTTATTTACGGACAAGCTCTTAATATATCGGAGTGAACATGGCAATCCTTATAGTTGACGATATTCCGGTGAACCTGATGCTGCTTGAGGAGATGCTCCAGCAGGAGGGGTATTCGGATATTTATTGTGTCAGAAGCGGCCAGGAAGCCCTGGATATGCTGGACACCACGGAAAAGGCCGAGGCTGAGGAGAAGAGAATCGACCTCATCCTCATGGACGTCATGATGCCGGGGATGGACGGGATAGAGACCTGCCAACGGATAAAGGCGCAGGACGGGCTGCGGGACATCCCGGTGATCATGGTCACGGTTCGGGATGACGATGAGGCGCTCGCCCAGGCGTTTGCCATGGGTGCGACAGACTATATCATCAAGCCTGTCAAGGAGATCGAGTTGCTGGCCAGGGTTCGCGCAGCCCTGAAGCTGAAGCGGGAAACCGACCGCCGCAAGGCGCGGGAGCAGGAGCTGGTCGCGCTCACCCGTCAACTGGATACCATGAATCGCCGCTTGATGCAGATGGTGCCGAGGGACAGTCTTACCGAGGTTGGCAACCGCCGGTATTTTGACGAGATTTTCGTCAGGGAGTGGAACAGGGCGCGGCGGGAAGCGATTCCCCTTTCCCTGCTCATGGTGGATCTTGATGATTTTAAAAAAATTAATGAAACCCAGGGGCGGGACAAGGGCGATGAATGCCTGCGGAAGGTGGCGGACGCCTTGAGCTGTGTCCTCAAGCGGGCAGGGGATACCCTGGTCCGTTATGGCGGAGAGGAATTTGCCGCCATCCTGCCCAACACCCCCCATGGGGGCGCCTTGGTCGTGGCCCATGAATTCATGGGGCAGATGGCCACGCTGGCCATTGGGCATGCCGGGGCGCAAACCGGAGAGGCCCTGACGGCGAGTATTGGCCTGGCAAGCATCGAGCCGTGCCGTGGGTCCGACATGCAGAGTTTGATAATCGCCGCGGAAGGGGCGCTGTATCTCGCCAAGGGTGAAGGGGGCAATCGGATCAAAGTGGCGCTTGATTGTCTGTAGCGCATGACAACCATTGGGTAAGGAGGATGATGATGAAGCAATGCAGCCTGCAGGATTTTATGGAGGAACTCAAGCCCTGGCTCGACAAGAATCATATCCGAAGCGCCGAGCTGAGCGGTGGGGACAGATTGACCATTCATTTCCTGGATGGGATGAAAAACGTCTACCAGATTGATGATTGCAACGCAAAACAGATCGGGGCAGTTGTCGGCGATTTAAGGAAAAAGGGGATAGCGGTTAAGGAAGAATGATTTTTTAAGCTGTATCCTCTTTTAAAAAAATGTCCGCTTCGTCGTCCCTGGCAAGGTGGATATTTTTTTTGACCAACTGCTTCGGCTCCGTATCCGCGGTCAGGAAAATAAAGATAGATGGGGCTGTGGGGATATGGCATAATTTTTACTATACGCAGGAGGGCATCGGACGAGCCTTTTGCGATCCAGGATCTGGTGGGGGCATGGCTGTGGAGACGGCGGCAGAGACGCAGAAGCAGTTTCTCATTCTCAAGAACGCGGTTGAAAATACCAACGAGGCTTTTGTCACCATTGACGAAAACTCCTTGGTTATCTTTTTCAACAAGGCGGCGGAGAGGATGTTCGGGTATGACCGGGCTGAGATAGTCGGTCATGACCTGGGTAAAATCCTGACCAGCATGTGCCGGGCCGGACATGAGCTGGCAGTGGCCCGCTATATCCGGACCGGGCAGGCAACCTTGATCGGGCATGAAACGGAGCTGGTGGTTGCCCGTAAAAACGGGGAGACCTTTCCCGCCTCCATCTCTTTTTCCGTGGCGGATATTGAGGGGCAGCTCTATTTTACCGGGTTGGTCAGGGATCTCTCCGACACCAGAAACCTGGAGGACCGGCTTGCCCAAAACGAACGGTTGGCCGCGCTGGGCCAAACCGTGGCCGAGATCAATCATGAGATAAAAAATCCCCTGATCATGATCGGCGGGTTTGCCCGGCAGCTCTTGAAAAAAACAACGGAGGAAAAAGACAGGGCCAAGCTGGCCATTATCGTCGATGAGGTCACACGCCTGGAGCACCTGCTTGCCGGCCTTAAAGAGCTGTACAAACCCCCGCAGTTAAATTTGGCGGGAATCTCCCTGAATGACCTGCTGGAGGAGGTTGTTGCCCTGGCGCATTCCTATTCCGGCGGCAAGGGGGTTGACATCCGGCTTGCATCCACCATCGATGTCGAGGTCGAGGTGGACCGGGAGAAGATAAAGCAGGTGTTGTTGAATCTGGTGAAGAACGGGATTGAGGCGACCCCGCCGGGGGGGAAGATCGTGATCAGCACCAGGGTGCAGGAAAAACGGGTGGAGGTTGACGTAACGGACAGCGGGGAGGGGATTCCCGAGGAGATCAAGAAACGGATATTTCTGCCTTTTTTTACTACAAAAGAGCAAGGGACCGGCCTGGGGCTCTGCATCTCCAAAAGGATTGTGGAGGATCACCCCGGTTGTTCCTTCAAGTTGGACAGCGAGGAAGGAAAGGGAACCGTCGCCACCATTGGTTTCCGGCGCGGCAAAGCGTGAAATGTCCTCAGGCCGGCAGACCCCTGAGAAGCAGTTCCCGTTCGCGCTGGCGGATATAACGGGTCAATTCATCCTCTTCCTTTCGTTTGCTCCGAAAGGCCACCCCGTAAAAGACAATGCCTTCCTGTCGGTCATGGAAGGTTCGGACAACCTCTCCTTGGGATACCTTTTTCTGCTGCCATCCCGTTAGGATATTCTCCCCTTCCCTGGCCGGAATCGACAGGGCTATGTCCTGGATAGCGGTTTGTGGCAACTCCACCGGTTTTTTTGAAAAAAAGAGCATGCCCGTGGCGCTGATATTTTTCAGGGTAAGACCGAGGTGCAGGTTGCTATTGCTCCGGAAGGAAACATGGCAACCGACCGGAACGTCCACCCGGTAGCTGGCCCTCCGTTGCAGGCGGAAAATCTCCCCTGGCGGCGAAGATTGCAGGGTATCCGCTGATTCGGCAAGGATCCGCACGTCAAAATGGTTGGTAAGCCGTGTTTCGTCCTTGAAGATCAGTCTGATTTTCTCGCAGGGACGCCAGTCGCGGGGTCTGTCGATGAGCAACCCCTGGGCATTGGCGCCGAGCAAAATGGAGGGGCCGGATTGATACCCCTTGCTGGCAAGAAAAACCGGAAGATGTCCGGTTACGAGCCGGGTTACGGCCCGGTTGATAATTTCGCCGGAGGCGGAGTTTTCGTAACCGGCGCCGATGTCCTGCCAGCCGGGAACCGCGAGTGTTTTTTTTGTAGGCATGCGATAATCCTTTGAACGGAGTGTTGTCCAAAAAAGATTACGCTGAACGGCTCGGACAGGCAATAAGGGGCGCTCTGTATTTTTTCCTGAAAATGGATTCAGGCCGCGATGCCGACGCGGTTACGACCGGCTTTTTTTGCTTCGAGCATGGCGGTGTCGGCCTGCTTGATAAAGCCGGACAGGTCAGGCTGGGCGGCTGTGGCCCCCGGGGAATAGCACGCCACGCCGAAGGTAGCGGTCACCCGGATCTGGTGTTGGTCGACGATGTTGGTCTGGTCCTCGATGGCTTGCCGTAGCCGTTCCGCCAGTACCCCCGCTTGCTTTAACTCGGTCTCCGGTAAAATCATGAGAAATTCCTCTCCGCCGTAACGGCCGAGGATGTCGCTCTGGCGGCATTGCTCCTGGGCTGTGGTGCTGATCATTTTCAATACCGCATCGCCGGCCTCATGGCCGTAAGTGTCATTAATCTGTTTGAAATGATCCGCATCGAAAAAGATACAGGAAAGGGGGTGACGGTAGCGGGTGGCGCGGTCGAATTCCTCCCTGAGGCGGGTGCGCAGGAAACGGCGGTTTTTTAGCTTGGTCAGATCGTCGGTTATCGCCATCTCCTGAATAATTTCTTCCGCTGCCACCAGTTTTTTCTGGAGCGTGATTACCAAGCGATGGACGATGGTCAGAAAAGAGACCAGCGTTACCGTGAACAGCAGGCCAAGGAGCAGCCTGTTGAGCATCAAGGCCCGTTCCATTTCTTCGATGTTGAAGCGGATGCTGATGCCCCCACGCACATCGCCAAGCCGGTATCCCTGCGCGGCATGGCAGGCGAGGCAGGCTTGCTCGACAATGAGCGGCGCCATGTACCGGTAATGGGTAACGCCATTGCTTTTTTCCTTGGTGGTCGCCTCGCTTTTTCCCAGGGCAAAGCTGAGTAGCGCCTGTTGTTCAAAGGCATCCGGCGTATTTTTTGGGTTGAGCGGCTTGAAGCTGGTGATGTGGAACTGGAAAGCGCCTTCCTTGTCGGCGATTTCCGAGATTTCCCGGGTCATCAGGGCGGGGTTCTTCTTGGTGTAAATTTTGCCATTGCCCGCTGTGATATCGGGGTTCTGGAGGTAGGGGTTGGACTCCATGCCGGGTGTTTTTTCGACAAAGACACCGCCGTGCAGGGCATTCCATTTGCGGGTGATGATAAGGCTGCTGTAAAGCGCTTGGGCCCGGTTTTTGAGCCCCTGTTCGATGGTTTTCTGGTTGTTGAGATAGATGCCGGTGAAGAGCGCGGAAATGAACAGCAGGATGACCATGCTGATATTGACGGTAAATCGTTTCCAGGGCGACTTGTAATCTGATTCCGGTGGCGTCATGACTTAAAGTGTAACTGAAATGCGGAAGGGATTTCCATAGAAATATTGCCGGCTACCGGGATATTGCGGAGATTCCTTTTCTTGCTTTGTAGCCCCTTGTTTGTCCGCATGCTTGTGATGATGTGGCTCTCGACAGCCTCAAGGGTGTTCCATCGCGGCAAGCCCTGAATACGCGACGACCTTGTTCCTCCCTGTTTTCTTGGCCCGGTAAAGGGCTTGGTCGGCAAAGGCCAGCAGCTCTTCGGGCTTTTGCGGGGAGTGGGGCCGGGTCGCGGCCAGACCGATACTGATGGTGACCCGCATGGCAACGTCCTTATCCTGGTGGGTATATTCCTGAGCCCGGGCGCGGATACGTTCGGCGATGCGCGTGGCGCCGTCCAGGTCGGTATTGGGCAGGAGGACGGCAAATTCCTCCCCGCCGTAGCGGGCCACGGTGTCGGTGGCCCGTGCCTCGTGGAGAATCTGTTCCGCCGTGCCTTTCAAGACCAGATCGCCAAAGGGATGGCCGCAGGTATCGTTGACCTCCTTGAAAAGGTCGAGGTCGAGCATCATGCAAGACAACTCGGTCTCGTGGCGTTGGGCCAGGAGAAATTCATGGCGGAGCATTTCCTGGAAGTAGCGGTGATTGTAAAGGCCGGTCAGGCTGTCGTGGCTGGTCTCCTCGCGGAGTGTTTTGTTGAGGCGGCTTAATTCATGGGCGACCGAGGTCATCCGGTTGGCGTGGGAGATGAGCAGGCTGAGGAGAAGGGCGGTGATGGTTGCGGTTATCCCGCCGATCAGCAGATGTTCCGGATCAAGATAGGGGATGTCCGGGTGCAAAAAAACATCGATGACCGGACTGATGTTGGCCATGAGCAGCACAATGGCCAGATAGATCAGGGCGCGGATCATCTGCTGGCGCATGGTTCTCCCTGTTCAATGAAAGATTCAAGCCCTTCTTCCGGGCGGCGAGTTGACTGTCTCTTATATTTTTAACAAATAAAGAGGGGGAAGTACAGCCGTTGGAATTTTTATGGTTCGCCGGCCAGGCGGTTGATCAAACGGCGGTGGGGGGCGGGAAAGGCGAAATTGTCAAGCTCGTCCGGGCTTGCCCATCGGTATTCCTGGGCGGCGTGAAGGATTGGTCCTGTTTCGCTGCCCCGCAGGAGGCAGTGATAACAGTGCAGCGTGACCCGGTATTTGGTGAAACTATGTTTGATGGTCCCGATTTTTTTTAGCCCATGGATGGCAAAACCTGTTTCCTCCCGATACTCCCGGACAAGAGCCTCCTCCGGCGTCTCGCCCTCCTCCAGGCATCCGCCGGGGAATTCCCACAGATTGGGCCAGACATCATCTGCCAGACGTTTCTGGATGTATATCTTCCCCTGGTGGTGGAGTATCCCGCTTACCATGGTGATGGGGATAATCTCCCGTGTTTTGCCCGCCACCGGTCTCTCGCTCACCACCCCTTGGGCAAAGGCCTCGCAGTGGGCGCGGACGGGACACGCATCGCACCGGGGGGTGCGGGGCAGGCAGACCAAGGCGCCCAGCTCCATGAGCGACTGGTTGAAAAAACGTGCCTGGCCCTCGGGGATAAGCTCGGCTGCTTTTCGCCAGATGAAGTCGTGGGTCTGCTTTTCCTTGACCGGTCCGGCCAGGTTGAAAAGCCGGGAGAAAAGGCGCTCCACATTGGCGTCCACGATGGGGTGGCGCCGGTTGAAGGCCAGGCTCATGATCGCCCCGGCGGTGTACCTGCCGATGCCCGGCAGCCGGAGCAGGGCGCCATGGTCTTCCGGCAGGGCCGAGTCATGCCGCTGATTGAGCAGTCCCGCGGTCTTGAGGAGGTTTCTGGCCCGGGAGTAATAGCCCAACCCTTCCCACAATCGCAGAACCTCCTGTTCACGAGCCTCCGCCAGGGTGGCAATGTCGGGGAAATTTTCGAGCCAGCGGTTGAAGTAGACAACCACCCGATCCATCTGGGTCTGCTGCAGCATGATCTCCGAAATCCAGATGTGATAGGGAAGATAGGTCCGCCGCCAAGGGAGATCGCGGCCGTTTTCGGCAAACCAGTGGAGCAGGGCATCCTGGAGGGCAGGTAGGGGCATGGTGGACCTGTTCATCCTTCCTTTAACAGACGCAACAGGTCGGCGGGATTCATGGCGTGGCTGACATCGGTGCCTTCCAAGAGGCTGTCCGCCAGGGCTCTTTTCTCGTGGTGGAGATGAACGATCTTTTCCTCGATGGTATTCTTTGCCACCAGGCGGTAGATGGTCACCGGGTGTTTCTGGCCGATGCGATGGGCCCGGTCCGAGGCCTGGTCTTCCACGGCGGGGTTCCACCAGGGGTCCATGTGGATCACGTAGTCCGCGGCGGTGAGGTTGAGGCCCACCCCTCCGGCCTTGAGGCTGATGAGGAACAGGTCGCCATGGCCCGCCTGGAATTCCTGGACCTGGCGTTGGCGTTCCTTGGGCGCGGTGCTGCCGTCCAGGTATCTATAAGAAATGCCCTCCCGGTCGAGATGTTCGCGAACCAGGCTGAGGTGATCGACAAACTGGCTGAACACCAGGGCCTTGTGCCCGTTTTCCCGCAATTCGTCAACAAGCTTGGCAAAGAGGGTGAGCTTGGCGCTGGGAATGTCCGTTTCGGGCAGGACCAGGCGGGGGTTGCAGCAGGCCCTCCGCAGTTTCATGATCTCGGCCAGGATCTGCAGCGAGCGTTTCCCCGGCGGGCCGTTTGCCTGGCGCAGGTTTTCCAGGGCCTTCTGCCGGAGGGCCACATAGAGGGCAGCCTCTTTTTCCTCCATTTCCACCTGCAAAAGAATCTCGGTGCGCTCGGGCAACTCCTCCAGAACCTGGGATTTGAGGCGACGCAGGATAAAGGGGCTGATCAGTTTTTTGAGTTTTTTCCGTGCCTCCGGGTCGTTGCCGCGCTCGATGGGGATGGCGAAGCGCTGGTTGAACTGGTTCAGGGAGCCGAGGAGCCCCGGATTGATGAACTGAAACAGGTTCCAGAGTTCGGTGAGGTGGTTTTCAATGGGGGTGCCGGTGGTGACCATCTTGAATCGGCCCTGCAAGAGCATGGCTGCCCGGGAGCGTTTGGTAATGAAGTTCTTGATGGCCTGGGCCTCGTCCAGAATGATGGTCTGCCAGTTCCGGGTGGCCAGGAGCGCTGATTCCTGCTGAAGCAGGCCGTAGCTGCAGATGAGCAGGTCAAGGGGGCCAAGCTCGGCGAGCATCTTCTTTCTCTGGCGGCCGCCGAAGAGAACGACCCTGAAGGTCGGGGCAAAGCGGTTTGCCTCTTCCTGCCAGTTGGGGCAGACCGAGGTCGGGGCCACCACCAGGGTCGGCCCTTGGTCGGCGCGGTCAAGGGCCAGGGCCAGGGCCTGGATGGTTTTGCCGAGGCCCATGTCGTCCGCCAGGCAGGCCCCCACCCCCCAGTTGGCCAGACGGGCCAGCCAGTTGAAGCCGGTCAGCTGGTAATCACGGAGCACCGCCTTGAAGGTGGACGGCAGTTTCGGCTCATATGCCTGGGCCTCCTTGAGGCGTTTTTGTTGCTCCTGCCAGCGCTCGTCCGTATGCAGATCGCCGACTCCGCTGGTGAAATCCTCCAGGGCCAGGGCGGCAAGGGGGTGGAGGCGGATCGTGGTTTTCCGGAGTTCGGCAAAGGCGGCGAGTTCGTCCAGACGTTTGCGCAGCTCCCTGGACAGGGCGAGGAAATGGCCGTGCCCCAGGGGGATGAAGCGGCTGGTGTTGGTCTGGGCCATTTCGAGCAAGGTGCGCATGTCGAGCACCAGGGATTCGTTGAGTTTCAGGGTTCCGCTCATCTCGAACCAGTTGTTGCGTTCCTTGACCGAGAGCAGGAACTGGTTGAGTTCGGCGGGCGGGCTTACCGTGAGCCGTTCCCCTTCGGGCCATTCGATGATGACGTCATCCGGCAGGCTTTGCAGCTCAAGGAGGAGTTGCAAGCATTCCTCCGGGTCCTGCAGCAGCCATTCCCGCTCAAGGTCGGTGCCCTTTGTCAGCATGGGGCAGGATTCCTCGACAAACCGTCCGTTTGTTTCCTCCAGTTCCAGGTTGCGTTGGGTCTGGGTGCGTTTGCCGCCGCTGTGGGCGATGATGGTTTTCGGGCCTTCTCCAGGCTTGTGGTACGGCCCGTCGGGCTGGAGGGGCTTAACGAGCATGGCCAGCCTGAATCCAGCCCCGTATGGCAGGAGCTGCATGTGGATGCGCGAATCCGGTTGCACCTCGGCAACGCCCACGGATTTTCCTTCGATGGTCGAATGCACGGTCATGAAGGAGGAGATGTTGCCCAAGGTGGCAAAAAGTTCGTCCTTGCCGCCCAAGGGGACGCTCAAGCCCTTGGGGCCGATGACCTCGGCCACCCGCCGGTGGTCGCCGGTGATGGGGAAAATCCGGAAACGGGCCGGGGTTTCCCGGATGATTATCGCTTCGGTGCTGTCGGGCCACGGCGAGAATTGGATCAGCAGTGAGTCGCCCTGCTGGTCAACGCGCAATTCCGGTTCGCCTTGCAGGATCTCAACCGGGGTTTTCGGCGAGTCGGCGAGAAAAACATAGGGGTGCCCGATGAGGGGTACCAGGGCATTGGGCATGGTGAATTGGAAGAAAACGCCCCGGCTGTCTTTTTTCTCGGCAATGGTCCCGCAGGCCAGGAGATCCTGCGCGTTTAAAAAAGAGGGCTTGTTTTTGCGAAAGAGTTTTCGCAAGGCCACGGATCTGCCCTTGGTCCATTGGCCACGGGCGGTGAGATTCTGGATCTTTGGCGCCAGGGAGAGGGCTTCATCCTGACTGCGGTAATCAATCATCCAAGCCAGCCGGGAGGATGTTTCCGGCTTGGGCGGGTTCAACAGTGGAGCCGAACTGAAGCTGAGGGCGCGCAGGGCGCGTTGCCATTGTTCCTCCGGGGTAATTGCGGTGACCAGGGAACAGGCCTCGCTCAGCTCGGTGGAAATGGCCGGAGAGTTCGATCTTTCTCCGGCCAGGCGCAACAGGGAGTCGTATTCACGGGCGAGCCACAGATAGCCGTGGCTTGCGGATTTTTTCCGGAAGGATTTCAGGTGCGGCAGGCAGACCGGGCTGGGTTTTCCTTCGATCCAGTAGGTGACCAGGGCCAGGAAAAGCGTGGTGATGCTGTGCGGCGTGGGCAAGAGGCTGACGGCCGTGAGTCGGTCGCGGGCCAGGTCAAGCCGGTTCTCCTTCGCTTCCACCAGGGCGAGGAGCAGGGTGTAGGCAGGAAGAAAGGGGTTGTGGGGTTGAATCTCCTCGATGTCTTGGATAATGTTTCTGATCTGCTGGTGCGCGGTGTAATCCCCGTTTTTGAGCAGGGCCATCAAGTAGAACAGCCCTTCGACCCCGGTGAAATATGCCTGTGCATTCTGGTTGGCTTTTTTGATCTTGGCGAGATCTTCTCCGTAGCAATGGATGGCAGCGGTTGTTTCCCCGGCAAGAAACCGCAGCCAGCCCAGCACCCCCAGCGGCGGTCCCTGTTGCGGGCTGCCGGCAAGCCAGGCGGAGGCTGCCCGGGTTTGTCCCCGGATGAGCAGATGGGAGGTGAGCAGATAGGCGAAGGGCTCGCGGTTTTTAGCGGGCAGAGCTTTAAGGAAATGCTTGTCTTGCAAGTATTCCAGAGGCAGGGTGATTTCCGCCAAATGGAGCAGGCCGCCGAGGAATATCTGGTGCAGGGCATAGAGCTGGACATGCAGGGGGAGCCCGGCAAACCATGGCGGATCAAAGGGGGTGCCGCAAAGAGTGGCCAGGGGGTTTTCCGGGAAACGGCCGGCAAACTCCTCTTGGAGTTCGAGGAGACGGAGGAGGTTGTGGTTGTACCCTGTTTCATCCCCGGCCAGGAGGGCGAGGCGGAGATCGCGCAGGGAGCGGCGCCACAGGCAATCCGGATCCGGAGTTTCTTCCGGGGGTGGGGCGGGCCAGGCCTGTTTGACGGCGGCGGCCAGGGCGGCAAAGTACGGCTGTCTCCGGGCATCGTGGGCCACGGGTTCAAGAATTTCCTTGCGGCAGGCGCAGCCATTTTCCAGAAGATTTTTTTCTGTAAGCACGGCCAGGGCAGCCAGGAAGCTCTCTTCCGTGGCCGTGGGCCAGGCCGGGCCGGCTGCCGGGGGGAACAGGCAAGAAAGCAGGGCAGCTTCCCGGACCGCTTCCCCGGTCAGGGCGCAGGCTTGCAAGGTGAAGCGGAGGTGGGGCGGCAAGGATTGGTATGCGGCCCATGGACCCTGTTTTTTTTGCGGGATGCTCATTTTTGCAGGTGGCGGTCCTAGTCTCGGATGAAACTGTTGAGTTTGGCGATAAGGGCGTCCTCGGGCAAGGCCCCGACAATCCGGTCGACAACCTGGCCGTTTTTAAGGAAAATAAGGGTTGGAACGCCCCGGATCCCGTATCGTCCGGCGCTGAGATGGTTTGCGCTGGTGTCGATCTTGGCGATGATCGCTCGCCCGAAAAATTGTTGCGCCAGCCGGTCGACAACCGGGGCCAGCATCCGGCAGGGGCCGCAGGTCGGCGAATAGAAGTCGAGCAGCAGCGGCAGATCGGCCTCGCGGATCACCAGCGCAGCGTCCTGGTCGGTAAGCTCAACCGGCGTGGCGTAGCCGGCCATGGGCAGAGGTGTCCGGCATTTGCCGCAGCGCGGGCCACGGTGTTGTTTGCTTGCTGCCATTTTATTCTTGGTCTTGCAGCTTGGACATGCAACAATCAGGGTATTCATGGTATGATGCCGGTCAAGGGAGATAAGGGGATAATAAGGTCGCTGAGCATGAAAATCCATTTCTTGGGGGTTGGCGAAGCCTGCGACCCGGAGCGTTTCAATACCTCGCTTCTGGTGGTAAGCGGGAGCAACAGTCATTATATCCTACTTGACTGCGGATTTACCACCCCCCATCGATATTTTGCTGATTGTTTCGATCCGAACCAGCTCGACGCTCTTTGGGTCTCTCATTTTCATGGGGATCATTTTTTCGGGGTTCCCTTGCTGCTTCTGCGTTTCTGGGAGATGGGGCGCGATAAGCCGCTGTTGCTTGTCGGGCCATGTGGTTTGCGGGAGAAGATTGAAATGGCCCTTGAACTGGCCTATCCTTCTTTTTTGGCAAAGCTGCGGTATGCTTTGCAGTATCGCGAGCTTGAAGATGGCGGCTCCGTGCAGGCAGCCGGATTTCTCTGGCAGGTGGCTGCCATGGAACACTCGCAGCCCTGTCTCGCCCTCAGGTTGACTGCCGGCGGGAAATCGGTATTCTACAGTGGGGATGGGCGGCCAACCTCGGCGACTGCCAGTCTGGTGAAAGGATGCGCACTTGTGGTGCATGAGGCCTATCGGGTTGCCGGCCAGACCGCCAACCACGGCAGCCTTGCCGAGTGCCTCGACCTGGCGCGGCAGACAGGCTGTGAAAAGCTGGCAATCGTGCATGTCGCGCATGATGAGCGGGAAAAAGTGGATATGGAGCGGCTTTTGCGGGAAAGCGGCTTGCCGGGGGTCTTTCTGCCGGAGCCTGGAGAGATGCTGAGTCTTTGATTGATATTCAACAATGGGGAGCCCATGATGGAGCAGGATGCAATCGTGGAAAAGTATGGGATTCTGGAAGTGGCTGCCTGGCTGGTGATTCTCGTGTTGGCCACGCTTATCGTGAAAACGCTTTCCTTTCTCTTTATTCCCCTCAGCGTGGCCTTGCTCATTTTCTTCGCCTTGGGGATGCCCCTGGAGTTTCTGCGGCGGTTGGGAGTTCCTGGCTGGCTCCGGATTTTGCTGGTGGTTTCGGTTGTTCTGGGAAGCATGTATCTGATCGGTTGGCTTGTTCAAGCGAATGTTCTGGAGTGTGTCGCCCAGAGGCCGGTTATCGAACAGCAGCTCGCCGGGCATGCCGCTCGTATCCTCCAGTATTTCGGCATGTCGCTGGAGCAGGGCAAGGAGATGATGGGGGCCTTTTTCGGCAGCGTGGAGGGGGGGAAAAAGCTTGAGCCGTTGGGCTCTTTTCTCCATGCGGCAGGGGGCTCTTTTTTTCATTTTCTGGGCAGCACTGTCTGGGTTGTGTTGTTCCTGATCTTCATGCTGGCCGAACGCGAGGGTCTGCAAGGCAGGTTGCACAACGCCTTTGGCAAACGACGGGCGGAAAAGATTATCAAGGTCGGCGGACGGATCAGTCTTGCGGTCGAGGAATATCTGGGGCTTAAGACCCTGATCAGCTTGCTGGTCGGGGGGTTGACAGCCGTCGCCCTCTGGCTGTTCGATGTCGAGTTTGCCCTGTTGTGGGGATTGCTCACCTTTTTGCTCAATTTTATTCCGAACATCGGCGCCTTGATTGCCACGATCCCTCCCGTGATCCTGGCTCTTTTTCAATTCGGCTCCCTGGGCTTGGCGCTGTTTGTCGCCGGGGTGCTGGTCTCCATTCATCTGGTGGTGGGAAATTATTTGGAACCAAAGATCATGGGCCGCGGTCTTGATCTTAGCCCCCTGGTGGTTTTATTCTCCCTTGTCTTCTGGGGCTGGATGTGGGGCGGGGTCGGCATGCTGCTGGCCGTGCCCATTACCGCCGCGGTGAAGATTGCCATGGAGGAATATCAGCCGACCCAGGTTGTGGCCAAGATGATCAGCGAGGAGTAGTGGCGTATTTTTGCGAAATGGTTATTGTTTGGGCATCTGTCTCGCAACTTCAAATTTTCAGTGCAAGGAGAACTTATGTACAGCAGTGACAACGGCAGAACAATGGTTATCGACCAGTCCCGCTCCCAGGCGGGAACCCTTTTCCTGGCCAAAGTTTTTAACTGGATGGCCGTCGGCCTTGGTCTTACCGGGCTGACTGCCCTGCTGGTCGCCACCACTCCGGCCTTGCAGCAGGTGGTCTTCGGCAACAAGATTCTGTTCTATGGCCTGATTTTCGGCGAGCTTGGCATGGTGATCTATCTCTCCGCCAGGATCGAGCAAATGTCCGCCCGCATGGCGACCAACCTTTTTCTTGCCTATTCCATTCTGAACGGGGCGACCATTTCCGCCATCCTTTTGCTCTATACAGGCGCCTCCGTGGCCACCACCTTTTTTGTGGCGGGCGGTATGTTTGTTTCCATGGCGGTCTACGGCACGGTGACCAAAAAAGATCTCACCAGCATGGGCTCCTTTCTGTTCATGGGACTGGTGGGCATGATTATCGCCTCGGTGGTGAATATCTTTCTGGGCAGTTCCATGGTTTCCTGGGTTGTTTCCGCCATCGGCGTAATTGTTTTTACAGGTCTCACCGCCTATGACGTGCAAAAGATCACCCGCATCGGCTCCGGCGGGATTATGGGAAACGGTCAGGCGGCTATCCAGAAGGGCGCGATCATGGGAGCCCTGGCTCTGTATCTCGATTTTGTTAATTTGTTCCTCATGCTGCTCCGGTTCCTGGGGGACCGGCGTTAAGCCTTGTATGGCATGTATAGAAAATAGCGATTGTCCGAAGCGGCAATCGCTATTTTTTTCGATTTGAATACTCTCCGGGTTCCGCGGTATCATCGCGGACACGTTTGTGTGTGGCTGTGATGTGCACAGAGCAACAGGGAAAGAAACTTTTACCCGAAAGGAGAGAATTCATGTCGAATGGTAGAAACCTATTTTCGCGCGGGATGAAGATCGTCACCGTGTTGGTGTGTATGGCGGTATTGATGGGAGCCGTCGGGTGCGCGAGTCAGACAGGGGAAGCACCCAAGAAGTCCGGGGGCGGCTGTCTCAATTTGTTGCGGCTGTTTTCATGATTACAGGTTCCTGAAATCGGGAAGATAAAAAAAACCGGCTCGGATATTTCCGAGCCGGTTTTTTTGTGCGGTTGTCGAAAAAACATTAGTTAACAGCAGGCGTGTCGTTTCGGGCTCAATGTGGGGCAAGGTATTTGTCCCGGAGCAGAATGACAGGAATAGAAAGATGTCGCCATTCGGCGAGGATGGGATCGGTTTTGTGGCTCTGGTTGAGAGACAATGAAAATATGCGGTTAAAGTGAAATAACTTGCCGGAGATAGCTGGCGAGGGTAAGGAAGGGGAAATACAACCACGGATATTTATGGGTACGTTGACGAGAATCCAGGTTCTCTCCCGGGATGTGGAAGACGGAGAAGCATGATCATAACAGTAGGGGAAGCTGAGAATGGAAAAACGGAAATGGTATGAGAAATACCTGCCATTTGTGGCCCGAAGTCCGGAAATGCAGCTGCGCTGGCTTGACTCCGCCTTTAGGAAGGGCGCGCTGACTCCCCATGAAATCACGCCATATATTAAATTGTTCATGGCGCCGGACGGGGAAGGAAATCTTGCTCGGGTTCGCGGGTTGTTGCACTCATTGAATGGGAGAGCCATTGAGCAACTCTTGAGCGCCGCGGATATCTATGATGCCCCCGATCTCTTCCGGTGTGTTGCCGAACCCACGGTATCGCAGGCGGTTATTGCCATCACCAAGGCGCCTCCTCCCTATGAGAAGAGTTCGCAAGTGGTGATCGATAAGGTTTTTCAGGCGGTGTATGACTGTTCGGAAGATCTTCTCGCCCAGGCCGCCGCGTTGGTGGCTGGGAGCGAGGTAAGGCCTGCCCATTTCCAGGAAGCTTATGAGAGATTCAAGGAGATCAAGGAGGACGAGAAGTTGTTGAGCGCCCTGTATCCCAAGGCGATATTGTAACTGCTCGGTGTTTGATTCAAAAAAAAAGCCCTTCCGAAGACGGAAGGGCTTTTGCGTTCAGTGGAGAGGGAATTATTTTTTCTTGCCCTTGGTGGCGGCACGTTTTGAAGCCTTCAAGGGGTTGACCTTGATTGTAGATACGCTGATCTCCGGCTTCACGTGGGTTGCAAAGTTGCAAAGACCCAGACGCCACTTGGCTTCGGGCATGGCGTAGGTGGAACAATATTTTGCTGTCTCGATCTCAACCATGCGCTCGCAACCTTCGCATTTGTCGATAATCTGCTGAAACTGGCCGGTGGTATATTTGCTGGCCATATCCTTGGGAGCCGCTTTTGCCATTGTCATCCTCCGTATGAAACCCATGCCTGGAGTCGTGTTCATCCCCTGCTGGGTGCTGCTTGTTGGGTAGCCGGTAAGTCGCCGCAACCAGGCGCAACATCTCGGTAAAGAATCAGCTTATTTAAATTATCCCGCCTGCTGTGTCAATAGAAAAAAGAAGCAAGGACGTACTGTCAGGAGAGGGGTCTTTCGACGAAAAAATAGAGCCTCCTCGGAATTTTCAGGCGTAAATAAACGCTATCTATCTATTGTTTTTGGGAAAATCTTGCGATATAAGATAGAAATGCTGGTTTAATCTCAGAAAGAGAGGGGAAGAGATATGCCGTTTTATATCTGGAAGGGTGTCAACTCCTATGGGGAAAAGCGCAAGGGCAAGATAGAGATGCCCAGCGAAGCCATGGCGCAGGCGCATCTGAAAAAGATGCGGATAACGGTGTCCATGCTGAAAGAAGCCCCCAAGGACATGTTCGAAAATATTGAGTTCCTGAAGCCGAAAGTAACCGGCAAGGATGTGGTTATCTTTACCCGTCAGCTGTCCACCATGATCGACGCCGGGTTGCCGCTGGTGCAAAGTTTGGAGATCCTGGGGGAGCAGATGGAAAATCCAAGCTTCAAGAAGGTGCTGCGGGCAATCCGGACGGATGTCGAGACCGGCACCACCTTTGCCGATGCGATGAAAAAACACCCCACCTGCTTTGATACGCTGTACTGCAATATGGTGGAGGCAGGCGAAGTTGGCGGTATTCTGGATACGATCTTGAACCGTCTGGCATCCTTCATGGAAAAAAACATGGCGCTCAAGAAGAAGGTGAAGGGAGCCATGACCTATCCCATTATCTGTATCTGTATCTCCTTTGTGGTCATGGCGGTGATGCTCGTTTTCGTAGTGCCGGTTTTCCAGAAGATGTTCGCGGATTTTGGAAAGGCTTTGCCCGCACCGACCCAGATGGTTGTTAACATGAGCGAGTTTGCCAAGGGGAATTTTCATATCATCATCGGGGCGATCTTTGCCGCGGTATTTGTGGTGAAAAAGATATACAAGACCGAGAAGGGCCGTATCGAGATAGACCGGATGATGCTGAACATGCCCATTGTCGGCACTCTGTTGCGCAGGGTGGCGGTGGCCAAGTTCACCCGCACCCTCGGCACCATGCTGCAAAGCGGGGTGCCGATTCTTGAGTCCCTCAATGTCGTGGCCCGGACCGCCGGGAACAAGATTATTGAGATGGCGGTTTTCAGGGTGACGGACAGCATCAGCGAAGGGCGGGCCATTGCCGAGCCCCTGGAGGAAACAGGGGTCTTCCCCGGCATGGTGGTGCAGATGATCAATGTCGGTGAAGCCACCGGCGCCCTTGATGTCATGCTGACCAAGATTGCGGATTTTTATGACGAAGAGGTAGATCAGGCCGTGGAAAATCTGACTGCGGCGATTGAACCTTTAATGATGTGCTTTTTGGGCGGCATGATCGGGGGACTGGTCATTGCCATGTACCTGCCCATCTTCAGCATGGCCGGGGCAGTAGGCGGTTGATCTTCAGGGTAATCCTGTGTTGGTTTTTTAGGAGCCGTTACGAAATAATTTTTACAGTGATCATTTTGTTACGGCTCCTTATGCCGGTCACTGGATTTCAATGTTACGGTTATTTTTGAACAACGGCTTAATACGATTTGGAGGAAGAGATGGGAGAGATTATCGGTGTTTTGGGGAGAGAGGTTCTGGATTCACGGGGCAACCCCACGGTTGAGGTTGAGGTATTTCTCGATTCCGGCGTAGTCGGCCGGGCCTTGGTGCCATCCGGCGCGTCCACCGGCACCCGCGAGGCGTTGGAGCTTCGCGATACCAAGAAGAAACGGTATCTCGGCAAAGGGGTTCTCACGGCGGTGGCCAATGTGAACGAAAAGATCGGCCCGGGCATCATCGGCCTTGATTCCACCCAGCAGGTGATCGTTGATCAGGCCATGCTGCTGCTGGACGGCACCGAGTACAAAAAAAATCTTGGCGCCAACGCCATCCTCGGGGTTTCCATGGCGGTGGCCAAGGCCTCCGCCGAGGAGGTTGGGTTGCCGCTCTATACCTACCTGGGCGGGGTGAACGGCAAGGTGCTGCCCGTGCCGATGATGAATGTTTTAAACGGCGGGGCGCACGCCGACAATAATGTGGATATCCAGGAGTTCATGGTCATGCCTGCCGGGGCCAGCTCCTTTGCCGAGGCCCTGCGCATGGGGGTTGAAACTTTTCATAGCCTGAAAGCGGTGTTGAAAAAGGCCGGGCTCCAGACCGCTGTCGGCGACGAGGGCGGTTTTGCTCCCAATCTGCGCTCCAACGAGGAGGCCATGGAATTTTTGCTGGAGGCCATTGTCAAGGCAGGATACAAGCCGGGCAAGGATATTTTTATCGCCTTGGATGTGGCGGCGAGCGAGCTGTACGACCCCAAGAAGAAATGCTATGTGCTTGCCGCGGAGAAAAAGGCCAACAAGACGGCGGATGAACTGATCGCCTTTTATGAGGCTTGGGTGAAAAAATATCCGCTGGTCTCCATTGAGGATGGCTTGGCCGAGGCCGATTGGGCTGGCTGGGGGAAGCTCACCAAGAAACTGGGGGGCAAGGTGCAGCTGGTCGGGGACGATATCTTTGTCACCAACACCAAGATTCTGGCCAAGGGCATCAAGGAAGAGGTGGCCAATTCCATCCTGGTCAAGCTCAACCAGATCGGCACGGTCACGGAAACCATCGATGCCGTGGAAATGGCCCATCGCGCCGGATACACCTCGGTCATCTCCCATCGTTCCGGTGAAACCGAGGACACCACCATTGCCGATCTCAGCGTAGCCCTGAACACCGGACAGATCAAGACCGGCGCCCCTTCCCGCACCGATCGGGTGGCCAAATACAATCAGCTGCTGCGGATCGAAGAGGAGCTCGGCGCCGCGGGCAGGTATGCCGGCAAGGGCGCCTTGAAATATATTTCTTGACAATTATCAATTAGTTGAACATGTTGTGAGTCTATAAAGGAGGGTGCCCCATGACCCTGACAAAAGCGGATCTTGTCCAAAAGGTATATCAAAATCACAACTTCACCAAGGCACAGGCTGCCGATGCCGTGGAGGCTTTTCTGCGCATTGCCAAGAAATGCCTGAATACCGGTGAGGATCTGTTGATCAGTGGTTTTGGCAAGTTCAACGTGAAAAAGAAGAATGCCCGGCGCGGGAGAAATCCTCAGACCGGAGATGAATTGATTCTGGATGCCCGCAAGGTCGTGACCTTCAAGCCGTCCGGGCTTCTGCGTTCCAGGATTAACGGAGAATAGCGGCCTTTGTAGAGGGGTGCGCATTTTCGACGCTGACACGTTTTGTAAGACGGGTTGTGTTTTCCTTGGCAGCAAGGAGGCAGCCCGTCTTTTTTTTTAGGAGCCGTGGCAATGTGAACGGCGACAAAGCAATCGTTGCCGCGGAACCATTTCGTTCCGGCTCCTTGCGCCGCTTTGCTGCCGGCGACCATGGTATTGTAATGTTGCAGTTGTTGTGAACAACGGTGAACTTTTTTTCTTGTGCTTCGGAATGGTGTTTGGCCTCCGGACGGCAGAGAGAGGGAGCGGATATGGCTTGCGAAAAGAAACGTCTTGCGGAACTGGCAGCCCTGGTTGAGGGGGAGCTGGTGGGCGATCCCGAGGTGCTCATCGGCGGGGTTGCCGATTTTGACAGCGCCGGGAAGGGCGAGATAACCTTTGTTGCCGATTTGAAACGTGGGGCCCGCCTTGACCAATGCAAAGCCTCGGCAATCATTGTCCCGGCGGCAGTCACCGAGATCAGCGTGCCTGCGATCCGGGTAAGGAACCCCTACCTGGCCGTGGCTCGTATCCATGCCCTGTTTGTCGAGGAACCGTTTGTCGCCACCGGTATTGATGCGCGGGCGGTTGTCGGTCAAGACTGTCAGATCCCCGCCGAGGTTGCCATCAGCCCCTTGGTCTATCTTGGCGCCCGGGTCCGGCTTGGGCAGCGGGTGACCCTCCATCCGGGAGTAGTCGTGTATGACGACGCCGTCATCGGCGACGATGTGGTGCTCTATGCCAATGTAACGATTGGCCGCGGCTGCTCCATAGGAAACAGGGTCATCATTCATAGCGGCACCGTGATCGGCAGTGACGGCTTTGGCTATGCCACCGATGGAAACGGCCACCACGTCAAGCGGCCCCAGGTCGGCATGGTCCAGATCGATGACGATGTGGAAATCGGCGCCAATACCTGTATTGACCGGGCCACCTTCGGCAAGACCTGGATCAAGCGGGGGACAAAGATTGATAACCTCGTGCAGCTCGGTCATAATGTGATGATCGGGGAGGACGCCATGCTCGTCGCCCAGGTGGGCATGGCCGGCAGTACCACCACCGGCAAGAATGTGGTTTTGGGTGGACAAGTCGGCCTTGCCGGGCACATCCATCTCGGCGACAGGGTAATGATTGCGGCCAAATCAGGAGTGCATAACAGCCTGGAACCCGGCGCCATCGTGGCAGGGATTCCGGCGATTTCCCATAAAACTTGGCTGCGCGCGAGCGGGGCCTATGCAAAACTCCCGGAGATGGTGCGGGAGTTTCGGGAATTGCGCCGGAAGGTTGCCGAGCTGTCCCGGGCAATAACGCCGGGCGGGGATGATAGTTCCGGAAACAACGAGTGAACCTGCGGACTGGTTGCCGGACAGCAAAGATGGCCGCTGCCGGTTCGGCTCAGTAAAAAGAGAGGAGAGTTGGCATGAATTCTGATCTGCAACAGCTTGATATTCTGGAAATCCTGAAGATTTTACCGCACCGGTATCCCTTTCTCATGGTGGACCGCATTGTTGAAATGCATCTCGGCGAGTCCATCCGGGGGTACAAGAACGTGACCATGAACGAGAACTTTTTTCAGGGGCATTTTCCCGGGCAGCCCGTTATGCCGGGGGTTTTGATTCTTGAAGGCATGGCCCAGGTCGGCGCGATCCTTGCCTATGTCACCGATCCCGAGGCGGTTGCCAGCAAGCTCGTCTACTTTGCCGGCCTTGACGGGGTGAAGTTCCGGCAAAAGGTTGTGCCCGGAGATCAGCTCCACTACGAACTCTCGGTGAGCAAGCGCAAGGCCAGGTTCTGGAAGATGGACGGCAAGGCCTTTGTCGACGGCAAGCTCGTGGCTGAAGCGGAGCTCATGGCCACCTTTGCCTGAGTTGTCCGCCCAATGCCTCCATTTTCGTTTTTGATGCCCCAATTAACCAAATTCAAGCGAAGGCGCAATGAACATACATCCTACCGCAGTTATTGATCCCGAGGCGAAGGTGCATGCCTCCACCACCGTCGGCCCCTATGCCGTTATCGAGAAAGGGGTGGAGATCGGCCCTGATTGCGTGATCTGTCCCCATGCCGTGGTCACCGGCCTTACCACCATCGGCGCCCGCAATACCATCGGCTCCTTCACCAATATCGGCGGGCCGCCCCAGGACTTGAAATACAACAACGAGCCCACCCGGCTGGTCATCGGCGATGATAATCAGATCCGGGAGTACGTTTCCATTCATCGCGGAACCCCAGGCGGCCACGGGGTGACCACGGTGGGCAACGGTAACCTGCTGATGGCCTACACCCACATCGCCCATGACTGCGTGGTCGGGGACCATGTCATCATGGCCAATGCCGCCACCCTGGGCGGGCATGTCGAGGTCGCGGACCGGGTGATCATCGGCGGACTCACCGCCGTGCACCAGTTTGTCCGGATCGGCGAGTATGCCTATATCGGCGGAATGTCCGGGCTCAGCAAGGACGTGCCGCCCTATGTGATCATGGCCGGGATCCGCAATCAGATGCGGGTAACCGGGATCAACCGGATCGTCCTGCGAAGATCCGGTTTTTCTGCGGATGAGATCAAGAAACTGGGGCAGGCCTACAAGATTATCTTCCGCAGCCCGGAATTACTGCTCCAGGATGCCCTTGCCAAGACCTTGGAAGAGATTCCCGGTTGCGAGCCGGTTGCCAAGCTGGTGAATTTCTTCACCACCTCCAAACGCAGTGTTGTCCGCATGGCCGGTGATGACGAAGAATAGGATCGGCATCATCGCCGGCGGAGGCCAGTTTCCGAAACTCTTTGCCGAGGCCGCCAGGAAGGCGGGGCGCGAGGTGGTGATCGTTGCGCACCAGGGAGAGTCCTGGCCCGAGCTTGAAGGTGTCGCCGATAGGTTCTGTTGGGTAAAGCTCGGCCAGCTGGGCAGGATTATCGGTTTTTTTCGGGAGCATGGCGTTACGGAGACCGTTTTTCTGGGCGCCATCACCAAGACCAGGATTTTCAAGGATGTCTGGCCGGATCTCAAGGGTTTGACCCTGTGGAACAAGATAGACATCCGGCAGGACGATGCGATCCTGCGGGCGGTGGCCGAGGTTCTGGAGCAAGAAGGCATCCATGTTCTGGAGTCCACCCTCTACCTTAAGGATCTGCTCTTTCCCAAAGGGGTTCTCACCAGGAAAAAGCCTTCTGCCGAACAGATGGAGGACATCCGCTTCGGCTGGCAGACCGCCAGGGCCATCGGCGCCCTTGATATCGGGCAGTGCGTGGTGGTCCGGGATCGCACCGTGCTGGCTGTCGAGGCCATCGAGGGAACGGATGCCGCCATCACCAGGGGCGGTTCCCTGGGAAAAGAGAAGGTGGTGGTCGTCAAGGTGAAAAAGCCGAAGCAGGATTTTCGTTTCGACCTGCCGGCCATCGGCGGAAAAACCATCGAGACCATGGCCTCGGTCAAGGGTGCTGTCCTGGCGGTGGAAGCTGGCCAATCCCTGCTCTTTGACCGGGAGGCAGTGGTCGAAGCGGCGAACCGGGGTGGGATTGTCGTGGTCGGGGTGGAGGAGCTGCCGGACGGAACCCTGTCGTTGTAATTTTCCCGTTTTTCCTTACCGATACTCAGCCAGCAGGATGATACATCGCATGAAAGCCATGGTTTTGGCCGCGGGGTTCGGAACCCGCCTTCGGCCCTATACCCTGAAACGGCCCAAGCCGCTTTTTCCCGTGCTTGGCGCTCCCCTTCTGAGCCATACCCTGGCCCAGCTCCGCCGGAGCGGGGCCGAGGGGATCGTGGTCAATGCCCATCATCTGCGGGAACAGATCCGGGCCATGCTTCAGGGCCAGGGGGATGTTCAGGTTCAGCTGGAAGATCTTGAACTGGGAACCGGTGGCGGTCTGCGCCTGGCGCAAAGCTATTTCGGCGAGGCTCCCTTTCTTTCGGTCAATGGCGATATCGTCCATGACCTTGATCTGGCCGCAGCCCATGGAGCCCATTGCGCCTCCGGCGCGGATGTGACCATGGTGCTGCACGACTGTCCGCGGTTCAACAATGTGCGGGTCAATGGCCAGGGCAGGATCGTTGGCTTTTCCGGTCCGGCGGGCGAGGGCGAGCGTCTTTTGGCCTTCACCGGGGTGCAGGTCATCAATCCGGCGGTTCTCTCCCTGATTCCAGAGGGCGTTTTTTATAACATCATCGACTGCTATGCCGACTTGCTCAAACGCGGGGGCATTATCCAGGCTCTGGTCGTTTCCGGCCATTTCTGGACCGACATGGGCACCCCGGCGGATTACCTGAAGCTCCACGAGGATCTTCTGCTCCAGGGAAGGATGCCGGGCTTTTCCTCTGATCGTGGGGCAAGTCCTTTTTATCTCGGCAAGGATGTTGTGCTGGGGGGTGGGGTCTCGCTTCAGGACTGGGTTGCCATCGGACATGGCGCAACCATCGGCGAGGGGGCCAGCCTGACTCGGGTGGTGGTTTGGGATGGGGCCACGGTTGCCCCGGGTTCCGTCGTGGCGGACAGTATCATAACAAGGTGATTAACGTGTTTACGGATCAGCACAGGCAGGCCCTGGCCAGATTGTTGGCCGCCCAGGGGTTTTCTTCCGAGATACCGGTGGCGGACAGGATGGCCGGGGATGGCTCCGACCGGTGGTTTTACCGTTTTGCCGTGGGCGATCGTACCCTTTTGGTAGTCTTGCCAAGCGCCAGCCAGCCCCAAGGCATGGCCGAGGCGCGGGCTGCCCATGCAATAGGGTGCCATTTTTTCACCCATGGGGCGCCGGTGCCTCGGATCCACGGTTTTGCCGAGGAGTGCGGGCTCATTCTCTGTGAGGATCTGGGCGACACCAAGCTCCATGATCTGGTGCTCGAACAGGGCGCGGAGTCGCCGGAGGTGGACATCTATTACCGGCAGGCCTTGGCTGCCCTGGCTCATTTGCAGACCGAGACGCGGGATGGTTTTCAGCCGGATTGGTGCTGGGATACCCCCCGCTATGATCGCGACCTCATGCTGGCCAGGGAGTCCGGCTACTTCCGGAAGGCCCTGTGCGAGGATTTTTTGGGGATGAACGATTTGCCCCGAAAGCTTGAGCAGGAGTTTGTCTTTTTGGCGGAGCGGGCCATGCAGGAACCCGCCGATTTCATCCTGCACCGGGATTTTCAGTCGCGCAACCTCATGATATGCGAAGGGAAAGTCAGAATTATCGATTTTCAGGGTGCCAGACTGGGCCCGTTGGGGTATGATCCCGCCTCCCTGCTCATCGATCCCTATGCCGGTTTGTCTTCAGCCCGGCAACAGATCCTTCTCGGCTTTTACCTGGATGCGCTCGCCGCTCACATTCCCCTTGACCGGGGACGATTCATTGAGGGATATTACTACATGGCCCTGCAGCGCAACCTGCAGATTCTGGGAGCTTTTGCCTTTCTCTCGAAAAACCGGGGGAAACAGTTTTTTCGGCAGTTCATCAAGCCCGCCGCCGCCACCCTTCACGAACATCTGGCTGCGCCGCAAGGACGGGATTTCCCCTCCCTGCGCGCGGTGGTGGAGCAGGCGGGAAATTTCCTGGAAGCCGTTGTTTAAGAAGAGCAACGTCGCTCTTTCGTAACGATTTCTAAAACCAACACGGAACCCCATACCACCCATGCAGACCCGATATCCCATAGTTGCCCTGGTCGGCCGGCCCAATGTCGGCAAATCCAGCCTGTTCAACAGATTCGCCAAGAGCCGGAAGGCCATTGTTGATCCCACCCCCGGGGTGACCCGTGACCGTCATTACGAACAGGTGACCATGGAGGAGCGGACTTTTATCCTCGTTGACACCGGAGGCATCGAGGGTGACGGGCGGGAGATGATGGCGGGCTTGATCCGCGAGCAGACCATGCAGGCCATGCGGGAAGCGGACGTGATCCTCTTCCTGCTGGACGGCAAGGAGGGTGTGCTGCCGGAAGATTACGAGGTGGCTGATTATCTGCGGCGCACCGATAAACCGGTGCATTTCCTGGTCAACAAGGTGGACAGCCCGGAGCTTGAGCAAAAAATGCTCCCTCAATTTTACGAACTGGGGGTGGACAGGCTCTGGCCTGTTTCCGCGGCCCATGGTTACGGGGTCAAGCCGTTTTTTGAGGCCCTGCTGGCAACCCTGCCGGTTTTCCCGGAGTCAGAAGATATCCCGCCGGAGACCATCAGTCTGGCCTGCCTGGGGCGGCCCAACGTGGGCAAGTCTTCCCTGGTCAACCGGCTGGTGGGCGAAGAGCGCATGGTGGTCTCGGATATCCCCGGCACCACCAGGGATTCGGTGGACACCCTGATCACGGTGGGCAAGCAGCCGTATCTGCTCATCGATACGGCGGGGATCAGGCGCAAGGGTAAGGTGCAGGAAAAACTGGAGAAGTTCAGCGTGCTCCAGGCCCTGGGTGCCCTGGAGCGCTGCGACGTGGTCCTGATCCTGATCGACGCGGGCGAGGGGATCACCGAGCAGGACACCAAGGTGCTGGGCTATGCCTTTGAGCGGGGTCGCGCCTGCCTGATTGTGGTGAACAAATGGGATCTGCTCCACGGGGATGGGAAGCGGCAGAAGCAGCTGATGGAAGAGATTGCCCGGGCCACGAGTTTTGTCGAGTATGCCCCGGTGCTTAAACTTTCCGCCCTTACCGGCGCCGGGGTGAAGCAGTTGCTGCCCACGGTGGCGAAGATCTACAAACAGTACTGCGGCTCCTTTTCCACCGGCCAACTCAACCGGATCTTGCAGGATGCGCTGGAGGGCCATAACCCGCCCATGCACAAGGGCCGCCGCCTGAAATTTTACTACACGACCCAGATTTCCACCAAGCCGCCCACCTTTATCGTTTTTACCAATTATCCGAAAGGGGTGCATTTTTCCTACCTGAGGTATCTGCTGAATCAATTCAGGGCCGGGCTCAAGCTCGACGCCATCCCCATCAAGATTATTCTCAAGGAACGGCAACGAAAAGAATATGGCTAATGACCCGGGGGGGGAGAGGCTTTTTTCTTTACGCTGCGATGCGCGGAGCGTGTATGCCGCCTTTGCCGCGTTGGCCGAGGAATCCGGTTATGCCCGGCATCTTGGTCAGCAGGAAAAGTCCTGGGAGCTCTATCTTGTCTGTCTTGCCGAAGATCTTGCCGGTTTTCTTGCCGCATATCCAGCTGTAGACACAGCAGTTCCGCCCCAGCCAGCCGGTCGCGTTCGCGACCTCCCCGTCGCGGCCGGTCTTGAGGCCGTGCGTACCTTCAGGCCACTCGGTCTGCCGTTCACCACTTTCTTTTCCCTTTTTAAATGCGCCCGCCAGGCCTTTTTCGGCTGTTTGCCTCGGACGAACAGCGAACATGTCCGGGCCGGATGCGCCGTCTTTTTTGACCGGGTGGAAGCCGCTGCCGTCAGCCAGTGGGTCAAGGAAGAGGGCGGCTCTGTCCAGCACAGGCTTCGCAAGGCGCGGCAGTTCATTCTTAACGAAAAAAGACGGTATGCCGCGGTATTTTCGCGGATGGCCGAACCGGCATTTATCGTGGATCGGGAACGATGTCTGGTGGATGTCAATGACGCCTTTGAGGATTTTTTCAAGGTGCGCGGCGAGACGCTGATCGGTAAATCCTGCGCCGTGGTTTTGGGGCAGAAGGTCTGTGAGGCCTGTCTGCTGGAAAAGGCGCTGTCCGAGCAAGGATCCTTTTCCAGCATCGAGATCGCCATCCCGGTTGCCGGGGAGATCCGGACGGTGTTGATGAGCGGCACCTCCCTGGGGTTTGTGAACGGGGAGGATTCCGGCGGTATCGTGGTGTTGCAGGATGTCACCGAGCAGCGGCGGGTTGAGCTGGCCCTTCAGGCAAGCGAGGAGCAGTTTCGGACCCTGGTTGAAAATATCCCTGACGTCGCCTGGCGGGCGGATGCGGAAGGGATGCTGGTGTATGTCAGCCCCAAGGTGAAAAAGATCTGTGGCTACGAGCCGGAGGAACTGCTCGGGGAGCGCCGGTTTGCCCGCGTTCATCCCGAGGATGTTGACGAGGTCCGGAAGCGGTATGAACTGCTTTTCAGCAAGGGACGGGATTTTAATCTCCATTACCGGTTGCGTCACAAAAAAGGAAAATGGCTCTGGGTGCATGATCGGGCCCAGGCTGTGGGCGGGTACGCCACCGGGGTTTTCTCCGATGTCACCAAGCTGCGCAAGATGGAGGATGAGCTCAAGGAGTACCGCGCCTGGCTGGAGGAGATGGTGGACGAGAGAACCCAGGAGGCCGAGGCGGTGAACCGGCGGCTTCTGCTGGAGGTGGCCGAGCGCCAGCAGGCGCAGCAGGAGCTGGAACGGCTGGCGGCAAGCCTCAGTCGTTCCAACGCCGAGCTGGAACAGTTCGCCCATGTGGCCTCCCATGATATGAAGGAGCCGCTCCTGCTGATCGTCGCCTTTGCCGAACGGTTGCTGGCCAAATGGCCGGAGAGGTTCGAGGACAAGGCGGGCGAATTTCTGGGGCGGATCCTCAAGGCCGGCAGGCAGCTGCAGGAGCTGGTGGATGATATCCTGCATCTGTCCAAGGTGCGCAGCTGTGACCATGCGTTCGAAGTGGTTGACCTGGATGGTCTTTTGCGGGAAATGATGGCTGATTTTGAAGAGAGGATCAGGCAGGTCGAGGGAACTGTCGGCGTGGGCGCCCTTGCCACCATTGAGGGAGACAGAATCCAGCTCCGCCAGCTGTTCCAGAATCTCATCGCCAATGCCCTGAAATACCGGCAGAAAGACCTCCCTCCCGTGGTCGAGGTGAAGGGGAGGATGCTGCCGGGGAAGATCTATGAAGTCACGGTGCAGGACAATGGCATCGGTTTTGAAGAGAAGAATGCGGAGCGGATTTTTCAGCCCTTTGTCCGGTTGCACGGCCGGCATGAATATGAAGGGACAGGAATCGGCCTGGCTACCTGCGAAAAAATAGTCGCCCGGCACGGCGGGAGGATCACCGCCAAAAGCAGGCCCGGCGAAGGCTCTATTTTCATCATCCAGCTCCCCCTCTCCCAGCGCAAGCACTAGCAGGCAAGTTGTTTTTTGTCGGTGGTGTTTGCGTCCATCTCGCACCTCGCTCGAACCGCACCGGCAACGGATGCCCCTGTCGGGGAATCAGGCCCAACATAAAGATGCTCCTCTTCCTTTTCCCCCTGTTTTTTTATCTCAAAAAGTACTTCCTTCCGAGCCTCTCTTTGGGTATGCTGTACCATATATTGTGGTGGCGTATGTGTCTGGTGCGCCATATCGTGTTTTATTTCCGTTACAATCATGACATTTACCCAAGGGGTGCCCGATGGATCTACCGATCAGTTTTGATGAAGCGCTGAAGGAATGGGAGCGTTTTGAAGAGTATCTTGTGCAGGCCAGGTATGCTATCCGCAACAATAAAACCGGGGTGCCCATGGAAAAAGACATGACCCAGGTGCTGTTGCGCGTCAGCAAGCAGTTCAAGCATCCTGCGGTTGCCAAGGCCCTGATCCACGGCACCATCATTACGGCCACCCCCTTCCTGATGAACGGCGGCAACCCCCATACCCGGCGGGCCGGCTATTATTCCTGTTATCCTTTGGGCGATGTGGCGGACTCCACCGATGCGATCTTCGACATGGAGCGCGATCTGGTCAGCATCTTCCAGCATGCCGGTGGCGGCGGCATCGACGTGACCAACATCCGGCCCAAGGGCACCATTGTCGATAACGGCCAGGGGCTCGCCTCCGGCCCGGTTTCCTTTGCCAAGGGCTTTTCCCATCTCTCCGAGCGCATCAGCCAGGGCGGCAAGCGACGGGGCGCCCTGATGATCCAGGCGGACTGGGATATCAAGGACGTCAAGGAGTTCATCACCTTCAAGGGGGATAACCCCGGCCGGTACACCGGCTGCAACATTTCGCTCAACGTGACCGACGAGAAGTTCTGGGACGATGAGGAACTCACCAATCTGGTGGCCGAATACATCTGGAAATCCGGCGATCCCGGCCTGCTCTTTACCCAGAAAAGCCTGGCCAACACCCCGGTGCTGGCCAAGCACAATCCGGTCTATTCCAACCCCTGCGGGGAATACCTTTCCACCAAGGACACGGCCTGCAACCTGCTCACCGTTTGTCTGCCCAAGTGCCTTGACGAGGACAGGGGCAAGTTTTTCGACGGGGTGTTCGAGGCGGCCAGGCTCGCGGCCATCGCCGGCAACGAGATCCTCGACCTGGGCGGATTCCCGCCCATTGAGCGGATCAAGGCCAATACCCTTAAGTTCCGTCCCATCGGCATCGGCTTTACCGGGTTGCACCATGCCATGAACCATTTCGGCGTTTCCTATGCCGATGAGCACGAGGCCCCGCTCTTTGCCAAGGCGACCCAGCTGGTTCTGATGCTGGGCTCCATGCAGGGCAGTCTCGACTACGCCGAGTTCATCAAGAAGGAGGGCAAGCAGAAAAAGCTCACCCCCCAGGAATGGAACATGACCTATGTCGATAAGATCGACAGCGAGGCCATGGCCTTCATCGAGTCGGACATGCCCGACAAACCCCGGTGGCGCAAGCGGACCAGCGAGATCTTCACCACCCTGCGCAAGCTCGGCGGGTTGTACAACTCGGTGACCACCTCCCAGGCCCCCACCGGCTCCATCTCCCAGTTGATGCGGGTGGCCTGCACCGGGGTGGAGCCCTATTTCTCCATGATCCAGCGCCGCAAGGTCAAGGATGTGGACGATTCCTGGAAGGAATTCATCCTCGTGCCCCTGGAGTTTTACCAGTACGAGGAGGAGAAGATCGAGTGGGTTGCCGAGCAGACCGCGCACAAGATCGAGCCGTATCAGCAGATCCGGATTCTTGAGGCGTGCCAGGCCTTCAATCATACCGCGGTTTCCAAGACCATCAATCTGCCCGCCGACACCACGGTGGCAGACATCAAGAAGATCCTCCAGTACGCCCGGAAAAGCAACCTCAAGGGCATCACCATGTTCCGGGATTCCTCCATGGAAGGGGTGCTGAGCGATCATGGCGGCAAGGTTGAGGAAACCTGCGAATTCTGCGACATGGACGTGCGCAGCGGCAGCACCTATAAGTTCCGGGGGCCGGCGCCGCTGTACATCACGGCCAACAAGGGCGGGCAGGGGCATGTGCGCGAGGTGTTCCTCAACACCACCAAGTCCGGCTCGACCCTGCACGGGATGAGCGAGGCCCTGGGGAGGGTCATCTCCGTGGCGCTCCAGCACGATTACCGGCTGGTGGGCAAGATCGCCCGGACCCTGGAGGATATCTCCTCGGACGGCGCCTGGATCAGCGCCTCGCTGGGCAGGGTTTATTCCATTCCCGCGGCCCTGGCCAAGGTTCTTGACAAGAGCGGCGAAGGCGAGGTGGAACAGGATCCGGAGCCGTACGCGGAACCTTCCTCCTATGCCTCCTGCCCGGCCTGCGGCAAGATCAGCCTGCGGCGCAGCGGCGGCTGCAACCAGTGTGTGAGCTGCGGCTATTCCTCCTGCTGAACGACGGAAGGACGTTGGCATGCAATCAGGCCGGCAACAAAGAAGACACAACAAGGCGGTCATGGCGTTCATGGCCGTCTTGTTTTTTTTCATGGCGTTGGGCGACACCATCATTGCCCGGCATCAACGGAATTTTTTGTTTTCCCGGGCGGAAAATCAGGCCCGCCGCGATCTGCAATTGATGGCGGCCAATTTTGTCGAGCCTTCCCTCAAATATGACTACGACTGGATAAACGGCTTCGTTCTGCGCTGGGGAGAGGATCATCCCGAGGTGGTGCGGTTGGCCGCGGTTGGCCCGGATGGCCGGGATCTGTTTGCCTTCAGCCGCCCGCGGCAAGGGGAAGCAAGGGATTTTCCGGTTGAAGAGAAGGTGCTTTTTCAGGGCAAGCAGCTCTTGACCCTGCGGATGGTGGCTTCCTCCGGCGAGGTGGATGCGCTCCTGCGCAAGCTCCATTGGCAGTTGGGGCTCGCCTCGTTTCTTCTTACGGCCATCGCGGGAATTGCCCTGTGGTTCACCTTGCGGCGCATCGCCCTTGCCCCGTTGGAAAAGGAAATCGGCCTGCGTCTGGAAACGGAACAGAAATTGGCCTCGGCCCATCATCAGCTCGAGGAGCGGGTCCGGGAGCGGACCGTCGATCTGGAGGACGCCAATCTCCTGTTGCAAAAGGAGGTTGCCGAGCGTCACGCAGCCGAGGAACAGTTTGCCCGGCTGCATCGGGAGTACGAGCTGATCCTGAACTCCGCCGGCGAGGGGATTTACGGCGTGGATACCGGGGGGTGCATTACCTTTGTCAATTCGGCCGGTTTGCAGATTCTCGGCTATGACGAGGAGGAATTGATCGGCAGCCATCTGCATGATTTTCCCCATCATGTGCGTTGGGATGGCGAACCGTATGCACGGGAGGATTGCCCGGTGTGCGCAGCCTATGCCGAGGGACGAAAAAACAGGGGAGGGGAAAGCTACTTCGCGAGAAAGGACGGGGCTGTTTTTCCGGTGGAATTTGTCGGCACCCCCCTTGTGGAAGGCGATACGGTCGTGGGAACGGTTGTGGTGTTTGAAGACATCACCGTGCGCAAGCAGGCCGAACACGACCTGCTTGCCTTGACCGAGACCTTGGAGCGGCGGGTTATGGAGCGTACCGCCCGCATGGACGCCGCCAACCTGGAATTGCGGGAAACCCTGGGGCAGCTGGAGCAGACCCAGGCCCAGCTGGTGCAAGCCGGGAAGATGGCTGCCCTGGGGGATCTGGTGGCCGGGGTTGCCCATGAAATCAACACCCCGGTGGGCGTAGGCGTAACCGCGGCCTCGCACCTGGAAAACGAGACCAGGGAGATCGCGACGCTTTACGAGGAAGGGCGCATGAAGCGCGGCGATCTTGACCGGTACCTTGCGCTCAGCCAGGATGCCGCCAAGCTGATCCTCTCCAACCTCAACCGGGCGGCGGAGCTGATCCGCAGCTTCAAGCAGGTGGCGGTGGATCAGTCCGGTGAGGGGCGCAGAACCTTTCGGGTCAAGGAGTACCTGGCCGAGGTCTGCCTGAGTCTCCGGCCGGTTCTGAAGAACACCGGCCATCGGTTGGAGATCTCCTGCCCCGAGGATCTGGCGCTGAACAGCTATCCCGGGGCTTTTTCCCAGATCGTCACCAATTTCATCACCAACTCGCTGACCCATGCTTATGACGAGAATGGGGCCGGCTCCCTGCTCTTTGATATCGGGCTGCAGGGCGGCAATGTCCTGTTCCGCTATGCCGATGACGGCAAGGGGATGACCGAGGATCAGGTCGCTCATGCCTTTGATCCATTTTTTACGACAAATCGCGAAAAAGGGGGAAGCGGTTTAGGGCTGCATATCGTATATAATCTTGTAACCCAGAAATTGCTGGGGACGATTACCTGTGAAAGCAAGCCGGGGAAGGGGACATCCTTTGTTCTTCTTTTTCCTGCCGTCATACCTGGGGGGGTATCGCATGGTGGAATCACATGAGGCGGTTTTTTTTGCGGATGAGCCGGAGGGGGATGGGGTTTCCCGGCAAGGGGGCGGAGGCAACGGCGTCTGGAAGGTGCTGGTGGTCGACGACGAGGAAGAGGTGCATGCCGTCACCAAGCTGGTTCTTTCCGATTTTTCCTACGAAAACAAGGGGCTGCTCTTTCTGCATGCCTATTCCGGCAAGGAGGCCAGGGATCTCATAGCCGAGCATCCCGACACCGCCATCATTTTTCTTGACGTGGTCATGGAGAAAAATGACGCCGGGCTCGAAGTGATCCGTCACATCCGAGAGGAGCTGAAAAACTCCTTTGTCCGGATCATCCTGCGCACCGGCCAGCCCGGCCAGGCACCGGCGGAGAAGGTCATCGTCGAGTATGACATCAACGATTACAAGGAAAAAACCGAACTCACCGCCCAGAAGCTTTTCACCACCATGGTGGCTTCCCTGCGGTCCTACCGGGACATCCTCACCATCGAGGCCAACCGCAAGGGGCTGGAAAGGATCATCGACGCGGCCACCCATATCTGCCGTCTCCGCTCGATCACCAACCTGGCCAGCGGGGTCTTGACCCAGCTGGTTTCCATCCTGCATCTCAGCGAAAACGCCATCTATTGCCAGACCTCGGGTATCGCGGTGTCCAATGTGCAGGGGAGCTTCAAGGTGCTGGCCGCCACCGGGGCCTATGAGCCGTATCTCGACGCCGAGGTTCGAGGCGATTTGCCGACCAATGTTCTTGATGATGTCCAGCGGGCAACATCGCTCAAGCAATCCATCTGCCAGGACAACCGGTATGTCGGCTATTTTCGCAGTGAGCGCGGGGAGGAAACGGTTATCTATCTTGAGGGCTGGCGCGAGCTCAGCGAGCTTGACCGGAGGATGATCGAGGTTTTTTGCGGCAACGTGCAGGTGGCCTACGAGAACGTGCTCTTGAATCAGGAGATCGAGGGAACCCAGAAGGAGATCATCTACACCCTGGGCGAGCTGGCCGAGATGCGTTCCTTTGAAACGGGCAACCATGTCCGGAGGGTGGCGGAATACAGCCGGCTGCTCGCGGAGAAACACGGCTTGAGCCAGCGGGAGGTGGAGGTGATCCGCCTTGCTTCCTCCATGCATGACGTGGGCAAGGTCGCCATCCCCGACGCCATCCTCAATAAGACCGGGCCGCTCTCCGTCGCGGAGTTTGAGGTCATGAAGACCCATACCATTCGCGCCCAGGAGATGCTGGGGCTTTCCGACCGGGATGTCATTAAGACCGCCATTGTCATTGCCCTGCAGCACCATGAAAAGTTTGACGGCAGCGGCTATCCCAAGGGCTTGCGGGGCGAGGATATTCATATCAGCGCGAGAATCACCGCCCTTGCCGATGTGTTCGACGCCCTGGGCAATGACCGTTCCTATCGGCAGGCCTGGGAGATGGAGGATATCCTCGCACTTATCCGCGCGGAACGGGGCACGCATTTCGACCCGGTTCTGGTGGATCTTTTTTTTGAAAATATCGACACGATCCTGGAGATCAGGAACACGCTGGCCGGGTAACGGTTATTGTCTCTTCAGTGCGTCGGCGATGCGCGGCCAGGTTGTGCGCAGCTCTTCCCGGTTGACAAAGGGGATGGAGAGGTGCAGCTGATCCTGCTCAAAGGATGGCGAGTGGCCGAGGGTCACCCCGCTGGGCAGCTTGAGCGCGGCAACAAAGGAGCGGAATTCGTGCTCCGCCTCGGTGAGATTCGGGAAGCGCTGTCCGGTGAGCCACTGCATGAGCCGGGCTGTTTTCTGCGGGATGTTGGTCTCGTGGGGATCAAGGATTTCCCGCGCCTCGGACTGGCTGAGCAGGGCCATGACCGAGGTGTTGTGTCTGGCCGCCAGCTCCCGGCAGGCGGCGGTGATCTTCTTCTGGTTGCCGACGCTGAGGCTGAGGATTTCCATGGTTTCATACAGGGAGAGGCGGTCGGTGAAGTTCAGGGCCAGTAATTCCCTGGCCACTCCCTCGTGCAGTCGGCCCTCGTGGAGCGCGGTGAGCAGGTGTTCCTCAAGCCCCATCAGCTGCACCAGGTTGTGCAGGTGATGGCGGTGCGGTTCCAGCCCCAGGGCGGGGAGAAACCGCTTGGCCGCCTCGTTCTCATCCAGATGGACGAGGATCTTCTGAAAAAAGATCGCCTGTTCGACCACTGTGATGTCGCCCCGGAGGATGGTGTCTTCCAGGTTGATGGCCAAAGCCTCCGCCGGCAGGGTGTCCGCGGGCAGAACCAGGCAGACGGTGGAGATGGAATGCAGAGTCTGCTGGGCAGCCAGCAGCCGCTTGCGCCCCGTGACGATCTCCATGGTGGTCCGCCCCTGTTCCCTGAGGATGGGGGGATGGAGAATCCCGCTCCTGGCAACGGATTCCAGCAGCGCAGGGCTTGGTTCCCGCGCTTCTTCCGGGGTCAGGCTGTTGCTGAAATCCTGGAAATTGATGTGATGCAGGTTGACGAGGCTTGAGCGGAAGGTCGGCGGCATTGGCATTCTCTTGGCTGGCTGGCGGATGTTTTTCAGTGTCGTGGTTGCTTGACTCTATGGGAAAAAAGGCCCATCTTGTCAACAGAAAACCGGTGGGGCTTGCCAAAAGGGAACGACAACACAGGTCCGTAGCATAAACTCAAATGGGTACAAAGGAATAACTGTTGTAATCGCGGCTTGTCGAAGTCTGCGCTTATCTGCGATTTCAACAAAACCTGTAGGATTTTTAGCGAGGGCGACGTGCAAGTAACCATCATCGCAGCCGGCACCATCTGTGGCCGCATCGGCCCCGGTCTTGTCGGTAGCCCGCTTGACCGTGGCTTTCTTGAGAAGATGCGGGCTTCGACCGATGCCAGCCTGCTGGGCGCGGAAACCCTGCGCCAGGGTGATCCGGAGATGCGTGGGCCGGAGGGGTGTCTTTTGCCCAACCGGATCAGGGCGTTCATTACTCAGTCCGGCGATATCCCGGTGGCAGGAAGAAAGATATTTGAGCACGGGGAGCCGCCCCTTATTTTTACCGGCGAGGCGGCGGCTGCGGGATTGTGGCACCGGCTTGGCGCGCTGGCCCAGGTCGTGGTCCTCCCGCCTGCGTCCACCGGGGGGCTTTCCCTGGCCGCCGCCCTTGCCCATCTGGCACAACTTGGCGCGGCCTCGGTGCTGGTCGAGGGCGGAGGCGGGTTGAATTACGCCTGCCTCCGGCAAGGGGTAATTGATGAAATTCTCCTCACCCTGACGCCGAAGCTTTCCGGGGATCAGGGGGCGGCCTCCCTCTGCGGCGGCCCAGGTCCGCTGGGGGAGCCGTTTTTGCCGCTGACCCTGGTCTCCTGCGAGGCAGCGGAAACCGGGGAGGTGTTTTTGAAATACCGGGTACGGAAGGGGGGATGACCATGCAGCAGGAACTGGCGATCTTGTATTCCGGAGGGACCGACTCCCTCGCGCTCTATGCCCTGGCCAGCGCCGGCCATCATCCAGGCCTGGCCAGGCCGGTGCGGATCCATCTGCTCCACATGCTCAACGGCATGGGCCGTTTTGCCGATTTCCCCAGAAACCGTTTTCTGGCCGCGCAAAAAATCCTGCTGGCCAACGCCTCCGATCCCGGGAAAGTTCCGGCGGCGGAGATGGTGGAGCTTGACATGGGCAGGCTTTTTCAGGGGCTGTGGCTTGACCGGTATGAGGAAATCATGCCCCGCTACAACGGGAAAAATCTTGTTTGCGTGGCCTGCAAACTTGGCATGCATGCACGGGCCATCATCTATTGCCATGAGCATTTCGTCCCCCATTTCGTGGCCGGGTATACCAAAAAACAGGGGCATTACCCGGAGCAGACCCCGGTTTTCATGGAAAAGATCAAGGAGCTGTCGGCCCGGTTCGGGATCAGCACCACCTTCCCGGTGTATGAGGATTTTGATGACCAGATGGTCACCCGGCATGTGCTGGAGGATTTCGGCCTGCCCTCCACGGGCGGGGGGGAAAGGAAGTGCCTGTTCTGCCAGACCCTGACCACCGCTACGGAGAAAGAGATCGGCCAGTACCTGGATGACATGCTGCCCTTGGTTGGCGAATATATTGAACACCGCTTGGCCGGCCGGGTCCGGGAGGCGGCGCTTTGTTTTCCTCCCGGCACCCGGAGCGCATAGCGGTCTGGCTGTAACGGACGCAAGTAATTTTGCAGGCATGTCCTGTTCGTTTCGGTTTTTTCTTGTGGTTTCGGTGTGTTACTCGGTACTCTTTGTGTCTCGTCAAAAAAGATTGCTCCCCCTTTCTTTCGAATTGTCCCCCGCCATACTGAGTTTGTTCCGGTAAATCATCCTGTTGCCTGTTTCATTCTGCGCTGGCATTTAATTTGCTATCCATATCCCCGAAGTCAGTTGTGTGCCGTACATGATTTTTCCGCCTTCGTGTTGAGGTCGGAAAAGGGGGAAGGGTAACTGTTCATTTTTTAAGGAGGAGAACGAGGCTATGAGAAAATCCCGTGTATTCTCGGCAATGCTGGTTGCGTCGGCTGTGGTGGCAGGCGGATCGGCCTGTGCCGGTGAGGCGCACAAGGCGATCACCGGTCCTTTTGCCACGCCCATGGATGTGACCAAGAAATGTTTGGAGTGCCATGCGGACGCGGCAACGGACATCATGAAAACCACCCACTGGACCTGGGCCGGCGAGCAGGAGATCTCCGGCAAGAAAGGCAAGGTCATGCTCGGCAAGAAGAACGCCATCAACAACTTCTGCATCTCGCTTGATTCCAACTGGCCGCGCTGCACCAGCTGTCATATCAGCTACGGCTGGAAGGATGCCAAGTTTGATTTCAACGACAAAAACAAGGTGGACTGCCTGGTCTGCCATGACGGCACGGGAACCTACAAGAAGGCGCCGCCTGCCGCAGGCATGCCTTTTGGTTTTACCGGCAATCCGGAATTTGACGCCAAGCCCGTTGATCTGGTGGCCGTGGCCCAAAGCGTCGGCAAGCCTGCCAAGAAAAACTGCGTGGCCTGCCATGGTTTCGGCGGCGGCGGCAACAACGTCAAGCACGGCGATATCGATTCTTCCATGGCAAACCCCACCAAGGGTATCGACGTGCACATGGGCTCCGACGGTCTGAACTTCCAGTGCACCGAGTGCCATACCACCCAGAAGCATAACATCAAGGGCAATGCCATGATCGTCACGCCCGGCGGCAAGAATCATCTGGAGTGCACCCAGTGCCATGATGCCAAGCCCCACAAGAACGGGAAGCTGAACACGCATGTCGCCACCGTGGCTTGTCAGACCTGCCATATTCCCACCTTTGCCAAGTCCATGCCCACCAAGATGAATTGGGACTGGTCCACCGCCGGTCAGGATATCAAGGCGGAGGAGCAGGTGTTCGGCACGGAGAAGCGCGAGGGGTATGCAAAGATAAAAGGCCACTTTACCTGGGCAAAAGACGTGGTTCCCGCCTACAAATGGTACAACGGTAAGGCCACCGTCTATCTGCGCGGCGAGAAGATCGATCCGGCCAAGGTCACCGAGTTGAACGCGCCCGCGGGCAGCATCAAGGACAAGGCCGCCAAGATCTATCCCTTCAAGGTGCATACCGGCAAGCAGCTCTACGACAAGGAAAACAAGTATTTCCTGACCCCCAAGGTCTGGCCGACCAACAAGGAGGATAAGGACGCCTATTGGAAGAACTTCGACTGGGACAAGGCGGCCAAGGCAGGCAGCGAGGCCTCGGGTCTGGCGTACAGCGGCAGCTATGATTTTGCCCCCACGGTCATGTATTGGCGGATCAACCACATGGTTGCCCCGGCCAGCGAGGCCTTGAAGTGCAACGACTGCCATGCCGCAAACGGCCGTCTTGACTGGAAGGCCTTGGGCTACAAGGGCGATCCCATGAAAACAAAAGGCGCTGCCAGGATGAAGAAGTAACCTCCCCTGGTTTTCGCACCCTCCCATAAGCCCCCTTCCTGTTCTCCCTGGGAAGGGGGCTTTTTTGTGACTGCCCGGCAGCACCGCATCTGCTTCGCAGTCTCGCTGCTTAGCTGTCATCGGCCTGCTCGTGTGCACTAGCACACTTCGCAGGCCTCTTGGTCGGCACTTCTGCCGACAATTGATACGCGCATCTGCGGCACTGCCGGGCAGTCACGGCGTGTTTAGCGTATTTGTCTGGACGGGGCATGGGATGAGGAGCAGTGTCTTACGGCAAGAGTTTTCGACGGCGTACCAGGAAAATATACCCATAGATCACCAGGTTCACCGCGACAAGGCCCAGGCCAAGCAGGTAACGCAGCTCAATGGTGAGATCCTCGGGATAGAGAACAAGGGCAACGTAATGCTCGATGAATCCGCCCGCATAGCCCGCCTCGCCGCCCCGTTCCCGCAAAAAGTTTTCCAGCGGGGTGAGGGGACAGATCCAGTCCGCCCACTCGATCACCACGCCCCAGAGCAAGGCGATAAGGTGCACCCAAAGCAGGGAGGGGCGGCGCAGCACCAGCAAGCCTCCCAACACGGTAAAAAGGGTGAAGGTGAGATGGAGCAGGAGGATACCGTCGGCGGCCAGGCGGAAGATCATTGGACTATCCGATCCAGCGATTCAAGGAGCCTGTCGATGTCGCGGTTGGTAACGTGCAGATGGGGGGCGAACCGCAGGGCATTCCCCCGTTGGCTGATAAAGATGTTCTTTTTTTTCAGCTCGGCGACCAGATTGCCCGTGAACCCGTCCGGCAGTTGGGCGCCAAACATGTGCGGGCATCGTTGCGATGGGGAAGGCAACCGGAACCCCAGCTGTTCGAGGTGCGTTGCGATCCGGGCATTGATCGCCGCCAGGGATTCCGCGATCTCAGGCACTCCCCATTGCTTGATCTGTTCCAGCGCGGCCACGGCCCCCGGGAGGATGGTGGCCGTGCATTTTTCCCCGACGTCGAACCGGCGTGCTCCCGGCAGATAGGTGTTTGAGTACTTGACCAGGGAGGTGAAATCCTCGGCGTTGTCCCGCGCCATCCAGGTCTCCTCCAGGGGGCGGGCATCGCGCCACCTTGGCGAGACATACGCCAGGCTGAATCCGTACGGGCAAAGAAGCCACTTGTACCCCGCCGCCACAAGAAAATCAGGCTGCACCGCATCAATGGCCAACGGCATGGCGGCCAGGGACTGCGTGGCATCGATGGCGAACAGGGCGTCAACCTCGCGACACGCCTCGCCGATACCCTCGAGATCAAGATACGCCCCGTTGGTCCAGTGGCAACTCGAAACCGCGACCACCCGAATGGCCCTGTTCAGCCTTTCGAGAATCGCGCGCGTCCAGTCCCCATGCGCCGGGGGCGGCACAACCACGATCTTGGCGCCCGATTCCCGCGCCGCCCGTTGCCACGGCAGGTAGTTGCTCGGGAACTCCTCTTCCATAACGAGAATGCCGTCCCCTGGCCGGAGCCGCGGCTCGATTGCCCTGGCCGCGGTGCTCAGGCCGTAACTCGCCGCAGGCACAATCGCATACCCATCCGCGTCCCCGCCGAAGATGGCGGAGGCCAACCCGCGAATCGTTTCCGCGTCGTGGAAAAAATCGTCCGGCATTCGTTCCCACGGATGGCTTTTGGAGTCGGCGCCAAGCCGCAAGCGGTCGCGGGATGCATTCAGTTGCGGGGAGTTGTAGGCGCAGTTGAAATAGGCGACATCTTCCGGGATGTCAAACAGGTGGCGTTGTGATTGGAGAATTGCCATGGCTCTGGTTCCTTGTCTTGGATGAAATCTTGAAGCGCTGTCCGGGTGAATCGGTCTGTTCCGCCTTGCGCGCCTCTGTTGATGGCGTGCTTTCGTGGCGGAGATGTTCTCATTGCTGCCCCATCTGATCGTACGTTAAATCCGTACGCCGAAGGTGGTTCCGTGTCAAGTTGTTTTGCCGCGAGCCGGCCCGTCGAACCCACTGTTTTGAAAGGGTTCACCGCCTGGAGATTACAAAAAAATCACGGTTCAGGCACCCTTGCTTTTCGGAAAGATATTTTTTACTATAAAGAGCCTGACTATTGGTTTACTATTGTTTCGAACCGCGCTGGCTGTTTGTGGAGGCGCCCTTTTGCCGGCCACGAGTGGCGGAGTTGCCCAAGGCAGAGAAAATGCGTGTTGGCCGGTATCGCCCGGCACGGGAGACGCGGCCAACCAATCTTCCCCCATACTAAAGAGGATACCGATGCATAAATGTCTCACCGTTACAAGCAAGATCGTTTTGTTCTGTGTAATGTGGTCCCTGCTCGGCAGCCCGGCCTTGGCTGCGGACAAGCTGACGCGGATCGCCGAGAATGTCTACGCCTATGTGGACACCAAGCAGAGTTCCAAGGATAACAGCTTCGGGGCCAACGCCGGCATCATCATCGGCCGCGACGGCATTGCGGTAGTCGATACGCTGATTTCCGCCAAGGAGGCCAAGCGGTTCATCAAGGCCATCAGGGCCGTCTCCAAAAAACCTATCAAGTACGTGATCAACACCCACTATCATCTCGATCACGTCTTCGGCAATGCCGAGTTCGTCAAGCTGGGGGCGGTGGTCGTTGCCCAGGAGAACGACAAGCAGGCCATGGCCGGAAGCGCCGAGTCCACCCTCAAGAACATCGGCCAGTACGGCCTGACTCCCGCGGACATGAAGGGCACCTCCATCGCCTATCCGGTGCTGAGCTATGGCGACCGCATGACCATCGACCTCGGCGGCCAGCTCATCGAACTTCGCCACGCCCGCCTCTCCCACACCAACGGCGACACCTTGGTCTATTTGCCGGACAAGAAAGTCCTTTTTACCGGCGATATCCTGTTCACGGATTACCACCCGTATCTGGCCGAGGGCAATATCGAGGAATGGTGCGGCGAACTGGAAGACCTCCAGGCCATGGACGTCGAGGCGATCATTCCGGGGCACGGACCTCTGTCGGGCAAGAAGGACTTGGCGGAGATGAAGCAATACCTCCTGCAGTTCGACCGGCAAGCAAAGGAGCTGGCCTCCCAGGGCGCCGACGTCCAGGCGCTGACGGCCGAGCTGGTGAAGACCCTGCCCAAGCGGGCCGAGGGAGTCTGGCTCATCGGGGCGAATTTGCAGGGAAAATACCTCAAGAAGTGATGGGCGAGGCGATGGGGCGGACCAGCGGCGGGCAGGGGGCCGGGATGTCGTTCAGCCTTGACCACATCGTGCCTTGGGGGCGCTCGTTTGATGAGTATGTCGCCATGTTCGCCCTTGACCGCGAGGATCTGGGCAAGCGGATCCTGGGGTGCGGTGACGGGCCGGCCGGGTTTAACGCCACCCTGAGCAAGGGCGGCGGTTCGGTCGGCTCATGGAAAAAACAATGGATGGAGAGGGCGCGCTGCCCTTTTTCCGCAGTCACACCTTTTGCAGGTCGACAAAAACCGTGTAATAGGCAAGGCCGGAACCGGAATCCGTCACCTGGGCGGGGATGGCGCAGTTGCTCACCCCCTCCTTCATGGGGATATTCTTCCAGCACATGACCGTTTTGGGCGCAATGCCGTCGGTAACTAGGGCCTCGGCAGTAAACGCCCCGGCGGGCCCGGAAACCCGGACATCGTCCCCCGTGCCGATGCCCAGTCTGGCCGCATCAACGGTGTTGACATGGATGATCTGCAACCCCTGCTCCATGCCGGCCAGGATCTGAGAGTTGATATAGCCATGATGGGAAGCGGTGAGAAGCTGAAACCGGCCGCTTGTTTCCGGCATCACCAGCGGCAGCGCCCCGGTCCGGTACTCCCGTTGCGGCATGTCGACAATCCGCCTGACCCGCGCCTGCTCCTTGAGCCGGAGATCGATGCCAAGCCTGTCGGCCAGCATCCGGGCGGCGGCCACATCACTCAGCTCGGAGGTCAGACTGTCCCTGGCATACTCATGGCTGAAAAAATAGCTGCCCATGAAATCACTCTGGGCGAACATCCCGCCCACCTTCAGGAAGAAATCAGCCTGGTCGGCAGTCCGGCAGTGGTTGGTGTCGATCACCAGGGTCGGGGTGCGGGAAAGCCCTTCCAGCCACTTGTTGCTGTCCGGATAGGTCATGGCCGGGTTGGCGGCCACATTGACATAGAGGTCAAATTCGCCCTTGGCCAAGGCCTCGGGAAGCCTTTCCACCGCAATTCGATCGGCAAAGACGGCGTCGGGCTTTTCCCAGCGCCGTTTTGAGGGATGCCCGAAATAGAGCAGGTCCATGCTGCCGGTTTTGACCGCCAGCCGGTTGATCCAGCGGTAGGCATTCATGCCGTTGCCATGCCGCTGGATGCTGACGCCTTTGATGTGCGCTGTTCTCCCGTTTTGCAGGCAGGCAAGCAGATATTCGAAATCATCCTGGCTCACCCCGGCCCTTGCCAGCAAGGCCCCGATGTCGTGCCCGTTCTCATGTCCCAAGCCGGTAAGCAGGGCGCAGGCCAGCAGACCGTCACAGGCCGGATTGATCATGATGTACCGATCCGCAAGCCCGGCGGTTTTTGTCTTCACCGGGTCAAGGTAGATAATCTCCTTGCCCTGCTTTTTGAGCGTTTTCAAGTAGGCGTAGAGGTGCTGGCTGGTGGAACGGGCATTTTTCCCGTAGAGCATGATGGTGTCGGCCTGTTCCAGATTGGTGATCTCCGGATTGATCACCGCCCCGAAATCCGCCCCGTCGGCATCGCAACCGGTGTCGTCGCATGGGCCGCCGGAGACGCCCCAGCAGTTGCTGAAGCCCGCGAACAGCAGATCCCAGCAGGCCATATTATAGGCCAGGCTGCCCGAACCCCGCAGATACAGAATCTTTTTGTCCCGAAATGGGGCCAGAAAAGCCGCCAGCGCCTCGATGGCCTCCGCATCCGACAACAGGGGCCTTTTGGCGCCATCCACAAGCTGCCAGGATTTCAGGCCGTTGTTGATCTCCCGTTCGGCAAAGATCCTGAATTTCGCGCAGACGAATCCGGGGTCGCTCCATTTTTCCGGCAGACCGTGAAAGGAGTGGCGGCCGCCATCGGATTCAATGCGCATCCCGCAAAGATCAGGGCAGTCTTTACTGCAAAAAAAGTTCGTCATGATAACGGCTCGGAATAGAGGAAGGTAAGGGGAACAGCGATCATGTGTCATTTCCGCAAGGCGGAAGTCAAGGCCTCACGCCCTTTCCGGCAGTGGGGCTGGCCAGCCTTTCATGTTCATTTTGCTGATAATGTTGATAAATTCCTGCTGGAACACCGGGATTTGGCTGTTTTTTAAAAATGTTGCATACCAGGTCACCGGCAGTCCGCCTTTGGTGATGGGGCGGGCCGTAATGCCGGTTGTTTCAAGGGAGCTGTT
>JBAYUD010000007.1:0-59195 GCA_041675265.1 Desulfurivibrionaceae bacterium | reverse complement strand
GGAGCAGCATCAATCAACGAAAAAATTCGGATGCAGCGTGGATAATCAGGAACTGAACATACTATTCAAGCGCGTTGTCGATACGGCAACCGTGGAATTTTATCTGATCGACGCCGAGGGCCGGTTTGCTTATGTGAATCAGGCCGCCGCCAGAAATCTTGGCTATTCCGAGGCAGAGCTTCTTGGTTTATCCCTTGCCGATATAGACCCGGAGATCGGTCCCAGGGTCGGGCAGCTCTGGCCGGAGTGGAAAAGGCAGGGCAAGCTGTGGTTTGAAACCACCCATCGGACAAAGAGCGGGCAGATTGTTCAGAAGGAAGTCGACGCGGTCTACGTGACCCTTGGCACAGCCGACTATACCTGTGCCTTTGCCCGGGATATCACCGAGCGCAAGCGCATGGAATCCGCCCTGCGGGAAAACGGCGAGCAATACCGCGATCTTTTTGAAAGCGCCGGCGACCTTATTCAGTTCGTCCGCCCGGATGGCACCTTCTTCCAAGTCAACCCGGCCTGGCGCGCCACCTTCGGCTATTCGGCCGAGGAGGTCGAGAAGCTTACCATCTTTGACCTCATTGATCCGGATTGTTCGAATCACTGCATGGAAACCTTTCAGCGTGTTCTGGAGCAGGGGCGGGTCGACAGGATCGAGACGTCTTTTGTCGCCAAGAACGGCGACAAGATCATGATTCAGGGCGCGGCCAACTGCCGTTACGAAAACGGTAAACCCCAAATGACCCGCTGCATTTTTCGCAACGTCAGCGAGGAAAAACGGTTGCAGGCCCAATTGCTCCAGTCCCAGAAGATGGAGGCCATCGGGCGGCTGACCAGCGGTGTGGCCCATGATTTCAACAACCTGCTCACCACGATCCTGAGCTACAGCGAGCTGTATCTGAGGCGGTTGCCGGAGGGCGATCCTCTGTCGGAGGCCCTGCGCGCCATCCGTGACGCCGGGATCCGCGGGGCGGCCCTGACCCGTCAGTTGCTGACCTTCAGCCGGCATCAGGTTGTTGATGTGCGGGTTATCGACCTGAGCAGCGTTGTCTCGGGGTTAAGCTCCATGATTCGGCGCCTTATCGATCCCTCCATCCATTTTACGGTGGAGGTCGCGCCCTGCGGACAGGGGAGGATCCTCGCCGACCAGCACCAGATCGAGCAGGTATTGCTGAACCTGGCCATCAACGCGCGGGATGCCATGCCGGATGGGGGTGTCTTGGCCATTTCCTGTCTCGAGGAGGTTCTGGAACAGGAGGAATTTTCCAATTTCGGCAATATCGGGCCAGGGCGGTATGTTGTCCTGGTGGTGAGTGATACCGGGGAGGGTATGAGCGCCGAGGTGCAGGAGCATATCTTCGAGCCGTTTTTCACCACCAAACCGCAGGGCAAGGGAACGGGTCTTGGCCTGGCCACCGCCTACGGCATTGTCAAGCAACACAGCGGCTACATCGTGGTGCGGAGCGAGCCCGGCAAGGGAGCCACCTTCCTCCTCTATTTTCCTCGGGTGGAGGCGCCGGTGGAGGCTGCGGTAACGGGCGCCGCCCTGGAGGTATTGCACGGAAGCGAGACCATTCTCGTGGTTGACGATGAGCCGGATATTCTTGCCGTTATCCGGCATGCCTTGGAATCCATGGGGTATACCGTGCTTACGGCGCCATCCGCCGCGGAGGCCTTGCACCTTATCGAAGAGGGCAGGGAGAGGATCGACCTCCTGTTGACCGACGTGGTCATGCCGGGGATAACCGGGCACGGGCTGGCCACCAGAGTGCAGGCGATCGATCCCCGGATCCGGGTGTTGTTCATGTCGGGCTACACCGATTCCATGCTCGAAGAGCACGGTGTTTCCCGGACGCACGCCAATTTCATCAGTAAGCCCCTTTCCCCCGGCGACCTTGCCATCAAGCTCCGCAAGATGCTGGCTTAATAAGCCCCCATCTCCTTGGCGCGGTTCCCGTTCCGCGCACCTCCCATTTTTTCATCCAATCCTCTGGTCGCCCCGCCCCCTCCCCTGTGATATTGCGCAAGATTGTTTTCGGCAGGGATGGGATATGATTTTTTCCGGTTTTTTGGAAAAAACATGGTAGTTTTTCGGGAGAAGCGGAATCCCATCGCAGCATCTCATCTTGTGTTTGAACGGAGGACGCCATGGAGCATAAAATCGTTATCGTTGCCTTTGCCGGAGAGCCACCCTGTTTTGCCCATGCCCTGCTGAACGGTTTGGATATGCAGGCCAGGGGTTGGGATGTCAAGCTGGTTATCGAAGGCAGGGCCACGGCCCTTGTCAGGGAACTGGCCGAACCGGACGCGCCCTTTGCCCCCCTCTACGACAAGGCGAAAAAATCCGGGCTCATCGACTGCGTCTGCCGGGCCTGCGCCAACAAGATGGGCGCCCTGGCCGCCGCCGAGGCGCAAGGGCTGCCCCTGGCCGACGAGATGCAGGGCCATCCGGCCATGGCCCGCTATCTGGAGGCGGGCTATACGGTGATCACCATATAGGAAGGCGGACAAACCCGAAGGAGGAGTTGTCATGGAGCTGTATGCAACCAAGCCCTATATCTATTGGGGCGGAGTTTTTATCTTTCTGCTGTGCGAACAGTTTTTTTCCTACCGGGAGCCCACCGTGCCCCGCCCCAGGCGCTGGCTTGCCAATCTGCCCCTGTCCATCATGAACGGAGCGATCTACCATCTGCTGTACACCAGTGCCATCGTCGCCCTGATTCTCGTCGGGCAGGAAAAGCAGGTCGGCCTGCTCCATGTCTGGGCCTTGCCCGGGTGGCTGAAGATTGTCGCTGGCATCCTGATTCTGGATTTTTTCATCTACCTCTGGCACTTGCTCACCCATGCGCTGCCCTTCCTCTGGCGGTTCCACCGGGTTCATCACAGCGACATGAACATGGATGTGACCACGGCCAACCGGTTTCATCTGGGTGAGTTCCTTTTTACCGGCCTGATCCGCCTGGCGGTGATCCACACCTTCGGCATCGGACTTACCGCCTACATCCTGTTTGAGATTTGGGTGAACCTCTCGGTGCAATTCCACCACAGCAGTATCCGTGTGCCCGACTGGTTCGAGAAATTGTGGGTGATCCTTTTTGTTCCGCCGTTTTTGCACCGCATCCACCATTCGGTGCGGATCAAGGAGCGGGATACCAACTACGGGGTGATCTTCTCCCTTTGGGATCGGATGCTGGGCACCCTGACCACCGAGGTGGAACAGGAGAAAATCATCATCGGCATCGGTTCGCACCGGCAGATCGAGCAGCTGGGGTTCTGGCGGCTGCTGGCGCTGCCCTTTACGCGCAACACCCCGTGAGAGCAGGACGATCGCGGCGGGAAATATACACACAAGGGAGTGAGCGATGAACTGGAAGAATCTGTTTGTGCCGGGCGAGGATTTCAGTGTGGCCCAGGCCAGGGAATACATGGAGAAGCACGGGGCGGATGGCTATCAGCTGCTCGATGTCCGGCAGCCCAAGGAGTATGAGGAGGGGCATCTGGCCGGGGCCAAACTCATCCCGCTCAAGGAGCTGCCCGGAAGGCTGGGTGAGCTGGAAAAGGAAAAACCGGTCATCGTCTATTGCGCCATCGGGGGCAGGAGCAAGGCGGCGGCCCAGCTCCTCGCTGGCAAGGATTTTGCAAGCGTTTACAATATGGCCGGAGGCATCAAGGCCTGGCAGGGGCAACAAGCCAGGGGGGGGGAAGAGGCAGGGCTGGAGTTCTTCACCGGTCAGGAAGAGTATGAGGACGGCGTAAGTCTGGCCTATGCCATGGAGGATGGCTTGCAGGAGTTCTACCGGCTCATGGCCGAGCGAGCGCGGGATGACGAGGCCCGCCAGCTCTATACCCGGCTGATGGGCTTTGAGGATGCCCACAAGGGTCGGCTTCTTGCCGAGTTCCGGCAGGCGCGCGGGGTGGAGGCCATGCCGGCCCAAGGGGCGGCCGGAGTCATGGAGGGCGGCGCCAGGGTGGAGGATTTTCTCACCCAAGCCGAACCCCATCTGCACACCAGGCGCGATATCCTGGAGTTGGCCATGGCGCTAGAGACCCAGGCCCTTGATCTGTACAGCCGCATGGCGCGGAAGAGTGAAAAAGAAGGGACCAGGGCATTGTTTTTGCGTCTGGCGGAGGAAGAAAAAATGCATCTTTCCTATCTGGCCGACGCGATGGATACGGTGTTGAGCCAAAACCCGAAAACCTTGGATGCCGAGCAGGAGCGCTGATGAGTTGGAATGCCCATGACCGCAGGGTAGCAAAAAACGACAGGCGGGCCATTGGCCGCATGTTGCTGGATCACCTCCGCTTTCTGCAATCGGTGATCAACGGGGTGACCGATCCTGTCCTGGTGATCGGGACGGATATGCGGGTGAAACTCATCAACCAGGCGGCCCGAGATTTTCCCGTCGACCGGAGCAAGAGCGGAAGGTTTGCCGAGAATTCCCATTGTTACCGGGTGTTGTTCGGCAGGGAGCAAGCCTGTGACAAGGACGGGCGCGAGTGTCCGCTCATGGAGGTTCTCGAGACCGGCAAAGCGGTCACGGTTTCCCAGAGCATCACCTTGAAAAGCGGCGAGCTTCGGCATTACGAGGTTTTTGCCTCTCCCCTCTGGGGCGGTAATGATGAGCTCCTCGGCATTATCGAGATTTTGCGCGACGTCACCGAGCGTGAGCTTGCCGCCGAGGTCTTGAAAAAGAGCCATGACGAGCTTGAGCGCCGGGTTGAGGAGCGGACCCTGGAGCTGCAAAAGGCCAATAAGGCCCTGCGCCTTGAGATCGATGAGCGGCGTTGGGCAGAGGATCAGCTCATCCAGTCCCTGGAACAGGCGGAGCTTGTTTACAGCGTTATTCCCAGCGCGATTTTCACCGTCGATCTGAACCGGAACATCACCAGTTGGAATAAAAAGGCCGAAAGCGTAACCGGATACAGGGAAGAAGAGGTTCTCGGCAAGCCGTGCAGCATCTTTGCCCTGCATCCCTGCACGAAAAAAGGCTGCGGGGTGTATTCGGAAAAGGTCAAAAAGCCTATCCTCAGCCGGGTTTGCGAGATCAGGACCAAGGATGGCCGGATTCGGATCATCAGCAAAAATGCCGATTTGTTGCGGGATGCGGACGGCAAGGTCATCGGCGCCGTGGAAAGCTTTGAGGACATTACGGTGCAGCAGGATGTGGACAGACAGCTGCGCACCGAGCGGGACAAGTTCCGGGGGATTCTCTCCGCCCTCGATCAGGGCATGCACATCGTCAACCGGGATTATGTGATTGAATACCAAAACGAGATCCTGCGCCGGATCTTTGGCGATAAGATCGGCGAAAAATGCTATGAGGTCTACAAGCAGCGCGACAAGCCCTGCGAGGTGTGCCGCATGCATGCCGCCATCGAGCGCAACGATATCCAGCGCACCGAGGAGATCATGTCCGACCGGCGGCACTATGAGCAGAGTTACGTGCCCTTTGCCGACGTCGATGGCCAGACCAAGGCCCTGATTCTCCTGCGGGATGTCACCGAGGAAAAGATGTACCGGGCCGAAACCATGCGGGCCGGGCAGCTTGCCTCCATCGGCGAATTGGCCGCCGGGGTGGCCCATGAAATCAATAACCCCATCAACGGCATCATCAACTACGCCCAGGTGCTGCTCGACGACTCAAGCCAGGTGTCGCTGGAAGGCGAGGCCGCCAACCCGGTCCAGCGGGAGATGCTCGACCGCATCATCAAGGAAGGGGAACGGATCGCCTATATCGTGCGCAACCTCCTCTTTTTTGCCCGCCAGCGGGAGGAAGAGGCGGAGGTGGTCGCAATCGAGGCGATCATCCACGATTCCCTCTCCCTGATCAAGCACCAGCTCCAGAAGGACGGGGTGATCATCCACACCGATATTCCGGAGGGGTTGCCGGCCGTCAGGGTGTATCCGCAGCAGTTGCAGCAGGTTTTCCTCAATCTGCTCAGCAACGCCCGGTATGCCCTCAACCAGCGCTATCCCGGGCGGGATCCCGGCAAGAAGGTGGAAATCCGCTGCCGGGTCGTGCAGGGCCCGGGGCCCGTTCTGGTGAGAACGGAAATCACCGATTATGGCACCGGAATCCCTCCGGAGCTTCTCAGCCAGATCTTCGAGCCGTTTTTCTCCTCCAAGAAACCCGGGGAAGGGACCGGTCTGGGGTTGTCCATCAGCGCCGGTCTGGTCCGGGATTTTCATGGGGCGCTCCGGGTGGAGAGCGAGTTGGGGGAGCATACCACCATGATCGTTGATCTGCCTGCGCATGAAGAGTGAAGCGTGTAATTTTGTGGGCAATGAATTGCCGGGGGAGCAGCAAAAATGATTGTTGTAATCGCAAAAAAAACCGCGATTACAACAATCACTCTTTGGGAACTCTTTGCGTTTGTACACGGACCTGCGCGGATGGGTCAAGCCCATCCGCTGACCTTTTTCCTTTCTTACGAGGGTAAAAATGATTGATCTGGACAAATCAGAGACCAGGATACTGGTGGTTGACGACGAGGAAAGCCTGCGGTTGACCTTTCAGATGTTTCTCGGCCGCGAGGGGTACGGGCCGGTGGTGACCGCCTCGACCTTCGAGGAAGCCCTGGGGTTCATCGAGCAGCAAACCTTTGATCTGATCATCAGCGACATCGTCATGGAGGGTGCCTCCGGTATCGATCTGCTGCGGCGGGTTCGGGAGTTGGGGTTGGAGTGTCCGGTGGTCATGGTTACGGGGTATCCCAACATCAATACCGCTTCCGAGGCGGTGCGGCTCGGGGCCTTTGACTATCTGGCCAAGCCGGTGAAAAAGGCCGACCTGCTGCGCACCGCACGCATGGCCCTGCAGCAGTATAGTCTTTGGAAGGAGAAGGAGCGGCTGAGCGGGGAAAAGGAGCGCTACCAGCAGTATCTGGAAACGATCTTCCGCAGCGTCCGGGACATGATCATCACCGTTGACCATGATCTGCGGGTAGTGCAGATGAATGACCAGGCCAAGAACTGGGCGGCCACGCACATGCCGGGTCTGGCCGTCGGCGCCAGTCTGGAGGAGGCGGCCGATTCCCTGGCCGTGTTTGCCACGGACGTGCAGAAGGTTCTTGAATGCAGGGAAGCGGTGCGTGAGCATCGCATCGAGGTCAACCTAGAGAGCGGCGGCCATGTTGTGTTCCGGATCAGCGCGGCGCCCTTGGAAAGCCAGCAGGACAAGGGTTTTCTCGGGGTGGTGCTGGTGTTTCGCGATGTGAGCCGGCTGGAGGATCTGGAAAAACGGGGCAAGCGCACCTATTTTCACCGGTTGGCCGGGGTGAGCCGGGCCATGCAGACCGTGTACACCCTTATAGAAAACGTCGGCCAGGTGGACACCTCGGTGCTGATCACCGGGGAATCGGGCACCGGCAAGGAACTGGTGGCCGAGGCCCTGCATGCGGAAAGCCCGCGCCGGGACATGCCCCTGGTGAAGTTCGACTGCACCTCCATCCCGGAAAACCTCATGGAGTCGGAGCTGTTCGGCCACAAGAAGGGCGCCTTTACCGGGGCGGACCGCAACCGGGAGGGGCGCATCCTCCAGGCGGACGGCGGCACCCTGTTCCTCGATGAGATAGGCGATATTTCGCCGCTCATGCAGCTGCGTTTGCTGCGTTTTTTGCAGGAGCGCACCTTCTATCCGGTGGGCGAGGACAGGCCCGTCACCGTGGATGTCCGGGTGGTGGCCGCCACCAACGCCGATCTGAAACAGAAGGTCCAGCGGGGGGAGTTCCGCGAGGATCTCTATTACCGGCTGCGGGTGATCGACATCACCCTGCCGCCGCTCAGAGACCGGCAGGGTGACCTGCCCATCCTGGTGGAGCTGTTCCTGGCCCGGTTCAGCAAACGGCTCAACAAGAATATCACCGGGATCTCCGATCAGGCCTTGCAGCTGCTTGGGGCCTACCGCTGGCCGGGAAACGTCCGGGAGCTGGAGCATGTGGTGGAGCGGGCCTGTGTGCTGTGCATGGACGATACGATTACCACCAGTAATCTTCCCGAGGAGGTGCGCAGTGGCGGTCGCGACGCCGGTGCGACACCAGGGGCTGCCGGAGCGGAAACCGTGGCTGCCGTTGATTCGGGGGGTGCCGCTCCTGTTTCGCGGGAGAGCGAGAAGGCGCACCTTTTGAGCATCATCGCCCAGACCGACGGCAACAAGGCCAAGGCCGCCAGACTGCTCGGCATTGATCGCAGCACCCTGTACCGGAAGATGAAGGCATACGGCCTGGAATAGTTATAAGTGTTGCACCTGCAACACTCTGCCACACATGCAACAGTAAAAGTGTGGCGCCACAATCCGCGGCGCCACACTTTTTGTTTTTTCCCCTCCCTGTTTGCCTCCTGCCATTCCCTTGTTGCGCATCCCCTCTGAATATCACGGTAATAGTATTGTAACACGCTGATATTAAGGCATTTTCTTTCTTGTGTCCCTGCTCCTTCGCGCCCTGCTTCCTGCAAATGGTCAAATTTTTTATTTCATTTTAAATCAAGTAGTTATTGGTGCGGATTGGAAAACATCCCTCTGTTTCCGGGGTGGTGTTGGCACACCCCGTGCAATGTCTCCTGATCAAACGAGATTAACATCGCAATAATGGCGAAAAAACAAAATCATAGGAGGCTCACCATGAAGAACACATTGCAGAAACAAGGACTCGGACTTGGCGAACTTGATCAGGAAGCAATCGGTGAGGGAATCTCCCAGGCAGGTGTGGCCGTTATCCTTACCCTGGCAACATTGATCGGTGTATGGGGCATTGCTTGTCTGATCGGCGGGATGAGCACCATGGGCGGCATCATGGAGCTGGGCCGCGGCTGGCTCACCGCAGTGACCGGGATGTAGGCGGAACGAAAACACAAGAGTGATCAGTTAAGGATCATTAGAAAATAAGCGAATTCGACAAGGAGAAACATCATGGAAAAGGCAATGACGGAAAAGAAGGGCGCAGGGATTTTCATGGCAATAATGGGCGGTATCGGTGCGGCCGTGGGGCTGTGGGCATTTGCCGCCCTGAGCTTCAGCCTCTCCAAGGCGGGTTTGAGTGAGGTGGTGCGGCAGTACATGGTGGCCATCGGTCTGATCGGCGAGCAGGCCACCCTGGTGGACTTTTACACCCACATCAAGGGCATTGAATACCTGGTCTGCGTCGCCTTCTTCGCCGCATTCCCGGTATTCTTCAAGTATGTCAACACCCCGAAGGTTACGGTTCCCGGCCAACGCTGATAGCCTTGTAGTACCTCCCTCTAAGCCCGGGCTTTTGTCCCGGGCTTTTTTTTGCCGTTTTTCCAAGATGAGGTGCGGGCAGGCAAAGCTGCCTGGCCTGGTTGTTGCAACACATCAGTTGCAGAGCGCATTCACTGTCGCATTACATTCATTTTGTCCGGGAGGGAGATCATGGCCAAGTACGTGCGAAATTATCTGTTGCTCATGGTGGCGGCAGCCCTGGCCGTTGTCGTGTACAACGTCTGGATCGTGGAAAATCGCCCACCCATGCTTGAGTATTCCTCCTTCCTTGTCCGGCTGGAAAACAACGAAATAAAAGAGGTGCGGATACAGGGACAGGAGATCAGCGTCACGGACAGCTATGGCCAGTCCTTTCTCACCTATGCCCCGGATGTGCAGCAGCTGCTTCCAAGGCTTGAAAAAAAGAATGTCCGTATCTCCGCCAGCAAGCCCGAGGTATCGTCGCCTTTCTGGTCATCAACCTTTCCGGTACTTCTGCTCATGGGCGGCTGGATGTTTTTCATGCTCCGCGGCCAGAAAGGCGGTAGCAGTAGCGGCTTTGGCAAGAAAAAGATCGCCATGGACCCGGACAAGGCGCGGCGGGTGACCTTTGCCGATGTGGCAGGCATTCCCGAGGCAAAGGAAGAGCTGGTTGAGATCGTGGATTTTCTCAAGGATTCCAAGAAGATCACCAGGCTCGGCGGCAAGATCCCCAAGGGGGTGCTGTTGCAAGGCCCTCCCGGAACCGGAAAAACCCTGCTGGCCAAGGCCATTGCCGGGGAAGCAGGGGTTCCTTTCTACAGCATCAGCGGCTCCGACTTTGTCGAGATGTTTGTCGGGGTCGGCGCCTCGCGGGTGCGGGATCTTTTTGCCCAGGCCAAGAAAAGCGCGCCCTGCATTGTCTTTATCGATGAAATAGACGCGGTTGGCCGCAGCCGCGGGGCTGCCGGGGCCATGGGCGGCCAGGATGAGCGGGAGCAGACCCTCAACGCCCTGCTCGTGGAGATGGATGGCTTCCAGAGCGACCAGACCGTCATCATCGTCGCGGCGACCAACCGGCCGGATGTCTTGGACCCCGCCTTGATGCGGCCGGGGCGCTTCGACCGCCAGGTCACCATCATGCCCCCGGATGTCAAGGGGCGGCGCAAGATTCTGGAGGTGCATTCCCGCAACGTGATGATGGACCCGGACGTTGACCTGCAGATTGTGGCCCAGTCCACGCCGGGGTTCACCGGCGCCGAGCTTGCCAACCTCATCAATGAGTCCGCCCTGATGGCGGCGCGCAAGGGCAAGGCAGGGATCCAGCTCAGCGATATCGAGGATGCCAAGGACAAGATCCTCATGGGCGCGGAGCGGACGGGGCTGGTGATCAGCGAGCAGCAACGCCGGGTCACGGCCTACCATGAAGCAGGCCACGCGATCATTGCCAAGGTCTTGCCCAACACCGACCCGGTGCACAAGATCACCATCATCCCCCGGGGGCAGGCCATGGGCGTCATGCAACAGGTGCCCATTGATGATCGCCACGCCTATTCCAAGGAGTATCTGACCAACCGGATCACCATCCTGCTCGGCGGCAGAACGGCGGAGGAAATCATCTTCAACGAATTTTCCACCGGGGCAAGCAACGATCTGCAGGCTGCCACGGACATCGCCACCCGCATGGTCTGCGAATGGGGGATGAGCGACCGGCTTGGGCCGCGCGCCTTTGTCACCCCGGATCAGGGCTTTCTCGGCAGCGGCTCGCGTCAGCGTCCCTACAGCGAGGAGATCGCCAGGGCCATCGACGAGGAAGTCGCCAGGATCATCGCGGAGTGCTATCAGGAGGCGATCATTGTCCTTGAAGGACGGATAACCTTTCTGCACAAGCTGGCCGAGGTTCTTCTTCTCAACGAGACCATTGACGCGGAAGAGGTTGATATCATAGTGACCTGCCCCAAACTGACCGAGGAAAACAAGGTGCAAACCGGGTTGCCCGGCTAGGGGTGTTCGGCCCTTTGGGGCGACCTGTTGCATGCAACACTTCTGTCGCGCCACAAGTGTTGCATGCAACACCTCTTCGCCACGTCGCACAACGTCATCGCCCAATGAAAATCAGTTGGCGATGATTTTTTTTGCCGCTCTTCCGACAACCCCTCTTGGCCTTTCCTGATCCAACCCGGTTGTTTCTCCCTGCCCATCCGTTTTTTTCCGCTTTTCTTGCCCCGGGTTGCCTGCCGCCATCGGCGCTCTATTTGTGTCGCGGCGTGTTGCGGCAGGCATTCATGCCCCCGGAGGGAGCGCGTGGCACAGGATGTGCTTAATCAGGGGGCGGAACCCCACAAAGCCTTGCTCGAATGGCGCTGCAAGCCGTGGGCCGGCCGGAGGAGTTCCCCAGCCGTACTGATAACGCAAACGGAATTTGTTTACGAGATTACTTTTTCAGAAGGAGACCAACATGGGAGGAAGAAAGAAGACACTCTTGGGCATGGCGGCGCTGATGCTCCTGACCGCGCCACTTGTCGCGCCGGTTTGGGCCGGGGATGGCCCCGGCACGGTGGAAATCGGCAGTCTGGCAACGTATTATTCCGCAGTGACCTTTGATCATGCCATGCATACCGGGGTCGCATCGAGCTGCGCCGAGTGCCATCACCACACAACCGGGCTTGCGCCCACCGACCCGACCTGTGCCCGCTGCCATGAGGCCGGGGCAAAAGCGGGCTCCGTGGCCTGCAAGGATTGTCATTCCGACAAGCGGTTTTCCGCGGAAGACCAGGCAAAAATCGAGGGAAATCCGCAACTCTATCACAAGGGCAAACCCGGCCTGAAAGGGGCCTATCATCGGAAATGCCTTGGCTGCCACACCACCATGGGCGGCCCGACCGGCTGCCAGGATTGCCATACCCGCAACGACAAGGGGGATGCCTTTTTTAATTCCGGTAAATATGCCCCGGCTCCAACCACTTCCGCCGGGCATGGCGGCGGGCATTGATTGAAGAGCTCAGAGGCTTGGAAGTTACGCTGAAACGATATCAGAGGGTTACACTATGAAAATGATAAACCGCAGAAGTTTCTTGAAAGGCGGACTGGCCGGTGGCGCTGCCATCGCCGCCGTCGGGACAAGCAAACAGGCCGAGGCCGCAGGGAGCTTTGGTGGCTACCCGGACAGCATGGGCGTGCTTGTCGATCTTACCAAATGTGTCGGCTGCCGCACCTGCGAAGCCGCCTGCAACAAGGAACAGGGGTTGCCCGCGCCGGACAAGCCCTTTGACGATCCATCCGTATTCGAGGAGAAGCGCGAGGGCGGGCTGCCGCGAAGAACAACGGAAAAGGCCTACACCGTGGTGCAAAAATATGATGTGCCGGGCCGCGAGCATCCGCTGTTCCGCAAGGTGCAGTGCAACCACTGCAACGAGCCTGCCTGTCTGACCTCCTGTTTTGTCAACGCCTACAAGAAAACGCCGGAAGGGGCGGTGATGTACGACCCCACCGTCTGCGTCGGCTGCCGGACCTGCATGGTGGCCTGTCCTTTCTACATCCCGGCCTACAGCTATTCCAGCGCCATCAACCCGGTGGTGAAAAAATGCATCATGTGCTACGACACCCGCCTCAAGTTCGGCAAGCCCCCGGCTTGTGTCGAGGCGTGTCCCCAGGAAGTCATGACCTTCGGCAAGCGCAAGGATCTCCTCAAGCTGGTCACCAGCGGATCAGCGAGAAGCCCGATGCCTACGTGGATCACGTGTACGGCGAAACCGAGGTGGGCGGCACGGCCTGGATGTATCTTTCCGACGTGCCCTTTGACAAGATCGGCTACGACACCCATCTGGGCGACCAGCCGATCATCAGTTACGTCAAGGAGTTCCTGGCGGTGGTGCCCATGGTGCTCACCATCTGGCCTGCGCTCTTTACCGGCTTTCATCTGCTGAGCAACCGGAAAGACGCCCTGAAAAACGAAGAAAATAAAAGCTGAGAAGAGGTGGACGACGATGAATAGCTTACAATCAAAAGGGTTCGCCCCTGTTGTCTCCCATCTCAAAAAGGATGGGCGCGAGTGGACCGTAAAAGAGAAGATCATGTTGGGACTTTCCCCCAAGGAGTACTGGGCGGTTCAGCTCCGCAACCCGTTCAACTGGGTGCTCTGGGCCATCTATGCCGTGGGGCTGCCGATTCTGGTGGGCCGTTTTATCTTTGGTCTGGGCTGGGTCACGCATTCCTCCTATGACTATCCCTGGGGGCTGTTTCTGGGCTGGGGTTTGTTTACCATGGTGCCGCTTTCCGCTTCCGGCTTCATGATGGGAACCACGGTGGAGCTTTTCGGCCGCAAGGATTTCAAACCCATCGAGCGGCTCGGTCTGCTGAACGGGCTCTTGGGCTATCTGTTCGCGGTCATGTTTTTGCAGGTGGATCTCGGTCAGCCCTGGCGGTTGATCTACCCCATGTTTGTCTCCCTGGGACCGGCGGCGGTGCTGTTTCTCGTGGCCTGGCATGTGGCCACCTATCTCTCCTGCCAGGTGGCGGAGCTGGTTCCCGCCTTTGCCGAATGGATGGGGTTCCCCAAGGCCAAACAGGCCATCAAGAAGATCGTGCTCGGGCTGACCATCGCCGGGATCATCCTCTCCACCCTGCATCAGGGGGCGCTGGGCGCGCTGTTTACCTATGCGCCGGGCAAGGTGCATCCGCTCTGGTATTCTTCCTCCTTCCAGTGGTTCCAGTTTTTCGTTTCCGCGGTCTTTGCCGGGCTTTCCATGCTCATTGTGGTCAGCACCCTCACCAAGTGGTTCATGCGCTGGCGGTGCGATGAAAATTATCTGAACAACCTGAGCAAACTGACCCTGGGGCTGGCCAAGGGCGCTTCCCTTGCCCTGATCACCTATCTGGTCGTCAAGATTATCGGCGTTGCCCATGATAACGACTGGCAGTACCTGGCAACAGGCTGGGGGGGGTGGTTCATGTTCGAAATGGTGGTGGGGGTGATTCTGCCTCTGATTTTCTACACCATGGCCGTGCGGAACAGCAACGCCTCCCTGGCCCGCTTCAGCGCCTTTCTGGCGGTGTTCGGCATCGCCTTGAACCGGTTGAACACGGCGCTCATTACCTTTAACTGGCAGTTGTATCAGGAGATCCCGCACTGGCGGGAGCTGGTGATCGTGGTCACCGTCTATGCCACCTATATCGTGGTCTACCGGGCGGTTCTGGCCAGGATGCCGATCCTCTACACCTGGAAGGAAAACAAGTAACACGGCGTCAGTGAAGAAAAATGGCAGGGCCGGGGCTCCGGCCCTGCCGCAACTCTAAACTCCGGGCTGAGAGAAATGGCATTTCCGTTGAAGAAAACCATCCATGCCACCGCCATCTCGGTCTCGCTGATTCTCGTGGCTCTGATGTGCCTTGGAGTCAGGCAGTATCAGCTGTACCGCAATCATGTCGAAGTCAGCCGCCAGACCGAAAAACTCATCTTCCAGTTCGCCATCATCCGGGAGCATGTCACCGAAAATTTGCTTGAAGGGCAGTATGCAGGGCTGGCCCCGGTGGGCGCGGAGCTGGAGGAACTCAATCTCAATCTGGCTTCCGTTATCGGGAACCGGTCCATAGACGACCATTACAAACTCACCCTGGCCAATGCCATCGACCTGCCCGGCCTTGTCCTGCTGGTGCGAAAGATCAGCAATGGTCCGGCCCGGCCCGAGCACCTGCGGCAACTCAATACCGAGATCCGGACCCTGGGAGAGCGGCTCATGCTCTTTGACCGGGTGCTGGTCGAGCATGGCAAGCGCGAGCTGATCAGTTTTCAGAATGTGGTGATCGGCGCCCTGGCCATGGTGGTCAGCCTGATCATCGTTCTGCTTCTTTTTTTTCAGAGGCGTCTGATCGCCCCGCTGCTGGATCTTGTCCAGCAGGTGAAAGAGGTGGCCGCGGGCGCCAGGCCCGGCCTGTCCATTGCCGGGAAAAGCGGGGAGATCTCCGAGCTGGCCTATTCCTTCCACGATCTGTTGATGGCCCGCGAGATCACGGCCCAGGGGTTGGCAACGTTTCAGCGGGTGGCCTCGGCGGTGAAAGGGGCGCAGCTGGCAATCGCCAGGGCGAAAACAAGGGATTCCCTGTTCAAGGAGGTCTGCCGGGCGTTGCTCGCCAACCAAGAGTATTGCCTGGTGTGGATAGGCCAGACCGACGGGGGTGGGGAGATCATGCCGGTGACCGCGGACGGCGCGACCTCCATGAGCAACAAGGAGTGCGAGGCCTGCATGGCCGTTTTGCTTACCGAGGCCGAGGAAAAGGGGCTGGAACAGAATCCGGCGGCCCTGGCCGTGCGTTCCAAGGCGCCTGTGGTGCGGCTCGATATCCTGGCCGGGATTCCCAAGGGGCTGCTAAAGGGAACCCCCCTGGCAGACGGGCATGCGGCCTGCGCCGCCCTGCCCATCGTCTGGCAGAATACCGTGTATGGGGTGCTTTCCATCTACGCCCTTTCGGCCACGGATTTTGACCCCAGGGAAATGGAACTGCTCGAAGGGTTGGCGGCGGATCTCGGCCTGGCCCTGCATACCATTGAAGGACAGCAGCATCTGGCCAGCCGGGAGAATCTACATGGCCGGCTTTTTGAGGCCTTGCGGGTGATCCAGCTGACCCTGTCGCCGTCAGGGGAGATCCTGGGCGCGAATCCGATTTTTGCCGGCTTGGCAGGCTGTGGCGCCGACCGGATCCCGGGGCGCGGTTGGCGGGAGTTTCTGGAGCCGGTGCAGCCGGGCCTGGCTGGCGATACCCAAGGCCTGCTGGAAAAATTGCGCTCGGAGGAGGGCGCCCAGCTGGAGTTTTCCGGGGGCACGCCCCCCCAACGTTTTCTCTGCCGGGTTGTCCCGGACCGGGAAATGGACGGCGAGCCGGAACGGCTGATCTTGGTTGGGTATCCCCTTGTCCGGCAGGATGGCGCCGGGGATCGGGAGGCGGGGTTGCGGCTGGAGATGATTGCCTCCCTGGCCGGCGGGGTCTCGCACGAGGTGAGCGATCTCAGCAACGGCCTGATCAACTATGCCCAGGTGCTGGCCGACGAGGAGCAACTCAAGAGGCCTGGGGAGCCGGAAAACGAGCTGGTGGCCAAGATCATCGAGGCAGGCGAACGCATCGCGGAGATAGTCCGGAAGTTCATCCTCTATGGCCAGGAAGAGGGCGCGGCGGCGGGAGAGTTCCTGCCGGTGGCCGTCGTGCTGGAGGATGCCCTGCTGCTCATCGGCTACCATCTAAAAAGCGAAGGCATCGGGCTGGAGACCGATCTGGAGGCGGCGCCGCCGGTGGTGCCGGTGCAGGCCCAGCAGATGCAGCAGGTTTTTCTCTCCATTCTGGGCAGCCTCCGGACCGCGCTTGCCGATAGGTTCGTGGGCAGGGATCCGCGAAAAAAACTTGGCATCGCCACCCAGACCTTGGTGGAGAATGGCCGGGGCCGGATATTTGAGATCAGTATCAAGGACTTCGGCGCCGTGATCCCGCAGGACAGCCTGTCCGAGCCCGGACCCGGCATGGTCCCATCCCGGAGATGGGGACGGTTGCTTGCCGTCTGCCGCCAAATCGTCGAAGACCACGGCGGGCTCTTGGAGATCAGCGGAGAAGAAGGACGATACACCAGGATAGCGTTCAGTTTCCCGGTGAAGGGCGATTGAACGCGGTTGTTGCAAAAGTTAGAGAGAATGAGAAGGATTGCCCATGCGCTGCCAAACCCATCCCTCGGTTTACCGGATTTCCGCAGCGGCCGATATGCTGGCCCTGCACCCGCGCACCTTGCGCAACTATGAAAAAGCTGGACTTGTCACCCCGAGCCGCAAGGGCAAATGGCGTTATTACAGCGTTGATGACATTGCCTGGATCAGGTGCCTTTTCAGCATGATCCATGGCGGCGGCATCACCATCGCCTCCATCGGCAAGCTGCTGCGCTATGCGCCGTGCTGGGAGGTTGCTGACTGCGCCAAGGAGAAACGCGCGCAATGCCCGGTGTATCAGCGGCGTATCCGGGAGCCTCGCTGAAAATCCGGGCAGGGCTCCGGTTCATTGCCGCAACAGGGCCCAGCTGCACCAGCGGTCGCTCCGCCTTCGTTCCAGTAAGGTGATCCCGCTCTGCGGCAGGGCGGCGAGCAGGTCTTCTTCCATGCCGGAGATAAAGCCCGAGAGCAGGTAGAGTTTCGCCTGCCAGAAATCAGGGTTCTCGAAGAGTTCAAGCATCAACCCCTTGTAGAGATTGGCCATCACCAGATCCACCCTGGTGTCCGGGCACTGCCTCCGGAGGTCGGTCTCCAGCACCGTGACCCGGTCCTCCACCCCGTTGAGTCGGCAGTTGGCGCGGGCAACCTGGCAGGCCAGCCGGTTGTTGTCGCAGGCGGTAATCCTCCCCACCCCCTGTTTGGCTGCGGCAATGGCGAGGAGCCCGGTGCCGCAGCCCAGATCAAGGGCGGTATTGATGGTGATCTCCGGGCTGGCCGCATATTTGAGCAGCCCTTCCAAGCAGAGGCGGGTGGAGGGGTGGAAGCCGCTGCCGAAGATAACGCTTGGGTCAAGGCGGATATTCGCCGTGGTGTTTTCCCAGACCGGGGCCACGGTAAGGCCGCCCACCGTGAATGAACCGATCTCCCTGCCCGCCTCCCAATCCGTGTAATCCAGATCCGCCTCATAGATAACCGTGGCCCCGGAGGCCTCGCAGATACTTTTGACCAGCCGTTCCTTGGGCCGGTGAAAAAAGAGGATGGCGGTCTCGTCCTCGATCCAGGTGCCGATGAGATCCGGGTCGTCGATGGCCGGAATATCCTTGAGGTCGAGATGGTAGGTGTACAGGCGGCTGTAATGGGTATAGGGCGGGCGGAGCATGGGCGGTATCCGGGTCAGGGGGCAAGGGGGGTTTCCGTCGGCTGGTTGACGGAGGGTTGCAGGTACTGTCTGGCGGCCTGGGTAAGATCCTGGGCAAGGGCAATCGCCTCTGCTTTTTTTGCCGCGGGGTCATCGGGCGGGGCTGGGGCGCTCTCGTTTTTTCCGGGCTCCGCCGGCTCAGGCGTGATCGGCGCCGGCTCGGCGGGTTGGACCGGGACCGCGGTCAGGCTTGCGCTCTCGGGCAGGGTGATCGGGATGGCGTTGATTGTGGCGTGCAAGCGCAATGGGGTGGTTTGGCCGGGGGAGATGGACAGGGTGAGTCCTTCGGCAAGATGGGACTTGCCGGTCTGTTCATCGTCAAAAACAACACGGCTGTTGGCGAGGGCAATGGTGGTCAAGGAAAACCGCGGAGGGAGCGCGGGCATGGCGGGCAGGAGATCAGCCATGGTCTGGCCGAGGTTGTAGCCGCCGTCCTTTTGGCGGACCAGATGCAGAAAGAAGTGCCTGGCGTCCAGATTGCAGGCGATCTCTCCGTCCAGCAACCGTTGCTGGTCAAGGGTGATGGTGATACTGCCCGCCGAGAGCAGTGGGTCCACCGGGTCATCGGGTTGGGAAAGTTTGGGTCCGACAATGAGCTGGTGCAGGGTCAGGGTGGTGGTGAGCGGGTTGAATTCCGCCCGGGCAATGGTCACCGGGCGATTCAAAGCCCCGGCCAGATGTCTTGGCAGAAGGGTGGTGGCCAGATAGGGAACCAGCAGGACGCTGCCAAGCCCCAGGAGGAGCGCCAGCCCGAGGAGAAGGGCGATGATTCTTTTCAGCCACCGCTGGAGGGAGGATTTCCTGGGCCGTCTGGGCAGATACGGCCCCGAAGCGAAGTTGTTTGCCGGCTTGCTCTCGCGGATGGGGATCGAGCCGAATCTGTCGCGCGGCTTTGGTGTGCTGGTAATGCGTATCATCGTTTCATCCGACTGGCGCGTGTCCGGTGTTGGTGGTCAGTGCTTGGCAGGAGCACCAAGGAATGCTAAGATGCCGCCAAGCCTGAACTGAAGGAAAACAAATAACCGCAGGCCATTTTTTGTTGAAATCGCAAAAAAAAACGCGATTACAACGGTTGTTGCTTTGTAACTCTTTAATTTTGTGTTACGGACCTGTGGCCTGTTTTCCTTTTTGCGAGTCCATCATTTTTTCGGCACAATACCATAACCATACCGGGGAATTCAACGTGCTTACTTTTTTACGAGGTGTTCTGGTTCTGGCGCTCGCCCCCATGCTTACCGGGTTGGTCAGCATCGCGGCCATCATCATGATTCTCATCTTCCGGCGCACGGCGGCGGATGTCCAGTTTTTGCCCCGCACCCTGGGCAGGATTGTCGCCCGGCTCAGCGGGGTTTCGGTGAGCATGACAGGCTCAGGCCTTCTTGAGCAGGGGCGGCCTTATATCTTTGCCGCCAATCACCAGAGCCAGTTCGATATCTTCGCGCTCCAGGGGTATCTGGGCTGTGATTTCCGTTGGCTGGCCAAGCTGGAACTGTTCAAGATTCCGGTGTTCGGCAAGGCCATGCATCTGGCCGGCTATATTCCGGTGGACCGGGCCCATGGCCGCAAGGCGCTCCAAAGCCTGGACGAGGCGGCCCGCCGCATTGCCGACGGCACCTCGGTCATCATCTTTCCCGAGGGAACCAGAAGTCCGGACGGGAATCTCGGCCAGTTCAAGGCCGGGGCCATGGTGCTGGCGATCAAGGCCGGGGTGCCGGTGGTGCCGGTGGCCATTATCGGCACCCACCGGGTTTTGCCCAAGGGCAGGCTGTTGGTCCGGCCGGGGAGGGTGGAGATCCGGGTGGGCGCGCCCATTGCCACCAGCGACTACACCGTGAAGCAGAAGCAGGAGCTGGCCGAGCGGTTGCAGGAGAAGGTCGCGGAACTGCTGGGCGGCGCGGCGGCGGGGTCTGTTGCCGGCAAAGGGGAGGGGCAGCTGGCAATCAAACCTGCCGTGCCGGTGGATGATGTTGCCCAGGTCCGCCGGAACTACCATGGGAAGATCACGGTGCTGGTCGGGGCGATTCTCTTTGCCGCTGCCTTGGGAGGGCTTAGTGTCATGGCCGACTGGGCCCGGAATCCCATCTTCACCAACATGGCCTTTGCTCTTTTTGTTTCCGCCGGGTTCGCCTTTGTCTATTACATGGAAAAGCTGAAGGAGTACAAGGTGCTTTCCGCAAGCGAGCAGGGCAAGGTGGCGGAATTTGCCAAGGAGTACCAGGAGGTTGCCGAGTACCTGCAACAGGTTGCCGCTGCCGAACGAGAGCTTGTGGCTGCGGAATATGAGGCGATTCTTGTCTTTGTTGAGGCAAAAAAGGACGCAGCCGGGAAAATCCGCTAGAGCGTCAGCTGGCCGAGGATGGTGAGGCGGCCGGAGGAAGAGTCGAGCTGTGCCTGTGCCCCCACGGGCAGGATCCGGTTTCTGTCGCCATGGCCGCAGGGGAAATTGGCCCAGATGGGGATGGGCCGGTGGGCCAGCAGTTCAAGGGCTCGCTGCCAGATCAACTCGACATCCCCGCATTGGTCAAAATCCCCCAGAATGAGCCCGGCGATCTGTTCCAGCTTGCCCGCGGCCCAGAGGTGGGTGAGCAACCGGTCGATGCGGTAGGGCGCTTCGCCGATGTCCTCCAGCACCAAAATGGCATCCCGCCAGTCCGGTTCATAGGGGGTGCCGATCAGGTGGATCAGGCTGGTCAGGTTGCCGGGCAGGAGTCTTCCCCGGGCCTGGCCGCCCTTGAGGATTTCCAAACCCTTCACCTTGATCTCCGGCATTGAGCGTCCGGTGAGCAGATTGAAAAATGATTCCTGCGAATCGCGGTCGCTTTTGGGCAGGGTGGTGAGCATGGGGCCGTGGAAGGTGATGAGCCCGGTTTTCTGTTGGACCGTGGAAAGCAGGACCGTGAGGTCGGAAAAACCGATGAGCATTTTCGGCTGTTGGCGGATCAGCGTTACATCGAGGTCCGGCAGGAGCCGCAGGCAGCCGTAGCCGCCGCGCACAGCCAGGATGGCCCGGACCTCGGGGTCGCGCCAGAGTTCATGCAGCTCGGCCGACCGTTCCTGGTCGGTTCCGGCCAGGAAGCCGTTTTGCCGGAGGATGTCGTTCCGGTGCCTGGTCTTGAAGCCAAGATCGTCGAGCATCTTCAGCCCGGCGCTGAAATCGCTTTCGTTGCGCACCGGCCCGGCCGGGGCGATGATGCCGATGGTATCCCCTTTTTTCAGGGGGGCGGCAAGGATGGGCTTAGACGTTGCGTTCATGGAGCAGCCGCAGGCCGTTGAGGGTGAGCATTGCGTCGACGTGGTCGATGCTGGTGGTGTACGGGGCAATGAGGGTGGCCATGCCGCCGGTCGCCACGGTTTGCGGCAGCGCCGGGGCCATCTGCTCCCGCAGACGCCGGATCAGGCCGTCCACCATGCCGCCGTAGCCAAAAAGGATGCCCGACTTGATCGCTGCCACGGTATTGGTGCCGATGGCGGCACCGGGTGGGATGGAGATGTCGACCTGGGGCAGCTTGGCTGTGCGGCTGCCCAACGCCTCCATGGCAATGGACAATCCGGGGGCGATGGCGCCGCCCAGGTATTCCCCTTCGGCGGAAACGCAGTCCCAGGTGATGGCGGTGCCGAAATCAACGACAATGAGGGCGCATTTGAACCGGTCGTAGGCCGCCACGGCATTGACCAGACGATCGGCGCCGATTTCCGCGGGGTTGTCGATGAGAACCTCCATGCCCGTTTGCACCGTATCCGTGCCGACCACCAGCGGGGTGGTGCTCAGGTAACGGGTGGCAAAGGCTGCCCAGGCGGCCTGCATCGTCGGCACCACGCTGGAGATGATCGTGTCGGAAATGTCGTTGAAACGGAGCCCTTCCATGGTAAAAAGACCGTGGAAGATGGCGGCCAGTTCATCAACCGTGCTGCCCTTGTCGGTTTTTACCCGCCAGTGGCAGCGAAGCGTTTGGCCGGTGAAAACCCCGATCACCATGTGGGTATTGCCGATATCTACCGCCAGCAGCATGGGAAAACTCCCTGGTTGTGGTGAGGAAAGCTGTTTCGAATGTCCAAATGTACCAGAGATCGGGCCAGGCTGTCCATGCTCTTGGTCGTCTCGGTGAAAAACTTTGTTTTCCCGAGGGATTGACGGATTCCGGGCGGGGAACAAGAATATTTGGCGTATGGCAAGGAGCGTGCCCAATGCATGAATATATCCAGGTTGCCACCACCGTTGCCACCGAGAAAGAGGCTGGGGCGATTGCCGGATTGCTGGTTGAGAAGCGTTTGGCCGCCTGTGTCCAGGTGGTGGGCCCCATCACCAGTCATTACCGCTGGCAGGGGAAGATCGAAACCGCCGGGGAATATCTCTGTCTTGCCAAAAGCCGGGCCGCGCTTTATCCTGAAATCGAGGCGGCGATCAAGGCGGTCCATCCCTATGAGGTTGCCGAGATTATCGCCACGCCGGTGATTGCCGGAAGCAAGGAATATCTGGCCTGGTTGGATGCCGAGGTCAAGGAGCCATCGTGAGCATGGACGGGGAGCAGCCCAAAAAGGCAGGCCGTCGCCGCAATCCCAAGGAATTCCAGTGCCATTGCTGCCGGCGAAAATTGCCCTTCTGCTGGAGCTGTCCTTGCGGCTTTCAGATCTGTGACGACTGTTTCAAGGAAAACATGTGGACCATCAGCAACGGTCCGACCTGGGTCTGCCCGGATTGCGGCAGGATCAGGATGATGTGATTTTTGTCTCAATGCAGTACAGGGCAGGGGGTGCCCTGAAAAAAAAATGGGGGAAATGAACATGGAGAAACAGTGGGAGAGCCGACGGTGCCGGAGATTTCCGGTGAAGGACGGCGTGATCGCCCTTGATTCCGTGTATGGCGAAATCATTGACATGAGCTTCGGCGGCTTGTCTTTCAGGTACACGGCCTACGACGACATGACCACCGAGCCTGCCGAGTTCGGCATCATCTTTGGCGGGGAGGAGCTTTTTTTTGACAATATCCCCCTCACCAATGTCTCCGATGTTGTCATCAATGAGGATGCCGACGGAGCGGGCGAGGTCAGGCGTCGCGGCATGGCCTTTGGCAATCTTGTCCCCGAGCAGGTCGTTGCCCTGGCCCGGTTTATCCGGCAGTTTTCCCTAGAAAAATAGTAACTGCTCAGCAGCACCACATCTGCTTTGTCATCGGCCTGCTCATGTGCAATAGCACACTTCGCAGGCCTCTTTCGCGCATCTGTGGCAGCAGCGAAGCGGCGCTGCTGAACAGTTATGGAAAATAAAGAGAGAAATTTGGATGCTACTTACCGAGGCGCGACAGTTGCGTATCGGGTCAGGTATCTGTCCAACTGATTGGCAAACGCCTGGAGATGTACCTTGCTCAAGGCGGATGGCCCGCCGGTAATGGCGCCTGCCGAGCGCATCTCGTCCATGAAGTTCCGGCGCGCCAGGTGTTCCTGGATGGTCTCCTCTGTATAGAGCGTGCCCCGGGGATTCAGGGCGGTTGCCGAGGCCGCGACCACCTCGGCCGCCAGGGGGATATCCGCGGTGATCACCAAATCGCCCGGCGCAAGGCTGTCGATGATCCGGGTATCCGCGCCATTGAAGCCCGCCTTGACCTGCACGGCCTTGATGAATGGCGAGCGGGGGATCTTCAGGCAGTGGTTCGCCACCAGGATACTCTCTATCCGCATCCGCTCCGCCGCCCGGAAAAGGATCTCCTTTATCGGGCCGGGGCACGCGTCGGCGTCGATCCAAATGCGCATGGTCTGATTCCGGTCTTTTTTTTTGCATGAATTCCGGGGCGGGATTCTATTTTTTGAATATCGCCCCGGAATAGTGCCCGTCCGGATTATCCCGCCGGGGATTATTTCTGGATCACCCACCTGCCGTTATTGTCCCTGCAAGCCGTGGAAATCACCTTTTCCGGGCGTCCGTCCACGGTGGCAAGAATCTCGGCCTCGCGGCATACCTGGCCGGACGGTTGCGTGTAAGCAGGCTGCGGCGTCACGGTGTAGGATCGGTTGGTGTCCGGGTTGACCCATTGGCTCCGTTGATGGGAAGGCGAGGTTTCGTATACCCGATTGAGTTGCGCCTGGTCGTATTTGTCCATCTCGTTGCCGATGATATAGCCCAGCATGCCGCCCACTGCCGCGCCGAGCAAGGTTCCCTTGGTGTCGTGACCGATGGCCTGTCCGGCGATGGCGCCTGTTGCCGCGCCGATGGCCGCGCCGCTTGTTCCTTTCGATGGCGTGGTGGCGCAGCCGGAGGTGAGCAGCATGAAGATCGTTGCCACCACGGCCATGCGTAGTCCATGTTCTTTTCGCATCGTGTTCTCCTTATATTGTTGGATTTTCCGTTCTGGTCGAGCCTTAAGCCGCGCCAAGAGAAGCGGCTGTTCCTGTGAAAACGATATAACGCTTACCATGAAACGTCAATGGTGAGAGTCAGGCCTTGTTCCGGAAAAGATGGTGGGCCAGCGGCCCTTTGCCTTTGCCGAGGGCAAGGGGAGCGCTTTGCCGCAGGACGGTATCCATGAAAGTTACCGTCTTGAAAAAGGCTTCCTGGTAATTGCCCAGGAGGAGATGATAGGAGGCAAGGGCGGAGGCGAAGGTGCAGCCGGTGCCATGGGTATTTTGGGTGACGATCCGCGCATGTTTGCGCGAGAGGATCTCCGGGCCTGATGCGTGCCTGAGAATGAGGAAATCCTCCACCTCCCCGGCCTGTTCTTGGAGATGCCCGCCGGTGAGCGCAATAGCCCGCAGCTTTGGGTAGCGGGAAAGCAAGGTAGCTGCCGCCGCCACCGCTTCCTCCGGGGTTTCGAGTCGTTGCCCCGTCAGGGTTGCCAGCTCGGGGAGGTTGGGGGTAAGGACCGTGGCAATGTTGAGCAGGGCTTGCAGGCCGGGATTTTTCTCGGTTTTTTGAAAAAGGTCGTGCCCGTCGCTTGCCGTAAGCACCGGGTCGCAGATGATCTCGCCGGAGAAATCGTGCAGGGCTCCGGCCATTGCCCCGGCGATTTCGTCGGTGCCGAGCATGCCGGTCTTGATGTGGCTGACCGGCAGATCGGCCAGGACCAGTTTGATCTGCTGGGTGACAAATTCCGGGGCAACGGGCAGGCAGGAGGCCACGCCGAGGCTATTTTGGGCGGTAAGGCAGGTGATCGCCGCTCCCCCGTAAACCCCGATGGCGGTGAAGGTTTTCAGGTCCGCCTGGACCCCGGCCCCGCCGGAGGGATCGGAACCGGCAATGCTCAGGACTGCCCGCGAGGCATGGAGCTCCGGGAGATGGACTTCCGTGGCCATGGGAAAGAGAGCCGGTTCAGGCGCAACCGCAACCGCGGTTGGGCGTGCAGCCGCCCTTGCTGCTCGTGCTGTTCGTACCGCAACCGCAGCCGCAGCCGGTAGACTCGGCAACAGGGGTGTCGATGGACAGCAGGGTAAGGTGGTAGGTGATATCCTGACCGGCCAGCGGATGATTGAAGTCAACGGTCATTGTTTCCGCGTCAACCGAAAGCACCGTGGCCGGCACCTTGTGCTGCCGGCCATCTCGTTCCATATTCATGCCGAGGATCATGCCCGGCGCAATGGCTTGACCGGCAAAATCCCGGCGGCTTACGGTGATGATCAACTCTTCGTTTTTCAGGCCATAGGCATCCTTGGCCGCAACGGTGATGCTCTTTGTTTCCTTGGGAGCCATGCCCAGCACTGCCTGCTCAAAGGCAGGCAACACGGTGCCGGTTCCCAGCTGAAACTGCAAGGGGCCGGTATCCTCGGAAGAATCAAATTTTTCTCCGGTGGGCAGAAGCCCATCGTAGACAATGGTGACTGAATCGTTTTGAGAAACTCGCTGCATGGTGCTTACTCCTTTGTGCAATTGCGGTGATGGTGCTTGCAAATATGGTGTCGGGGCAGGTTAAGGCCGGCCTTGGGTCAGCCACCACTTGAGACCAAGCAGTAGTAACGGGGCCAGGTGAAACAAGAGATCAAAGATGTCGATCGGCCGGTGGAGCTGGCCGTTTTTCAGCATGAGGATCTTTTCCACCACATGCGGCATGGGGTGAAACGGCGCCAGTAGCATGAAGATCGCAAAAACGATCAGGACCGGAAAGGGAAGTTGGTCGAGGAAATGGAGCATGGCTAGAGTCTGGCGCTTTCCAGGTTTGCGGTGCGTACTTCCAGTTTGGCGACAAGACGTCCAACCGTGGTCTTGTGTGCCTGGCTGGGCTTTTCGTCCGAGTCGTCGGTGCTGAAGTCGGTTGTTTCAAAGGTGAAGAGCAGTTTTTCGAGGCGGGAGCCGTAGGTGCCGATGGCTTCCTTGGTCGTCTGGTAAAGGCCTTCGTAGGGGAAGGGCTGTTCGAAGTCGCAGAGTTTGGCGTCGATGAAGTTGTGCAGCCGGGCAACATCGGCCTTGGTGTTGCCGTAGTAAGTGTCGCAGGTGTTGAGCACATCGGTGAGTATCCGGTGCAGGTCCTCGGATTTTATGGCCTTTTGTCCTCCCGCGGCGCTGAAAAGGAGCTTCACGGCTCGCACAAATCCCTTCAGCCCCATGAAAAAATCGGTGGTTTTTTCGGCGGCAACCGTGGCGGGGTTTACCGGCGATCCCGGCGCGCTGATTTGGCGTTTGATCTCCGGGATGATGGTGTTTTTCATGGTGTAATGGAAGGTGCGGGTTTCTTCCAGGACAATGGGGAGAAACTGGATCTGTTTCAGGCTCTGCGCCTTGTTGCGCAGGCCGATCAGATTTCGTGACAGGCTGGAGGCGATCCCCGTTATTTTTTCCAGAATGACCGGGGTGGGAGTGTCCCGCAGGCCCATGAGCTCCTGCTGAACCTTGTCCACCGCCAGAACCTCCCCGGGAAGATTTTTCAGGAAAGATTCAATGAATTCCTTGAGTTGATCGGTGGCTGCCATTGCCACCTGGAGGTTGTGATCGACGATGGCCTTGGCGAGTCCTGGGAGGCTGCTCAAGTCGATATGGCGGATGCGTTTTTCCAAGTCAATGGCCTGGGCATGATAGTCATGCAGGGTGGGGGTCTCGCTCTGGCCGCTTTCGTTTTTCACCATGCGATAAAAATCGTAGCCCTCGTCCACCATTGGCGCGGTTCGCTTGGCGAGATCCTTTGCCAGAGGGAGCAGACCGTTGAGCGAGAGGTGTTCCCGCAGGGTTTTGTCCGCTTGGGTCAACAGGGCGATCTGGTCTTGCCATTTTTTGACGGTGTTTTCATAGGTGGCGCATTCACGGACGATTTTTTGCGCTTGGCTGACGGCGGCAAAGGGCTGGATGGTTTTGCGGCGGATATCGATATCCAGGGCGCCCAGCTCGTTTTCGCATTTTTCAATATGCTTGAGGATCCTTGCCGCCTTTGCGGGATGCTGGTCCCTGGCCTCGGCCATGGTGTCCGGCAGGCCGAGAAAACCCAGGATGTTGGCATAGCTGTTGAAATTGCAATCGTGCCACTGGGTCACCCGGGGGTCGGCGGAGAGGGTGAGAGTTTCCTTTTTCTGGGCGGCCAGAGTCTCTTTGGTCTTATTGATAATCCCTTCGGCCTGGGCAAGCGTGGCAGTCTGGCCCTGGCCTGTCCCAACGGGAGGCTGCTCAAGGTTTGGCTGCATGGCGGCAAAGGGTACGGGACTTATCATGGCTTGCGTCTTTATCTGGTTGAAAAACAAGAAAAAAATAGAAGTTCCCTGCGCCGGACTCATTTTTTTTAGGCGGGGCAGGAAACCTAAAAAAATAGTCTTTTTCCCGAGGATATGCTACCTTAATTTTTTTTCTGAATTCCGGGGGAAGTGTTTTGGGGTGCCTGGCGTTGCCGCAACCTCTTGACAAGAGAGAAGGATCGGCATATTTTGCGAGTTTTTCAGGTGGCCGCCATGGAGCTGGTCTGTGAAAAATACAAGGAAAAGGTCGATTCCGAAAAGGCTGTCTGCCGGAGGCCCACGGAATACTGCAAGTTCAGAAACGCCTGTCTGATTCATTTTCTGGCCAGGGAAAAAACCGGGGACGGGAAAATGGAGGCGGCGGACAAGGACGGAGGGGGCAAGTAAGCGATGCCTGCCGTTGTGGGAGAATTATGAGTGTGCTGCGATTTGACAAGGGCGGCGGGTTGCTGCCGGCCATTGCCCAGGACCACCTGACCAAGGAGGTTCTCATGCTTGCCTATATCAATGAAGAGGCTTGGCAAAAGACCCTGGAGACAGGCAAGGCCCATTACTGGAGCCGTTCCCGTAACCAGCTCTGGCTCAAGGGGGAATCCTCGGGGCATGTGCAGATGGTCAAGGAGATCCGGGTTGACTGTGACGCCGACACCGTGGTTTTTTTGGTGGAACAGCTGGGCGGCGCCGCCTGCCATAAAGGGTACCGGAGCTGCTTTTTCAGGAAGGTCCAGGGCAGCGAGCTTGAAATAAATGATACGCCGGTTTTTGATCCCGGGAAGGTCTATAAGAAATGAATATCTTGAAACTTGGCATCCCCAAGGGCAGTTTGGAAAAGGCGACCATCGAGCTTTTTGAAAAGTCGGGCTGGCGGATCAAGCTCTCCTCCCGCAATTATTTCCCGGAGGTGGATGATCCCGAGCTGTCCTGCTCCATCTGCCGCCCCCAGGAAATGTCCAGCTATGTGGAAAAAGAGGTGCTGGACGCGGGCATTACCGGCAAGGACTGGACCCTGGAGAACGAATCCGACATCGTGGTGGTGGCCGACCTGGTTTATTCCAAGGTCAGCAAACGGCCGACCCGCTGGGTTCTCGCCGTGCCGGGGGACTCCAGCATCCAGCGGCTTGAGGATCTGGAAGGCAAGAAGATCGCCACCGAGCTGGTGGGTTATACCCGGAAATTTTTCGCCGAAAAGGGGATCAACGTTGATATCGCTTTTTCCTGGGGCGCCACCGAGGCCAAGGTCGTTTCCGGGCTGGCCGACGCCATCGTCGAGGTCACCGAAACGGAAAGCACCATCCGGGCCCACGGGTTGCGGATCATCCACGAGCTGATGACCTCCAACACCCAGTTCATCGCCTCCAAGGCGGCCTGGGCCGATCCCTGGAAGCGGGAGAAGATCGAGAACATCGCCCTGCTCTTGCAGGGGGCGCTGCGGGCCGACAAGATCGTTGGGCTTAAGATGAACGTGCCCAAGACCCATCTCGATCAGGTGATCACCATCCTGCCCAGCATGAACGGACCGACGGTGGCGCCCCTGTATCAGAGTGAATGGTTTTCCGTGGAAACGGTCATCTCCGAGCATGAGGTGCGGGATCTTATCCCCAGGCTTTTGAAGAACGGCGCCGAAGGCATCATTGAGTACTCTTTGAACAAGGTTATCTAAAGTCTCATCCGGACAGGGCTGTCAAACAAGGACTGGGCGACTGTGTCGCCGTACTCGTTTACCAGAGGCGAGAAACGTGGCTCAACCGCTGGAACGTAAACATTCAGCGGTGCCGCAGATGCGCGGAAGAGGCCTGCGAGCTATAGCCCGCCTATGCAAGCAGGCCGATGACAAAGCAGATGTGGTGCTGCTGAATGTTTACATGTCGCCAGGGAGAAAATGTGACCGACTCTGCCGTGAATTACGCGAAGATCGAGTTTGTGAAAAGCGCCTACAAGATGGCGCAGCTGCCCGAGGAATCTTTACCGGAAATCGCCTTTGCCGGGCGTTCCAATGTGGGTAAGTCGAGCCTGATCAACCGGTTGGTGAACCGCAAGGGGTTGGTCAAGGTCAGCGCCCGGCCGGGCAAGACCCAGAGCCTCAACTATTTTATCGTGGACTCCAAGCTCTATCTGGTCGATCTGCCGGGCTACGGTTTTGCCAGGGTCTCCAAAAAACTCCAGGACGACTGGCAGGGGCTGGTTACCGACTACCTCTCCACCAGTCCGACCTTGCGCTGCGTGGTGGTGCTGATCGACCTCCGTCACCTCCTGAAGAGTCAGGACCGGGAACTGGTCGAATGGCTCAGGATGAGGGGCCGCCCTTTTCTCATCGTCTATACCAAGCGGGACAAGCTGTCCAATAACGAGCAGGCCAAGCAGGCCGCCAGCCTCGATGCCGCCCTCGGCTTGAGCAAGCAGGATCGGGTGCTCTTTTCCGCGAAAACAGGCGAGGGGAAGGATGAATTAATGGCGGCAATCGCCACTTTTCTGGGGTAGGCCGCCGTGGTCGTGACCGTGCCGTCTGGATGGCAGGAACGGCGGCAGCGCTAACGGTGTAAGGAGCCGTAACGGTTCCTCGTTTTTCTTCTGGTTTTGATCGTGTTACCAATGCCGCCGGCCTGGCCGGGGCTTCTCTTTTTTTTCTGGAAGTGCGAGGACGTAGCCATGATAATACAGGAAGAATGGCACTGTTGGCAGATTACCCTCTGCGGGAGCGAGGATAGCTGTCTTGCCTGGAAACAGGGCCACGAGACCAGGCCGTGCTGGGAGGTTGCCCAGGAACTGGACGATTACCGCAGCGCGCTCAATGTCTGCAAGGACTGTATCGTCTTTATCTCAAAGGAGCACAACGCAGCCTTGAGCGAAGAGGAAGTCCAGGAGATCATGGCGCGCAAGGTTGAGTGCGTCTTTGCCACCCAATGCCCTCGAAAGCGGGAGTAAGGAGAGGCCGGCGGATTTCCGGCGGGGTCTTACTGGTCTGACTTGAGCACCGCAAGGAAGGCGCTCTGCGGGATCTCCACGTTGCCCACGGTTTTCATCCGCTTTTTCCCGGCCTTCTGTTTTTCCAGCAGTTTCCGCTTGCGGCTGATGTCGCCGCCGTAGCATTTTGCCAGCACGTCCTTGCGCAGGGCGGAGATGGTTTCCCTGCCGATGATGTTGCCCCCCACCGCCGCCTGGATGGCGATCTTGAACATCTGCCGCGGAATCTCCTCTTTCAGCTTTTCACAGGCATGGAGCCCGCGTGCCCTGGCATTGTTGCGGTGCACCAGCTGGGAGAGGGCGTCCACCCGCTCGCCGTTCACCAGGATGTCCAGCTTGACCAGATCGCTTTCCCGGTAATCCAGAAGATCGTAATCAAAGGAACCGTACCCCTGGGTGATGGATTTGAGCCGGTCGTAGAAGTCGTAGATGATTTCCGCCAGGGGAATCTCGCAGGTGAACTCGATCCGGCCGGGCATGGGATAGTGGTGGTGGGTATTCTCGCCGCGCCGCTCCATGCACAGGGTCATCACCACCCCCATGTAGCGTTCCGGGATGAGGATGGTGGCCTTGATAAAGGGTTCCTCGATGCGGTCGATGGTGGTCGGGTCCGGGTAGTAGGCCGGGTTGTCCACCTCTTTCATGGTCCCGTCCTTGAGAAAGATATGGTAGTTCACCGAAGGCACGGTGAGGATCAGCGAAAGGTCGAACTCCCGCTCCAAGCGCTCTTGGACCACCTCCAGGTGGAGCAGACCGAGGAAGCCGCAGCGGAAGCCGAAGCCCAGGGCGGTGGACGAATCCTTCTGAAAGGAGAGGGAGGCGTCGTTCAAGGTGAGCTTTTCAATGGCCGTGGCCAGGGTTTCATAGTCATCGGTGGAGACGGGATAGATGGAGGAGAACACCACCTGCTTGATCTCCTGGAATCCGGGCAGGGGTTTGGCGCAGGGGTTGTCCTTCAAGGTGATGGTGTCGCCGGGTCTGGTGTCGGTGATGGTCTTGATTCCGGCGATGATGTAGCCGACCTGGCCTGCGCTCAACTCTTTCTGCGGTTCGCGGGTCAGGCGGAAGAATCCCACCTCCTCGACCCGGTAGGCGGCGTTGTTGGACATGAAGAGGATGGTGTCCCCGGCCTTGATCCGTCCCTCGAAGAGGCGGCAGGAGATGATCGTCCCCCGGAACGGGTCGTAGAAGGCGTCAAAGATCAGGGCCTCCAGCGGTTTTTCCGGGTCGCCCGTGGGCGGGGGCAGGAGGTTGACCACCGCTTCCAGCACCGTATCGACGCCCTTGCCGGTTTTTGCCGAACAGAACTGGATGTGGCCGGCGTCCAGGCCGAGGTCTTCCTCGATCTGCAGGGCAACCCCCTCCGGATCCGCGGAGGGCAGATCGATCTTGTTGATGACCGGGATCACCTCCAGGTTGTTCTCCATGGCCAGATAGAGGTTGGCCAGGGTCTGGGCCTCGATGCCCTGGGCCGCGTCAACCAGCAGCAGCGCCCCCTCGCAGGAGGCCAGAGCCCGGGAGACCTCGTAGCTGAAATCAACGTGACCCGGGGTGTCAACGAGGTTGAGGATATAGTCCTTGCCATCCTTGGCCCGGTACGGAAGGCAGATCGCCTGGCTTTTGATGGTGATCCCGCGCTCCCGCTCGATATCCATGCTGTCCAGGAGCTGGTCGTGGAACTGGCGGTCGGTAACCATGCCGCAGAGCTGGATAAAGCGGTCGGCCAGGGTGGATTTTCCGTGGTCGATATGGGCGATGATGCTGAAGTTGCGAATGTTTTCCATGGATAAGCCGGAGAGGTCCTGTTTTTTCGGTCTGGCAATGGTTGTACTGTATCAGAAACATGGCGATGGGCGGAAAAAATATCCTGATCCCACAGAAGAGGCTATCTATCATAAAAAGATAGCCTTGCAAAGGCAATTTTAAAAAGGGATTACGCCCCCTTGGGATTGTCTCAGGCCCCCGGCGAGACGGTGAAGGATTACGCTGTTGTGGAAAGAGATTGACCTTTGGCGTGGTTCTAATAATAATAACCCCCATGAAAGAAGACCCGGAAGTCCTTGAAATACTCGATGAAGAAGAGGATGCGCAGGAAGTCCTGCATCCCCTGGTCGCGCTGCCGGACGATGACAATCTCCCGGCCTTGGGCAATGCCGGACTCCATCGGTATCTGCAGGAAATCAGCCAGTACAAGCTCATGAGCCGGGAGGAGACCGACGAGCTGGCCCGGCACTTCCAGAAAACAGGCGACCCCGAGGCAGCCTACAAGCTGGTGACCTCCAATCTCCGGCTGGTGGTCAAGGTGGCCATGGATTTCCAGAAATACTGGATGCAGAATTTCCTCGATCTCATCCAGGAGGGCAATGTCGGGCTGGTGCAGGCGGTGAAGAAATTCGATCCCTACCGGCAGGTGAAGTTTTCCTACTATGCCGCCTACTGGATTCGGGCCTATATCCTTAAATTCATCATGGATAACTGGCGGCTGGTCAAGATCGGCACCACCCAGGCCCAGCGCAAATTGTTTTTCAGCTTGAATAAAGAAAAAAAGCTGCTAGAATCGCAGGGCTTTGCGCCGGAGGTCAAATTGCTGGCCCAACGTCTCAATGTCAAGGAAAGCGAAGTCATTGAGATGAGCCAGCGCATGGACAACTGGGATGTTTCCCTGGAAAGTCCGGTGCGGGAAGGCTCCGACGAGGAGCAGAAGAATTTTCTGCCCATGGTCGGGCCCACCGTGGAAGAACGGGTGGCGGAAAAGGAAGTGCAGGAATGGATGGGCACGGTTCTCGACAAACTGCGCGAGACCCTGAACGACAAGGAGAAGGCTATCCTGGCCGACCGGCTGTTGAGCGACGAGCCCCTTACCCTGCAGGATATTGCCGACCGGTTTGACATCTCCCGGGAACGGGTGCGGCAGATCGAGGCCAATCTCTTGAAAAAGATGCGGGAGTATTTTGAAAAGGAAGTTCCTGATATCAAGGACTTTCTTGCGGAATTTCTCAACCCCTGGCGTTCATAGCCGTTGAGCCGGCGACCCAGCCGTCTCCGGCGATACCTGGAAAAGAACATATGCGCGTTCCTCTTTTAGATTTGCATGGCCAGATGGCTCCCCTGCGCGACGAGATCCTTGCCGCGGTGACCGAGGTCATCGATTCGACCCAGTACATCCTCGGCCCCAAGGTCGAGCGGTTTGAAGAAAATGTTGCCGCCTACTGTGGCTCCCGGTATGGCATCGGTGTTGCCAGCGGCACCGATGCCCTGCTTGCCGCGCTCATGGGGTTGGGTATCGGCCCGGGCGATGCGGTTTTGACCACGCCCTATTCCTTTTTCGCCACCATGGGCTGCATCCTCAGGCTGGGCGCACGTCCGGTCTTTGCCGATATCGATCCGGTTACCTACAATATCGACCCGGAGCGGATGGCCGAGGTCTTGGCCCAGGATGCCAAAGGGGAGAAGCGGATCAAGGCGATCATCCCGGTGCATCTCTATGGCCAGTGCGCGGACATGGGGCGGATTCTCGCCCTGGCCAAACAGTACAACCTGCCGGTGGTGGAGGATGCGGCCCAGGCCATCGGCGCCGTCTATCCCATGAAAAGCGGCGGCCAGACCGTCTGGCATCGGGCCGGTTCCATGGGCGAGGCCGGGTGCTTTTCCTTTTTCCCCAGCAAGAATCTCGGCGGCATCGGCGACGGCGGGTTGATTACCTGCAACGATCCCGAGCTTGCCGAGCGGATCAGAATAATCCGGGTGCATGGCGGGGCGCCCAAGTATCACCACGGGGTGGTGGGGGGGAATTTCCGGATCGATCCCATCCAGACCGTGGTTCTTGATATAAAGCTCTCCCGGTTGCCCGAGTGGCACCGGGCGCGCCGCCGGAATGCCGCAACCTATCGCCGTCTGTTCGCCCAAACCACTCTGCTGGAAAACGGCGCGGTTTCTCTGCCGGAGGCGGTGTATCAGGCAGAAGGGGCACCGGCCGGGGAAGCGTGCGACTACCATATCTACAACCAGTTTGTCATCAGGGCCAGGAACCGCGACGGGTTGCTCCGCCATCTCATAAGCAACGAGGTCGGGGCGGAGATCTATTATCCCATCCCCCTCCACCGGCAGGGATGTGTCGCTGGTCTGGGCTACGAAGAGGTTTCGTTCCCCGAAGCGGAACGGGCGGCGCTTGAGACCCTGGCGTTGCCGATTTTTCCCGAACTCACGGACGAAATGCAGGGATTTGTTGTTGAAAAGATTGCCGAATTTTATTCTCGGTAACTCGGTTCCCTCTTTTTTTAGTTTCCTAAGCCGGTCCTTTTTACGGTTGCCAAAAGGACACCCTCTGCCGATGCGTATCAGGCCGCGTGACTTTCTGCGTCTCAACCCATCCTTGCAACGAGCGGGAACCCTCGCCTTCGTTTCCGCCTCTATTTTCTTGCTGATCTCGTTTCTGTTTTTTCCCGCGCCGGGCCATGCGGCGGAGTCTTCCGCAGCCCAGGGCGGGCAGGTTGTTCCGGCGCGGACCATCCGGCTCAAGGCGGACAGGGATGTCGCCTGGAAGGCCTTGTGGGATCAGGGGCGGGAATTGGTGCGCAACGGCAGGCTTGTCGAGGCGGTGCCGGTGTATGAAGCGCTGTTGGGCATGCGGGAGGGGCTCGAGACTGCCCGGTGGGAGCTGGTCACCATTCTTCTGCAATTGAAAAGGGAAGAAGTCGCCCTTCCCCATCTTGAATCGCTGGTTGAGGCAGCTCCCCGGAATCTCCAGTACTTGCTGGCGTTGGCAGAGGCAAGCCGGGGCCGGGGCAATGGCGCCCGGGCCGTGGATCTGTACAAAAAAGTGCTGCAACGGGAACCGGACAATCTTCAGGCCTTGCGCGGCGCGGCCTCCGCCCTTATCGCCCAACAGAAGAAGGGTGAAGCGGCTCTTATGCTCGAGGCCCTGCTCCAGCGGGAGCCCAGTCGGACGGCCTTACGGGAAGAATTGGCCAATCTTTATTACGATATGGGCTCCTATGACAAGGCCCGGGCGCATTTTGTCATTCTGGCCCGGGAAAATCAGGACGACCCGGCAATCCTGCTCAAGACGGCCCAGGCCTATGAAAAATCAGGCCTTGAGGGTCAAGCGGTTGAGTACTGGCAACGGGTTGCGGCGCGCACCCCACAGAACCCCGAGGCAAAAGAGAGGCTGACCGCCTATTATCTGAAGGGCGGCAAGGGAGAGGAGGCCTTGGCTTATCTTCTTCCGCTTCTTGAAAAGGAACCCTCTTCGCTTCGGCTGCTTAAGCGGTTGGGGCAGATCCATGCCTCCCTTTCCCGCCTCCCCGAGGCGCTTGCCTATTTTGAGCGGTATATCTCCTTCAAACCCGAGGACAAAGAGGTGCTGCGGCAGGTGATCGATATCCACGCCGCACTGGGGAACAGGCCGGAGGCCCCGGCTCTGGGGCGTGGTCTCGGGCTTGAGCCTGCGCCGAATCTTGAGAATCTGGAGCGGGGGGCCGGGCTGTATGAAGCCAACGGCGAGCTTCCGGAGGCTGTCGCCCTGTATGATCAGATTCTGGCGGTGACCCCTGATGATCCGAAGATTCTGGCCAAGCGGGCCAAAGCGTTGTTGGCGGGCGGGAATGACGGCGAAGCCAACGGGATGTGGGCGCATCTGGAACGGCGGCAGAAGCTTCTTGAGGTGCTTGAGATCCTGTTTCGAATGGAGCCGGGGAACAGAACGGTTCTCCAGAAACTGGCCCGCATGTACCTTGATCGCGGGGAGTTGACCAAAAGCCTGGACATGTTTTCCCGTTTGGACGCCCTTGGAGTGAGGGCGCCGGAGGTGCTGGCCGGGCAGGCCATGGTGCATGAGCGGCTCGGTCATCCCGCCAAGGCCCTGGCCCTGTATGAGCAGCTTTTGGACGGAGCCGACGAAACGGGCATGTTCAGGCTGCGCTGTGTCCAGCTGGCAGGGGGGCTTGGTCTGCCCGGAAAGACCCGGAGCCATCTCGCCCGGTTGCAGGGAAAATTTCCCGGACTGTCTGCCTCTCCCCAGACCCAACTGTTCGTGGCCAAGGCCTTGACCGAGACAGCTTCCCATGGGGCGGCCAGGGAATTGTATACCGACATGCTTGCAAGGTTGCCGGCGGACCGAGAGCTGGGCAGGGCTGCTTTTTTGGGTCTGGCCGAGGTGTACCGGCAGGAGGGCTTGCCCTATGAGGCGGAGCAGGTTTTGCGGCAGGCCTATCTTCAGTATCCGCTGGACGAGGAGGTTCTGGGCCGTTTGTTTGCCTTGGCCCTTGAGGAAAGGCGATTTGCCGAGGCCTCGGTCTGGCTTGAACAACTGAGCCAGCCGGAGGGCAAGGGCAAGCGGCAGGATGACGAGGCCCCTGCAAAGCTCGGGAGCCTGGCGAAGGAAGTATTGGACGGCCGGCTGTTGCGGGCACGCTTGCTGGCGGCCGAGGGCGAAACCGGGGATGCAGGCAAACTTGTGGAGGAGCTGGCCAACGAGTTTTCGAACACGGCCGGGGCCGGGTTGTTGCGCAGGGAGGTTGATCTGCTCCGCGCCCGGTTGTGGCTTGCGGATGAACAGTATGCCAAGGCCGAACAGCTGGCGGCATCGTTGTCCGGGGAGGATGGTGGTCCCGAGGCGGATCTGCTTTTGCTGCGCATCTACCGCACTCAGGGAAAGAGCGGGTTGGAAGAGGCGCTTTTTCAGCGAATGCTGGCGGAAGCCGCTCAGGATCAAGGCCGTGTTCTTGAGCTTCTCAAGGGACTGAAAGAGGAGGGGCTTTTTGCCGAGTTGGGCGAGAGGGCTGAATCGGCCAGCCGGCAATTTCCCGAGTCCGTCATAATCCGCTCCCTGGCTGCCTCGGGCCGGGAGGCTAATGGCGAGATCGGGGCGGCCATTGCGATCCGGCAGGATATTGTCCGGGATTTTCCGGATCAGGAATTTGCCGCGGTGCGGCTTGCCCAGCAGCTTTTTCGTCGTGGCCGTTTTGCCGAGATCAGGGGGATTGAAGAACGCTTCCCTGGGATTGCGGCGCGTCCGGACATGCTTCTGCTTAAGGCTCGGATTCTCTGGGCGGAGCATGAGTGGGAAAAGGGGGTGGCCGTGTACGATGCCTTTTTGGAGCCCCCGGTGGCCGAAAGTGTCGCGCTCCAGGCAAAGGAGCGGGGGGTGTCCTTGCCCCAAGCCGAGAAGCCAGGTCTCTGGGCGCAGTTGACCGTGGCCAAAATCGACCGGCAGACCGAGGTGGACGCGTTGATGGAGCCCTCGGCCGTGCTTGAGTCCGGACCTGGCGCAACCGCGCGCAACCGGCTGGCCGTTCCGTTTTACGCGCGATACCGCTGGTCCAAGCAGTTTGCCCTGGAGAAAACCGCCAGGCAGGCGGTGATGCATCGGGAGTATCTGGCTGCGGCAAATTATTTCAAGGCGTTGTTGCGGGAATATTCAGCGGACGAATCCCTGCAGTTTGATCTTGCCGGGATTTACAGCAGATTCGGGCAGCTGGGCCATGAGGCGGCGCTCTATGAGGAGATGGCCGCCGCGGGGGGGGATTTCCCCGGGTTGGCCGAGGCCAGGGAGAGAAACGAACTGAAGCGTCAACCCCGGGTTGCCGTGGGGTATGGCTATCTCCGGGAGGAGGGCAGGGAGGGATATAAGGCGATCCGGAAAACCTGGGAAGGGGCCAGTCTGAACTATTCGCCCCACCTGCAGCATGACCTTGAGGTGCATCTTGCCCGGCTTGACTACCAGGATCCCGGGGGCCACGCCAAGATTCGCGGAACCCGCGCCCTGGTTTCCTATGCGGCCAACATCAACGAGCACTTGCTTGTTCGCGGCGGCGGCGGGGCCGAGCTGCTGGAAAACAGCCAGCCCGACACCACTCTTCTCGAGCTTGCCGCGGAGGGCCGCCTGGGGGATCGCTTGACCGGCATTCTTTCCTATGGCCGGGATGTCAAGCATGATACCCTGGCCAGCCTCAGCCGGAACATTGTGCAACAGGATTACAAGGCGGATCTGGTGCTGGACATGGTTCGCGGTGTCCAGGCGGGAGGGGGGTATCTCTACTCTGATTTTTCCGATGATAATACCACAAGGGGCTATGATCTTTGGGCCGCTTACCTGCTTTTCTTCGAGCCGGCATTTTTGCGATTCAGCTATACCTATGATTTCAAGGACACCGCCGAGGCAAGGGGCGGCGGCCCCATGCAGCCGGATGGATTTGCCCTTTCGGATCATCCATACTGGGCGCCGATAAATTATTGGCAGAACCGCTTCAGCGTATATTTCAAGCACCAACTCTCCGACGACCAGTTCCGGCGCGGGGTTCCCCGGTACTATGATCTTGAGTATGCCATGGTCTACGATGAAATGGGGTATGCCATGCAGACCTGGAAGGGTGGTTTTTTTGTCGAGTATGCCCCGCAGGTCATTTTTTCCGCAACGACGGAGCTGACCTCCGGCCCGGAATACCGGGCCAAGGAATTTTTTCTTTCGGCGATTTACCGCTGGTAGGCGTTGGGTTTACCGGTGCGCTTTCCCTTGCAATCTTTTTTGCTCTGTGCTAATTGAAGTGCTTGTTGTTGTCCCGTGCTCCTCAACTTCGGAGCGCGCGGACAGAGATGATGTGTTGAAAATATTTCCGCCGTTTTGGCCGGGGCGATCCTTGTTGTGATCGCCTGCCGGGAAAACGGCCATTTTTTTTATAGAGCTCTGTCTTTGCAAGGAGGTTGTTATGGTTGAGCGTATTCCCATGTCCCAGGAGGGATATACCAGATTGCGTCAGGAGCTTGACCGGCTACAGAAGAAAGAACGTCCCGCGGTTATCGAGGCCATCGAGGTGGCGCGCGGGCATGGCGATTTGAAGGAAAACGCCGAATACCACGCGGCCAAGGAACGCCAAGGGCATATCGAAGGGCGGATCATGGAGCTCAAGGATAAGCTGGGCCGGGCCGAGGTTATTGACTGTTCAAGCGTGGACTGTTCCCGGGTGGTTTTCGGCACGGTCGTTTCCCTGGTCGATCTGGACACCGAGGACGAGATACGGTATCAGCTTCTGGGGCCGCTGGAGGCGGATGTCAGCAAGGGCAGTATTTCCGTGCTTTCTCCCATTGGTCAGGCAATGATCGGGAAAAGCGTGGGCGATGAGATAACCGTGAAAACTCCGGGCGGGGTGCGGCAACTGGAGGTTATGGATATCAGGCCGCCGGAGCGGGCTTGATGACAGCAGGAATCAGGGCTGACCGTCGGCCATGATTCCCGAGGTGAAGATATCGCTGATCTGCTGGGCTGCTTCATCAATGGTGTAGCTGTGGTCCGGCGACAGAACCCAGAGCCTGGATGTTTCATCCAGCGCCCCGAAAAAGGCCCGCTTGAACACGCCCGGCAGGAGGCTTTTGCGGAAGACCCCCATTTCCTGGCCCTTGTGGATAATGGCCGAGATCACATCCACGTATTCAATAAATTTCGTATTCCTGTACTCTTTCATAAATTTGTTGCTCTGGCGCAACTCCATCTGCAGAACCTCGGCAAGTTCCTTTTTTTCCTCCATGAGCTGCATGTGGTGCAGGGCGAAAATCTGGAGCATCTTCCTGGGGTCGGTCTCTTTTTCGGTGAGAAGCTTGACCTCCAGGATGATCTTGCCGATCTCTTCCTCGAACAGTGAAATGAGAATGTCGTATTTGTTGTTGAAGTAGAGGTAGATGGTCCCGTCGGCAACCTGGGCTTCCTTGGCGATGTCGGAGATGCGGGCGCTGAAAAAACCTTTTCTGGCAAAAACAGTGATGGCCGCTTCGATGATTTTGGTGTGTTTGTCCGATGTTCTCATGGGGTCAGCAGGATGCGCAAAGGTGGCGGGTGTGGGTCGGTTGTCTTATGAATGCGTATTCATTCATTTTTTGGCCTATCATAGAAGGGGACGAGCCGGGTGTCAAGGCAAAAGTTTTTTCCTTTTGTTGCGAGGGGTTGTCGCGGGGAGGTGCAGGGAGTTGTTGGGCGATGGCGTTCCGGCCCGCCGGATGACGACATTCTTGCGGTGCGCCGGTTTAATACTTTCTTGCCGGGCGGTTTTGGAGTAAAATGCCCCCTGTCGTTTCCGGGGGATTTTTCAATGACTCCAGAGGGATAACAGATCATTTCGGAAAGAAGCCAAGGAGATTGTAGATGAAGATTTTGGTTGTTGGTTCGGGCGGCAGGGAGCACGCCCTGGTCTGGAAATTACGGCAGAGTCCCAGGGTAACGAATATCTTTTGCGCTCCGGGCAATGCCGGGATCAGCGGCCTGGCAACCTGCGTCAAGATCAGCGCCACCGACATTGAGGCGCTTGCGGATTTTGCCCGGGCGGAAGGGATCGGCCTCACCGTGGTCGGTCCCGAGGTGCCCCTTTCCCTTGGTATCGTTGACTATTTTGAAGAAAAAGGGTTGCGGGTCTTTGGGCCCCGGCGCAACGCCGCCACCCTTGAGGGCAGCAAGGTTTTCATGAAGAACCTGCTCGAGAAATACCACATCCCCTCCGCCTTTTACGCGACCTTCACGGACAGGGAGGAGGCCCTCCGCTATGTGGAAAAGCAGGCCGCGCCGTTGGTCGTCAAGACCGATGGTCTGGCCGCGGGCAAGGGCGTGGTGGTGGCCCAGACCATCGACGAGGCCAAGGCGGCGGTGGATCTGTTCATGAAGGAAAAGGCCTTTGGCGAGGCAGGCAGCCGGGTGGTGGTCGAGGAATTTCTCCGTGGGGAGGAGGCCTCTTTTCTCGCCTTTACCGACGGGCAGACGGTTCTTCCCCTGCCGACCTCCCAGGACCATAAGGCTATTTTTGATGGCGACAAGGGCCCGAACACCGGCGGCATGGGCGCCTATTCCCCGGCGCCGGTGGTGACCGACTCCCTGCACCGGCAGGTCATGGAGACGGTGATGCTGCCGACGGTCAAGGGATTGGCTGCGGAAGGTTGCCCGTACAAAGGGGTGCTCTATGCCGGCCTGATGATCGACAAGGGGGTGGTCAAGGTACTTGAATTCAACTGCCGGTTCGGCGACCCAGAGGCCCAGCCTCTGCTCATGCGGCTCAAGACCGATCTGGTGGAGGTCATGGAGGCTGTGGTTGATGGCCGCCTCTCCGAAATCTCCCTGGAGATCGATCCGCGGCCCACGGTCTGTGTGGTCATGGCGGCCGGGGGGTATCCCGGCAAGTACGAAAACGGCAAGGCCATCGCTGGCCTTGCCAAGGCCGGGCAGCACCAGGATGTGGTGGTTTTTCACGCCGGAACCGCCCTGCGGGGCGATGCCGTTGTGACCAACGGCGGCCGGGTGTTGGGGGTGACCGCCATCGGCGACACGGTGCAGGAGGCCATTGGCAAGGCCTACAAGGCTGCGGAGGAAATCAGCTGGGAAGGCTGTTATTACCGGAAGGATATCGGCCGCAAGGCTCTGGACCGAAAATAAACGTCCAGCAGCACCGCATCTGCTTCGCAGTCTCGCGGTACTCGCTTAGCTGTCATCGGCCTGCTCATGTGCAAAAGCACACGTCGCAGGCCTCTTCCTAGCAGATACGGCACTGCTGAACGTTTATTGTACATAGTGACATAGTGGACTTTTTTTGTTTCTGGCGAATGATTATGATCGAAAAGGGAGAGTGAGCTATGATCGGTATCGTCATGGGGAGTGATTCGGATCTGCCGGTTATGCAGGGTTGCGTGGATTTTTTGCGGAAGATGGATATCCCTTATGAAATAACAGTGGCTTCCGCCCATCGCAGCCCGGCGCGGGCCATGGAATATGCAAGCAACGCCAAGGGGCGCGGCTTGAAAGTGATCATCGCCGCAGCCGGAATGGCGGCCCATCTTGCCGGGGTTCTGGCTGCCCATACCACCTTGCCCGTTATCGGGGTGCCAGTGGATTCCTCCTCTCTAAACGGGCTTGACGCCCTGCTTTCCACGGTGCAGATGCCGCCGGGTGTTCCGGTGGCCACCATGGGCATCGGCAAGGCCGGGGCGAAAAACGGTGCTATTCTCGCGGCGCAGATCCTGGCCCTGGCCGATGCAGGGTTGGCCGGAAGGCTTGCCGCTTTTAAGGAAGAGATGGCCCGTGAGGTAGAGGAAAAGGCCCAGCGGCTTGCCGGAAGCATGTGACAGGACAAGCCGGCGTGGAATCCCAAGCAACGGACGAGGTTCTGGCCCATGCCTGCTCGGTCCTCCGGGCAGGCGGGGTTGTCGCCTTTCCCACGGAAACCTATTACGGGCTGGCGGTTGATCCTTTTAACCAGGAGGCCATCGCCCGCCTTTTCGCCTTGAAGGGCCGCTCCGCCGACAAGCCGGTGTTGCTGATTATCGACAATCCCTCCCAGCTGGCAAATCTTGTGGCGGAGATTCCCCCTCCCTTTGCCCTGCTCATGGAAAAGTTCTGGCCCGGGCCATTGACCCTGGTTTTTCCCGGGGCAAGATCCTTGCCCGGCATGCTTACCGGCCACCGGGGCACCATCGGGGTGCGGGTCTCTTCCCATCCCGTGGCCCGGCAGCTTGTCCGGGCCTTTGGCCGGCCGATAACCGCGACCAGCGCGAATTTTTCCGGCCATCCGGCCGCGGTGACACCCTGCGGCGTGCGTGATCAGCTGGGGCCAGGTCTGGACGTGGTAATTGACGGCGGAGAAACGCCGGGCGGCCAGGGCTCCACCCTCCTTGGCTATCATGAGGGCAAGGTCTGTCTGCTCAGGGCAGGAGTCATCCCCTTTGCCGAGATAGAGGCCGTGCTGACCGAGGTGTAGGTGCCGCTTTTTTCCCTTGGGCGCGGAAGGCAAAAAAAAGGACGCATAATTTTTCCATTTATACCTTTGCCGATCGGGAGCGCTTTCGGTATGATAAAATCATGGGCCGGAGAATTGGTTTGCTGGCCGTTGTCGCCGTCCCATTATTTTTTGGCCGTGGTGACCGCCAACTTCACGATAAGGAATAGAAATGGCAGACCTTGATTGGGATAGAAATTTTGCCTTGGAGCAGGCTGGAGATGACGAAGAGATGCTGGCGGAGTTGCTGGTGCTCTTTCATGAGTCTTCCGCCTTGGATCTGGCGCGCATCAACGGCGGCCTTGCTACGGGAGACCCGGTGGCGGTGGCTGACGCCGCGCACAGCATCAAGGGCGCCTCGGCCAGCCTCGGGGTGGAAGGGGTGCGGAAGATCGCGGCCGAGCTTGAAAAAAATGGCCGGGCCGGCGATCTTTCCCAAGGCGGAGAACTCGCCGCCCAACTCGCCGCCCTTCTCAAGGCCTTTGAAGGTCAGCGGTGAAAGCGATCCGGGCAGAACGCCCACATGTTGCGGGAAATATTTTCCTGAATTTTCCTGGTTGAGTCATGCCCAGCGCCAAAGACATAGTTAAAAAATTCACCGAGCTGAAAACGCTCCCGCATGTGGCGATCAAGGTGACCCAGCTGGTCAATGACGATCACAGCACCATGCAGGATTTCGAGGAGATCATCAAGCTCGATCCCGTTTTGGTCACGCGGCTGTTGCGTCTTGTCAACAGCCCTTATTTCGGCCTGTCCCAAAAAGTCGAATCCATCTCCAAGGCCGTGGTTTTCGCCGGCATGAAGCAGCTCCGCAATCTGGTCGCGGTCGAAGCCCTACGGGGAATGTTCAAGGGCGACAACGATGATTTCTCGGCCCAGAAACTCTGGCTGCATTCCGCCACCGTGGCCATCCTCTCCGGAATGATCGCCAAGCGTATTTTCGGCAAGGACGGCGAGGATGTTTTTTTGGCCGGCATTATCCACGATATCGGGCTCATCGTTGAAAACCAGGTTGCCGGGGAACAGCTGCGGGAAGCCTGCAAGGCCTTCCGGGAGGGCAAGGGGCCGCTGACCGAGTGCGAGCGCAATGCCATCGGCGCCGATCATGCCGAGGTGGGCTATCTTCTTGCCAAGGACTGGGGATTGCCCCATGAGGTGCTCAGCTCCATCAAGTCGCATCATCTTTCCAAACAGGTGAAGTCCGTTTCCAGCACCGGCAGTATTCTCCAGCTGGCGGAATTCATGGCGGGAAAGATGCAGTATTGGCCAATTGCCGGGCCTCTTGAGCCGCTGCCCCCGGAACTGACGGAGCATGTGAAGGAGAAGATGGCGGATTACAAGATTATCATCCGGGATCTGCCCGGGGAAATGACCAAGGCCAAAGAGCTGTACGAGGCGGACGAGTGAAGCGCTGATGACCGAGCCTACGTTTGACACCATATTTGATGACCTGGTCGACGCCAACGCGGAACTGCAAAGTTTTCTGGCGACCCTCGATGCGCTGCTGCCCGAGGCCTCGATGCTTCTGGTGAGTGAGGCGGGCACCCTGCTTGAGGGCGCCCGTCCCCTCACGGTTGCCCTGCCGGTGCGGGATAAATTGGTTCACGAGGCCAGGGCGGTCGATGGTTTTGTCACGGGCAAGGCGGACAACGGCGTCCGGTGCCATGCGATACATCTTGCCAAACTTGCGGCGGTGTTGATTATTTTCTGCCCCGCGGCCCAGAGCGATGACCGGGAGTCAGAGGCGGCGATTGTCTCCCTGTTGCGCAATACCCTTGAGCTTGCCCTGTACAGGCAGGAGCGGGAGATGCTTGTCGCGGATCATGAGCAGTCGGTTCGGCAGATCAACATCCTCCAGCAGCAGCACGGCAAGCTGATCGAGGACAACTACCGGCAGTACCGGCTCAACCAGGACCGGGAAAAAGAGTACGCCCGGAAATTGGAAAGCGAGATAGCCAAACAAACCGCCGAGTTACGCGAGGCCAATGCGCGGCTCGAAGAGATCAGCCGGCTGAAGAGCGATTTCTTGGCCAATATGAGCCACGAACTGCGGACACCCATGAACGCCATCATCGGCTTCAGCGAACTCCTGGCCGAAACTCCCCTTGCCGAAGAGCAACGCGATTATGCCAGGACCATCACCCAATCCGCGACAAGTTTGTTGACCCTGATCAACGATATCCTGGATCTGGCAAAAATCGAGGCGGGAAAACTCGAACTTGAACACCTCCCCTTTGAACTTTCCGAGGTGATCGACAACGTGGTCGCCATGTTCAAGATCCCCGCCAGGGAGAAGGGGGTTGTTGTCTCCTGCAAGATCGACAACCGCATCCCGAAAAGAATCATGGGGGACAGTAACCGGCTGCGGCAGGTTTTGGTAAATCTTGCCGGAAACGCCATGAAGTTCACCGAGAAGGGTGGGGTGGACGTTCAGGTTGCCTACGAGCGGGAAGCAGCCGGCCGGATTGTCGGCCGTTTTTCCGTGCATGACAGCGGCATAGGTATTCCCGCCGACAGGGTTGAGGCGATTTTTGAAAAATTCACCCAGGCCGACGGCTCGACCACCAGAAAGTACGGAGGCACGGGGTTGGGGCTGGCCATCTGCCTCCAGCTTGTCGAACTCATGGGCGGTCATCTCGCGGTGACCAGCGAGGAGGGCAAGGGCAGCACCTTCTATTTCGTGATCCCCCTGGAAGAGGCCCCGGCAGAGATCATCTCCTTGCAAGAGCACAAGGACGCGGCCCGGGAAAAGGCCCCCGCCGGCGGGAGAATCCTTCTGGTTGAGGATAATGCGGTCAACCAGCGGCTGGCCGGCATCCTGATCACCCGGGAAGGGTACGAGGTCGAAGTGGCCTCCGATGGCACCGAAGCCCTGGAGCATCTGAGGTATCAGACCTTTGATCTTGTCCTGATGGATGTCCAGATGCCCAATATGGACGGCATGGAGGCCACTAGAAAAATCAGGGAGATTGAGGCGGACCCGGCCCTGCGCCAGAGCTATGTCGGACTGCGCTCCCTGAAGCAGCCGTTGGCAATTGTCGGCCTCACGGCCCACGCCAGAAAAGAGGATGAGACCGCCTGCTACGATGCCGGGATGAACGGCTTCCTTACCAAGCCCATCATCAAGGCGAAGCTGGTCACCATCCTCGGCGAGATGATGCCGCGGATCTCCTGCCTGGAAAACCACGACCCATCCTGATTCGTTCCGATCCCCTTGTTTCAGCCGTTGTTGATCAGCGGCCGCCATCTCCGGTCATCCCGCAGCGCGCCCAGTTTTCCTTGCCACGCCTCCCCATGTCCGGTGAGTTCCGCCAGCCGTGCTGTTTCGTTGAGCAGATTGAGCTCGATATGGAGCCGCTCCTCGGGCATGAGGCTGCCCAGTCTGTCGGGCCATTCGATCACGGTGAGCCCTGTTCCGTAGAGATATTCCAGCAGGCCGAGATCCTCGATCTCGGTTTCATCGCTCAGCCGATAGAGATCCAGATGATAGAGGGGCAGCCGCCCGGGATATTCGTGCAGGAGGCTGAAGGTGGGGCTGGTGATGTAACAGGATTCCGGCACCTGCAGCCCCTGGCCGATGGCCTGGGTGAGCGTGGTTTTTCCGGCCCCCAGGGAACCGCCCAGGGTGATCACCTCGCCGGGGCGGGCGGTCTCGCCGAGATAGCGGCCCAGGGCGGAGGTGGTCCGCAGGTCGGGCAGGGAAACGGAGATTCGCATCTTACTTGTACTTTTTGTGGCAGAAAAGGCACCGATATTTGGGGGGATGGTTCTCGGGAAGCGGAACCTGGCCTTCGGGGGCATGGCAGGCGGTGCAATGCTTTTCCGCCTCCTTTTTGTCCATGGGGTAGAACTGCAGGTGGTTTTCATCCCGAGGCAGCTTGTGAGTCGATTCGGGGGGCGCCTTGAGTAAAAAAACAAGGATGGCCGCGCACCCGGCGATGAACAGAAGATTGAACAGCCGGGTTTTATTTTTTTTAGGCTCAGGGTTCACGGATAGGTCCTTCATGAAGGTTGGTCTATGCCCATTTCCAGGGCGCTGAAAGGGATAAGCCCGGCGCGCAGGCAGAAGATCAGCCCTTCCAAGACAAGTTTGCCTCCCAGCTTGCTGCCGGAGGCCAAGTCGAGGATGCGGCCATGCTGGCGGTGTCTTTCGATGAGCCGGGTCATTTTTTTGCTCTCATACCCGGGATCCAGGATGGTGCGTGCCACCTCTTCCCCGGAAACAATGGCGGAGTAGATCCCCTCGCCGGTAAGGCCCGAGGCAAGGCCTGCCGCATCGCCGACCAGAAAGCGGTTGTTGAACCGCCAGCCGCGGAAATCGGAATTGATCAGGGCAGCCTGCGGCTGGCGGGACTTGAGTTCATGGCTGTGGTCCGCGGCCCACTGGTGCAGGCTGTTCAACAGGGGGCCGGGTTTGCTGGTGCTGCGCCTGGCGTATACGCCGATGGAGGCGGTATCCTGGTGGGGGAAGATCCAGGCGTAGCCGTTGCCGAAAAGATCGGTGTTCAAGTGCCACTGCATCTCGGGGAAATTCCCCGGCACCTGATAGTTGATGCCGACCCCTATCTGTTCGGTGGGAATGCCAAGCCGGCGCCGCACCAGGGAGCTGCTCCCGTCGGCACCCACCAGGAAGGAAAAGCCAAACTCCTCGCCCCCTCTGGTATGCACCCGGTCCTCGCTGATCTTCAGCACCAGGGTGTTGCTGGCGATGGTGACCCCGGCGGCCAATGCCTTTTCCGCCATCCAGCGCCCGAGCCTGCCCCGGTCAACGGTGCGGATGATGGGGTTGGAGTTACGGATTACGGCATGTTGCCAGTTGCTGCTGATGTGCTGGCAGGTGAAGGATCTTTCCCACAGGCTTTCCGGGAAACCGAGGCCCTGGGCAACGGAGGGAATGCCGCCGGCGCAGACCTTGGGGCCGATGCTGCTGTTGCGTTCAAGCACCAGAACCTCCTTGCCCTGGAGGGCAAGAAGGGTGGCGCAGGCCAATCCCCCAGGCCCGCCGCCCACGATGACGGTATGGAATTTTTTCATGGTCATTGCCTCTGGTCCCCCGCTGCAAAACACCTCGCACACTATATGAGGATGGCTTTTTCTGTCAAGATATTAAGAGCTCTGGAATCATGGGGAGGTTCATGGTATTATCGCCACAATTTGCATGCGAGAGAGGCTCCGGGGAATGCCCGGAGGGCCATCGGTGTACATCAAATAAGTCTCCTGCCGGGAGGCGCTTGTATATGAGGATTACAGTATGAATCTCGACCCGTTTGACAAAGTGAAAAAAAACAGAAGCCCGCTTTTTGCGTTGATTCTTGGAGTGGTGGGGTTGCTTGTTGTGGGGCTGGGGGTTTTCTTCTGGCTGGTGGGGGAGATGGAAAAGCCCCAGGTGGCGCTCAATGGGGAGAGCGCCCACATCGGTCTGACCCGGCAGCTTTCCTTGGCGGCCAGTGATGCCAAGAGCGGGCTGAGTTCCATTGAGGTCACCTTGGTGCAAGAGGGCAAGCGGGCTGTGCTGCTTGAAAAAAGCTATCCCCGGGCAGGATATCTCTCCGGCGCGGGGCCGCAGAAAATCGAGGAAATCATCGAAATAACCCCCAAGGCGCTTGGCTTTAAGGACGGCTCTGCGGAACTGGTGGTAACAGCGACGGACTTTTCCCTGTGGAACTGGTTCAGGGGCAATGTCACCGCGCACTCCTCGGTGGTCGCCATCGACACCAAGCCGCCGGTGGTCAGCGTGATGGAGTCTCCCAAGTACATCAAGGGCGGTGGCGCCGGGGTGGTTATCTATCGGGTCAGCGAGGTGGCGGGCAGGCACGGGGTGCTGATCAACGAGAGCTTCTATCCCGGCTTTGCCATGCCCAAGCGGGGCGAAGGGGTGTACGGCGCCTGCATGGGGCTGCCCCACGATATCGCGGCTCTGGAAAAATCCTTTGTCGTTGCCGCGGACCAGGCTGGAAACGAGGCCAAGGCCCCGTTTACCATGGACCTGCATGTGCGCAAGATTGTCAGCGACAAGATCACCATCAGCGACGCGTTTCTCTCCGCCAAACTGCCGGAATTCGCCACCCATTATCCGGAGTTGAGCGGCACGCCGGTTGAGCAGTATATCAAGGTGAACAACGATATCCGGCTGGCCAATTACAAGAAGATTCAGGAGATCTGCTCGAAATTCCAGCCCGAGCGGTTCTGGGACGGCCGTTTCGGACGGATGGAAGGCAGCCCAAAGGCCGGATATGCCGACCACCGCACCTATCTGTACAACAACGAGAATATCGACGAGCAGACCCATCTGGGGGTTGATATCGCCTCGCTCGAGCATGCCAATGTAGAGGCCGCCAACCGGGGGATGGTGGTTTTCGCCGAGTACCTTGGAATTTACGGCAATACCGTCATCCTTGACCACGGCCAGGGGATATTCAGTCTGTACTCCCATTTGAGCCAGATCGATGTTCCGGTGGGAACCATGGTCGAGAAGGGCTCGGTGGTCGGGCTTACCGGCACCACCGGCATGGCCGGCGGGGATCATCTCCACTCCAGCATGCTGGTCAACGGCATCTTTGTCGATCCCATCGAGTGGTGGGACGAGGAGTGGGTGAAACTTCACATGCTGAGCGTGCTCTAACCCTTGTCCAGAATCAGGATTCTCCCGGAAAACCTGGCCAACCAGATCGCGGCCGGCGAGGTTGTCGAGCGGCCCGCCTCGGTGGTCAAGGAGCTGCTGGAAAACGCCATCGACGCGGGGGCAAGTCAGGTCTCCATCCAGGTGGAAGGCGACGGCACGCGGTTGATCCGGGTGATCGACGACGGCTCGGGTATGGATCAGGATGATGTGCTCCTCTGTCTGGAGCGCCATGCCACGAGCAAGATCGCAAGCCTTGCCGAGCTTGGCGCCATCCGTTCCCTCGGGTTCAGGGGCGAGGCCGTGCCCAGCATCGCTTCGGTTTCCCGGATGCGGATCGCCTCGCGCCTTGCCGCCCAAGCCTTGGGCACCCAGGTGGATCTCCGTTTCGGGAAGGTTCTCAAGGTGCACGAGATGGGGGGCAGCCCCGGCACCTCCTTTGAGGTTACGGATCTCTTCGGCAACGTCCCGGCCCGGAAGAAATTTCTCAAATCCACCCGCACGGAATTGGCCCACATCGAAGAGGTGGTGAAAAATTATGCCCTGGTTCGCCCGGAACTGGGCTTTAGTTTTGCGGTGGATGGCCGCGAGGTTCTGCGGCTGCCCGTCGGGCTTGATACCCCCCGGAGCAGGGCGGAACGGATCTTCGGCAAGGGCGGCGGTTCGCTTGTGGAGGTGGGGCGAGAGGTCCGGGCTGAAGGCGAGACCGAACTCGGGGTTTGGGGGTTTCTGTTGCCCCCGGACGCCCCGGTGGCCGGACGATTGAGGATCTTTGTCAATGGCCGGGCGATCCATGACCGGCTGATCACCCACGCGGTGAGCGAAGGGCTCCAGAACTATCTCATGAAGGGACGGGGCCCGGGCGGGGTGATTTTTCTGGCCCTGCCGCTGGAAAGTGTTGATGTGAACGTCCACCCCACCAAGCAGGAGGTCCGGTTTCACAAGCCTGCCCTGGTGCATCACGCCGTGGTTGTTGCGGTTCAGGGTGCCATGGCGGATCACCAGCAGACCTTGAAAAAGGAGATATTCAAGGTCCCTGCCCTTGGTCCGGAGAGGGGAGAGGGTAAAGTCACCCCGGCCAAGACGTACGCGCCGGTTTCCGTTACTCCCGCGCCCATGGCGCATGAGCCGCTGTCGCTCTTTACGACCGCCGCCGTTGTTGCGCCTCCGGTTCTTCAGACTGACCCTGCACCGGACGCCTCCTCGGAACGTGGCTGTGCCGCGGAGCAGCCCCAACCTTCGGCCGTGTGCGGGGAGGAGGGTGTCCCTTCCCCTGGCGGGTTGCGCTATCTCGGGCAGGTGCTGGACACCTACCTGCTCTGCGCCACGGACGACGGCCTGCTTGCCATTGACCAGCATGCCGCCCATGAACGGCTGCTTTTCGAATCGCTGAAAAAACAGTTCGCCAACAAAAAGATCGCCCGTCAGACCCTCTTGTTCCCCAAGGTCATGGAGTGCAGCCTGGAGGAGGCGCAGATCCTCAGACAACATGCCGAGGAGATCGGCGCCCTCGGCGTCGAGATCGAGGATTTCGGCGGGGGGAGCCAGGTGGTGAAAGCCGTGCCCGCGGTGCTTGGCCGTTCTCCGGTCGAGGAGGTGCTGGGAGGGATCTTTGCCCGCTTTGGTGAGCCGGGCTCCGGCAGAGGCGGGGTGCGCGCCGAGGAGGTGCTTTCCGATATGGCCTGCAAGGCGGCGATCAAGGCAGGGCAAAGGCTGACCGTAACGGAAGCCGAGGCGTTGCTGGAGGAGATGCAACGGGCCGAGATTTTTTCCCATTGCCCCCATGGCCGGCCGGTGGCCAAGAGTTTTACCTCCCATGAGATCAAGAAATGGTTTTATCGCGGCTGAACCCGGTTAAGCCATCGTCAAAAAATAACATGGCCGTTTCAGGTAGCCGGATGGCATAGGGAGCCGTGCAGTAAGGCAACATAAATGGCCTGTTGTTTCTGAACGGCTCCTAAAAAAATATCGCGCAAGCGGTTGGGAAAATGTATCGTTTTTGAGAGGCTGGGGCATGTTCATGCCCTCTGCCGCTGAAATTTTTTGATAAGGAATCAGTCATGACAACACCCATCACCCAAACGAATTTTGCCGATCTCCATCTGCTGCATCGCGGCAAGGTCCGGGATCTCTACGAGGTGGAAGACCATCTGCTCATGGTGGCCTCGGACCGGATCTCCGCCTTTGACGTGGTCATGGATGACCCCATTCCCAACAAGGGCGCGATCCTGACCAAGCTTTCACTGTTCTGGTTTGACTATCTCAAGGACATTGTGCCCAATCATCTGATCACGGCCGATGTCGCGGAATACCCGGCTGTCTGCGCTCCGTACCGCGAGCAGTTGGTGGGCCGCAGCCTGCTGGTGAAAAAGGCCAAGCCCCTGCCGGTGGAGTGCATTGTTCGCGGCTATCTTTCCGGCTCCTTCTGGCAGGCCTACAAAAAAGACCCGAACGTGTGCGGCTTTGCCTTGCCCGCCGGGATGCGGGAGTCGGACAAGTTCCCCGAGCCGCTCTTCACCCCGTCCACCAAGGCGGCGCTTGGCACGCACGACGAGAATATCTCCCTGGCCGAGATGGAAAATCTCCTGGGCAAGGAACAGACCGCCCGGATCAAGGATATCTGTGTGCGCCTTTATGTGAAGGCGGCGGATTACGCCCGCGGCAGGGGAATCATCATTGCCGACACCAAGTTTGAACTGGGCATCCATAACGGCGAGATTATCCTCATCGATGAGGTGTTGACCCCGGATTCCTCGCGATTCTGGCCCCAGGACCAGTACCAGCCCGGCGCGGGACAGCCGAGTTTTGACAAGCAGTTTCTCCGCGACTATCTCTCCACCCTCGATTGGGGGAAAAACCCGCCGCCGCCCCCACTGCCAAGCGAAATCATCGAGAAAACCGCGTCCCGCTACCGGGAGGCGCTGGTCAAGATAACCGGGGCTGATATCTAGCGGGATGGTCCAACGGCCAGGTATGGCGTTTTTCTGTTGGTACCTGCGGCAAAAAACTGTGCTATCATCGGACAGACAGGGTATGGGTTACAGAGTGTTGCAGCGGCTGTAGTCGGAAAATCCTTTTGCCGGGAGGTGGTGTGATGCCGAGACCGCTTGTTCGTGGTCTGTGCGAAACAGTCGCAGGTCTGCTGTTGGGCTGCGTCCTGCTGCTGCTTTCCGGCTGCGGGATCTCCGGAAATGGCGCCGGTGACGACGCGTTCGGAGGGTTTTTTACCCCCACCGATGTCGGCGTTATCCGGCACCATGTGCGCCAGTATCAGAATTCCCTTCGGGAATTCACCTCCCGGCTCTATGCCAAAAACCCCAAGTACGAAAAAGACCCGGACCAGCAACGGCGGAAGATCGACGCCATTTTCGCTTCCCAGCCCACGGTGGAGCAGGTGTATGCCAACAAGCAATCCCACGAGGTGCTTGCCGCCGCGTTCCACCCGGAAACCGTCGAGCCGGATCGGGTCTATCTGCTGAGCCTCGGATTATGGAAAAGCATCGTGGAGGCGTATGATGTCCGGGAAGGGGGAATCTTCATAAGCGGCCTGCAGATTCCGCTGGAGCGGCTGCAACGGCTCCACCACAACCTCAGTCAGGTGAACTGGCGGCTGAAAACCTACAGGGATAAAAACGGCAAGCTGTTTTTCCTCACCAACGAGGCGGGTTCGGACGGCTACCTCAACATGGGCTACGAGGTGATCATGACCCGGATCCTCACCCGCCTTGAGGATGATATCGCCATGCGGGGAGGGCTGCCGGAACGGTATATGTTCAGCATGTCCACCATCTTTGTCGGCATCCTGCTCTAGCCGCAAGAGGGGGTCCTGAAGCAGGGTTCTCCTTGTTGGCAGGCTATTGCCGGGCGAAGATTACAGCCCTGTCTCTTTCAGTTTTTTCACCAAATCCTGTTGTTCCTCGGACAGATCCTTCGGCACCGCCACCACGATTTTTACCAACAGATCCCCCCGTTCTCCGCCAGGGCTGTCCGGCAAGCCGTGCTTGCGCAGGCGCAGTTTTGCCTGGGGCTGGCAGCCCGGTGGAACCTTGACCTTGAGTTGTTTGCCCTCCAGGGTCGGGACTTCCACTTCCCCGCCAAACACGGCGGAGCTGTATGGTATTTGCAGATCCATGGTGAGATGCGCGCCTTCCCTGGTAAAGATCGGGTGCGGTTCGACCTTGATCAGCAGGTAGAGGTCGCCTGGCGGCCCGCCCATGGGGGAAGGGGAGCCCTTGCCGGAAACCCGCAGTTTCTTGCCGGTCTCGATCCCGACCGGGATCTTCACGGAAACCTTTTCCGCCGCCGCGCCGCGGCCAAGGGAGATGGTTTTTTCGGCGCCGGTCAGCACCTCATGCAAGGTGATCGGCAATTCCAGGGAAAGATCAGAGCCCTTGACCTGTTGCTGCTGGCGAAAATCCTGAAAGCCATGGCTGGCGCGTGCCCCTGCCCCAGGCTGACGGAACATCTCCTCGAAACCGCCCCCTCCGCCTGAACTCCGGAAGGTGGTGCGTCCGCCGCCGAAGTTGATCCCGAATTCCCGCAGGATATCGCCCAGATCGGCGTTGCGGAAAATATCCTCCTGGGAATAGCGCTGCTGGAAGCCCGCGGAGCCGAAGGAATCGTACTGCTGCCGTTTTTCCTTGTCGGAGAGGACGGCGTACGCCTCGCTGATCTTTTTAAACTGCTCCTCCGCCTCCTTGTTCCCCTTGTTGCGGTCCGGGTGATACTTGAGGGCAAGTTTGCGGTAGGCTTTCTTGATTTCCTCAGGTGATGCGCTTTTTCCCACACCGAGCAATTTGTAATAATCCATATCTGGTCTGCCTGTCTTGGCTTTTGTCGTTTGGGTTGTTTTGGGTGAAACGGGCCGTCTGCAGCCTGCGACGATGCACAGACATTAAGTATGTTTATCGTTTTGGGCAAGCAGTGTTTTAGTCGGCCCCTCCGGCAGAGCCGGGGAGGAAACCCATACGCATTCTACTCCAATCTCGCATCTTCTAACCTATAAAAGTTGCATTCACATTTCGTATCTGCGCTATAATATCATTACCACGCCGAGTTATAATTGGAAAAATGTCTCAATATTCCGGAATGGCGTTCGTTGCGTCCGATCGGTCCGCGTGTCAGGGGAAGAAGCCGTATGAAGCCGTTCATGCGGAAAGGGGGAAAGTTGGCCCTGCCCGTGCATGCTTCGGACAATGAATAACCGGGCGACCTGCGGAATTTTGGTCCGGGAGGGAAAAACTTCCCCCGGAAGGCGGAAGAATCACGGGGGGATGGGTCTGTGAACAACGTTGATCAACTTCTTGTCTTTGCTCTTGATGATCAGTATTACGCACTCCGGCTCGACGCGGTCGAGCGGGTGGTGCGCGCGGTCGAGGTGACCCCGCTTCCGGATGCGCCGGAAATCGTTCGCGGGATAATCAATGTGCAGGGACGCATCGTTCCGGTCATCGACCTGCGCAGGTGTTTCCATTTTCCCGAAAGGGAAATCCGCCTGAGCGACCAGTTCGTTGTTTCCTCGGCAATGCAACGGACGGTCGCGTTCGCGGTGGACGCGGTCCATGGCGTCGTCCATTGTCCCGAGGAGGCGGTTGTTCCCGTGGCGGAGATTCTTTCCGGGGTCGAAGCCGTGGAAGGGGTGGTGAAACTCACGGACGGCATGGTCCTCATCCCCGATATCGACAAGGTGTTCTCTCCGGGCGACGAAACACGGCTCGACGAGGGGTTGGCGGGGCTCGGCGATCCCGGCCCGGAGGCCGGAGACAAATTGCCGGAGCGGGAAAATGGGTATTAGCGGGCCCCAGGCAATGGATATCCCCGCAGGCGTGGCGGATAACCTGCTGGCGCGGTTCAGCGACTTTGTTGCCGCGCACACGGGGTTGCATTTTCCGCGCAAGCAGTGGCGCGCCCTTGAGCGGGGAATGGCTTGCGCCGCGCGGGAGTTCGGCTTCGAGGATCCGGAAGCATGCCTCCGATGGATCATGGCGTCGCCCCTCTCCCGGGAGCAGATCGAGATCCTGGCCCGCCATCTCACCGTGGGAGAGACATATTTCCTGCGGGAAAAAAGGAGCCTGGAGGTTTTCGAGGAGGAGATCGTGCCGGAACTGATCCGTACCCGCCAAGGAGACGAGCGGCATCTGCGAATATGGTGCGCGGGGTGCTCGACGGGCGAGGAGCCCTTCTCCGTCGCCATCCTCCTCACGGCCATGGGCGCGGCGTTGCGGGACTGGCATATCTCGATCATCGGCACGGACATAAACCCCCATGCGCTGGGCAGGGGGGCGGAAGGGGTCTATGGCGAGTGGTCGTTCCGCAATCCTCCGCAGGGTTTCCGGGATACATACTTCCGCCGGACCGGGGACGGCCGTTTCGAGATCCTTCCCCAGATCAGAAAAATGGTGAGCTTCTCCTATCTCAACCTCGCGGAGGATGTCTATCCCTCGCTTCTGAACAACACCAACGCCATGGACGTGATCTTCTGCCGCAACGTGCTCATGTACTTCACCCCGGATCGGGCCAGAATGGTCGTCGAGCGGTTGCACCGCTCCCTGGTCGACGGGGGCTGGCTCATTGTCAGCCCCTGCGAGGCCTCCCAATTCCTTTTTTCGCGGTTCAAGGCGATCAGTTTTCCCGATGCGATTCTGTATCGAAAAGAGGGCGCGGGCGTCGAGGGGCAGGGAGCGGTTCCGAGGGACCGGGGCCCGGCCGAAGCCGGGCAATTTGTCCCCGCGCCCTTGCCTGCCGACAGCCAATCACCGCCCCCGCTCCTCCGAGCCCCAATCTTTTGCTCCCCGCCCCCTGCTCCCCGTCCTCCGTCCCCATACGAAGCGGCCCTGGCCCTTTATGAACGGGGCTGCTATCCGGAAGCGGAGGAGAAGCTCGCCGTTTTGCTGGCGGTCAACCGGGAAGATGTCGAGGCGGCCGTTCTTCAATGCCGCGTCTACGCCAATCAGGGGAAATTGACCGAGGCGCGGGAGCTGCTCGAGCAGGCGATCGGCGTCGACCGGCTCAAGGCGGGACTGCATTACCTTCGGGCCATGATTCTTCAGGAGCAGGGCGCCGCCGACGAGGCGGTCGTCTCGCTGAAACGGGCGCTCTACCTCGACCAGGATTTGGTGCTCGCCCATTTTTCCCTGGGCAATCTCGCCCTGCGGCAAGGAAAGATGAAGGAAGCGCGGAAACATTTCGCCAACACCCTCTCGCTCCTCGACCGATATGATCCTGCCGATATCCTTCCCGAATCCGAGGGATTGTCGGCGGGGAGGCTCAGGGAGATCATGCGAACAACAGCGGTCAGCGCATAGACCCAAGGAGTAACGCCGATGCAAGAGACGAAAAGGGAAGCCGCATCGAAAAAGGCCTCATCCGCAAGGCAAGGCATGCCCGGGAGCCGGCATAGGCTCCAGCCGCGAACGGCTCCACGGGAAGAGCGGCGGTTGAGCCCCGAGGAACAGCGGCGGATCCTCAGGGAGAGGGCTCTGGCCCTGGCCAGGGAGCCGGAAAAGGAAGAGACCGCGGCCGGTCTCGAGGTCGTCGAATTCCTCCTTGCCTACGAGCGGTACGGGATCGAGTCTTCCTATATCCGCGAGGTCTACCCCCTCAAGGATATCACCCCCCTTCCCGGTACGCCGCCTTTTGTCCTCGGCATCATGAACGTGCGGGGAAAGATCCTTTCCGTCATCGACCTCCGCAAATTTTTCGACCTGCCGCAAAAGGGGCTGACCGACCTCAATAGGGTCATCATCGTGCATGACGACTTCATGGAATTCGGCATCCTGGCGGACGCCATCCTCGGGGTGCGGATGATTCCGGTGAGGGAGCTGCAACCGTCGCTTCCCACCCTGACCGAGGTTCGCGCCGATTACCTGAAGGGGGTAACCGAAGAGCGGCTGGTGGTGCTGGACGGAGGGGCAATCCTCTCCGACCGGCGGATTGTCGTGCACGATGAAGCAGCCGGCGGTGCAGGATAAAGGCTGGATTTTGAAAACCGAAAACCCATAACCGGTCCTCAAGGGGGTATCCTATGAAGTGGTTTCTGAATCTGTCAACGCGGGCAAAAATCATCCTAAGCTTCGGGCTGATGCTTATCCTGCTGGTTGTCTCCATCGTGACAGCCTATACGGCCATCAGGGCGATCAACGCGTCGCAACGGGAGCTGGTCCGGAGCGGCTTCGAGTCAACCCTGCATCTGGTGGAAATCCGGGCCGATCAGAACCGCACGAGAGCCCAGTTGCTGGAGATGATGATGACCAGTGACCGCTCCAAGCAACAGGCATTGGCACAGGATATCAAGGAGCGGTCCGCGGATATGGACCAAAAAGTCAAGGAACTCATGGAGTTGAAGAAAGGCGATCCGGAATTCCTCTCGAAAATCCAGGAGCTGAATTCCATCCGGGAAGCATACCGGAAAACGCGGGATGAAGAGATTTCTCTGGTTTCCACGGGGAAGAACGAGGAGGCCAGGCAGCTCGGGGTCAGCGTTCAGGAGGAACGTTACAACAGGATACGCGCCCTTGCCCGGGAACTTGGCGGGCAGGAGATCGAGCAGGCCCAGCAGCAGATAGTCCGGTCCGAGCAACGGGCGAGGAGTTCGTTGGTTATCTTCCTGGCCATAGGGATAAGCGCCTTTTTGTTCTGCATGGGAATGACAACAATTCTGACCAGGGTCATAGCCATCCCCCTTACCGAAATCACCCAAATTGCCGAACGGGTTGCCATGGGAGAATTGGACGTCATCCTGCCGGCGGTCAACAGAGAGGACGAGGTGGGGGTGCTGGCGCAGACCTTCCGCCGGATGGTGGGAAATATCAGTGGAATGGCGGGCATGACGAAGCGGATTGCCGGAGGCGATCTTTCCGTAAGGATTATTCCCCAGTCGGAAAAGGATGTCATGGGAAATGCCCTGGGCATCATGGTGGATGGCCTGCGGGAGATAACGCGGGAGATGATCGAGGGGATCAACGTCCTTGCCTCGGCGGCCAGCGAGATCATGGCCTCCACGGCCCAGGTGGCTTCCGGCGCGACCGAGACCGCATCGGCGGTGAGCGAGACCACCTCCACCGTCGAGGAGGTGAAACAGACCGCCCAGGTGGCGAGTACAAAGGCGCGAAGCGTTTCCGAGGCCGCCCAGAATGCGGTCCGGATGGCGCAGGGCGGCAGG